>JAXJYO010000078.1:0-1811 GCA_036306945.1 Ruminococcus sp. | reverse complement strand
AATATTATGGGCTGCCTATCATTTTCTCCTGCTAAACTTTAGATATGGATGCATTTTTATAAGAATCATCGTCGGTAACTTCTTTAATTACTTTGAGTTTTTCCGGAAAAATTATCTTTGCGTTTTCATCGCTGAGTTCAATTTCCACAATAGCCTTATCATTCCAAAATGGATAGACATCAATTTCAAAATATTGATTCTCATAGGTAAGACAGTACCTTGTTTTACGGATTTGCCTTTTAGTTGTATCGGCATCCATCAGAAGTTTAAGATATTCCATCTGCGATAAGCGTCTTTCAATTTCAATACGTTTCAAATCGGATACTTTTCTCTTTATGGTCTGAAAATATATGTAATTCCCGTCAATGCCTCGTTGACGAACACGAACTTCATCACCATTTGTACTGTTAAGATAGGCTTGGATAATCTCTATACGCTGACAGGAAGGGTTACTTTCAAGCCATTTGATATCCGGATACTCAATCAGATATTTACGTTCAATTTCATAAGGTTCAGGTTCTCCCAAGAAGGAAGCAATCTCAGCAACTAATTTTTTCATTTTATCTTCAAAAGATGAAGTGTTGTCAATCACACGCAGGTGAGGATGACCTGTCCATGCGGAAATCAGTTTATCATCTAACTCTGCAGCTTCTTGGGCGGTTTCAGTTCTGGCAGAATTGTTTGCGGTTGTATAGAACTCTTCTGCACCTTTTGCTGCAGTAACCAGATGGAATACAGCATCATAGTTATCACGAAGCTCCACCTCATTGCAACCGATAAACTGTATTGCCTCAGCAAATTCGATGTCATCCATATAGGCTTTGTTATCAAGGGTGCCACGATCGCAAACAATGAGAACTTTGTCAACTGCCATAGTGCGGGCAGCCTGCTCAAAAATGTTTTCCTTTTCAATCTGCAGTTTCAACTGACATTTCTGATATTCTGTATTTGTACCACACGTCCACGGTGCAACACCACCGGTAATAAGTTCGGTTGCCGTTTCAGGAACAAAAAGAACCGTATAACCCATTTGAGTAAAGGCGTTTTGAACCCAACTCATAGCCGTGGATTTACCGGCACATGGACCGCCGGTAATGACAATCTTTGAAATATCCATTTTCTTTTCCTCATCTCTCGTAGACAGCAGTTCATTCACATCCATATTGAATAGTGCCGCTAATTTTCTGATTACATTTGTCGTAGGCTTCGATTTGCCCGTTTCCCATTTTGAAACTGCCTTATTAGTCACTCCAACCATATTGGCAAGCTCCGATTGGGAAAGAATAAGCTTAGAACGTTGTTCAAAAATTTTGTTTCCAAACGAGTAATCATTCACGAGAAATCACCCTCTTTCTTACAACCATATTATAAACCTAACAACACCGCAAGACAATACCCACAGTATCGAATATCGGTAGAAATAACATCAATTGTTTTAAAATTATAGACTATCCGATTAACAACTTCATCGTCTGGACTTTTCGTTCCAAAGTCAGATGAGTTGCACTAACATACAATAAGTTAAGATAGCGAAACATTTATTGGTTTAGGATTATCATTATTTTGCAATTCAGACATTATATTTCTTCATCAATCAAAAAAACACAATGAAAATACGAGTATTCTTTTACCTGTTCAAATTTTTCTGCGACTATTATAAATTCTTTTACGTCAAAAATCAATGTCCGCCGAAATCAGATTTTGATTCCGACGGACATCGTTCAGGTTATAACTTATCTAAAGTTTTCATTGTTGAAAATCTAAGCAATACGTGTGCCCATTTTAGCTATCAGCCATACAAATTGGAATTT
>JAXJYO010000077.1:0-4666 GCA_036306945.1 Ruminococcus sp. | reverse complement strand
GCCTTAGGCTGAGGAACTACGCTGACGATTTCGCTGTCTTTTACAGCTTCTTTTTCTATAATAATAGCTCTGTTCAGATGCTCGCAACACTGAGCCGCAAGATATATTCCTTTTTCCTGTAAAACGTCGTAAATTCCGCTGAAAACTGCCTCGGCAGTCTCAACACTTGAGTTTTTGCCGATGATACCGCCCGAAACTTCACTTGATGAACAGCCGACTACCAAGATGTCGCCTTTTTCAAGTTTTGCAATCTCGCAGATTTCCGTTGCGGCAATTTTTGCCTGTTCATAAAATTCAGTATATTTTCTGTCCATAATATGTCATCTCCAAACTGATTTTAGTATACCACATTTACATTATAAAATCAATTTTTCACCTGAAAATGCCGATAAAACCTGCATTATTCATAAGTTCAAATTCAGCGTCATATAATAGTTACAAATATGTAATCAAATGATAACAAAATGGTGACATTGCGATTTCTTGCAAATTGCCTATAAATTTGCAGGAAATTTTAAAATAAGGACTCGAAAAATAATGCTTCCTGAGAAAAATATCAATTTTTGTTGTAAGAATTGCACAAAAACTCAATGCCGAATTAGGTTGACATATCCAAAGGGCGAGATTATAATGACCAATCATAGCGAACACCTCTTGCAGAAATCCTGCAAAAACGTGTTTCGCCAAGGTATGGTATATGAAACAAAATAGCGAAAAAGGAGTACATACAATGAAAGTAAACTCAGGCAAACAGCATCTTGTGAGTTCAGTGCTCGCATTATTGCTTGCCGGTGCAATGATCATCGGTTCGTTTATAACTGTCGCGGCAGCCGTGACAACAGTAAATTCTGAAAATCAGGACTCAAATGATATTGCTTATGACAAGTTTGCAGAATATGAACTTGCCAACGGTGACCTTCTCGTAACAAAGAACAGCGGTTTTGATTTTGAGGTTGATGTTCTCGACGCAAACACAATTACAATTGACAACTGCGGTGAGATCAAGACAGTGAACCTTGCAAAGGGCACTGTTGAGGATGCACTCAAAAAAGCAGGTATCACACTCGGTGATGACCAAATAGTAGTTCCGTCTGAAAAAACAAGTATCATTGGTGACACTGAAATCAAGATCTGCAATGCAAAAACACTCAGAGTAACAGCAGACGGCGAAACTTCAGATGTTCTCGTTCCGTACGGCAACATCAGAGAAGCTCTCACAATGGCAGGTTACAGCCTCGGCGAAGATGATATCATCAGCGCTGATGACGATGCAAAGACAGAAAATCTCAGCGAAGTCAAAATTCAGAGAGTGACTTACGGCGAAGAAACAACTAACGAAACTATCAAATACACAAGCAGTAACAAAAATTCAGACGAAATCGAACTCGGCACAACAAAGGTAAAGACCGAGGGCAAAAACGGCGAAAAGCTTGTCACAAGAAAGTGTAAGTATATCGACGGCAAGAAGGTTTCGGAAAAGGTTATCGACAGCAAAACCATCAAAGAGCCGGTAAATGAAGTGATTCTTGTTGGCACAAAGGGTGCGGCTTCAAGCGGCGGAGCAGGAACATTTACTGATATGTACGGCAATACTGTTGCCTACAGTCAGGTGCTCACAGGTTCGGGTACAGCATATACAGCACCTGCAGGCGCAGGAACAGCAACAGGTGTACCTGCTTACCACGGCGGTGTAGCAGTCAACCCGAATATTATCCCTTACGGCTCAAAACTTTACATCGAGTCAACAGACGGAAGCTTTGTATACGGATACGCAACAGCCGTTGATACAGGCGGTGCACTTATGAGCGGTACGGCAATCGTTGACTGCTTCTACAACACATATAACGAGTGCGTTAACTTCGGCAGAAGAAACGTAAACGTTTATGTAATCGGATAACATAGGTTGTGTGACGGATTTAAAAGTTAAATCTGTTTATGAAAATGAAGGCGGACGGTAGAAAATACTGTCCGCCGCTTGATTTATTCAAAATAATGCGTTATAATAAAAGCTAATATGGAAAAATGCCGTTGAAAGGAATAATGATATGAAAAGATTTTTAACTGCAATTCTCTGCGCAGGATTGGTAGCAATAACTGCGACAGGCTGCGGATATACGGACGCACTCGACAAAGCATCATCAGCAACACAGGAAACAACAGTGGCTTCTGCTGACGAAGCTGAAACAGAAGTAAAGGCAGATTCCTACGATGACAGCCTCAGCGGACTTTGTGACTACTTCGGTGCAAAGGGTTACATCACAACAAAGGACGGCAAGGTTGATGAAAGCGTAATGACAAAGATGGATTCATCTTTGATTGGCGCAAAGGAAGGCAAAAAGTTTGCTACAACCTATGGCGGTCAGGCTGTAACAATTGAGCTTTACGAATATGATACAAAGAATATGGGCGACAAGGCTAAGGAGATTATTGCTTCTGTTGAGGAAAAGGGTACATTCACAATTCTCGACCTTCCTGAAGTAAAGGCTTATATGTCAGACAGCGGAAAGTATCTTATGGTTTACACAGATGCAAGTATTGACGATTCAAAAACTGACGCTGACAACTACAAGCACCGTGAGGAAGTAATCAAAGAGTTCAAAGCTTTTAAAAAATAACTTTACCTATAGTTCAGGCAATCTATAATATAAAAAATCAGGTCTATGCGCTTATTGAAAGTGCATAGACCATTTTGCTTTGCTTTATTATAGTTTAGTACCGCAACCACCGCAGAACATACATTCAGATGAATTTTCTTTACCGCAGTTGGAACAGAATTTTGAAGCTGGCTTCTTAGGGGAAGTGACATCAACCTGAGGTGCAACTTTATCTGTATAAGGGTTTTCATTTATAAATACAGGTTTCGGGTCAAATTCGACAGGCTTTACAGGAGGAGGAGTCTGAACCGTAGATGCAGGAGTGTTGTTCCATTCATTAACAGGAACTGTGTCACTCCATAAATTTGCAGGTGGCTGTTCCTGAGGTATATTCGCAGGAGCGTTGTTCCATACGTTCATCGGAGCAAATTCATTGTTCGGGACATCAGGCGTAACAGGCGGAGTACTGAAATGCACCTGCTTGTTCTCGTCGCCGATAGACGTGCTGAGTTTCTTGATGTAGCTGTTATACATAATACCGAGCACAACAAACAAGAGAGTAGTAACTAACTTAACACTATAAGAAATTATGGCGACGAGCATAGTGATGTTCATATCAACAGGAATATTTACATTGTAGTAAAGAGAGCTTGAATGAGCTATGCTTGTAATGCTGTCGATAAAATCTTTGAGGAAGAAAGGTGTGACAATAATAGCATATATACTATATATAATAGTAAGTATTGCTGTCACTGCAAAAAAGACAGAACCTTTTCTTTGGAGATATATAGTAGAAACACTTTTTTTGATTGAATTGAAGAACAAAAGCATCGCTATTGAAAATAACAGAGAAATGATAGTTTCAGGTGTGACAAAGAAAATGTAAAGTGGTGTAAGAATATCAAAGAAAGCAGATAAATCGAAAGGCATATAATTTGTGGCTGATTGAAGAGCAACATCACATAATAAAACAAGTATTGCGAGAATTATGCCGAGTCCGGCTATAACGATATTTATAATGGAATAAACCTTCATCAGCGTAATTGGCGCATTAAAAGAAACGAAAGGTGAACGGTTTCTGCTTTTGAAGTAGAACATAAAGAAAGCAATAATAGGTAAAATGTTGAGAATGCCAATTTGAATTGAAATACTGCCCTGAGCAGAATTCAGCACACTCATTACAATATCAGACAAAATTGAAAGTGAAAAAACTATACCTAATAAAAGAAAAATAGGCTTGGAAAAGAATTTGCGCATAATTTCGCAATTGCGTCTGTAAGGATTTATAGAATTCATAATTAACCTCCGTTAAGAATAAACTATACTTATATTCTATAATATAAAGTCGAAAAAAACAACACTTTTATTTTAGACAGGTTTATCATATTATAATTGTATGTGCCCAACCGTTTTCTTTAATATATAGGTAACAGTCGCATTGCACATAACGTGCAAAAAAAATTTCTTTCAAAAAGGTGTGTTTATATACATATATTAATGGTTACTGCCGTAAATTTGAAATTGCCCGAATTATTTCACCACAATATATAGTGAGACAATTTAAATATAATCGCCAAAACACACAAGTCAAAAATAAATTTGAAAAAAATTAAAAAAAATTCAAAAAAGGGGTTGACATTTCGACCAAAAGCCCTTATAATAGACAATGTTCCGCGCAAGAGAAAATCTTATGAAGAGTGTGAAACATAACTAATCAAAGGATATTTCGGTTGTGCAAGATGAACAATTAGGACCTTGAAAATTAAACAACGAAAAGTAAGAAGAACCCGTAATGACTTTGAGGAAAGCTCAAAGAAATTACAGTGAGATGTAACTGAGAGAAAAACTCTAAATACATCAGGAAATTCACGGATACAAAGTTAGTATTCTGAATGAGCGATTAAGCTCTGAAATTGATTTGAACATCGAAAGATGTTGAGATACAAATTTTAGAGAGTTTGATCCTGGCTCAGGACGAACGCTGGCGGCGTGCCTAACACATGCAAGTCGAACGGAACTTTTTTGAAAGATTTCTTCGGAATGAATTTGACTAAGTTTAGTGGCGGACGGGT
>JAXJYO010000076.1:0-14876 GCA_036306945.1 Ruminococcus sp. | reverse complement strand
TTTTGGTTCGTTTTCTTTTCAAATAAAAGAAAATGAACAATGGTAGTAACATTTAATTTTGATGTCGTGTGCTTGTGTGGCACTAACGTCAATGTCACTCCTAAAAAACGTTTGATATAGCAGAAACGTTTTGGGACGTCTGGGAAGCCGTCCCCTACAATTAACAGAAACGAAAAATTAAAATCTAACCTAAATAAAGCAAAGAAACCTTTCTGCAAAACGGGTTTCCAAAGGGTTTACCCTTTGGTCGTTCAGGAAAAGGGATTTTTAAGGGAAAAGGAAAATCGAAATTCCTTTTCCCTTGAATTTGCTTTCTTTTGGTTCGTTTTCTTTTCAAATAAAAGAAAATGAACAATGGTAGTAACATTTAATTTTGATGTCGTGTGCTTGTGTGGCACTAACGTCAATGTCACTCCTAAAAAACGTTTGATATATCAGAAGCGTTTGCGGACACGGCACGCCGTGTCCCTACTTGAGCGTTACCGAAAACAACTTACATTTCGGTCGGGCAACCATTGTGTAGATTACTGCTCGTTTTCCAATATATAACAAATTACATAATTTCACACAAACAACACAAAGTTAGTTTATAATGATGAACATTGTAAACAAAAGGTTAAAAATTGTTTAAATTTGTTTTCAAAATTGTAACTTTTTGTTGGTTATGCAATCTCTATAAAAAATTTCAAGAAAAATTGTAAATAGAGGTTGATTTTTTTCTCGATTTTGTGTAATATGTATATGTAAGGGATTGTAATTTATTTAGGATTTACAATCTAAATAGAAATTGCGGAGAAAAAGAGGTAAATATCTATGTCAAACAGATTATTTCAGGGTATTGTACACCAGATGAAGGATGCTATTGACAGAACGATCGGCGTTATTGACGAAACTTCTGTTGTAATCGCTTGCTCTGAGCTTGGCAAAATCGGTGAGGTGAATGAAAGTGTCAATTCGGAAACACTCAGTTCAACTGCTCCGTTTGTAGTTAACGGCTATACATACAAGTCTTTCGGAAGCAACGCAAAATATGATTATGCTGTGTTCGTGCAGGGTACCGACGAATATGCACAGAAGTATGCACAGCTTCTTTCTGTTTCATTTGCAAGCATCAAGCAGTATTATGATGAAAAATACGACCGTTCAAACTTTATCAAAAACGTAATTCTCGACAACATTCTTCCGGGCGACATTTACCTTAAAGCAAGAGAACTCCACTTCAACAGTGAAGTTTCGCGTGTTTGCCTTCTTATCAAGATAATTTCAAAGACAGATGTTTCTGCTTACGACATAATTCAGAATCTTTTCCCCGACAAGACAAAGGATTTTGTCATCAATATCAACGAGGCTGAAATTGCACTTGTAAAGGAAATCAAGCCCGACACCGAAAGTCGTGACCTTGAAAAGCTTGCAAGTTCAATTTCCGACACACTTTCAAGCGAATTCTATACTCATTGCGTAGTTGGTATCGGAACAACTGTTACAGGTATCAAGGACCTTGCACGCTCATTCAAGGAGGCTCAGTCTGCACTTGAAGTTGCAAAGGTATTTGACACCGACCGCACAATCGTAAGCTATGATAATCTTGGTATAGCACGTCTTATTTATCAGCTTCCTACAACACTTTGTGAGATGTTCCTCAAAGAAGTGTTCAAGCGTGGTTCAATTGAGAGTCTTGATCAGGAAACACTGTTCACAATTCAGCGTTTCTTCGAGAACAACCTCAACGTGAGTGAAACTTCAAGAAAGCTTTTCGTTCACCGTAACACACTTGTTTACAGACTTGAGAAAATTAAGAAGCTCACAGGTCTTGACCTTCGTGAGTTTGAGGACGCTATCGTATTCAAGGTAGCACTTATGGTTAAGAAGTATCTTAACGCAAGTCCGACAAAGTATTAATAGTTTAAGTTCAACGCTTAATGTGTTCCTGAGCGCAGGAAAATTGCGCTCAGGACATTTGGCTTTTTAGTTACGCCCATTTTTGGTGGCGTAAAAGCAATTTAAAGGTGAATTTATGATTGATTTTGAAAATGTATCAAAAACATATCCCAACGGTACGCACGCTTTATATGACATAAATCTGCATATCAACAAGGGTGAGTTTGTTTTTATAGTGGGTGCTTCGGGTGCAGGAAAAAGTACATTTCTCAAGCTTATAATGCACGAAGAAACTACAACTGAGGGCGAAATTATAATTAACGGCAAAAACACCTCAAAAATCAGACGCAGAGAAGTTCCGTATCTGCGCCGTCATATGGGAATCGTATTTCAGGATTTCCGCCTTATTGATAAAATGAACGTTTTTGACAACGTTGCATTTGCTATGCGTGCAGTTGGTGAAAAGACTGCCGTAATCAAAAAGAGAGTGCCTTATGTGCTCGAACTTGTGGGACTCAAACACAAAATGAAGTGCAAACCAAGCGAACTTTCGGGTGGTGAACAGCAGAGAGTAAGCCTTGCAAGGGCACTTGTGAACAACCCTGAAATCATCATTGCGGACGAGCCTACAGGTAATGTTGACCCTGAAATGTCGCATGAAATCATTGAACTTCTCACAGAAATCAATGCAAAGGGAACAACTGTGCTTGTTGTAACACACGAACACGAACTTGTGCGTGAATTCCACCACAGAGTAATCACTATAGATAAGGGTAAAATTATCAGCGATACAAAAGAGAAAAACAGCGGAGTAAACATTGATGATTATTACGATGATGTTCCGCAGTATCCTGAAAATGCGGTGGTTCTGCCGGGTTGATTTGGCAGAACGATTTTGAAAGGAAAATGTTATGAAGGGCTTTGGCTATCTGGTAAAAGAGGGCTTAAAAAACGTCTGGAGCAACCGAATAATGAGCATCGCATCAATTTGTGTGCTCATAAGCTGTCTTGTTCTGACAGGTGCAGCTTCGTTGTTTTCAGTGAACGTATCAAAAGTCGTTGATTCGGTAGGCGACTCAAATGAAACAAAAGTTTATATCGAAGACGGATATTCTCAGCTTGAAGCTGTTTATATAGGAAAAGATATTGAAAAAATCAGCAATGTCAAATCTGCTGAATTTTATTCAAAAGATGAAGCAATAAAGCAGTACAGGGAAGAGCTTGGTGAAGAGCTTTTTGCACAGATGCAGGAGGGCGACAATCCGCTTCCCGATGCATTTATTGTTGTAATGGACGACCTCTCGCTTTATGATCAGACCGTAGCAGAGATCGAAAAAATCGAGGGTGTCGATTCAATCAGCAATCAGGGCGATATCGCAGAAAGACTGACCGACATCAGCAATCTCGTAAATGTCATCAGTTTTTGGGTGATAATCGCACTTACCGTGATTTCAATTTTCATCATTGCAAACACCATCAGGGCAACAATGTATTCAAGAAGATTTGAAATCAGTATTATGAAATCCGTGGGTGCTACAAACTCGTTTGTAAGATTGCCTTTCCTCGTGGAAGGTATGACGATCGGTTTGGTTTCAGCAATTGTTTCCACACTCGCAATGGTGTTCCTCTATGAAGGAGTAATGAATGCGATCTCATCAGCAATACCATTCTCATACATACCGCTTCAGAATGTAATATTCTTTGTTGCAATTGCGTTTGTAGTTGCAGGTATGGCAATAGGATTTTTCGGAAGCTTTATTTCAATCCGCAAGTATCTGAAGATGGAAGGAAATGAAATTCTTGGCTGGTAATGCCGGAAAGGAAGAAAAGCAATGAACAGAATTAAAAGAATTCTTTGTGCACTTTTAAGCGTATGCCTGATTTCGATGCCGGTTTCACTTTCAGTTGTTTCAACGGGAGCAGAAAGCATTGATTCACTTCAGCAACAGCTTCAGGAGCTCGAAGAAAAGAATGACGAATATCAGGCTATTCTCGACAAGACACAGTCTGATATCGAAGAAAAAGAAGAATACAGCAAAGCACTTGTAAGTAAAATTGAAGTGCTTGACGACAAAATTGCACTTACAAGAGAGTCAATTTCTGATTTGAATGACGATATCGCTCAGAAACAGGCTGATATTGACAAGGCAAACGAGGATATTGAAGTTCAGATGGACACACTGCGCAGTCGTATCAGAACAATCTATATGGCAGGCAACGCAACTGAACTCGGAATTATCCTTGGTGCAGAGGATTTCTCAGACTTCATTGATAAAATGGAGCTCGTGAAAAATCTTTCAAACTACGATAAGAATCTCATTGATGGAATAAATTTGAAGCTCGACGAAATTTCAAAGCAGAAGGCTGAGCTTGAAACTGACAAGACTGAGCTTGAAGCACAGCAGACTTCACTTGAAGCTGATCAGACAGAGCTCAATACACTTCTCGAGGAAAACGATGAGATTCTCAGAAATCTCTATACAACAAGCGAAGATGCACAGAGTGCGCTTGAGCACGCTGCACTTGAGAGCGAAGAAATTGAAAGCCAGATCACAGAGTATTATGCTAATCTGAAGAAACAGCAGGAAACACAGGCGTCTGCTTCTTCATCAAGCAACAGCTCAAACAGCGGTTCAAATAACAGCACAAATAACAGCTCAAGCAACAGTTCAAGTAGCAGTTCAAGCGGTAGTTCAGGCAGTAGCGGTTCAACTACAGTAACACCTTCTGCATCAGGATTTACATGGCCGACACCCGGATTTTACTATCTCTCGTCACAGTGGAATGAGGACAGATATACATACAACCACGGTGCGATTGATATTGCAGGAAGCGGAATTATGGGTGCAACAGTTGTTGCGGCTGAAAGCGGTACTGTAATTTCAAGCTACAACGGTTGTTCACATAACTGGGGTAAGAACGGCAGCTGCGGTTGCGGCGGCGGTTACGGCAACTATGTAATGATCGACCACGGCAACGGAAAGATGACAGTTTATGCTCACCTTACAAACGCAATTGTAAGCTACGGTCAGAAAGTTTCAAAGGGTCAGACAATCGGATATGTCGGTTCAACAGGCTATTCAACAGGTCCGCACCTCCACTTTGAGTGCCGTTACAACGGTGTTAAGTACAACCCGATGACAGAATATTAATTTTTAATAATTAAACTCAAAACCCTCGCATATACTTTGATGAAGTAATTATGCGGGGGTATTTTTTTGCTGACATCATTAAGTGTAAAATTTCCGGAAAAGGGAAAAGGACTCAAAAAACTTGTAAACAAACTCAGAAAGGACAGCGTAAACGTCGAAATCAAACGAGCACGGGGCGTGAGTATCAAACAGATTACATATACAAGCTACAGCGGAAGAATTATGCTCGACAAAGCCGACAGCGTTATAGGTGCACAGCGAAGCAGACTGCTTTGCTCCGAAAAGCTTAAATTTCCTGAAAACAGCGGTTACGGAAGATTTTATTCCACCGATTTTTCAGCCAGATTGTGCACGAATATGGCACTCGGCGTTTTGTGTGAATGTAAAAATCCCGAAAAGCTGAGGGTGGGGATATATGACCTTGACGGTGATTCTCACGATTTTCTGTTTCATATACTCGGGTTTTGCTCGGAAGTGACAGTCGTGACCCAAAACAGTGAGCCCTACAGATATGAGCTTGACAGGGCTATGGAGGAACTCGGCGCATCCGCTGTAATAACAAAAAATGCAGATGATTTGTCAGAATGTGATTTTATCGTTGCGCCTACACCGATTGAAGATACACTTCATCTCAAAGATACTGCAATTGTCCTCACGGTTGAACGTCCAAAGGTGCAGATAAACGGATTTGCCTATTATAAATATTATCTGAAAATGCCGAACGGCTTTGATTTGCTTAAACCTCAGGAGTGCGACGAGGAGTATTTTTGTTCAGCTTTGTACACGCTTGCATCGCAGTATGAACTCGGTTCGATAATTCCCACACTTTGCAGAAATGATCAGACAACACAGACTGTAAAATCTCTCTGTGCAGAGTTGAATAATAAATCCTGTTCTGCTTGACAAGTCCCGTAAAAACGCATATAATAAACCTATATGCAAATTTTTAAAATTTGAAAGGACGATATAAAATGGCAGCTAAACCAACAATGCTCACAGCCGAAGGTCTTAAAAATCTTGAGGCAGAGCTCAATCAATTAGTTAACGTAAAACGTAAAGAAATTGCTGAGAAAATCAAGGTTGCACGTTCATACGGCGACTTGTCTGAGAACAGCGAATATGATGATGCAAAGAACGAACAGGCAATTATGGAGGCAAGAATTACAACAATTGAGGCTATCCTCAAAACTGCTGTAATCATCGACGAGTCAAACACCTCTACAGAGCACGTTCATCTCACATCAGTAGTAACAATTGAAATGCTCAACACAGGCAAACAGGCTAAGTACAAAATTGTTGGTTCAGGTTCAAACGAAGCAAACCCGAGAGAGGGCAAGATTTCTGATGAATCACCAATCGGCAGAGTACTTATGGAAAAGAGCGTAGGTGACGTTGTCGAGGTTGAAACACCAAGCGGTACTATAGCTGTAAAGATTCTCGAAATTTCAAAGTAATTAATATAGAAGAAGTATTCAAGGCGGAGGGAATGTTAATATGAGTCAGAAGCCACAGCAGGCAAATACAAGCGACGTAATTCAGGTAAGATATGACAAGCTTGAAGCACTCAGAGAGGCTGGCAGAGATCCTTTTGTAATCACAACAAGCGATCGTGACACACTTACCGAAACAATAAAGAATAATTTTGAAGAATATGAAAACAAAGATGTCTGCGTTGCAGGCAGACTTATGTCAAAGCGTGGCAAGGGTAAGGTTTCGTTTATGGACCTTCACGACCGCAGCGGCAAAATTCAGATTTTTGCAAAGTTTGACGACCTCGGCGAAGAAGAATACGGTTTCCTCAAAAAGTGGGATATCGGTGATATCGTTGAGGTAAAGGGCTTTGTTTTCAGAACTCAGATGGGCGAGATTTCAATTCACGCAAAGGCTGTAAAGCTTCTTTCAAAGTCACTCAAGCCGCTTCCCGAGAAGTATCACGGACTTACAAATACTGACCTTCGTTACCGTCAGAGATACGTTGACCTCATTATGAATCCTGAGGTTAAGGATACATTCATCAAGCGTTCAAAGATTATCAGCAGTATCCGCAGATATCTTGATTCACAGGGCTTTATGGAGGTTGAAACTCCAATGCTCGTGTCAAATGCAGGCGGTGCAACAGCACGTCCGTTTATGACACACTTCAATGCTCTTGATGAGGACTTAAAATTAAGAATTTCACTCGAACTCTATCTCAAGCGTCTTATCGTAGGCGGTCTTGAGAAGGTTTACGAGATCGGACGAGTTTTCCGTAACGAGGGTGTTGACACAAGACATAACCCTGAGTTCACACTTATGGAGCTCTATCAGGCTTACACAGACTACAACGGAATGATGGATCTCACAGAAAACCTCTATCGTCACGTTGCTCAGGAAGTTTTAGGCACAACAAAGATTACTTACAACGGCATCGAAATGGACCTCGGCAAGCCGTTTGAAAGAATTACAATGCTCGACGCTGTCAAGAAGTATTCAGGCGTTGACTTCAATGAGATAAAGACAGACGAAGAAGCTAAGGCTGTTGCAAAAGAAAAGGGCGTAGAGTTTGAGGACAGACACAAGAAGGGCGATATCCTCAACCTGTTCTTTGAAGCTTTTGCAGAAGAGCATATGATCCAGCCTACATTCGTAATGGATCACCCTGTAGAGATTTCACCTCTCACAAAGAAAAAGCCTGAAAACCCTGATTATGTAGAGCGTTTCGAGTTCTTTATGAACGGTTGGGAAATGGCAAATGCATATTCAGAGCTTAATGACCCGATCGACCAGAGAGAGCGTTTCAAGGCTCAGGAAGAGCTCCTTGCACAGGGCGACGAAGAGGCAAACACAACTGACGAGGACTTCCTCAACGCACTCGAAATCGGTATGCCACCAACAGGCGGTATCGGCTTTGGTATCGACAGAATGGCAATGCTCCTCACAGATTCAGCCGCAATCCGTGACGTGTTGCTCTTCCCAACAATGAAATCACAACAGAACTAAAACCGCATAAACACTGACTTTTATAGAGATATAAGCCTCCAAAATTCGTATATTATGGCTTGAATTCGTATATGATTTGTAGTATAATATCTGCAAATCTCGTATAAATTCCAATATATACGAATTGTGGAGGTTTTTTTATGGCTAAAAAAGTAAAACGCACAAAAACAAAGCACGCAAACATATATTTTAATGAAAATACTAAAAAATACGATGCTAAATATAATTATAAAGTTTATAACCCATTAAAAAAGAAAAATGATTATAAGCAAAAATGGGCATATGGTTCTGCAACTATTGCAGAAGCAAAAAAAGCTCTTGCAGAGCTACAAAGTCAAGGTGTCAAAAATGAAGATAAAGATATTACATTACAGGGAGCATTTGAACTATGGGAAAACAAGGCAAAAGCTCAAAACTATAGTCCAGTTACTATCAGCAATACAAAACAGCATTGTAGTATGATTTATCAATTTTTGTCAAAGGAAACAAAAATCAAAGATATAACGGATGATGTGTATTATAAGCTGACTGCTCAATTAAGAGAGCATAACTATAGTGAAGAGACTTTACATAGCTTAAATGCAACATTCAGAAAATTAATCAATCTATGTCATAAAAAAAGATTGGTTAAAGAGAATGTACTTGACTATTGCGATAATATAAAAACGAAATCTAAAGAAGATTATAGAGTTATAACTAAAGAAGAATTTGACGAAATTGATGTATATTTTAAAACCCATAGTTTTAAAAGACGAGGTGTTGATAATTATCCTAAATATAGATTTCTTTTTAATCTACTTTATTATACAGGTATAAGAATTGGTGAAGCACTTGCTTTGACTTATGAGGATTTTGAAGAATTTAGCTATTACAAAAAATGTGAACCAAAAGAGATTAGACTAGTTCCGTCTTCTGATGATACAAAAAAGAAACATTTACAAGGAACAAGAGTTAAGATTACAAAAGCATATGTAAGTGACATCAAATTGACGAAAGACCCTAAAAACTTTAAAAAAAGGTCAATTCCTGTTGCTCCAGCCCCTGAGAGATTGTATATGAGATTAAAGGAAATTCATAGAATGAATGATAAAAATATGCAAGATCGCATTTTTAGCTGGAGTCACGGAGCGTGTGATACGATGTTGAAAAAGGCTTGTAAAGAATGTGGGTTACCGCCGTATCATTGTCATGAGTTTCGCCATACATTTATTTCTAACTTAATCGCAAAGTCCGTTCCGTTACCAGTCATTGAAAAAGTTTCAGGAGATACCCAAGCGACGATTTTAAAACGCTATAGCCATATGTTTGAAAGTGATGAAACGATGGTTCTAATTGCTATGGAAGATCTTTAAAATAGAATAAAACAAGTAAGCCAACAGTATTTAATTCTATCTGTTGGCTTTAATATTACTTTTTATAATGTCACGGTTACATATCAATGACATTTGTCTATGTTTGTTTACTGGGTAAATGTGAGGGGCTTTGGGTTCAAGGCTTAGGTTGTTTTTATAGGGGAAGCCCAAATAAATTTATTAATTAGAAAGGATTGATATAATGTCAAATAATACACCTCAAAAAAGATTAACAATAGATAATAATACAATAAAAGAAATACATTCAATGTACCCACCTGCAAAAAGTATTACTGGTGAAGCCTACAAAGCTACATTGGAGTACATCACAACAGAAATTGACTTTTTTGAAGAAGAAAATACAAAAGAGCTTGTGAAAAAACACGGCTTAGCTCCCATAGGCTTTTATGAACTTCTACGAATTGAAATTGCAAATTCCAACGGCTATGGAGTATGTATTTCAAACGATGATTTTAAAGTTTTCATCTTTAAAATCGGTTTAAAACTCAACATAGATGAAGAAACGGTGAACAACTATCTTAAATTACTGACAGAGTATAAATTGCTATATAAAATTAAAGACGAAGATACTAATATGGAATATTACACCACATTGCAAAGTGTATGGAATTATGAGTACAGACTCTACTATAGATATACCAACCGAGAAAAACAAAAGAAAAGCCGTCAACGTAAAAAGAAAGCGGACACAATTAAAAATGAAGTTGAAAAGGTTGATACCCAAACGAATTCTTCCATTTCTAATGCTTGTTGCTCATTAGATTTTTCTGACATAAATTTTGACGATTTGCCTTTTGAGTAATAAAGCCACACGCACCTAAAATTTTATGCGTGTGGCTTTATGGTTAATGGTTATATTTGTTTTTCCTATTGTTAAGAATAAATAAAACAGCTAAAGAAATGATTGCAATTATAAAACTAATTGAAACAACTGAAACTGCTACACCTGTTTTAATTACGCCGTTATCATTTGGCTCAATTGTATCAGGTGTTGATGTAGCACCATCGTTAACATTACTATTATTACTGTTATTATTGTCAGCATCATTGTCAACATTACTGTTATTATTGTTAGCATCATCGTTAACATTGCCGTTGTTATTATCACCATTTACATCCTCATCAGGGATGATAGGCTTTGGTTCACCTGGAGTTGGCTCAGTTGGAACAGTTGTTTCTGGCTCAGTAGGCTCTGTTGTTTCTGGCTCAGTAGGAACAGTTATCTCTGGCTCAGTAGGCTCTGTTGTTTCTGGCTCAGTAGGCTCTGTTGTTTCTGGCTCAGTTGGAACAGTTATCTCTGGCTCAGTAGGCTCTGTTGTCTCTAGCTCAGTTGGAACAGTTGTCTCTGGCTCAGTTGGAACAGTTGTCTCTGGCTCAGTAGGCTCTGTTGTTTCTGGCTCAGTTGGAACAGTTGTCTCTGGCTCAGTAGGCTCTGTTGTCTCTGGCTCAGTTGGGACAGTTGTCTCTGGCTCAGTTGGGACAGTTGTCTCTGGCTCAGTTGGCTCTGTTGTCTCTGGCTCAGTTGGAACAGTTGTTTCTGGCTCAGTTGGGACTGTTGTTTCAGGCTCTGTTGGAACATTACCCTGTGATAGTACTTCTACACTATAAGCGAAATATGAAGAATCCAGTTCAATTGCATCGTTGTTATATAACTGGAATTCAGCATATGAAAAGCTAAGCTCATCTACATTAATTTCTTTAGTTACATCAAATGTAAAAGAGACAAGCTTTTCTCCAGCCTTTACCTCTGGTCCTACAGCAGTGAAGGCACTGCAGGACAATGCTGGCTGATCCCAATCAGGATGTGGCACTGTAAGTGGATTGAGAGCCCAATGATTTTCAGTTTCGGAATATGAGAGTGAAGAACCATCATATTCAAATTCAAATAAGTAGCAAGGAACTCCTTCTGGAATATCCTTAGCAAACTCTACTGTTGCCTTAATCTTTCCACCGGCATATACAATTCCATTATCTGAATTGGCACTTACAGAAAAGGCGAATGGTAGAGCTGCAAATAGCATTATAGCAACTAATAATACACTTATTGCTCTTGAGTTTTTAAAATTTTTACGGTTTGTTGTGTTTTTCATCTTTTTTCCTCCTTTTTTAATGACATAATTATATAATGTTTTTTCGCTAATGTCAATATAAAATTGTAACAAATGATACATAATAAGATACAAATTTATCTTATTAAATATCATTCACAATCAAAAAGAAACGCAATTTTTAAAATATGTTATCTTATTTGTATCAAATGATACATAATAGATAATGGTATATGCTTAAAAAATATCATAAAATATATATGGTGATACAAAATGAATGAACTATATTATGATGATTTTGTTAAATTTGGTTTAAATGTTTCATATTATCGCAAAGAACAAAGATTAAGTCAGGAACAGTTAGCAGAACTTGTGGGAGTTTCCAGATTGCATATCAGCAGGATTGAAACAGCCGCAGTAAGTTGTTCACTTTCTCTTGTGTTTGCACTTGCCGATAAACTCGGTGTTTCTGCTTCAAAATTGCTTGAAAAACGCAGTTGAAAGTTGATTTTTATATTTAGAATATTATATAATGTGTATGTAAGTTATTTACAGTTACTCTTAACGAGTACTTCAGTTTAGTTTTTATAAAAATAGGAAATAAAAAAGACAGGGTTAAAGAACTCTGTCTTTTTTTGTATCAAAAATTTGAAAGGAGTTTGCTAAAAGAAAAATTAGGGAAAATAAAATTTTAAACAGAGTGTGTATATTAATTTAGGTTATCAACGAGAATATGCACTTTAATTTTTCTAATTAGCCTTATATTTAAAGGCTTATAACGGTCTCATAAAATGAGCGTTATGCAATTTAGCTGAAAACATCAGCTTGACTGAAAACACAATCAAAATATTAAACTCGGTATTAACGGATTTTTTCATTTGATAATGAAAAAATGCGAGAATACCGAGTAGACTTTATAAAAGGAAGTGATAAACACACGTAATTTGAGACAGCAGTTTAACTATCTTATCACAAGCAACTGTAGGTTCGGAGCAGACAAACGAGCAATAAAAAAGAATTCTCATCAGCAGAGTTCTATTGTATTTAGCGTTAAGCACGCCGAGTGCCTCAGAAACACAGTTTCTAACCTTTGTAACTTTATGAAAGAGAAACACCCTGAGATAAATAAAGTAAATAAAATTACTGCAAATCATATTGAGGAATGGTACAAGATAAGGGCTGAGAGGTGGAGCATTAAAACTCTTGAAATGCACGCAAGCAATATTAGGAAACTGGAATTACTGTCAAAGAAAATGTATTCATCTTGCAAGAATGATTTTTCAAAAGCGAAATTTCCTGATAAGGTGAACCGCAACCCTGATAGAGTGCGTGATATACAGATGTCAGAAGAAGATTTTAGGAAAATTGAAAAGGTGTTAAATAATTCTAAAAGTAAAGCGAAAATCGCAATACAGATAACCTATCGTGCAGGCTTACGAATAAATGAAGTCTGTCATCTAAAAGCGGAAAGGATAAATCTGAAAAAAGGTGTAATTGAAGTAAGGGAGGGCGCAAAGGGCGGTCGTGATCGTGATGTTCCTATTCAACCACAGGATTTAGAGTATTTTAAAAATTTGAAGAAAACCGTGAGTAAAGGATATGTATGCCCCATTAAACCTAATTCGGCAAATATGGCAATTCGTAAAGCTATGATTACAGTAGGGATTTCAAATAAATACTTATGTACAACAACCCATGGCATTAGAAAACTTTATGCACAAAACCGCTATGATGACTTAAGAAATCAGGGATATGAACAGGGTATGCAAACCTTTGATATAGTAGCAAAAGAACTTGGACATAATGAAAATAGATCGGATTTATTTAAAGTGTATGTCTCTAATAGGTGGTAAAAAATTTTTTCAGTATACTCTTGATTTCTAAAATTTATCATGGCATACTTTAAATAAGGGGCTACAAAGCCCCAGTAAGTTAAAGGTTTCTAAGTAAAAGTGTTTCAGCATCAAAAAAATTTTTTGGTGCTGTTTCTATTTTAAAAGGTAAAAAATATTCGTATATTATCGTATATATTGTTCGTGAAAATTAAAAATAATGGCTTATATACTGGGGTGGTTGTTCTCTTATCATTTCCGACAATGAAGTCCCTCGACAAGTAATACCCTCGAAAATGGCTTATCTATGCGGTTTTTGAAACATCAGAAGTACCGAATTTACACCATTTACACCAAACTTACACCAAACGGTGCAGGAATCTGTTCAGAGAAAAACAAATCGCATAATTTTAGATTTATGACCTTGATGGATTAGTTTTCATCAAGGTCTTTATTTATGCCCAAAAACGAATCGCAAACTACGCTTTTCTCACGTTTCCTATATAATATAGGTAAAGGAGAGGATATGATATGAAAAGAATGTTAGCTGACGTTTGCCCTGAACTGATAAATGAATGGCCACAGCGTAATCTACCTATTACGCCGGATAGCGTAACGCACGGCTCTAATAAAATTGTATGGTGGAAAGGCAAATGCGGACACGAATGGAGAGCTTCAGTAAAAAACAGAGTAATCGGCGGAAGTGGTTGTCCTTACTGTTCCCACAATGCGATATTAGAGGGCTACAATGACCTTGCTTCCCAAAAGCCCGAACTTGCCGCCGAGTGGTCAGCCAGAAACGCACCTCTACTCCCTACACAAGTAACAGTCTTTGCCAACCGCAAGGCTTGGTGGAAATGCAGAGAGTGCGGTAAGGCGTATTATTCAAGATAAGATAAAGAATACTCCTACTAATGCAGGAAACAAAAAAATTCTTATCTTTTCTGCATTTGCGGATACCGCTAATTCTCTCTATGATTCTATATCTGATGAACTGTTTGTGCAAGGATACTACACAGGTTTAGTTACCGGATCGGATAAACCTCGCACAACTATTCCACAGAAGTATAAACCAACAAAACCCAATGGAAAGCAACTTGATTTTGATTTCAATAAAGTGCTGACCTACTTTTCACCATTGTCAAAAAACGGTAATGTGCCCGATGATAGACAGTTAACCGTGCTGATCGGAACAGACTGTATTTCGGAAGGTCAAAACTTACAGGATTGCGATACCGTAATTAACTATGATATTCAATGGAATCCGGTCAACCTTATTCAACGATTTGGACGTATTGACCGAATTGGCAGCCGCAATACACAGATTAAGCTGATTAACTTCTTTCCAGCTATGGATTTGAACGAGTATCTCGGTCTTGAAAGCAGAGTAAAGAATAAGATGGTACAATCCAATATTGTATCAACGGGCGATGATAACTTGTTAAGCCCTGAAATGAACGATATTAGCTTCCGTACTGGAAAGATATTGTTGCTGTTTCAGTAGGATCTGGCTATACTGTAGGCTTGAAATCAGACGGAACCGTTGTGACAACAGGCGAAAATGATGACGGTCAACGTGATGTATCTGATTGGAGCGATATTGTTGCTGTTTCA
>JAXJYO010000075.1:0-2797 GCA_036306945.1 Ruminococcus sp. | reverse complement strand
GAACCAACCTGTCTGCTCGAATTGTGAGCGGGGTCACCCTTTAACGAAACGTTAAGATATATCAACTTAACTGTCGGGAAACTAAGTTATAAACTGAACCAACCTGTCTGCTCGAATTGTGAGCGGGGTCACCCCGCTTACTCGAGAACGTGGTCAAGTCCCATTTCGATGATTCTCTTTACATGGTCGTCGTCAAGGCTGTAGTAAATCTGCTTGCCCTCACGTCTTACTCTGACAAGCTTGTTTTGACGAAGCACTCTGAGCTGATGAGAAATCGTGCTCTGCTCCATATTGAGAGCCTCTGCGATACTGAGCACAGACATTTCATTGTCGGAAATCGTGAACATAATGCGGATTCTCGTTGAGTCGCCAAACACCTTGAAAAGGTCGGCAAGCTCAAATAAAACTTCGAGGTCGGGCATTTCGTGAGAATTATTCTGGGAATGATTGTGATTACAGCAGTTGTTTTCCATAATTAAACTCCTTTGAAGTATTGTTTTTAATAATTGAACATATGAATAAATGTTCATACGTTGATATAAGTTTAGCACGCAGACATACAAAAGTCAATATCAAAATTGAAAATTTTCAAAAAATTTCAAATTGAATTTATGCTCGGATGAGATATAATAATATCAGAAAGTGAAATTTGATGAAGCAGGGCTGAAAAATCGATTTGAAAGCAAGATGTATGCACAAAGTTAAAAAAATGTTATTTCTTTATGCGAAAAATGGAAGTTTATTTTATTCTTTATTGGAATTTATAACAATCTGTTACAGCAGTTGTAGATATTCAAAATAAAAGTAACAAGAAATTAAAAAAATGAGTACAAGATTGCCAAAATTCGGTTACAATTTTAATAATGCGTTGACTTTACTACAACTTTGTAGTATCATTTTCTATAGGAGAATTGTGGAGTAACATATGCGTAACCACAATTGATAGTGTGTTTTAATTAAAATGTAATATATATTGTGTTTTTAAGGAATTAAACCCGTATTTATTCATTTATATATTTATTTTTCTACACTTATTCGTTATTGCAAATCTTAAACAATACTGTATTGGAGTGTAAAACAATTGGAGAAATTTGTAGTTTCCGGCGGTAAGCCTTTATTTGGCGAGGTTAATATCAGCGGGGCAAAAAATGCTGCCGTTGCGATTATTCCGGCAGTTATCCTCTGCGATGAACCGTGTCAGATCGAAAATATTCCAAACATAAGCGATGTTTCTCTCATCAGCCGTATCCTCGAGCAGATGGGTGCTACTGTGAGAAGAATCAACAAGTCATCTTTATATATAGATCCAACAACAATCAGAACCTGCAACGCTGTTACCGATTTGGTAAGAGGTATGCGTGCTTCATATTATCTTTTGGGTGCTTTGCTCGGCAGATACGGCAAGGCTAAAGTTGCTCTGCCCGGCGGATGTAATTTTGGCGTTCGTCCTATTGACCAGCACCTCAAGGGCTTTGAAGCTTTGGGCGCAGAAACTCGCCTTGTTGACGGCGGTATCATTGAGGCTGAATGTGAGTCACAGCTTATGGGTACTCACGTTTATCTCGACGTGGTTTCTGTCGGCGCAACAATGAACATTATGCTTGCGGCTTGTAAGGCGCAGGGACAGACTATCATTGAAAATGCCGCAAAAGAACCTCACATCGTTGACCTCGCAAACTTCCTCAACTCAATGGGCGCAGATATCAGAGGTGCAGGTACTGACGTTATCAAGATTCGTGGCGTTGGTTATCTCCACGGCGTAACTTATTCAATTATCCCCGACCAGATCGAGGCAGGAACATATATGTGTGCCGCAGCCGCTACAAGAGGTTGCATCACAGTAAAGAACATCACTCCGAAGCACCTTGAGTCTATCACTGCAAAGCTTCGTGAAATGGGCGTAAAAATCACAGAATACGATGAAGCCATTGAGGTTGATGCAAGCGCAAAACCTCTCAAAAGATGCAACATCAAAACAATGCCTCATCCCGGTTTTCCGACAGACTGTCAGCCACAGTTTGCGGCACTGCTTATGAGCGTTCCGGGCACAAGCATTATCAACGAGAACGTGTGGGATAACCGCTATCAGTATGTGAGCGAGCTTATCACAATGGGCGCACAGATTTCTGTTGAGGGCAGACTTGCTATCATCGAAGGCGGTGCACCGTTGAATGCCGCACCTGTAAAGGCTACAGACCTTCGTGCAGGAGCCGCAATGATTATTGCCGCACTTCAGGTCAAGGGCACAACTGAGATTTCAAGTATTCAGTACATCGAAAGAGGTTACGAAAACGTTGTTGAAAAGTTCAGAGCACTCGGCGCTGACATCAAGAAAGTGTACTTCACAGGCGACAACGAAGAACCTATGAGAGCATAAGCGATATCGATACTGTATATAAGTCGTTAGAAATTATTAAATAAAAAGCTAAAGGGGCTGTCTTACTAATCGAAAGTAAGATAGCCCCTTAAATATCCCCAAAATATATATGATTCTAAACTATCGTGAACATATTTTTATAATAAACAAAACCTTTCTCCGAATTGGATGCAACGTCACGTTGCCGACCAAAGGGTTGCCCCTTTGGAAACCCATTTTGCAGAAAGGTTTGTTTGCTTTATTTAGGTTAGATTTTAATTTTTCGTTGCTGTTAATTGTAGGGGACGGCTTCCCAGACGTCCCAAAAGGTTTCTGCTATATCAAACGTTTTCGGATAAAATTAAAATTGAAAATTGAAAATGTAAATTTGAAAGTTTTACAGGGGAAATGCTCTGATTTTAAATTTATGTTTCGGTCGGG
>JAXJYO010000074.1:0-4154 GCA_036306945.1 Ruminococcus sp. | reverse complement strand
GCAAGTGACAAGAATATCGTTTCTGCTCAGACTCAGTACGGTGTGACTATTGATGCCGCCGTTGAAAGAGGCAACGTCTTTGCTACTCAGTTCCACCCTGAAAAAAGCGGTGAAACAGGTCTTAAAATTCTTAAAAACTTTGCTGATATTGTTAAAGGCTGAGGAGGTTTTTGAATATGTATGCTAAAAGAATTATTCCGTGCCTTGACGTAAAAAACGGCAGGGTCGTTAAAGGTATGAGTTTTGTTAATCTTGTTGACGCAGGTGACCCTGTTGAAAGCGCAAAGCAGTATGACAAACAGGGTGCTGATGAACTTGTCTTTCTTGATATCACTGCTTCGAGCGATTCAAGAAATATTACTATTGATATGGTTGAAAAGGTTGCAAATTCGATTTTCATTCCGTTCACTGTCGGAGGCGGAATCAGAAGCGTTGATGACTTCAACGCTTTGCTCAGGGCAGGTGCTGACAAGGTTTCCGTTAACTCTGCGGCTGTTCATCGTCCTGAACTTATCAGCGAGGCGGCTTACAAATTCGGCAGTCAGTGCGTTGTTGCCGCAATCGACGCTAAACGCAAAGAAAACGGCGGCTGGGAAGTGTATGTCAACGGCGGAAGAACAGCTGTTGGACTTGATGCCGTTGAATGGGCTGTCAAATGCGAAGAACTCGGCGCAGGCGAAATTCTGCTGACAAGTATGGACGAGGACGGACAGAAAAAAGGCTACGACATTGCGCTGACAAGAGCTATTTCAGAAAAGGTAAACATTCCTGTTATCGCAAGCGGCGGTGCAGGTGCACTTGAGCATTTTTATGATGCATTCACTGAGGGCAAAGCTGACGCAGTTCTTGCGGCTTCACTTTTCCACTTTGGAGAAATCCCGATTCCGGAACTCAAGAAATATCTCAACGAAAAAGGAATTTCTGTAAGACTGTAATTTTTATAAATCAGGCACGAAATGTTATTTATAAACGACCTGCCAAAAGATAAAATAATGGACACGGAACAAATGAACCGTGTCCATATTTTTAATTGCTCGGTTATGCTCGAGCACAGAACAATTTTAAAAGATGATGCTATCTGCACTCGCTTTATATAGAAATCTACTTAAAATTTCATAGTCAAAGAGATTCTGTTCTTTTCTGCATCTACTGAAAGAATCTTTACGTTTACTACATCACCGACTTTGAGTACCTCGCTCGGATGTTTGATGTACTTATCGCAAATCTGTGAAATGTGTACAAGCCCGTCCTGATGTACTCCGATATCTACGAATGCACCGAAATCTATTACGTTGCGGACTGTACCTTTGAGTTCCATTCCGTCTTTTAGATCCTTGATATCAAGAATGTCGGATCTGAGCATCGGTGCAGGCATTTCATCTCGTGGATCTCTGCCCGGCTTTGAAAGTTCTTTTACGATATCATCAAGTGTAGGAAGTCCGATTCCAAGCTTGTCTGCAAGAGTTTTGGTTCCGTATGCTTTTACTTTTGATTGCAAATCAGTGAATTTTCCTGATTTTATTTCTTTATCAGAATATTCAAGAAGTGAAAGAAGTTCTTTTGCACTCTTATAGCTTTCGGGATGTACACCTGTGTTATCAAGCGGATTTTTACTTTCGGGAACTCTCAAGAATCCTGCACACTGTTCAAATGCCTTAGGTCCGAGTTTCGGAACTTTTTTGAGTTCTGAACGTGAACTGAATGCTCCGTTTTCTTCTCTGTAAGCTACGATGTTTTTACATACGGTTGAATTGAGTCCCGATACTCTGAGGAGAAGGGCAGGTGATGCTGTGTTGAGATCTGCACCTACTGAGTTTACACAATCCTCTACTACACCGTCGAGGGTTTCTCCCAACTTTTTCTGAGGCATATCGTGCTGATACTGTCCGACTCCTATTGCTTTTGGCTCGATTTTTACAAGTTCGGCAAGCGGATCCTGTAATCTTCTTGCAATTGACACGGCACTTCTGAGTGTAAGGTCAAGTTCAGGAAGCTCTGTTGCGGCAAGTTTTGATGCTGAATAAACTGACGCTCCTGCTTCGCTGACTACCATATAATACACCTTGCGGTCAAGCTCTTTGATAGCATCTGCTGTGAACATTTCAGTTTCTTTGCTTGCTGTTCCGTTACCGATTGAGATGATGTCTACTCCGTATTTTCTAATGAGCTGTAAAAGCTTCTGCTTTGACTCTTCAATCTTCTTTTCAGAGTGTGTCGGGTAAATTACTGCTGTATCTAAAACCTTACCCGTATCATCTACTACGGCTACCTTACAGCCTGTTCTGTAGCCGGGGTCAAGTCCGAGAACCGTTTTACCCTTTACAGGCGGTTGCATAAGAAGCTGTTTGAGGTTTACTGCAAAGACTTTCATTGCACTTTCTGCTGAAGTATCTGTAAGGTCGTTTCTGATTTCTCTCTCAATGGACGGAAAAATCAGTCGATTGTATGCATCTGTGCAGGCTTCTCTGATTATGTCAGAACAGCAATCATTTGTCTGCTTGTCAAGTAATCTGAATACTATTGTGAGAGGCTTTTCGCTGTCCATTTCGATTGAAACTTTTAAGAAGCCTTCTTTTTCACCTCGGTTTACTGCAAGAACTCTGTGACCTGCGATCTTCTTTACAGGTTCTTTGAAGTCGTAATATATTGTATAAACACTTTCTTTATCTGCGTCTGTGGCTGTTGAGGTGAGAACTCCGTGAATATTGGTGAGATTTCTGATTCTCTTGCGTATTTCTGCACTGTCTGAAACCTGCTCTGCTATGATATCCATAGCCCCCTGTATTGCTTCTTCAACTGTTGCAACGCCCTTTTCTTCGTCAATGTACTTTTCCGCTTCTTTTGTTGGTTCAAAAGCTTTTTCCTGCTTGATAATTTCAAGTGCAAGCGGTTCAAGTCCCTTTTCTTTTGCAACTGATGCTCTTGTTTTACGCTTGGGTCTGAATGGTCTGTATATATCTTCAAGTTCGCTGAGCGTTGTTGCGTTGTTGAGGGATTCAGAGATTTCGTCAGTTAACTTTTCCTGTCCTTCAATGAGTGAGCGAATTTCCTCTCTGCGCTTGTCAAGTCCTCTTAAATATTCGAGCTTTTCGCTGAATTCTCTGATAAGCTGATCGTCCATTGAACCGTGCATTTCTTTTCTGTAACGTGCAATGAACGGAATGGTGTTTCCGTCATCAAGCAATGATATGATATTTGAGGCGTATTCCTCTTTGATGTTAAATTGCTGTGATAGTATCTTTGAATATTCCATCTTATCCTCCAATTATTTTCTGCGTTGTCAATTATATCATATTTCATTTCACATTTATATTCTTTACGAGAACTATAATTAATTTCATTATGATATCACAATTTGAAGGACAGAAAAAGAGGTTGCGTAAAATCACAACCTCTTTTTTGGATTATAGAATTATACAAATTAAACCGTTACAGCCGTCATTGATTATTTTTTCAATCGTTTCCCCTATCTTTCTGCGAGCATCTGACGGCATTCTGTACAGCTTATTGTGCAAGCCTTCATTTACAAGCTCGTGGACCGATTTTCCGAAGATATTGCTTTCCCAGATTTTTTCAGGACTTTCCTCAAACTCCTTGAGCAGATATGATACAAGTTCCTCGGACTGCTGTTCGGAACCTACTATCGGGGTTACTTCTGTCTGGGTTTCCACTCTCATCATATGAATTGACGGTGCACTTGCTTTGAGTTTTATGCCGTATTTTCCGCTCTGCTTGATTATCTGCGGTTCTTCAAGCGATAACTCGTCGATTGTCGGCATCACTATTCCGTAGCCTGTTTCTTTGACCTGCTCATAAGCCTGTGCAATCTTATCAAACTCTTTCTGTTTCTGCGACAGATCCATTATGCAATTGAGTAGTGCACATTCGTCTTTGATTTCAAGTTCGGTCTGCTCCGATAGAACTTTGTAGAACAGTGATGTGTCTATTCCGACGGATATTGTTGCAAAACCTCTTCCGAGATCAAGATTTGTAAGCTGTGCATCTCTGATATATTCACATTCCGAGAGTTCTCGGATAGTCTGCTGTACTTCTCGAATCTTCTCAACTTTTCTGGCTGAATTTTTGATTGAATCGAATATTACAGATTTGAGCCAATGGTCTTTTTCAAGGCGTACTACCCATTTTGGAATATC
>JAXJYO010000073.1:0-8805 GCA_036306945.1 Ruminococcus sp. | reverse complement strand
GTGTTAAAATATTCATGAGAAGTACTTCTTTCTTGGTTAATGGTTTGTGGTGATTTCATTATACCATATTTTGAAGTTACTTCTCTTTTTTATTGGGTCATATCATTTTAACACATACATTTTTAACTTTGAGCAGAAAGGTTTTTTAACTTTGAGCAGAAAGGTTTTTTCTATTATAAACGTCAGTTGCCCAACCATTCACTTGATATATCATTCATTGCTACATTTCTTTCAATTAAGTTGATAATCTAACTATTTTCCGACTATATCGTTTAGTCTATACCATAACCATTGCTTAACTTTGAGTAGAAAGGTTTTTTCTATTATAAACGTCAGTTGCCCAACCATTCACTCGATATATCATTCACTGCTACATTTCTTTCAATTAAGTTGATAATCTAACTATTTCACGACTGTATTAAATCTCTGTATATATTATCTTCAAAAATCTTCTGCTTAATAAAACACAAAAATAATAGGCGGACAATGCCCGCCTATCACATCTATTCACTATTTATCGCTTACTGCTCGTTGCGGTAATCAAACTCGTGATACATATTCTCAAGTGTTGAAAGCTGTTCAATAAACGGTGTATCGACTGCTTCCTGGAATGATGTATCTTTCTTGCTCTTGAGAACTTCCATTGCAGACTTTTCAGGGTTGTTGATTGTACCTGCACCTGCAACACATCCACCCGGGCAAGCCATACCCTCAAGCAGATATCCATCGTACTTACCTGCTTTTGCCATTCTGAGGAGCTTTGCACATTCGTCAAGTCCCTGTGCATTTGCGACCTTAACTTCTCTTTCAGGGTCAAGCTTTGCAATTGCGTTCACAACTGCCTTTGCAACACCGCCGCTTACTGCAAAACCACGTCCGTCGGCTGATGAGAATGAAAGCTTCTCTTCGTCGTCAGGCAAGCTTGCAAAATCAACCTCTTTTGCAGAAAACATACCTGCAACTTCTTCAAATGTAAGTACAAAGTCAATATCACTTCTGATACTTCTTCTGCTTGCCTCAAGCTTTTTAGCCGCACAGGGTCCGATAAACACAACTTTGCAACCCGGATGCTGCTGTTTTGTAAGTCTACCTGTGAGAACCATCGGTGTGAGCGCCATTGAAATATTGCCTGCAATACTCGGGAAATTCTTTTTAGCCATCATACTCCACGCAGGGCAACAAGATGTAGCCATAAACGGCTGTTTTGCAGGAACTTCTTCCATAAAGTCCTTAGCCTCTTCAATTGTACAAAGGTCGGCACCTGTGGCAACTTCAACAACGTCTGTAAATCCGATTGCCTTGAATGCATTACGGATTTTGCTTGTCGGAAGTCCGCTGAACTGACCTGCAACAGCAGGAGCTACAGCCGCATAAACAGGAGTATCGCTGTTAATAGCCATAATTGTCTGGAAAATCTGGCTCTTGTCAACAATTGCGCTGAACGGACAGCTTACAAGACACATACCGCAGGATACGCACTTGTCGTAATCAATTTCGGCTCTGCCGTACTCATCGCTGTGAATAGCCTTCATACCGCAGGCTGCCGCACAAGGTCTTTCCTGCTTGATGATAGCCTTATACGGGCAAACATTCTTACATTTTCCGCATTTGATACACTTATCCTGATCAATTACAGACTTGCCCTTTACAATGGAAATTGCCCCCTTAGGACAAACCTCGGTACAAGGATGTTCAAGACATCCCTGACATCCGTCACTTACGAAAACACGCTTTTCAGGACAGCTATGGCACGCAAACTTTATAATATTGATAAGCGGAGGAGCATAGTATTTTTCATCGACCATACTTTCCTCAACATTTGTTGAAATCGGTGCCTGTTCATCTACAGGAAGAAGCGGAAGTCCCATTGCAAGTCTGAGTCTTTCGCCTACGATTGCTCTTTCAAGGAAGATACTCTCACGGTATGTAGAAATCTCACCCGGAATTATCTTATACGGCAGAGTTTCAAACTTTGAATAATCTCCACCCTCATACGCAAACTTTGCAACTTCAGTAAAAATCTGATGTCTGATTTTAGTTTTTGATGAATATAAACCTCTCAAAATTAACTCCCCTTCAATACAATTATTCTTAATTAAATTACTTTTTTTACAAACTCATACACGATAATTATACAACAGGATTTTTACAATTTCAACAGATATTAATTATGTTTTTAAAATCAACACTTCACTCTAAAACTGTGAAAGTCGATTTTTTAATTTGTCGAAAATGCCTATATAACACACATAAATTCATATGATTATCCAATAAACAGAAAAGCATTGACTTTTTGTTACAATTGGGCTATTATTATTGTATAAATGTAATACTTTCATTAAGACAATAAGGAGTGATATTATGAAATGCCCGAATTGCGGTTATGAATCCAATGAAAAATATTGTCAGATGTGCGGAACCAAGATGCCTGAAGAGGTTGAACAGACTGCACCTGAACTTGAATTTGAAACAGACAACAGCAATGTTACTATCACACCTGATAACGATGGCTTTACTGCATCATTTACAGGAACACCTCAGAGCAACACACCTATCGAGAACAATCCTTATGCTCAGAAAAAACAGCCTGAGCCAATGCAGGATAACCTATATAATAATTATCAGCCACAGAATACACAGTCAATGCCTTATCAACAGCCACAACAGCCTTCGACTGCACAGGGATATCCTGTACCGCCACAGCCTTATGGCGGTATGCCCATACCTCCGTACAACCCTGAAATTCCAAAAAAGAAGAGCATCGCACTTCCGATCATCTTGACTTGTATCATAAGTGCAATAATCGTGGCAGGACTTATTATCGGTATTTTCTCAGCTTTTTCTTACAACAAATCTCTTATTGAAAGCCTATTAAGCGACACTTCTGATGATTATTATGACACTGTATACGATTCCTCCTATTATGAAGAATATGATTATAATATCGAAGATTTGGAAGAAATATATAAAATGGGCGAATGTGCCGAATTTGATAATTTTAAGCTTACTCTCAAGAATGTGGAACAAACTGAAAATGGTAAAAAAGATACTTTCAGAACCACATTTACGTTTGAGATTGAAAACACCTCGGACGAAACAATAAGCTTTGACCATCTTAACAGTGAACCGGTCGAAATTTACGATGATGAATTTGACTACACAACATCTGAATGGCTCAATGATGATATTGATTTTGACTCCGAAGGATATGTAAAAATCAAATCCGGTGAAAAGTTTGAATTTTCATCCCGCTATGCGGTGCCAAAAGATGTTGAAAATCTTGGTGCATATGTGAATCTTTCAAGTACCTTGAATGGCTATACAGAATATAGCGCAACATTCTCAACAGAAAAGTAAATAACTAAAATATCCCGTGAAGCCAAGCTTCACGGGTTTTGTTTTACGTCGTTATGATTTTTAGATTGAAAATATCTGAAATATATGGTATAATTTTATGTAATAAAAGAAAATACAACAAAAAAATAATTTATATTTATTAGGGAGAAACCATATGAAGAAAAAATTTTTATCGGCACTCATAACTATCTTGCTTATTTGTCTTTTATGCGGTTGTAACGGAAACGTAAAAAACACCTCGCAGGCAACAACAGAAAGTACAACTGACTCTATGTGCGAAATCGCTGTTCTTGATTACAAAACCGATGAAACACTCGTGCAATTTTCAACAACGGACAATGAAAAAGCCGACATCTTACTTAATGCTATAAGCAATACTGAAAAAAGCGATATTCAAATTTCTGATGAGCCTGATTATGTTCTGCATTTTATCGACAACGGGAACTCAAAATACGATTCATGGTATTTGGTGTATTTTGATGAAGATAAAGTGTATCTCCAGCTTGATACAGAAAAAACTGATTTAGAGGGCATCGAGGAAACATCTGAAATATCTCTTTGTCCCAACCTTACTCCTGATGAATTTATGAAAGTGTTGAAGTAACATCGTTCATCGATCGGGCACAGAACAATTTTAAAAGATGATTTGCGTGCGAGGCACTCGCAAAAAAAGAACTGCTGAGAGCAACCCTCAGCAGTTTTATTTTTACTTATTTTATATTTCTGAATCTGTTATATCTTGCAGAAGTAAGTTCTTCAACAGGTAATGCAAGATTTTTTTCAAACGTACGGCCGATGAGTCTTTTAAGACTTTCAAACATCGCCTTATCGTCTGCCTTTGGCTGACGAATGATACGCTCGATTACACCGAGATCAAACAAATCCTGTGCAGTCATCTTGAGTGCTTCTGCCGCCTGCGGAGCCTTTGTGCTGTCTTTCCAGAGAATTGATGCACAGCCTTCGGGTGAAATTACCGAGTAAACGGCATTTTCAAGCATCCATACTTCGTCTGCAACCGCAAGTGCAAGCGCACCACCGCTTCCGCCTTCACCAATGAGAATTGAAAGCACAGGTGTTTTGAGAGCCATCATTTCCATAAGGTTCTCGGCTATAGCCTGACCCTGACCTCTCTCTTCTGCGCCGATTCCCGGGTAAGCACCGCTTGTATCTACAAGGCAAAGCACAGGACGGTGGAACTTTTCAGCCTGCTTCATAAGTCTTAACGCCTTGCGATATCCCTCAGGATGAGGCTGACCGAAGTTGCGTTCAACTCTTTCCTTGGTATTTCTGCCCTTTTCGATTCCTATAACCGTTACAGGCATATCATAAAGCATTGCAAGACCTGCCACAATTGCCTTATCGTCTGAAAATCTGCGATCTCCGTGAAGCTCAATAAAACTGTCACCGAACATCTGGGCGATGTAGTCAACAGCCGTGAGCTTATTGGCATCTCTTGCCGCAGTAACCTTTTCGTATGCTGTCATTACTTCGCCCCCTCTGCATATCCGTGCATTTCAAGCAACTTTACAAGTTTTTCCTTGAGAACATCTCTGCTTACAACAGCGTCGATAAATCCCTTTTCAAGCACAAACTCTGCCGACTGAAAATCCTTTGGAAGTTTCTGACGGATCGTCTGCTCAATAACTCTCGGTCCTGCAAAAGCTACAAGTGCATTAGGCTCTGAAATAATGATGTCGCCTTCCATAGCAAATGACGCTGTAACACCGCCTGTTGTAGGGTCAGTAAGAACTGTTATGTACAGAAGTCCGTGATCACTGTGACGCTTTACCGCACCCGATGTCTTAGCCATCTGCATAAGTGACATAATTCCCTCCTGCATTCTTGCACCGCCTGATGCGGTACAAACTACAATCGGGAGAGAATGGTCTGTAGCATACTCAAACGCACGGGTGATTTTCTCACCTGTTACAGTACCCATTGTTGCCATCATAAAGTCAGGATCCATTACGCAGAGCATTGCATCTATTCCGCCTATTCTGCATTCACCGCAGACTACGGATTCCTTGCCACCTTTTGCTCTTGCCTTTTCAAGCTTTTTGTCATAGCCGGGAAAGTCGAGAATATTTCTGCTTTCCATATCCTTGTCGTGCTCTGAAAAAGTCTTGTGGTCGGCAATCATTTTGATTCTCTGTCTTGCATTCATTCTGAAATGATGATTGCATTTTGTACACATATGAAGGTTTTCCTCCATATCTGTTGTGAGAATCATAGTGTTGCACTTAGGGCATTTCACCCACATTTCATCGGGCACAAAAGGAACATTCTGCTCATTAGGCAGTGATTCGAGTTCATTTTTAGGTTTTCTGAATGAAAATAAATCCATATTAAATCCATAGCCTTTCCCGGCATTACACCGGTTACAATTCGGTCGGATATCTCGACCTGTAATTTTAGAACATAAATGTTATATTCTAAAACTCAGTTTCTCATAAGTTATTTCTTATTTTTGCGACGTTCTTCAAAATCAACCATAAAGTCGGTTGTGTACTCACCGCTTACAAACTGCTCGTCTGAAAGAATTTCTGCAAGCAAGTCACGGTTGATGTCAATTCCGTCGATTACAAGCTCAGAAAGTGCCATTTTCATCTTTCTGATAGCTTCGGCTCTGCTTCTTGCCTGAACAATCAGCTTGCCTATCATTGAATCATAGTAAGGCGGTACAAAATAATCCTGAAGAATTGCAGTATCAAATCTTACGAATGAACCGCCGGGGATATGTAATCTTGTAATTTTTCCGCAACTCGGACGGAAGTTCTTTTCTGGATTTTCAGCATTGATTCTGCACTCGATTACGTTGCCGTGTGTGAAAATGCTGTCCTGTGTGCGTGTAAGCTTTGCATTAGCCGCAATTCTGATCTGCCACTGAACAAGGTCAAGTCCTGTTACCATTTCAGTTACACCGTGCTCAACCTGCAAACGAGTGTTCATTTCCATAAAGTAGAAGTTGTTGTCCTTGTCGAGGAGGAACTCAACTGTTCCTGCATTGACATAATTTACAGCCTTTGCCGCCTTTACAGCCGCAATCATCATCTGCTTTCTTGTCTTTTCGTCAAGTGCAGGGCTGGGACTTTCCTCAATCATCTTCTGGTTTTTACGCTGAACGGAACATTCTCTCTCGCCAAGGCAGATTGTGTTGCCGTATTTATCGCAGAGCAACTGCATTTCGATGTGCTTTACAGGGAAAATGAACTTTTCCATATAACACGCACCGTCACCGAAAGCCGCTTCTGCTTCTGATGAAGCTGAAAGGAATGCTTCCTCAAACTGCTCCATTGAATCAACTCTGCGGATACCCTTTCCGCCGCCGCCTGCACGAGCCTTTATAAGCAGAGGGAACCCGATTTTCTCAGCCTCAGCCTTTGCTTCTTCAACGCTATCAACGATGTCGCAACCGGGTGTTACAGGCACACCTGCTTCACGCATTGTTTTGCGGGCATTGTCCTTGTCACCGAGAAGCTTGATCATATCAGATGTCGGTCCTATAAAATTAATGTTGCACTGTTCGCAAAGGGATACAAACTTGGCATTTTCCGACAAAAGTCCGTAACCCGGATGTATAGCCTGTGCACCGCTTTCAACTGCCACTGTAAGAATTGCAGGCATATTGAGGTAGCTGTCAGCTACTCTGTTTCCGCCTACGCAATAGCTTTCATCAGCAAGCTGAACGTGCATAGCGTTCTTGTCAGCCTCAGAATATATTGCAACCGTTGATATACCCATCTCACGACAGGCACGGATAATTCTTACCGCAATTTCTCCACGGTTGGCAATCAGTATTTTAGAAAACATCTCTTCACTTCCAAATATCGCATTTTGGGACGTCAAGGATGTCGTCCCCTACAGAAATTTTGTGTTCGTTGTTACGACGGCAACTTATTTGTTCTCAACGAGTGCAAATGAAAGTTCTGCACTTACGCAAAGTTTGCCGTCAACATAACCCTTTGCGTCGATAAAATAAAATGCACCTCTGCTCTTTGTGAGTGTGCATACACTCTCGAGAGTGTCACCAGGCTTTACAGGATTCTTGAACTTTACGTTGTTCATCTTTGTAAAGTAAGGTGTGCAGTTCTTAACCTTGTCTGCAAGCAGGCAACAGCTTGCCTGACCCATCATTTCGCAGAGAATTACGCCCGGAACTACAGGGTTACCCGGAAAATGTCCGTTGAGGAAAAATTCATTTCCTTTTATTGTGTATCTGCCCTTTGCAGTATTTTCGTCAACGCTTTCAGCTTCTTCAACCAAAAGCATATCATTGCGGTGAGGCAGTATTTTCTTGATTTCTTCCTGATTCAACATATTAAAACCTCTTAATTATACAATTTTAAAGAGTGGCTGACCATATTCAACGAGATCGCCGTCCTTTGCAAGAACTTCAACGATTTCGCCGTCCTCTTCAGCCTGAATCTCGTTCATACACTTCATAGCTTCGATAATGCAGACTGTGTCGCCCTTCTTAACCTTTTTGCCTACGCTTACATATGGGTCTTTGCCGGGTGCAGGAGCTACATAGAACACACCAACGATAGGTGCATTGATAGTCTTAGCGTTGTCTGCAACAACAGGTAATTTAGCTTCTTCTGCAACAGCAGGTGCAGCTACAGGAGCTGCCTGAACTGCAGGAGCAGATGCAGGAACTGTGTTTACAACCTGTGCAGGCTGTGCCTTTTCGAGATGGATCTTTGAACCGTCCTCTTTCTGAATTTCGAGAACAGAAAGTGATGAGTCCTCCAAAACCTTTATAAACTCTTTGATTTCATCAATATTATACATAGTTGCGCCCTTTCATCATTAAATCTTTTTGAATACTACACAGGCGTCGTGACCGCCGAAACCGAGGTTGGTTGAAGCTGCAACGTTGATGTCACGCTTAACAGCCTTGTTTGGTGTATAGTTGAGGTCAAGCTCTTCATCAGGCTCTTCAAGGTTGATTGTCGGCGGAATAACGCCGTCCTGAAGTGCAAGAACAGAAACAATTGCTTCTACTGCGCCTGTTGCGCCGAGCATATGACCTGTCATTGATTTTGTTGAGCTGATATTGATATCGTAAGCCTTCTCGCCGAGAGCCTTTTTGATAGCCATTGTTTCGGTGAGATCGTTTAAGTGTGTACTTGTGCCGTGTGCATTGATATAGATTTCTGCATCATCAGCAACGTTTGCCTCTGCAAATGCAATTTCAATTGCTCTTGCAAGTCCGTCGCCTTCAGGATGAGGCGCTGTAACGTGGTGTGCGTCACAAGTGTTGCCGTATCCGCAGAATTCAGCGTAGATCTTGGCACCTCTTGCCTTTGCGTGCTCATACTCCTCAAGAACGAGCATACCTGCACCTTCGCCCATTATAAAGCCGTCACGGTTCTTGTCAAACGGACGTGAAGCCTTCTTGGGATCTTCGTTTGTTGAAAGTGCCTTGATATTCTGGAAACCTGCGAT
>JAXJYO010000072.1:0-27236 GCA_036306945.1 Ruminococcus sp. | reverse complement strand
TCATTCTTCAAAGACAAGGTTATATTGTAACTTCTCCATCTTAACTTTAATTACATATTTATTTTTTGACTACCTCTTGGTAGTCTGCTTTGCTATGCCCATTTTTACTCGGGGTATTTATCTATGTTTTTTCAAACTTATCTTCCTTTCATTTCGGGGATTTTGGCAAGAGCAAAACCCTTGCCCTGCAAATTGCGTGGCTTATTTAGTCACGTCGTCAAGCTTCGTCAAGCACCTCATCAATTATTGTTGTGAGTTTTTCAAAAGCTTTTTGCGTTGTTGTATTATCAAGCTGTGCCGCCGCCATTGTCTGATGACCGCCACCGCCGAGCTTTTCCATAATTATCTGCACATTGATCTTGCCGTAGCTTCGTGCAGAAATATTTATTCTGTCATTGTTTTCAAATATTACAAATGAAGCATCAACACCCTGAAGTGTGAGCATTTCATCAGCCGCCTGTGCCGCTGCAAGTCTTATATCGTCAGTCTGACGGGTTGAAACCGAAACTGCACAACCTCTGTAGATATTTGCACGACAGACTATATCTACCTTTTCTCTGTAGGTTTCGATACTATCGGAGAACATACCCTTGACAGTGAGGGTGTTTGCACCCTTCTTTCTGAGATATGCCGCCGCTTCAAAAGTACGCACACCTGTTTTGAGCACAAAATTCTTGGTATCAAGCATAATACCTGCCAAAAGCGCATCAGCCTGAACATATCCCAGTGACTTGTCATCAAGACAACTGATAATCTCACTGCACATTTCAGATGTAGATGATGCAGAAGGTTCGTGGCAGAACACGAGTGCATTATCAATGTAATTTACAGCCTTGCGATGGTGGTCAATTACAATGACACGCTTACACTTTTCGTAAAGTTCAACGCTTTCAATAGAATTTTTAAGGTGAGTATCTGTTATTATGAGAAGGCTTTTCGGAGTAAGTCCCCTTACAGCCTCTTCAGGTGTGATAAATATATCTGTATCAAGGCGTTTTTCAGCATATTCAACAAGCTGTTTTGCCATTGAAGTTTCTTTGTTTATAACAACTTTGCTGTAACGTCTAAAGGATTTCTCCATTATACACTGCAATCCGATTGAAGCACCGACGCAATCGAGATCTGAAAAACGATGCCCCATTATGAACACCTTATCAGAATCGAGAACTGCACGACTGATTGCGTTTGCAATAACTCTCATTCTCACTTTGCTGACCTTTTCAGCTGCAGCGGCTGTTCCTCCGAAGAATTCATAGCTGTTATCCTTGATAACGGCAACCTGATCTCCGCCTCTGCCCAAAGCCATTTCAAGTGCTTTTCTTGCATTGGCTTCACTGTCACGCAGTGACTTTGAACCTCTGCAAAGACCGACTGAAATCGTAGCAATGTGGTTGTTCACACTGATTGAACGTATCTCTTTGAGAATTGGAAATTTTGCCGCAATCATTTTTTCAACATCGGCTTCTCTGAATATTATCATATATCTGTTTGTGCCGATTTTCTTATAGAGAGCACTGTACTGCGCCGCCCACTTTTGAAGATTTGTTTCAACAGTGAGAGATACCTCTGAATATGCCTCATCAGAATCGTTTGAAAAATCCTCTTCATTGTCAAAGGTTATTATTGCTACGCCGGGCAGATTTGCGTTATATTCACGAACCATTGATTTATAGTATGTATTTTCTATAAAATGGCTGATCACTCCGCCTCCTACAGATATGCTGTAAACGGTGTATTCTCTGCCGTCAACGGAAACATCTGTGCAGTCGCCGTCTTTGATATCATCAATCGCAAAACCTGACAGATAAGAGTCTATGTACTCTCCTTCAGGACTTTTTCCTCCGCACATTGCCTTGCGGAATCTTGCATTACACCAGAGAATTTCTCCGTTTTTGCCTGAAAGAGCTATCGGATATTTGTATTTTTCGAGATGTTCAGAATCAAAATCCTTTATGTGTTCTGCGACACTTTTTACAGTGCCGCTCACATAACTGCGAAATCGAAGCGACAGAACGAATACCACCGCAAATGCCGCTACAGATATTCCAAGCTCTACATAACAAAGAACCTGACTATAATTGTATGAAGCTACTGCCATCAGCATCATTACCGAAGCAAATATTATAAACCACGGTGTTACCGTCCAATGCCTTCTTTTCATAATCTCCCTCTATTATTGATTATACCTCCTGAAGTATCGGAAGTATCATAGGTGCACGACGTGTGCGCTGTGAAATGAGTTTTGCAACGTCGTCCTTGATTCTATTCTTAATGATTCCCCACTCGTGTATATTGTTTTCTGCACATTCTTCAAGAATAGTCAGCGCAAGCTTTTTGACATCATCAAGAAGTCCTTCGCTTTCACGGACATATACAAATCCTCTTGAAACAATGTCAGGACCGCTGATTACATGACCGTCATATACATCAAGTGATGCTACTATTATTATAAGTCCGTCCTGTCCGAGGTGCTTACGGTCACGAAGTACGATGCTTCCTACATCGCCTACTCCGAGTCCGTCAACGAAGACTTTGCCTGCCTGTACAGGAGCAAGCTCCTTCATATAGTTTTCGTTGAGTTCTACAACACTGCCGACGTCACCGATGAAGATATTCTTTCTCTCCATTCCGAGATATTCGGCGAGGTCTGCGTGCTTTCTAAGGTGTTTCTGCTCACCGTGCACAGGTATAAAGTATTTAGGTTTTACAAGACTGTGCATAATTTTGAGTTCTTCCTGACAGGCGTGTCCTGAAACGTGAACGTCATACATCGACTCGTAAATCACCTTACAGCCCTTTTTGAGAAGCTCGTCAACTACATTTCCGACTGTCTTTTCATTGCCCGGGATAGGATTTGCCGAAATAATGATGAAGTCACCCTCGCCTACCATTACCTTGCGGTGATCTGAATAAGCCATTCTTGAGAGTGCGCTCATAGGTTCGCCCTGACTGCCTGTTGTTACCAAAACGACCTGCTGTGGCATATATTTGTCAAGCATATCAAGGTCAATGAGAATATTCTCAGGTATTGTAAGATAGCCGAGTTTCTGGGCTACGTCCATATAGTTTACCATACTTCTGCCAGAGAATGCGACCTTTCTGCCATATTTCTCGGCACAGTTGATGATCTGCTGTACTCTGTTTACATTTGAAGCAAAAGTTGCAATGATAATTCTGTAATTTTCCGCACTCTTAAAAAGATTATCAAGACTGTCGGAAACCATTCTTTCTGTAGGCGTATAACCCGCACGATTAGCATTTGTACTCTCTGCAAGGAGTGCAAGTACACCTGCATCACCCTCTCTTGCAATGCTTGAAAGGTCGATCATTCCGCCCATTATCGGTGTACAGTCTATTTTGAAGTCGCCTGTGTGAACGATAGTTCCTGCCGGTGTGTGTATAGCAAATGCAACTGCGTCAGGAATTGAGTGGTTAACGTGAATGAATTTGATGTCCATACAGCCGAGCTTTATGCTGTCACCTGCGTTTACAACATTGAGCTGAGCTTTATTGAAAAGACTGTGCTCTCTGAGCTTGTTGCCCACAAGTCCGAGTGTAAGCGGGGTTCCGTATATAGGAACATTTACTTTTGAAAGAAGGAACGGCAAGCCTCCGATGTGGTCCTCGTGACCGTGGGTGAGGATTATGCCCTTTACTCTTTCATAGTTCTGTTCAATGTATGAAAAATCAGGTATTACAAGGTCTACGCCGAGCATATCACCATCAGGAAAAGCCATACCGCAATCAACAATGATGATATCGTTTTCACACTCAATAAGAGTGATGTTCTTGCCGATTTCATTAAGTCCGCCGAGAAACGCAATTTTTACCGATGGCTTTTCAACTACAGGTTTGCGTGTATAATTTCTTGTATAAGGCTTTTTCTTATTATTCTTTTTTCCTTTCTGGAAATTTCCCGAACCGTTTCTGCCTTTCTGCTCGTATGAACCCTTTGCATTATACTTAGAGTTGTTCTTACTTCCCTTTGAGTACCTGTTTTGCTTGAACTTGTTATTATCTTTTCTGTTTTCCGTACTCACAAATTTACCTCCGTGTTTCTATTAATTTTCCAGACTTTCGTTAAATCTGATTTTTGAAGTGAGTAAACTGCTCCTGTCAAAGACTGAATATTTAACGATCGTATTCAGAACAGCATTACTCTTCTGTATTATTAAATCCGAATTCTTACTACGGATTTTATTCCCAAAATCAACTCAGGATATACTAACCCAAGCATATATTCATATTATTTTACCCCAGATAACACCCGTGTGTCAAGGCGGTAAAAGAATTAAACGACTATTATTTTTAAATATTCCCAGTTCTATGCAGAATTTTAAAAAATATCTTTAAAAATCATTCCGACATAAATATTATGTGCTGAAATTGTTAAAATAATAACTAAATAATGGTTGCAATTGTCGTTTGAGAGTATTATAATATTATGAGTAAAATTTTTAAGGAGAATAAGCTTGAAACAGGTTGAAATTTTTACTGACGGCGCTTGCAGCGGAAATCCCGGACCGGGAGGCTGGGGTGCAGTGCTGAGATATAACGGCCACGAAAAGGAACTTTCGGGCGGTGAAGCTAACACTACCAACAACAGAATGGAGCTTTCTGCCGTTATCAACGCTCTTGCAGTGCTGAAAGAACCGTGTCAGGTTACCCTGTACAGCGATTCTCAGTATGTTTGCAACGCTTTGAAGCTGGGCTGGGCTAAGAAGTGGAAGGCAAACAACTGGATGCGCAACAAAAAGGAGCCTGCTTTGAATCCCGAATTATGGGACAAGCTCCTCAACCTATGCGACATTCATCAGGTTGAAGTTATATGGGTCAAGGGACATGCCGGTCACCCCGAAAACGAAAGGTGCGACCGTCTTGCTGTTGCCGAAGCTCAAAAATACGCATAATTTTATACGAAGGTGAAATATATGAGAAACATCTATGCCGACAACTCGGCTACAACAGCGATTTCTCCTGTTGTTCTTGAGAAAATGATGCCTTATCTCACTGAGGTTTACGGTAATCCGTCAAGCCTTTACAGAACAGGCTCAATTGCAAAGGAAGCTCTTGAAAAATCAAGAGAAAACATTGCTAAAAATCTCGGTGCAAAGTTCCCGAGTGAAATATTCTTTACCTCAGGCGGAAGTGAGTCCGATAACTGGGCTTTAAAGGGTGTTTGCCATGCTCTCAAATCAAAGGGCAAAAAGCACATCATCACTTCAAAGTTTGAACATCACGCAATTCTTCACACTTGTCAATCTCTTGAAAAAGAAGGTTTTGAGGTAACTTACCTTGACGTGTATGAGAACGGCATCGTTCATCCTGAGGACGTTGAAAATGCTATCCGTGAGGATACTGCAATTGTTTCTATTATGTATGCCAACAACGAAATCGGTACTATTCAGCCGATTCCCGAAATCGGTGCAATCTGCAAAAAGCACGGTGTTATTTTCCACACTGATGCTGTACAGGCTGCAGGTTATGTAAACATCGACGTTGTTGAACAGAACATCGACTTGCTTTCAATGACTGCTCACAAGATTCACGGCCCTAAGGGCTGCGGTCTGCTCTATGTGAGAAGAGGAGTTAAGATTGAAAATCTTATCGACGGCGGTGCTCAGGAGAGAAACAAACGTGCAGGTACTGAAAACGTTGCAGGCGTTGTAGGTCTTGATGCTGCATTACAGCATGCCGTTGACACTATGGAAGCCAGAAAAGTTAAACTCACAAAAATGCGTGACAGACTTATTGACGGTCTTTTAAAGATTGAGCGTTCAAGACTCAACGGTGACAGAGAAAAACGTCTGCCGGGTAATGTTAATATGTGCTTTGAAGGCATTGAGGGCGAAAGCCTTCTTCTCAGACTTGATATGAACGGCATTGCCGCTTCTTCGGGCTCTGCCTGCACATCGGGAAGTCTTGACCCGAGCCATGTTCTTCTTTCTATCGGACTTCCTCACGAAATCGCCCACGGAAGTATGCGACTTTCATTCTCTGATGAAAACACAGAGGAAGATATTGACTATATTCTTGAAAAAGTTCCTCAGATTGTTGACTATTTAAGAGCTATGTCCCCTCTTTGGGAAAAAATCAAAAAAGAGGAAGCAGAGCAGAAATAATAGATTTTGTAAAATTACAGGAGGTTTAAGATATTATGGCATATTCTGAAAAAGTTATGGACCATTTTGCTAACCCACGCAACGTCGGTGAAATTGAAAACGCTGACGGCATCGGCGAGGTTGGTAACTCAAAATGCGGCGACATTATGAAAATGTACATCAAAGTTGAGAACGACATCATCACTGAGGTCAAGTTCAAGACTTTTGGCTGCGGTGCGGCTATTGCAACAAGCAGTATGGCTACAGAAATGATCAAGGGCAAGTCAATCAACGATGCGCTCAAGCTTACAAATAAGGCTGTTATGGAAGCTCTCGACGGACTTCCGCCAGTAAAGGTGCATTGCTCTGTGCTTGCTGAACAGGCTATCAAAGCTGCTATTTCTGATTATTACACAAGAAAAGGAATTGACCCTGAACCATTCGTAGGTGCAATTCCCGAATGTGACGATTGTCACTGTCATTAATTATTTTATAACACTAAAAGCTGTCTTATAATGTGATACATTTCACAATAAGACAGCTTTTTTCATTATAATATATTATTCTTCTATTGCTATAAACTGTATATCCTCTTCATTAGCAAAAGTTTCAGCAGAGGACCCGCTCTGACCGTAAATTACCAAACTGTCACTGCAACCATCAAAAGCACCCGGTTCAATTACAGTTACAGTAACCGGAATAGTTATGGACTTAATAGACGTACAATTTTTGAAGGCTCCACCGTCGATAGCCATAACTTGAGTTTGATTTATTTCTTCAGGGATAACTACTTCGTCACCCGAAATTTCAATATACTCTAATTCATAGTCATCTGGTAACAGCAATGTTTCAATATCTGAACTGCAACTTTCATTTTCAAATCCCATAATACCGATAACTCCGCCTTGTTCTAAATAATACAATTTAGAGGTATCATTACTTTTTTCAGGACTTTTCGATAATACAATACTTTCAGTGGTATTGACCTGATCAATCGTGGCATTATAGATAGTAAGAGTATCATTTGAAACCTCATATTCCCCTACTAAGCTATCCTCGTCCCAGAACTTTCCTCCGTATGAACCCAATATTTTTAAAGTGTTATCAACAACAGTCCATGTTCCGCTTTCATTGTCAACAGAACAGGTTCCGTCAGAATAAAGAGTAACCGTATCAACAGTAGTTTTACCTGAAACACGATACCATGTGCCGACTAATTTACTTTGACTATCACCGCAAGAGCAAAATACCGTCATCATAATCGCAATAATTGCCATAACTGCCACAATAGAAACTAACTTTTTTGATTTCATAAAAGTACCTCATTTTTATGTTATATTTTATGTTATCAACTATAACATATATTTTTACTTTTGTCAAGTTATAATTTTAGTTATAATAACATATTTGAGGTACACTATGAACGATAAATTAGTAATTAAAAAAAAGTCGCTTAAAGGAGAAGACGGATATAAAACGTTTTCTATCAGAATAAAGGACGAAATAGTTAATTCACTTGACAACCTTGCAAAAGAAACAAACCGTTCAAGAAATGAATTGATAAACATTCTGTTGGATTTTGCAATCAATAATTGTGAAGTAAAGTAATTACGTTCCAATACGATATCTCCCTTAATAAAACAAAATTAAAATGGCTAATCTCAGGTTGATTTGAGATTAGCCATTTTGAGTTTATTAAATAAATATTATTTTACAGGTGCTACCGCAAGCATATTTGTTGTTACATCATATGTAAAGCTATATGTTCCGCCTGTTGCGATAAATGTAGTATCTGAAGTCCAGTTTGAGTTGTACTGTACATTTTTGATATAGTCTTTAAATGTATATCCGAAGCAATATGTATAATCACCGGCTGTTACATTAAACTTATATTCTCCTGCTTCTAAATCTACTGTTCCTGAATAAACGTTTGTATCTGTAGAAGACTGTGTGAGAGAAAGTTCGATGTCGCCTGCAATGCTTACAGATGATGCGTTTCTTACAGGTGAAACAGTCAATCTGTTTTTGCATGTATCAAAAACAAATGAATAACGACTGTAAAAATATGATGTTTTCAATGTAGTTGAACTGCTCCAAGCACTTGAATAAACAACATTGCTCATAGATTCATAGAAGTATGAACCACATCCGTATTCTACTCCGTCAACACTGACTTTAAAACTGAAACTATAATTTGTTCCTAAAGTCAATACACCTTTGAAGATATTTGCATCAGTAGCAGATTTTTCGAGTGTATATTCGTTATTGCCAATAATCTTTACTTCTTCTACAGGCGCATCATAAAATACACTAAGTTTATTGTTTACGGTATCAAATTCAAAAACGTACTTTCCGCCTGTTGCATTAAGCGTACTTGACTTTTTCCAATTAGAACTGTACGGTAAACTGCATAATGAGTCATTGATTTCATATGCTCCGCCGTATTCTTTTTCACCTAATTTAATCTTGAAATTATATGTACCTGCTTCAAGTACTGTTTCTCCTGAAATAACACCGTTTGAGCCATTTTTAAGTTTAAGCTCAATATCACCGATGACTTCACCATCACTAAATGTTATAAAAGTACACTCATGGTCGTTTGCATAAGTTTCAGCTGTAGAGTCTGAGTAACCATATATTGTTGAATACCAAGGAATTGAAAGTTCACCTAAAGTTGTTTCACTATTCAAAACAGTGACAACATGATCTCCATAATAACTCTTTTCAGAATTAAAAATATAATAAGCATAATCGCCTACATTTTTTATGTTCTTACCTATTTCAATTTCTACTTCATAATAATCATCGAAGTTTGTCATAAATGTACAATTACCAATGCTTGTGATTGTTTCAGGTATTTCAGATATTTCTATCCATTTATTATACGCAAAAGTACCGTCAAGTGCAGTTACCTTATAGCCGTCAATCTCTGTAGGAATAGTTACCGATACTTTTTCACCATCGTTATAATAGTAAGAAGAATAGTCATATCCTGTTTTGGTATAAGCTACAAGTGCTGCAGTTCCGTCATCAAGAACTCTGTATTTGAAAACATCGTCCTTTGTATCGGTTGACATCACAACACCGTCACCGGTTACTGTTATAGTTCCTACATAATCGCCATTGGTATCTGAATAACCATACTTAAAAGCGATTGTAACATCACAAGTTTTTGTTACATTAAAGGTAATATCGTTTCCGTTTTCGTCACCGAACCACTCTACATCAAAATCTGCTTTACCCTGATATTCATGTCCGTGAGTAAGAGATATGTTAGCAATTTTAAACTGGATATTATTTGCAGGCTGTACATCCTTGTAAGTCTTAGTATAAGTATAATTATCATAATAACTATAATCAGCAATATCCATTACATTTTCATAAGAGTCGTACAGATTATATTCCCAATCAGTACCGCAAAGCTCTTCATCACCTACTACAACACCGAGGTTGTATTCACCTGTTTCCCAACAAGAATTCTCTGCTGTTATCCATTGATTGCTTGAGGTTGAAAATACTTTTGAAAAATAATTATCCGGAATTGTAAGTGTTGTTGTTTTTGCTCCCTTGTTATTATGGAAAATAACATACTTTGCATCCAACGGCACATCTGTTGAGAGCAAATGGTCACCACAGTAGGAAGTTGTTTCATTGTATGTCTTAAGCTCTACACCCGGCCACTGAACCATTGAATCGTCTTCGTCGCTCCAGTAATATGCATATACGCCTGAATTTTCAGATCCCCAATCTCCCCATGAGGTTGTACGGTCGCTGAAAACTATTTCTTTTGACATATCTACCCATTCGCCGTTTTTGTACAGCTTTCCGCTTTCCGGAACAGAGAGTGTTTCTGTCTGATTTGAAGCATTGTCATTAAAAATGATATACTGTGCATCTGACGGAATAGTTGCTACTCTTTCGGTACTGTAGTTTGCATAATAATCAGTATCATCATAATAGTAGTAGTCCATCGCTACACCCGGCCACTCTACCATTGAGTCGTTGTCATCGCTCCAATAGTACACATAAACGTTATCCCAATTAGAATAATATTGATAAGTGTATCCATCGTCATCTGTTTCAGTAATAAAAAAACTGTTATAGAAGTATACTGTAATATCGTCTGATTCGATTAACTGCTCAGCCGGCTCTATTGAGCCACTGTATAACTGAGGAGTATTCACAGACTTTACTTCTTCTGATGGCTCAGCCTGAGTTACTTCCGTTGTTTCAGAAGCCACCATTGTTGATGCTGTTGATGTTTCAGGCTGAGTATATGCCTGAGTTGTGCCGAGCTGATAGGTGGTTTCCTCTATCTCCTCCGCAGATACACTAACGCCTGTAATACAGGTACTCAGTACGAGCATTACCGTAATAAGCAGCGCTGTGTACTTTTTGAATTTCTTACTGTTCATTGCTTGATCCTCCTTATTTCTTGTCCCATAAAGGTATTTTATATTTTACCACTTTATCGCGTTAAAAACAATGGTATGATTTAACAATTTTTTATCAAGTTTTTGCAATTCCTTAGTTGATTTTTAGCAATCTATCTCATTTTTTAAAGCAATTTATTATAACATATCAAAAAACGGAGACATCTTCTTTACGAATTGTCTCCGGTCAATCTTATAAATTAAGAATCAAAATATTATTTTTTCTCTGTAAGGAGTTTGTTGAGCTCCTCCATAAAGGTGTTTATGTCCTTGAACTGACGGTATACCGATGCAAAGCGAACGTATGATACTTCATCTGCCTCTTTGATCTGTTCCATTGCAAGTTCACCGATCTGCATTGATGTTATCTCTCTGTCAAGACTGCTTTGAAGCTTGGCTTCGATTGCATCGACCATTTTTTCGATTTGTTCGATTGACACAGGTCTTTTCTCACAAGCACGGAGAATTCCTGCCGTAAGCTTGTTTCTGTCGAACACTTCTCTTGATTTGTCACGCTTTACAACAATTATCGGAACCGTTTCGATAACTTCGTGTGTGGTGAAACGTTTTCCGCATTTAAGGCACTCTCTTCTTCTGCGGATTCTCTCGCCGTCATCAGCTGAACGTGAGTCGATTACTTTGCTTTCTTCATAACTGCAATACGGACATTTCATTTGCTTTGCACCTCTTTTATTTTTCTCTAAAATAATTATAACACACTACAGCTAAATTTCAAGTAAAGAATTATTTACAAAATTATTACATCAGCGTGATGTTGAATTCACTATTAAAGCGAGTGCCTCGCACGCAGTTCGTGCAGATAGCATCATCTTTTAAAATTGTTCTGTGCCCGAGTATAACAGAGCAATTTTCTATACAGTAAAAAATACGAGGTGTCAATCAATGGCACCTCGCATTATTGTATCTTATAAGTTGCGGTAACGTCTTACCTTTCTGTTCTTTTCACTGCGTTTTCTGTTGATTTTTGACATTATAAAATAACAGATAAGTATGAAAATTATAATTCCGATGATTACAAGGAACCAGTATGACTGAAGCACTGTTGTGATTACATTGAGAACATACAAAAATCCACTCATCTCAATTTTTTCACTCGGAACAAGGTTTACCTTTGCAATCTCCTGCTTCTCACCTGTTTTGCTGTCCTTATAATAAATTGTAGCTGTTCCTACGGCTGTATCTGTATCAAGCGGAGCATCCACACTTTCAGGCACTTCTGTTTCAGTTACAATATTTTCATCTGTTAAATCTTTCGGCACTATGGCACTGAGATTTTTCTCAGGTACCAGCAAGACAGAATCTTTGCCCCATGCAAGATTTACTTTTGTTCTGCAAACAGGAGTTTCAGAAGTTGCTACTGTTTTGAGTTCAAGGCTTGTAAGTGCCCATCTGAACAGATCTGCCGCATCTGTCATTGTGCCGTAATCCTCGGTCACGCCCTCTGTGTATGGTGAATGGAGAAGCACCGCCATATAGGAATAACCGTCGGCTGTTGCTGTCGTTACAAGACATCTGCCCGCCTGATCGGTCGTACCTGTTTTTATGCCTTTGGCATACATATAATAATATTCTCCGCCACGGTTCTGGTCGATGAGAAGATTTGTGGTGATAAGCGGAACTTCATCGCCTTCACAATAGTATGTTGTTGTGTTTGTGATTTCGGAAAACTTAGGAAGTGTGAGCGCATATGTAGCTATCTTATACATATCTCTTGCTGTTGTGTAGTGATTTTCATCGTGAAGTCCCTCGGGATTTTCAAAATGTGTATTCTCACAGCCGAGCTCTTCTGCCTTTTTGTTCATCATATCAACAAAGCTGTCGATATTTCCCCCACCCACATAATCGGCAAGGACTACCGAAGCATCGTTGCCTGACGGAACCATCATACTGTAGAGCAGATCAATAACGCTCATTGTTTCTCCGATGTGATCCTCAAGATTTGCAAGTGAACTTCCTGTGCCCTCAAGCTGTGCAAGGACTTCTTCTTTAATAGGAACTCTTGTATTGTCGAGGTCCTCTATATTCTCAACTACGATTATGTATGTCATAATTTTCGTTGTTGATGCAGGATAACGCTTTGAATCCGCATCTTTTTCAAATACTGTCTGTCCTGAATCCATATTGACAAGCAGTATTGACTCTGACTGTGTTTTGACATCATTTGAATATGATATTGCACCTGTTGTCACGATTGACGATGACAATACTATGCACAGGGCAAAAATCAAAGATAATACTTTCAAGGCTTTAATTTTCATTATCCGATTAACTCCTCTTTAAATTTATACTTTTAATTTTCGGACAATCAAAAGGATTGTCCCTATAATATATGTTTGTAAATTGATATTAATTCAACGAATTCTGTCCGCCCTTTTCAAAAAGGCGTTCCATTTCTGCTCTGAGATATCTTAATTCATCACAGCGAATATCCTTGTATGTGAACATAATGTAATCCGCTATTTTCTGCGAAAGTTCAAGGCTTTTTGTGTCGGCAAAATCTGCAATTGACATCTGAGGCAAGCCATGTTGACGCTCTCCGAAAAAGTCACCCGGACCTCTCATTCTGAGATCCTCATCAGCTATTTTGAAGCCGTCATTTGTTGAACACATAACCTCAAGTCTTGCTCTTGTGTTCTGACTTCCTTTGTCGCTCACGAGTATACAATATGACTGAGATTCTCCCCTGCCGACTCTGCCTCTGAGCTGATGAAGCTGTGAAAGTCCGAATCTCTCTGCATTTTCAATCACAATGACCGATGCATTCGGAACATCTACACCTACTTCAATTACAGTTGTTGCAACAAGAAGCGAGTATTCTCCAGACACGAATTTTCGCATTACTTCGTCTTTTTCATCGGACTTCATTTTTCCGTGAACAAGACCTACGGGGATATCCGAAAACTCCTTGAGCATAAGTTCTGCGGCATATTCTTCAGCCGAAGCTACATCATCAAGCTCTCCCTCTTCAACAAGCGGACAAACTATGTACGCCTGTCTGCCTTCTCTGATCTCGCTTCGGATAAAATCATATATTCTTCTGCGCTGAACTGCGCTTACGAGTGTTGTCCTGACAGGCTTTCTCGACGGAGGAAGCTCATCTATTATCGAAATATCAAGGTCGCCGAAAATTATAAGTCCGAGAGTTCTCGGTATCGGTGTTGCACTCATTACGAGCAAATGAGGATTCTCCCCCTTGCCCAAAAGTTTTGCCCTTTGTGCAACTCCGAAACGATGCTGTTCATCTGTTACGGCTAAACCGAGATTTTTAAATTCTGTCTTATCGGTTATCAGTGCGTGTGTGCCAATCACAAGGTCGATTTCACCATCTGCAAGCTGTTGTCTTACCTTTTTCTTTTCAGACTCTTTGAGTGCACCTGTAAGAAGTGCCACTTTTATATCAGTATCCTCAAGAACTTTGGAAAACGTCTTAAAATGCTGTCGTGCAAGGATTTCCGTAGGTGCCATAAAAGCCGCCTGAAATCCATTTTTGATTACTGTATAGCACACCGAAGCCGCAACAGCCGTTTTACCTGAACCAACATCACCCTGAACAAGTCTGTTCATCGGCGAGCTTTTTGTAAGAATATCGTTTATACAATCTTTAACAGCTCTCTTTTGAGCATTAGTAAGTGTAAAAGGCAGATGTGTTTCAAACTCCTGCGAATAGCTGTGTCTGATCTTTACTCCGCTTACACCTCTGCTGTGATTTCTTAAATCCCTCATTCCAAGATTAAGCACAACAAGTTCTTCTGTTACAAGCCTTTTTCTTGCAATCTCAAGTCTCTCTTTGTTTTGAGGAAAGTGAATATCATTGAGAGCCTGTCTTAAATCACATAAACCAAAAATACTTCTTACCTGTTCGGGTATAGGATCGTTGATTTTTTTTGGCAAAAGCGAAAGTGCCTGCTTGACAGCATTTGAAATCGTCTTGCTGACAAGTCCCGATGTTTGTCTGTAGACAGGCTGAATTTTCACTCCGTCACTTACAGGCGAAAAAGTAGGTGCAACCATTTGCTTACCAAAGGAATCAATCGTTATTCTTCCGTAAAAGAAATATTCGTTTCCGCCTTTGAGCATTGAACTGATATATTTATTATTAAAAAATACTATCTGAATTGAGCCTGTATCATCATAGACCATTCCCTTGGAAATAATGCGACCTCCGCTGATTCTTGCGTCGGTTATAGGAGTTCCGAGCACTGCCCTGATACAGCACACACTCCCAAACTGGAGATTTTCGATCTTCTCAACGGTGCTCCAATCATCATATGTACGGGGATAAAAATTCAACAGACTGCCTATGCTGTCAATTCCGAGCTTATGGAAAAGTTCTGCACGCTTTGTTCCTATTCCGCTCAGCCCTGTGATAGGCATTTTATATAGTGAAGCCATTTTTCTACCTATATTTATAATTAAAGGGGCATGACTGATATCATGCCCCGTGTTTTATGATTATTCTACACTGAGGATAAAGTAGTAAACCGGCTGGTCGCCCTTTACGAGTGAAATGTCTGTGCGTGAGCCGAACTTGTCACGAAGTTCTTCATACGCTTTGTTTGCATCTTCCTCTGAAACATCTTCACCATAGATGAGTGTGATGAATGATGTGTCACGATTTACCATATCTTTTGCAAGCTTGACAACGGCTTTTACTGTGCTCTTCTCTGTGATTGTGAGCTTACCGTTTTCAAGTGCGATGATATCGCCCTCTTTGATCTTCTTGCCGCCGAATTCGCTGTTACGAGCCGCAAATGTTACAAGACCTGTGCCGACACTCTGAACAGCGTCCATCATAAGCTGAGCATTGCTCTCAGCAGAAATTTCAGGATCAAAATTAAGCATTGCTGTCATACCCTGAGGAATTGTACGGGTAGGAACGATCACAACATTTCTGTCTTTTACCATAGGAATTGTCTGCTCAGCCGCAAGAATGATGTTCTTGTTATTTGGAAGAACGATTACATTCTTTGCAGGTGTTGCCATAATTGCTTCATAGATATCATCAGTGCTCGGGTTCATACTCTGTCCGCCCGACACTACGTTTGTGCAGCCCAAATCCTTGAACAGACCTTTGAGTCCTTCACCGGCTGCAACTGCTACAAATCCGATATCTTCTACAGGCTCTGCCGGTTCAAATACTTCCTTTTCAGGTTTCTTTGATTTCTTTGCGCTCTTAGCATTTTTATGCTGTTCTTTCATATTCTCAACTTTTGTTGTGAGAAGCTGACCGAACTCAAGTCCCTTTGTGAGAGCCATACCCGGCTGTTCTGTATGAACATGAACCTTGATGATTTCTTCATCGCTTACTACAACTACGCAATCACCGATAGTTTCAAGATATTCACGGAGAATCTGTGGATCAGTTTCTTCCTCTGTATCTCTGCCAACGATAAACTCTGTACAGTAAGTAAACTCGATGTCATCGTCAAACTCAGCAGCGGCACTTTCAAATGTGTCAACTGTTACTTCTGAGCTGTCGTCATATTCTATCATTACTCCGTCTTTTATAACGGAAAGCATACCTTCAAAAATTACGCAAAGACCCTTGCCGCCTGCATCTACTACGCCTGCTTTTTTGAGAACAGGTAAAAGCTCAGGTGTGATTGCAAGTGCGTCATTTGCCTTGTCACAAATAGTCTGCCATACCGATACAACATCTGTATCTTGCTTTGAAGATTCAACAGCTGCCTCATATGCCATTCTTGCAACTGTAAGAATAGTACCCTCAGTCGGCTTCATTACAGCCTTATATGCAGCATCAACACCGATTCCGAGTGCCGCTGCAAGATTTTTGCCGTTAACTTCAGCCATTCCCTTGAGTCCCTGTGCAAAACCTCTGAAAATAAGAGAAGTGATTACACCTGAATTTCCTCTTGCTCCTCTGAGCATTGCCGACGCAACAATGCCTGCTACTTCACCTGCATCGTTACCATCGTACTCTTCAAGAGCCTTGGCTGCGGCCATAATTGTCATTGACATATTTGTACCTGTATCACCGTCAGGTACAGGAAAGATATTAAGGTCATTTATCTGATTTTTCTGCAAACATATATTGTTTGCACCTGAAATGACCGCTTTTTTTAATAACTCGCCGTTAATCATTAAAGCACATCCTTTTTTAATGTACAAATATTATTTCACAGTTACAATCATTATACAATCTTTACAGAAATTTTGCAATAGAAATTATCATACAAAGGCTTAATTTATCAGTTTTGTGGACTACTCTATTCTCAGAGCTTCTGTATTTATGCACTTTCCCGAGTTATTATCTATATCAAAGATTATGCACTCCATTTTGCAGTCACCGCTCGCAAGGTCAAATCTTGCAGGAAGCTTTGTTCTGAGTTTTTCAATGATAATTTCACTCTTCACCCCTAAAACCGAATGAATCGTTCCTGTCATTCCGACATCTGTTATATAGCCTGTTCCGTTTGGGAGCACCTGTGCGTCCGAGGTCTGAACATGGGTGTGTGTTCCGAAAATTGCAGACACCTTTCCGTCAAGATAATACCCCATTGCACGCTTTTCACTGGTAGTTTCTGCATGGAAATCAACTATTATTATCTTTCCCTCTGCTTTTTCAAGCATTCTGTCAACACTTTCAAATGCACAGTCAAGGTTGTTGTCCATACACATATTGCCCATAACATTTATGAGGGTGATTATTCTTCTGCCTGTATCTATATTAAGTATGCCCGTTCCGGGGGCAAGTTTTTCAGGAAAATTTGCAGGACGTGCAATAAACGGATTTTCGTCAATTAATTCATAAGCTTCTTTTCTTCTGTAAGTATGATTTCCAAGCGTTATTGCATCTACTCCGCTGTCAAAAAGAAATTTTGCGGAAGCAGGCGTTATACCGTTTCCGTCGGCAGAATTTTCTCCGTTACAGATTACAAAATCTATATCTTTAACTTTTTTGATTGCAGGAAGCTTGCTGCGAAGGAAATTGCAGCCTATACTTCCGACAACATCTCCTATACACAAAAATCTCATAAAAGCCTCTTCATTTCTGTTTTTGATGTTTGCATAATTCTGTTTACCGTTATATTCTACCATAATAAACTTATTCTGTCACGTTAAAATCGACATTTTCTGCGATATTTTCATTGAAAATATAATCAATTTCATAAAAATATCCGTTTTTTTCCTCTGTTAGTTTTGTTTTCCTGCTGACCACTCTGCTCTCGCTCTTTTCAAACAATTCATAAAGAAGCATCTGATTTTTTAATATTTTTTCCGAGGAACTTTTATCAAGACTGATTTCCGATTTGATTACTTCGGTTTCGGTTTCTGTCCTCAGACCTGCGGGAAGTATTTCATTATTAAAAGTGAGGTTTTCTCTTTTGTCCGAAAAAACGCTGTTTTCATAAGAACTGAAGGAAAGTGAACACGGAAACTCTGTCCACAGGAATGTTGCCCTGAGCCGCTCTGTTTTATTTTCTCCTATGGAATAATAATCAAATGTTTTCGGGAGGCTTAATTCTTTTTCAGAATATACATCTGCATACACCTCAGCTTCGGCGTGCACATACTGTAGTGTGTTCATTTTCGTTTCGGTTATTCCGCTTACAAGCAAATCACCTTCTGCTACTCCGCTTCCTTTAAGAACTTTTGTGGTGCCCTTTGTTGTTTTTATGTCTGTTATCACTCCGTCGCACTTGGCTTTGATATTGCTCGGATTTGTATTTGTGTTGATCTCAGGTTTTTTCGCTTTTTCCTTAATTTCGACTGACGCTATGTTGCCTGTCAGGTTCACACTCATCCAGCCTATTTCCTCGATATCGAGCATTGCATCTCTGCAGATTTTTTGCACATCAAGGTTGTTTTTATATCCGCCTGTTCTGATTCCGCTTTCATAAAGTATTTCTGCAATTTTTGTTGTGCTTACACTTTCATTCCCCGTGATTTTTACCGACCAAATAAAATTTGAGAGCACAAGCAACAGTATTATCCCCAACGCTGTTCCTATCGGAAGTCCTAATCTGTTTTTGTATTTTGCTGTAAAAAACGGTAATCCGTGCTTTTCCGTTATCTTTGTCTTTACTTTGGATTTTTTGGCTGTACGTCTGATTTTTCGGTAGTCGCTTATGTACATCGAACCTTCAAGTCCGTTTTTTACAGGTCGTGCATTCCACAGACTTACACCGTTTTTGGAGCTTATATTGAGAAATCTTTCCGGAAATTTTCCCTCTGCACAAAAATCAACATAACCTCTCAAAAATCTGATTACGCTTACCATCATAAGTCAATCACCTCAGGTCAGAAATTCTATCTTAGTGACAAATCCCTCAATCTCCACGCACGATGACGATATGCATCTGACACATAGCCCCCTTCCGCAGAAGGACACGACCATTTTTCGTGTATTTATTTTAATGTTTTCACTCTCATACAAAAGGATACCCGTTGAGCCTTCAAGCGTTATTCTTCTGTTTCCGAGCATTTCTATGACAGGCATTCCGCCCATATCAATTCCAATGGGAGTGTTGTTTTGATTATTTTTCTGCAATGATATCTCTCCTGTAATAAATTCTTAATTATATTTATGCAGAAATCGTCATATATATTATTGGTGATTGATATGTATGTTAATGCATCTGCTCACAGAACTGCGACTGTGTTCAAGGCATTCGTCGTGATGTTGCTTTGCGTTGCTCTGCTGATGTTTTCCCAGAACTGTTCCGAGGGTACTGTCGAAGGATTAAAACTTTGCTTTGGTGTGCTTGTGCCTTCGCTGTTTCCGTTTATGGCGATTTCGTCCTTTATAGTAAAAAGCGGATTGTCGTATAAAATCGGCAGACCTTTCGGATTTATTATGAAAAAGCTTTTCGGGCTAAGCGGAGCTTTTGCACCGATTATCCTGCTCAGTATGATAGGCGGTTATCCTGTCGGAGCAAAAGGAATTGCATCACTTGTCAAAAGCAACACCGTGAGTCAGAAGGAAGCTGAAAGAGCATCTTTGTTTGCGGTGTGTGCAGGGCCGGGATTTATTGTGAATTTTGTAGGTGCTTCGCTGTATGGTAATGCCTCAATTGGGCTTATTATTTTGGCATCACAGATTATTTCTGTGATAATTATTGGAATAGCAATTAATCTTTTTAACAGAAAAAATTCGGAATATATTTCTGATAAAGAAATATATTCCGAAGAACTTCCTTTGAGCACGGCAATTGTTGAGTCTGCTTACGAAAGTTCAAAGGGAATCCTCAATATCTGTGCTTTTGTGGTGCTGTTTTCTGCTTTTACGGGAATCATCGAGTCACTTCAACTTGACACAACAACACAATCATTTGTTTTCTGTCTGCTTGAGGTATGCTCGGCTGTTAATACGCTTTCTGAAAATTTTCCTGTTGAGACTGTTGCTTTTGCAATTGGATTCGGTGGACTATGCGTGCATTTTCAGATTTTTTCCGCACTCGGAGATTTAAAAATAAATAAATTATCTTTTTTCTGCACAAGAATTATTCAAGGTGTCATAACTGCTTTGCTCACCCATTTTGGAACCTTGATTTTTCCGGGTGAAACTGCTGTATTTTCCACATCTGTGGTTGAAAAATCCGATTTCTTCGGTGGAACAATAATCTCAGGTATTACACTAATCGGCGTGGCAATTTGCTTTTTATACTCTTTAAAGTCATGCAAACAACATTGATATTAACGGAGGTATTTTTATGTGCGGTATAGCAGGCTGGATTGAAAGAGATGCTGATATGAGCACAAGAATGACGGTGCTCAACAGAATGTCTGCAACTCTTGACAGACGTGGACCTGATGAAAACGGAATTTATATCAACAAAAATACTGCGCTCATTCACAGGCGACTTGTGGTAATCGACCGTGAAAACGGAAAACAACCCATGGCAGTGAGTCACGAAGGAACAACTTATGTCATCGTCTACAACGGCGAGCTTTACAACACCGATTCCCTCAGGGAAGAACTCAAGGCTGACGGATTTCATTTCAGAGGTCACAGCGACACCGAGGTGGTTCTGAAAACCTATATCAAATACGGTTGCGAATGTCCGAAAAAGCTTAACGGGATTTTTGCTTTTGCCGTGTTTAATTCTTCCGATAAATCCATCTTTCTTTGCAGAGATAAAATCGGTGTAAAACCACTATTTTACTATGAATACAACGGTGGTCTGATTTTTGCTTCCGAAATCAAATCACTGCTTGCAAGCGGTGTTGTAAAACCCGAAATCGATGAACAGGGACTTTATGAAATATTCTTTCTCGGTCCAGCAAGAACTCCATCGTGCGGTGTTTTTAAGGGTGTAAAAGAGCTCAATCCGGGAGAGTGTGCAACCTACAAAAACGGATATTTATGCAAAGAAACGTACTTTTCAATTGAAGCCAAAGAGCATACTGACAACGAAAAGCAAACCATTGAAAAAACTCGTTTTCTGCTGACTGACGCTATCAGACGACAGCTTGTGAGTGACGTTCCGATGTGCTTTTTCCTGTCAGGAGGACTTGACAGCAGTATCATTGTAAAAACCGCTTCTGAGTATCAGAAAGAGCGTAAAATGGGCAAAATCAACACTTACTCCGTTGAGTACCGTGACAACGAAAAGTATTTTAAAAAGAGTGCCTTTCAGCCCAATGCAGATTTTGAATATATCTCACTTATGGCTAAAGATGCCGATACAAGGCACAGAGAGATTATTCTTGACAACAGTCTGCTTGTAGATGCACTTTATGACAGCGTTAATGCAAGAGATTTGCCGGGATATGTTGACGTTGACTCTTCACTATTGCTGTTTTGTAAAGAAATAAAACGTGACTATACCGTTGCACTGTCGGGTGAGTGTGCTGACGAACTATTCGGGGGATATCCGTGGTATCACAATAAAGATATTTTATTTGAGGATTGTTTTCCTTGGTCGAGAAGTCAAGATGTGCGGAGATTTATTCTCAAAGACGGAATTTTAATGCAAGGTGAAGAATATGTTCGTCAGAGATATCTTGACACCATAAAACTCGCTCCTAAACTCAAAAGCGACAGCAAAACAGACAGCCGTATGAGAGAGATGTTTTATCTGAATTTTTACTGGTTTATGCAATGTCTGCTTGAACGCAAGGACAGATGTTCAATGTACAACGGGCTTGAAGTCAGAGTACCGTTCTGTGACTACAGACTTGTTGAATATGCATACAATATGCCGTGGGAGTTGAAAGCTTACGGCGACCGTGAAAAAGGAATCGTGCGAAAAGCTTTTGAAGATATTCTGCCTAAAGAAATTTGTTGGAGAAAGAAAAGTCCGTATCCAAAAACACACAATCCCATTTATTTTAATGAGTGTGCAAAGAGAGTAAAATTAATTCTTCAAAAGAAAAATATCTTAACCGAAATGCTTGACAGCAAAGCTATTGAAAGCATCATTGAAAATCCTGATAAAATCACAACCCCGTGGTACGGTCAGCTTATGAAAGCTCCTCAGATTTTGGCTTATATAATTGAACTTGATTATTGGTTTGAGAAATATAATATTGAAATAGTTTAGGGTGTATGATAAAATGAAGTCAAATCCTAAACAGGAGATGTAGAAAATTAACAGAAAAAATTATGAAAGAACTATGCAGTTCTTTGAGAAAAATAAGTTTTGCAGGCAGGCACTAAAAATAATATACAAATATCTTCCTATCGTATTGTTCATAGCATATCCCGTGCTTATCGGATATGTATTTTTTGCAAAACGAAGTGATATTTTTAAAGTTATATTGGTTCCATTCGGAGTTTTTGTGACTGTCACGATTCTGCGAAAAATAATCAACGAAAAGCGACCCTATCAGCGATATAACATTCCGTCACTTTTCAACAAAACCACATTAGGTCAAAGTATGCCGAGCCGTCACACTGCGTGTGCATTCATTATTGCAATGACGATTTTGTATATCAATTCGCTTTCAGGCATAATTGCACTTTCAATTGCAACACTGATTGCGCTTTCAAGAGTTTTTGCCGGTGTGCATTATGTAAGAGATGTGTTTGCAGGAATGTGCATAAGCGTCGGTGCAGGAATTATATTCTTTTTTCTGATTTAGAATTATTTGTATACAATAACAGCCCACAGAACAAATCTGCGGGCTGTTATTTTTACTGTATAGGAAATGCTCGGACACAGAACAATTTTAAAAGATGATGCTATCTGCACTCGCTTTTTTACTGTTTCGGATATCCGAGCTGAACCAATCACAATTTAAACTCTGTTTCAAAATCTTCATATTCCGTCTGATAAACGCACACTTCCCATTTTATCAATGGATTTTCTTTATTTGTAACCCCTAAAGTTTTAATCATATCATCCTCGCAATATCTTTCGCTGTCAAAATCAAAATATACTCCTACTGTATTTCCGTTGGAATCAAAAATATCCTCGGGTCTGTCTATCTGCTGAATATAATAATCCTCATCAGAAAGCTGAGGTATAATTCTGCACCATACCTGCTCAGCAATTGTATTCTTTTTCATATTGAGTTTTTTGCAAAAACGATTAGGCAAAGTTTCTCTGACACTGTCAACTACACAGAAAGTGTAGTTCTGTTTGTTTTCAGGATTTACAAACTCAATTTCTTTATCATTTGATGAAAACTCAAATATCGGTTTTGCTATTTTATCATAATTCAGACATATACCTACAGTTTTTATATCATCTTCGGGTTTAATGCCCCATTCAAAGACATACCTTCGTATCTCCCAGCCTTTTGCAGTGTCAAATGAGTATCTTTTTACATACTCAATCGCAGGTTCGGTATCATCAGGTTCGAGTTCATCAAACGGATTATAGGACAATGCGGTATATGAGTAATCAGAAATAAGCTCGTTACCATTGAGTGATATTTCAAAATCAAATTCAATATTAAAAGGACTCTCCATATCAATAAATCTGACTGATTCTGGAAGTGCTTCTACTGTTTCATAATAATTTATAATTTCATCGGGTTCGATTTCATACAGCAAGTCAACCACTATTCCCTCATCAAACGTATAGATTGACGGAATATAATAATTTCTTCCGTTGCTCACAAAGGTTATGTTGACTGCCTGTTCAATTCCGCATTTTTCGTCATCTTCACAATTAAAAAAAGCACCGCTGAAATATACGTTCTTTATATCAGGTCTGTCTGTGTTTATATCCATTTTATCTGCCTCGCCCCAACTTTTTGACTATATTCTATCATACGTCACAAAGTTTTACAATATATTCAACTTTGTTTTTATTTTGCATTTTTCTATTGAATAACAGCTTTAATAATGCTATAATAAATATAATTCAGTGAAAATTATTTGATTTTTTAAACAGTTTGGAGATTGTATTATGAAAGTTAAAATTATTTCTGACAGCACTTGCGACCTTTCAAAAGAGATACTTGAAAAATATGATATTACCGTTCAGCCTCTTTATGTCAATTTTAATGATGAAACAAAAAAAGACGGAATTGATGCTTGCCCCGAGGATATATATGAATTTGTTGAAAAGAACGGTAAGCTTCCAACTACGAGTGCGTCAAGCATCGGTGACTACCTTGAAACATTCAAGTATTGGCTTGACAAGGGGTATGAAATCGTTCACTTCAACATAAGCAGTGATTTTTCGTGCACACACAGCAACGCTCGTCTTGCCGCAGAAGAACTTGACGGCGTCTATATTGTTGACTCAAGAAATCTCTCTACAGGTCAGGGACTTGTTGTGCTTCACGGTGCTGAAATGGCTATGAAGGGCTGTTCAGCCAAGGAAATTTATGAGTCATGCAATGACATCACTTCACGAGTTGAAGCAAGCTTTGTTGTTGACAGTATTGATTATCTTTACAAAGGAGGAAGATGCTCTGCTCTTGCCGCTTTCGGCGCAAATCTTCTCAAATTAAAACCTTGCATTGAAGTCAAGGACGGCAAAATGAGCCCGAGCAAAAAATATCGTGGCAACATCAGCAAGGTTATGCTCAACTATGTTGTTGACCGTCTTTCAGGCAGAGATGACATTGACAAGCACCGTGTATTCATCACCCACACAAAGTGTTCAAAAGAGGACGTTGAAAATGTTCGTGCAAAACTTATGGAGCTTTGCCCTGACTTTGAAGAAATCCTTGAAACTACCGCAGGATGCACAGTTACAACTCACTGCGGACCAAATACTCTTGGTGTATTGTTCGTAAGAAAAGCAATGTAACGATTGCATACAAAATTATAAAATCAAGCCTGCACAACAAAAATGCGCAGGCTTTTATTTTTATCAGGAATTATAATGCAAGTCACCTCACCTTGAATGCAACTTAGTCTTTTAAACTTTAATATAACGATTTTTTGTGCTATCATATAGATACCAATTGCGGAGGTCAGATGAATGTTTAAATTCACCATAAAACAGATAGACAAATCCGAGGACGAAGAAATCGTCATCAGATGTCACGAAATAAATGATGAAGTTCTGAAAATAATTGAAAAGCTCAAAAAAGGCGAATCGATCCTCCTCGGCAACAAGGACAACGAGGTTTTCAGACTTCCTATCAAGGATATCTACTACATAGAATCCGTTGACAACAAAACTTTTGTATGTATGCAGAAAAATGTGTACGAATGTAAGATGAAGCTGTATGAGATTGAGGCTTTGCTTCAGGGCACAAAGCTTTTCAGATGTTCAAAGGCGATGATTCTGAACATTGCCAAAATACGTTCGGTATCACCGTCGCTCAACGGCAGATTTGAAGCAAAGCTGTTAAACGGTGAAACTGCCGTTATTTCACGTCAGTATGTGCCTGATCTTAAAAAACGTCTTGGATTGTGAGGAATAGTAATGAAAGAATGGATTAAAGTTGTAGGTATGCACTTCTTCATCATAACGGTCGGAGTGATGTTTTTTACAAGTATTGAACCCCTGTTTGAATGTGGTTTCAGCAGTGAACTTATCTACCCTGCATGGTATCCGTGGATGGTTATGCTTGTGGGTATTGTAGGTGCTGTTCCGACGCTTTTGTTTCATTTCAAAAAAGAACCTACCAAAAAACAATTTTTCGTGAGAACTCTTCTGCATTTTGCTGTGATTGAAACATTAATTATGATTATGGGTTATATATTCAAGTGGTATACAACCTTTTCCGGTGCTGTTACAGTATTTGTTATGATTCTTGCGGTGTATGTGTTCGTATGGTTTTTCACAATCAAACTCGACTATTCACTCGCTGATAATATCAACGAAGCACTTAAAAAAATCAATGACGACGAAGAAGAGTAATTGCATTTCACATTCAGAAATCGGCATCTTACATCGAGCTTTAAACAGCTTGGTGCAAGATGTCTTTTTTATTTTGAAAAGGTGTGTTATGCTCTTGTCAGAACAGGAGGAAAACTTATGAAAAACATTATCGAAGTAAATAATCTTGTAAAAAACTACAAGGACGTTCACGCTGTAAAAAACATTTCTTTCAGCGTCGAAGAAGGCTCATTCTTTGCATTTCTCGGAATCAACGGTGCAGGAAAATCAACTACGATCAATATCCTGTGCACGGTGCTTGAAAAAACTTCAGGCTCTGTAAAAATCGGAGGGTATGACCTTAATAAACAAAAATCGAAAATCAAAGATCTTATCGGAATAGTATTTCAGGGTTCTGTACTCGACAAGCAGTTAACTGTTAAAGAAAATCTTGTTTCCAGAGCATCATTTTACGGATTCAGCAAAAAGGAAACTACTGAGAGAATAAATGAACTAAAAGAAATCTTCAGCCTTGACGAAATTATGAACAGACGCTACGGCAAATTAAGCGGAGGTCAACGCAGAAGAGTTGACATAGCAAGAGCACTCATCAATCATCCTAAAATTCTCTTTCTTGACGAGCCTACAACAGGTCTTGACCCTAAAACAAGGATTCAGGTATGGGATATCATTCATAATCTCAGGAAAGAAACAGGTCTTACCGTGTTTCTCACCACGCATTATATGGAAGAAACCATTGACTGTGACAATGTTGTTATCATTGACTCAGGCGAGATCGCTGCAAACGATACTCCGCACAATCTGAAAAGCAGTTTTGCTCACAACAGACTTGTATGGTACACTCAGAAATCCGACATTGCTAAAAATCTGCTTGAAAGCGAAAAGCTTGAATATGAATACGTCGGTGACGCTTACAAAATAAAAATCAAAGACACAAATACAGCAACAAAACTTATCAAAAAATATGATTTTGAAGATTATGAAGTTATAAAAGGAAATATGGACGACGTATTTCTCAAAGTTACAGGAAAGAAGCTCGGTGATTAATATGAATAGTTTAAAACGAAATTTCAACTCATACAAAGGTATGACTGCACGAAACATCAAAGTGTATATGAAAGACAGAATGGCAATTGTGCTTTCTATGCTGACACAGATAATTGTTCTCGGGCTTTATCTTCTGTTTTTGAAGAGCAACTATGTTGATGCCATAAACTCATATCTTGCAGGTGCAGAAAATCTTATATCTGACGCTGATATTGAGGCTCTTGTAAATTCGTGGCTTATTGCCGGTGTCATCGGCACTTCGGTTGTGACTGTTGCACTCAACTCACTTTCCGTTATGGTTTCAGACAAACAGGAGAAAATCGACTTTGACTACAACGCAACTCCTGCAAAACCTCATATAATTATTCTTTCCTACTTTTCAGGCGCAGTTGTAAGCACGTTTTTGATCAGCTCAATTC
>JAXJYO010000071.1:0-22564 GCA_036306945.1 Ruminococcus sp. | reverse complement strand
TGCCTTTGCTGTATCTGAAAGAATCTGCTCCATCATAAGCTTTGTCCAGCCGTACGGATTTGTTGGTGAGCCTGTCGGCATCGTTTCAACAAGCGGAACTGTCTTTGGTGTGCCGTAAACTGTTGCTGATGAACTGAAAATGAAGTTGTTTACTCCGTACTTCTTCATTGCTTCGAGCAGTGTGAGAGTTGAGTCGATGTTATTTCTGTAATACTCAACAGGTTTTGCACAGCTTTCGCCCACTGCCTTGAGTCCTGCAAAATGAATTACCGCATCAATCTTGTTCTCGGCAAATATCTTGTCTACTGCTTCTTTATCGCATACATCTGCTTCGTAAAGCGGAATTTTTCTGCCTGTTATCTCTTCTACCCTTGCAACTGCTTCGGGACAACTGTTTGAATAGTTATCTGCGATTACTACATCGTGTCCTGCTTCGATAAGCTCTACGCAAGTGTGTGTGCCGATATAACCTGCACCGCCTGCAAGCAATACGTTCATTGTTTTCAATCCTTTCGTATACTATTTATATAGTGATTTTTATGCCTTCTCAGGTTCAGGATATGAAACACCGAATGTTTCTACTGTAACCTTCTTCATCACCTGTGCGTCGAGGGGCTTGTCAGCGTAGTCTGTATCACATTCTGCGATTTCATCAACTACGTCCATACCCTCTGTTACCTTACCGAATGCCGCATACTGTCCGTCAAGGTGAGGAGCATTCTTATGCATAATAAAGAACTGTGAACCTGCTGAGTCAGGCATCATTGAACGTGCCATTGAAAGAACTCCTGCTGTATGCTTGAGGTCATTTTTTACACCGTTCATTGCAAATTCGCCCTTGATAGAATATCCCGGACCGCCACAGCCTGTTCCCTCAGGACATCCGCCCTGAATCATAAAACCATAGATTACTCTGTGGAATGTAAGTCCGTCGTAATAGCCTTTGTTTATAAGGCTGATGAAGTTATTTACTGTATTGGGAGCAATTTCAGGATAAAGCTCTGCTTTGATTACCTTTGAATTCTCCATTTCGATTGTAACAACAGGATTGTTTCCCATTTTTAACACCCTTTTCATTAATATATAGTATAGAATATTGTAAGCTATTTTTGCTGAAATAGCAAGTGTTTTTTAAATTGGCGCAATCTGAGGGATGAAATTCCTCAAAATTGAATACACGAACAGAAATCCGAGAAATGTCCACATAAACTTGTAGTTGAGTATCAATGATTTGAATTTCTTTTCAAATACAACCTTCAGAATGGTTTCTATATATAATATAATCGCAACAAGCAGTGCAATTATTATTAACGCATTCTGCCTGAGTGCTAAAAGTACATTTCCTTCAAGCAGAGCGTTCACCGCCCTTGTTTCTCCGCAACCTGCACAATACATACCTGTATATTTATAGAAAATGCACATCGGCAGAGTTATATTTTTTGACACGAACAATGCTATAAAATACAAAATCGGTATTGACAACAACGGCAGAACTACAACAAGCACTTTCTGATATGTTTTATATCTTTTCAAAGCTTCCTCCGGGCATAATCAATTTCCTATACAGTAAAATACGGGCGAACACACGTCCGCCCGTATTAGTCAGCGATTAATAATAGTTATAAAAATCGTAATAATCGTAAAGTGATGTAGAAGCTGTGCCGACTATAACAAATACATAAATAAATAAAAATACTATAGCTACAATGGCAACAATTGAAGTAATGATACCTGCAATCGCCATACCTCTGCCGCCTTCGCTCTTCTTCATTGAAACGATACCCAGAACAAGACCGATTATTGCTGTGAAAATTGAAACGTACCAAAGGCAACATAAACATACTGATACAATACCGAGTACCATTGATGCAATTGCCATACCTTTACTCTCGCCGGGATTGTATTGAGTGTACTGGCTTGAGTACGGGTCACTGTACTGCTGTGGCTGAGTATACTGATTATTGTAATCATACTGCTGAGCAGATGGGTTCTGATTTGTATAATCATTCTGATTGTATGAATTCTGAGTCTGGTAGTTATTCTGTGGATTATACGGAGTATAGCCCTGAGTCTGAACATACTGATTTGTATAATCCTGTGTGTGCTGATTTGTATAATCTTGCGGTGATGTGTACTGACCGTTCTGATTATCGTTGCCAAACTGGTTCTGATTATTGAAGTTCTCGTCCATAATATCCTCCAAAAAATATTTTATCTCAAATTTATTATATTTTATAAGACGAATTTTGTCAACAAAATTAAATTTTTATTTATAACAAAGATTTTGTCGGAATATAATAATTATTTGTCTGTAATTTTTGCGAAATCACAAAAATAATCTATAAGTCATTCAATGCTCATTGTTGCGAATGCGTTGAGGTCTGTGCCTGCAACATTACCGCTGAGGTATTCGTAATATCCCTGTGAGCCTACCATTGCCGCATTATCTCCGCAGAGAGATTTTTCAGGCATATAGAGCTTATAGCCTCTTTCTTTACATTCCTTTTCAAGCGTTGAACGCAGAAGTCTGTTTGCAGAAACACCTCCTGCAATTACGAGTTTGTCAACCTTGTAATCTTCAGCCGCTTTGAGGAAATTTGTAACAAGGCAATCTACAACTGCATATCTGAATGATGCACATACGTCTGCTTTGTTGAGTTCTTCACCCTTCTGAGATGCGTTATGAATAAGATTGATAACCGCTGTTTTAAGTCCCGAAAAGCTAAAATCATAAGGTGCATCGTGAACAACGGGGCGTGGAAGTTTAAATGCAAGATGGTTGCCCTCTTCGGCTAACTTGTCAAGTTCGATTCCGCCAGGGTATGACATTCCCATTGTTCTTGCCGCCTTATCAAAGGCTTCGCCCGCGGCATCGTCACGGGTTTTGCCGATTATCTTCATTTTTGTATAGTCCTCAACCATTACAATATGGCTGTGTCCGCCTGACACTACAAGACAGAGAAAAGGCGGTTTTAATTCCTGATTGGAAATATAGTTTGATGCTATATGCGAGCGCAGATGATGCGTAGGCACAAGCGGAATTCCTGTTGAAAGCGAAAGTCCTTTGGCAAAATTCACACCTACCAAAAGTGCACCTATAAGCCCCGGTGCATATGTAACGGCTATCGCTTCGATATCTTCAAGAGTTACATTCGCATCGTCAAGCGCCTGTCTGACAACAGGTACTATTGCCTCAGCGTGACGGCGTGAAGCAATTTCGGGAACTACTCCACCGTATAATTTGTGCTCCTCAACCTGTGAAGCCACCACTGAGGATATTACATTTCGTCCGTCCTCTACGACTGCCGCTGCGGTTTCGTCGCAGGAGGATTCTATTGCAAGTATTTTCATAAACTACTCCTTTATAAATTACACATCATTTCATAAATTTCAGGCATTGCCGAAATCACAAGAATCTATTCCCGATACGAACACCGCAATAAAAATTATGCTTCGTATCGGCAACAAATATTTTAGTTTATTAACAAACATAAATAGCCCTTATACTAACCTAAATCAAACTCAAATATTTTATAGTAATTTTCGGATATCTTTCCGCAATAAATCTTTTCAAAAATGAATTTTGTAAAACCTTTGAGATTTTCTTCACTGTGTTTAATCGAATATGTTCCTATATGTACAAGATTTTTGCTGAGTTTCTTAAAATCTTCGGGTTCGTCCATTCCCCATTTTACTGAAGCATTCATCTGTTTGACGGGATTTTTATACTTTGAAGCCTTTATCGCCTTTTTGGAATATGCATCAAACAGGATTTTAACTTTGCCGAATCTGTTGCTGAGACGTTCGACAATGTTCTTTATCTCATCTTCCGTCAGGTACATCGTAAGACCCTCTGCTATTATCAGAACTTCAGAAGTCGGAATTATTTCATCAATCCACGTCAGGTCGGTTACGGATTTTCCTATCATAGTGTATTTTTCGTTTTCAGAATAATAATTTCTTCTCAAACTGATTACACTTCCAAAATCCACATCGTACCACTTCTTATAACTCTGATTTACCCTCAATGTCCTCGAGTCCATTCCGCAGCCGAGGTGTACAATCACTGCCTCCGAATGGTTAACGATATAATCATTGCACATCTCGTCAATTATCATCGCTCTTGCAGACATATACATCGAAAGCCATTTGGACTGCCTGAGTTTTGAAAAATCATAATCTATGCTTCCGATAATTTCTTCAGCTTTTGTATCTTTAAGAAATAAATTATTTTTGCTCATCATCGCTTTTCCGTAAAGCGGAATAAACAATGTTTGGCTTTCGTTATTAAGGTTCATATTTTCCTCACAATTCATCAAAAGTATTTCGTCATCAGGATTGCATTTTCTTTTGGATCGGTATAGTAATCCTTACGCTCGCCTACTTTGATAAATCCGAACTTTGAGTAAAGCGAACGTGCAGGCTCATTACTTTCTCTGACCTCAAGGGTTATAAAACTAAAATTATTCTTCTTGCCGTACGTCACAAGCTCATTTATAAGAGCCGTTGCAACGCCCTTTTTTCGGCTGTTTTTGCTTACGGCTACGTTAAAAATATAACCCTCGTCAATTACTATGCTCATTCCTATGTAGCCGACAACTTCGTTATTCTCGGTTGCCGTGAGAAAATATGATGTTTCGTTTTCAATTTCGCTTTCAAGGCTTTCTCTCGACCAAGGATGCGAAAAACATTCGGTTTCTATTATATATACTGCTTCAAGATGTTCTTTAGTCATCTTTTCTATCTTCATAGCTTTTAATTATTTCCTTTACAGAATTATAAATTTCATCTCTGCACATTCTGTACACTTCAAGACTTCCGCCGTAAGGGTCCCCTACACCGAGGATATCAATATCGCCAAGCGGTACAAAGTAACATTCCGACAAGACTCTTGCGTGGCTCGGTGACATACAATAGAGCCTTTCATACTTTTCAAGCTCAACATCCTCGACTGATGTTGATTTATTCTGCGACAAATCAACACCCAACTCTTTGCAGGCAGTAACGGAATTTTCCGATACAGGTATACCCGTTACTGTTGCAATGCCAAAGCTCTCCGCTGTAATATTTAAGCCCTTTTCTTCTGCAAGTTTATTGAAAATCCCCTCAGCCATCGGGCTTCGGCAAGTGTTTCCCGTGCAGACAAATGCCACATATCTCTTATCCTTTTGCATCGTACCACGTCTTTCCTACTGCCGCATCGGCTGTAAGCGGCACTGCAAGCGCAACAGCATTTTCCATTTCTTCCTGCAAAAGCATTGCCACTTTCAAACTCTCGTCCTGCGGTGCTTCAACTATCAGTTCATCGTGAACCTGAAGTATCAGCCTTGACTGCAAGCCTTCTTTTTTGATTCTCTCGTTTACCTTTACCATTGCGATTTTGATTATATCTGCGGCTGTTCCCTGAATCGGCATATTTCTTGCAACTCTTTCGCCAAAGGCTCTCAACATATGCTTGCCTGACGTCAATTCGGGGAGATATCTTCTTCTGCCGAACATAGTTTCAACATAGCCGTCAAGTTTTGCCTTTTCAACTACGTTCTTCATATATTCATCAACACCGCTGTAGTGTGCAAGATAGTTTTTGATATACTGCGAAGCCTCTTTGTTGGTTACTCCGATGTCCTTTGCAAGCGAAAACGCTCCGATTCCGTAGACAATTCCGAAGTTTACCGCCTTTGCTCGACTTCTCATTACAGGTGTGACCATATCAAGCGGAAGATTAAACACCTGTGAAGCTGTGATTGCGTGGATATCATCGTTATTTTTAAAAGCCTCAATCATATTCTTGTCATTTGCGATATGCGCAAGAACTCTAAGTTCAATCTGTGAATAATCGGCATCGACAAGCACCCAGCCCTCTTTTGCGCAGAAAAACTTCCTCATCTCTCTGCCGAGCTCGGTACGGACAGGAATATTCTGCAAATTCGGCTCTGTTGAGCTGATTCTGCCTGTTCGTGTTTCGGTCTGATTGAAACTTGAATGAATTCTTCCGTCGTCTGCGATTACCTTTAAAAGTCCCTCACAATAAGTTGAATTCAGCTTCGCAAGAGTTCTGTAGCTTAACACCATTTCAACCACAGGGTGCTCATAGCGAAGTCCCTCGAGAACTTCTGCATTTGTGCTGTAACCACTCTTTGTTTTCTTTTTGCAGGGCAATTTCAAATCCTCAAAAAGAACCTTGCCAAGCTGTTTCGGTGAATTTATATTGAATTTTGTTCCTGCACTCTCGTAAATTGACTCTTCAAGGCTCTTTATCTGCGCAGAAAGCATTTTGCCGTAGTCCTCTATGCCCTGTCGGTCTACGCCGAAACCGACATTTTCCATTTTTGCAAGAACATCTGCAAGAGGAATTTCGACCTCAGCCAACAGCTTTTCCTGTTCATTTGACTTGATATCACGCATAATTTTTTCGCAGAGAATGTCATAAACAGCAAGAGGTCTGTAGATTTTGTGTTCCTCGTTTTCAGTCACGGGAAGTTCGATTTCATTGAGTTTGCAGAGGTTTTCGTCTGAATAATCCTTTGATGACGGTTCAAGCAGATATGCCGCAAGTTCAACGTCAAAGACAAGCGATTTTACCTCAAAACCTTTTCTGTCGGCATATGCAAACAAAGCCTTACAATTGCGTGTGTATTTCTCGATTTTTTCATTCTTTAAGATATTTTCAAAAAGTTCTGCACTTTTGTTGAGATATACTTTATCCTCGCACAACACTGCAAAAGATTTTAATTCTTTATCAGAAATTTCAAAGTTGATATATGCTTTTTTTGAAGAATTAATTTTCTCCAAGAGAATATTATCTTCTGTTTCTTCAACTACTTCAAGATTTTTAAGTTCAGTTTTCTTTTCAACAGGTGCAGGAGCATCTGCAAGCCCGAATTTTTCTATTAAAGAAAATAGTTCAAGCTTAGCCATATATCTTGCACACTCGTCAGGGTTCTTCATTTCGACAACGTACTTCGCTGTTTCCGTATCAACAGGTGCAGTACGGCAAATTTCACCCAACATTCGGCTGATGAGCGCATTTTCCTTTGAAGCAATGAGCTTTTTACGCATACCGTCCTTTATGTCGAGCTCGTCGATGTGCTCATAGATGTAATCAACAGTGTGATATTTCTTTATGAGTTCACCTGCACCCTTCGGTCCGATTCCTGCAACGCCCGGGATATTATCAGATGTGTCACCCTGAATTGCCTTTATTTCTATGAGTTCAAGCGGTGTTACACCGTAATCTTCCATAATTTTTTCAGGAGTGTACAGGATATCCTGCTTGTTTGTGCAGAGGTGCACGCTTGTTTTGTCTGACACAAGCTGAAGGCTGTCACGATCTCCCGTTGCAATAACACATTCGTCACCGCTTTTTTCACAGGCTGACGCAAAAGTTCCGAGAATATCGTCAGCTTCGTAGCCTTCGCAGGTCACGATTTTATATCCCAAAAGTCCCAAAAGCTCCTTTAAAGGTGCCATCTGTGAAGCAAGCTCTTCGGGCATACCTTTTCGTGTTGCCTTGTAGCCTGCATAGGCTTTGTGTCTGAATGTAGGTGCTTTAAGGTCAAAGGCAACTGCAACGGCATCGGGAGTTTCTTCGTTCTTTATCTTCTGGAGCATCGTAAGAAATCCGTAAATCGCATTAGTGAACTGACCGTCTTTTGTTGTAAGCGGTCTGATTCCGTAAAATGCACGGTTTACTATGCTGTTTCCGTCAATAACAAGTAATCTCATAGTTTATACATCACTTCCGTTATTATTCCGTTCTTGTAGTAGATTCTCGGCACTCGTTTTCCGACAAGACATACTACCTCATAATTTATTGTATCGGTGTTTTCTGCAAGTGAATCGGCTGTAGGTGCGCCGTTTTCGCCTGAACCGAAAACGATTACCTCATCGCCTGTGTTCACATCTTCTATATCGGTCACGTCGAGCATCGTCTGATCCATACATATTCTGCCCACGATTTTTGCTTTTTTTCCGTTAACGAGCATATATCCGTTCTCTGCATTCTGGCGAATATATCCATCGGCATAGCCTATCGGAACGGTGGCTATTTTCATATCTTTTTCTGCAATGAATGTTCTTCCGTAGGAAATTGATGCTCCTGCCTTCAGCTTTTTGACATAGGCTATTGAAGTCTTGAGTGTCATTGCAGGAATCAGGTCAAGCTTGCCTGCAAGCTTTTTTGACGGCGAAAGACCGTAAAGTATAATTCCTGCACGAACCATATCGCAGTAAGTTTCCGAATAATCTGCAATTGCACCGCTGTTTGAACAGTGAGCGATTTCGATATCAAGACCGCATTTTTCAAGTTCTGATTTAACATATCTGAAATTTTCATACTGCTTGTTTGTGAACTCTCTGCCCTCTTGCGCTTCGTCAGACACACAAAAGTGAGTAAACAAGCCCTCAAGTTTGAGGGAAGGCAGACTGCAGGCTTCGCATATTTCTTCTATAGAATAATTATCTCTCGGGAATTCCTGACACATAAAGCCGATTCTGCTCATACCTGTATCGACTTTTATATGAATTTTGCACTGACAATCGTTCTTCTCACACTCAGCTGAGAGAGCCTTTGCATATTCAAGCGAGAACACTGCCTGAGAAATATTGTAGTCATAAAGGCGATTCACGTCGTTTACGGGGGTATAGCCCAAAATCACGATTGGAAGTCTGCAACCCGATTTGCGAATTTCAATGCCTTCGTCTATATTTGAAACGGCAAAAAAATCTGCGCCGAGCTTCTGATAAATATGTGCAAGCTCAACTGCACCGTGGCCGTAACCGTCAGCCTTGATTACACAGCAGATTTTTGATTTGCCTGATATTTTGCTTTTTATCTCTTTAAAATTATGTGTGACAGCGTCAAGCGATATCTCCGCCCACGTTCTTTTTACAAAATCCATGAAAACCCTCTGTTTCTGAATATTTTAAAGTCTGAAATATAAGTTACATTATCATATAATTATATTACTTTTGCGCTCCTAAATCAACCAAAACAGCGACTTTGACAGACTTTTTTCAAGAAATTACATCAATTGCGTGTTTTACTTGATTTTTTTACATATTTTTGCTACTATTATTGGTGTATGTATTACAAAATTTTTAAACACAGGAGGAAAAAATGAGTACAGACAACATTATTGTTCTTAGTGCCTTTGCGGTTTATCTCATTATTATGATTGTAATCGGCTTTGTTTACTCAAAAAGCACCAAGAATAACGAAGACTACTTCCTTGGCGGAAGAAATTTAGGCGGTTGGACTGCGGCTATTTCTGCGCAGGCTTCCGATATGAGCGGTTGGCTCCTTATGGGACTTCCGGGTTCAGTTTATCTTGCAGGTACAGGTGAAGTATGGATTGCAGTTGGACTTTTGATTGGTACAGTTCTCAACTGGTACATAGTATCTTCAAGACTCAGAAAATACACGATCGTTGCAGGAAATTCTCTGACTATCCCGAGCTTTTTCCAGAACCGTTACCGTGACAAGAAGGGCGTTATCAAAATCGTTTCTGCGATCATCATCGCAATTTTCTTTACGGTTTACACTGCTTCTGCTTTCAGCTCAGGCGCAAAACTCTTTGCAACTCTCTTTGGCAACGAAGAAAACTTCAACACTGTTTATATCATCGGACTTTGCATTGCGGCTCTCGTAATTCTTATTTACACATTTATGGGCGGTTTCAAGGCTGTTTGTACAACCGACCTCATTCAGGGTATGCTTATGCTTGTTGCAATTATGGCTGTTCCGATTTTCGCCTATGTAACACTTACTTACAACACAAGCTTCTCTGACGCTCTTATAGCTAAAGGTGTTGAAAATCCTTCAAACTTCCTTAACTTTATGAGAAATGACGATGGCACACCTGTTTCTGCAGTTTCAATCATTTCAAACCTCGCATGGGGTCTTGGTTACTTTGGTATGCCTCATATTCTTATAAGATTTATGGCTGTTAAAAATGAATCAGAAATGAAAAAATCAAGAAAAATTGCTATCATTTGGGTTGTAATTTCACTTGTTGCATCATGCCTTATCGGTCTTATCGCAAGAGGTTACCTCACAACAGAACTCGAAGGTTCAGCCAGCGAAACTGTATTTATCCGTTCGATTCAGCAGTTGTTCTCAGGCAACTTTGTTTTTGTATTTATCGGCGGTATATTCCTCTGCGGTATTCTTGCCGCTATTATGTCAACCGCAGACAGCCAGCTTCTTGTTACTGCTTCTGCTGTTTCTGAGGATATGTACAAGGGCGTTATCAAAAAAGACGCTTCTGAAAAGAAGGCTCTTATGGTTGGTAAGGTTGCAGTTATTGCAGTTTCTGTAATCGGATTCTTGATCGCACTTGACCCGAATTCAAGCATTATGAATCTCGTTTCCGATGCTTGGGCAGGTTTTGGTTCTGCATTCGGCCCTGTTGTTCTGCTTGCACTCTTCTGGAAGCGTTCAACTCTTCCGGGTGCCATTGCAGGTATGGCTACGGGTGCTCTCACTGTTATCGTTTGGGACTACATTCCGCTTGTTAACGGTCAGACGCTCTATGCGGCTACAAACCTCTATTCACTCGTTCTCGGATTTGCTTTTGCGCTCATCGTGAATGTTGTTGTTTCTCTTCTTACAAAGAAACCTTCAAAAGAAATTATGGACGAGTTCGACTCAATCAAAACTCTTGAAATTTGATTATGTACCGACGGGCAGTTATTAAACTGCCCGTTGTTTTTCGGTGAAATTATGAATATTATCGGTAAAACTGTTACGGTCACCGTTGACCGAAAAATGGGAACGCATCACCCAAAGCATTTTGATCAAAGTTAAATTTCAGGAACAATATTTCTACTTCGAGATAATTATAAGAATAATTTGCCAAATCCACTTGATTTTTTCATCTGAAAACGATATAATATACAGGCTGACAAGTTTCATATGCGAGCGTGGCGGAAGCGTTACAGTTTCAATGGAAAATTGAAAATGGAAAGTGAGAAATGAAGGGTCGCTTCGCTCCGATTGATATTGATTATGGAAAACATTATTAAAAAGAAAAGTTTTGATTTTGCAATTAGAATTGTAAAGCTTTATAAATTTTTATGTAATGAAAAGAATGAGTTTGTTCTGTCAAAACAGCTTTTGCGTTCAGGCACAAGCATAGGAGCGAATGTTGCCGAAGCACAGCAGGCACAGAGCAAAGCGGATTTTATCTCCAAAATCTCCATCGCATTGAAAGAAGCTACAGAATCAAAGTATTGGTTAAGATTACTTAACGCAACAGATTATATAAGCGATATTGAAATAAAAAGCATATTATCGGATTGTGTTGAAATTGAGAAAATCCTGACCTCAATATCGAAGTCAAGCAAAAAATAATTTCCCATTTTCCACTTTCAATTTTCAATTAGATAAATGCGGGCGTGGCGGAATTGGCAGACGCGCTAGATTTAGGTTCTAGTGTCAACCGATGTGCAGGTTCAAGTCCTGTCGCCCGCACCACGAAAAGCACTCTTTTGTCCGGTAGACAAAAGAGTGCTTTTTTGAATCACATGCACTTTCGGCGCATGAAGAAATGAAGCAGTGCTTCGCCCTATGAAGTGCGCCTCAACGGTGCGTGAATGGTTTTGCTCACTTCCTCTATTAACAGCAAAGGAGAATCTGAAATGAAAACTTATACTATTTGCGGCAGTATGCGGTTTGAAAAAGAAATGATTGAAATTGCATATGATCTTGAAGCGCATAAAGGTTATAACATTTTGCAGTGTGTTTACTGTAAAAATGCAACTGCTCCAACAGAACAGGAACTTGCACAGCTCGCAGCCGCCCATTACAAGAAAATTGACATGAGTGATGGAATTTATGTTGTAAACATTGATGGCTATATCGGAGAAGCAGTTAAAAATGAAATTGCGTATGCCATCAAGCGTGGCAAAGAAATTATATATCACTGTACCTAATGTTTTTTGCCTTATCGTTACCTCATTTCTGCTTTTATTCACAAGAAAGCTTTTTCGGCTTGTATAATAGATAATATAACAAAAAACCTTTCGACAAGGGTTATGCTCTTGCCGAAAGGTTTTAACTATATACGAAAAAATTTTAAGTGCTTTGATTTCAGGACGGCTGTTGTAATAAATGCCTGTAACGGTACTGTAAGAATAACGCCTATTGTACCGCAAAGTCCTGATACGATTTCAATAATGATTGAATTGTAGCCCATAATCTGCAGATACGGCATTTCATATGAATAAATCGTAAGCAGTGTTGCGGTTGCCGAACCTGTGTACGCAAGAATGAGCGTATTTGACATTGTTCCCATCATATCGTGTCCGACATGCATACCTGATTTGAACAGCTCTTTTGAACCTAATCTCGGAGCTTTTTCGTGAATTTCATACATTGCCGCTACAACAGACACACTTACGTCCATAACAGCACCGAGTGAAGAAATCAAAACCCCAGCATACAGAATATTTGAAATGCTAAGCTGTGAATTATTCGCAATATAAATCATAGATTCTATATCCGTCATATTGAAGCCTGTAAGGTTTGACATTGCTCCGATTATCATAGACAGCAAGCCTGAAATAACTACACCCACTGTTGTGCCGATAATGGCGCAGATAGTTTTTGTTGACCAGCCGTTGATGATATAAATTGACGCAATAAGTATGACAACCGCAGTCAGTATTGCCGCAATAATTCCGTCCATTCCCACATACAGCAACGGAATGTACATACAGATTATGCACACAAAGGTAAAGATAAGCGCATACAAAGATGCAACGCCTTTTTTGCCTCCGATAAGTATCAGGCTCAATGCAAATAAGCCTATCAAAACATATATCATCATTGTTCTGTCGTAATTGTAGACCGAGCCGGTGATGTTGCCGTCTGTGTCATACTGAAGCAAAGCGATTATTTTTGTGCCCTCAACGCAGTATGCGCCTCGCTGATATGTATTCGAGTTTTGCAATTCACAGCTTTCGCCCTTATGTTCTCCGCTTGTGATCGTCACTTTGACCTTCTGATGACCTGCAAACGGTTGTCCGCCTGAATAATCCTCTAAAACTTCGGTAACTTCGGCTTTTGCATAACTCGAATCCGTATCGGGCTTTATGCTTTCTATACTGACCTGACTGCTTCCGAAGATTATTACGGCAAGAACGATCAGCGGAATAACAGCTTGTAACATACGCTTTAATAACGCTTTATTATTTTTCATTATGTTTTAGTCCTCGTTCTGTGTTTTATAAAATCAACAAACAGCCTTTGTGACATCATAGCAACGTCACAAAGGCTTTTGTATTATATGTTTTTCCGAAATCAGAAGTAAATTAACTTGCCGACTGATTTTGTATCGTAGTTATCGCCTACAAGATACTTCTGAATATATGTAGCATCAACAATCGATACTCTGCTGTCCTCGTTTACATCTGCCAGCAATCTGACTTTTGCATCGGCTTCAACCATATTGATACCGATTTTCTGAATCAAAGTAGCATCGGCAACCGTGATTACACCGTCCAGATTAACGTCACCGCAAAGCTGAGGTTCAGCCTTTGTGGCAAACTCGTAAACACCCGTTTTTACATATCCTGAGTTTGCGTTTGTGACAACTGCATACCATGCATAATCTGTTTCAGCCTCAAGGTCTGTCAAATCAAGTACAGCCTTGCCTGTAGTTTTATCAACTGTTGTTGTGCCGAGCTCTTCGTTTGTACAAACATAAGCTGAGAACTGATTTTCAAGAATAGTCTGCTCATCTGCGTTGAACTCTACATCCAAGAGCATCTTATCTACACCTGTTGCAGATACGCCTTCCTGATTGAGCACGTCTACTGAGTCTGTGTCAAAGTAGTTGTAATCATCAAAGTACGGTGAATAAGAGTTCATATATATCTTGTTGTTATCCAAATCAAAGTAGAGGAATTTGATGTACTCACTACCGCCCTCAAAACCTGACTGATAGTCTGTACAGATCTGATAAACAGTTCTGTCGTTTACGCCGTCTCCGTCATCGTCAAGCATTACTGTTTCGTATGAAGAACCGTGGTAATGACCGTTAAGAACGGCAAATACGTTTTCGTTCTTCGCAACTACTTCCTGCTGAATAAGCTCACCGAAGTAATCAAGGAAAGTGCCATTACTTTGTTTTACGTTTGTGTATGGGTGGAAGCAAAGAATAGCTTTTCTGTCGCTGTACTGTGCAAGAACATCATTCATCCAGTCAATTTCTTCCTGATAGATGTTCCAGCTCATATAAACAATGATGAAGTCCTGTCCGTTCTCGCTGATAAGATCATAGTGACCTAAGTTGTTTTTATATGAACCGCCGTATGTTTCCTGTGAGGCAAAGCGTTCTTCGCTGAAGTAAGTATAATAGTTATCATATTTTTCAAGACCTGCCGCTACATCGTGGTTACCTCCGAGTACACCGTACGGCATTCCTGCATCATCAAAAATCTTCATTGCTTCGTCAGCATTTTCCCACTCGTAAATCATATCGTAATCGTCTACGATATCGCCTGTGTGGATGACATATTTAATTTTCTTTTCTTCTGCGTTATCTACTATCCACTGGTTCATATTGAGGAAGTGATACTGATATTCTTCTGCATAATACTGAGTATCTGTTTCCCATGCAAAGCAGAAGTCATAATCTTCGGGAGCAGAATTACCGTCCCAATCTGCATTGTTATCAACTACACCGTCTGTTTCTGTTTCAAGGTCAGGCAGTGAAGATTTTGCCGTGCACTGAACGATGACAGTAGCTTTTCCGTCTGCAACGTGATTTTCTGCAACGAATGAAGCTTCTGTGATTGAACCGTTTTCATCAGCCTTGGCAACTTTGTCCCATTTGCCGTTTGCTGTGTTGAGAACATACATTGTGCTTGCGTGTGTATCATCGCTGTTTGATGCTGTACCGTCCCAGCTTGCGAGGATAACATCATCGTTTGCAACTTCGCCTACATTTATTGTGTACTGAATGTAAGGAAGAATACCGCTTGTAGTATTTGTTGTAACATCGGCTGTATCAACCTTTTCAGCCTTATATAATGTTGCCTGTGTATCGGAAGAAGTGTTGTCTACCGTGAGATAGAGAGAAGCACTGCTGTCTGTAATGTCAGTTGCACCTGCATCTGTTACAGTGACAGATGCATCGCTGATTGTAAAAGTAACCGCTTGTGTTGTGTAGTTACCTGCCATATCCTCTGCATAAGCAACAAGGATATGTTCACCTTCGCCAAGCTTATAAGCTGTTGTTTCGTACGGAGTTTCGATTTCTTCACCGTCAAGGGTAAAAATTACATCACTTAAAGTATTTTCTTCAGTAACCTGTGGATCCAGAGTAATTTTACCTGTAAGATCGGCACCGTCTTCAACTCCAAGTTCAACTATCGGAGCATTATTATCAACAATAAATGTTACTTCCTGCGTGCTTACACCGTTAGTAACCTTTAGTGTATGTTCACCGTCTGAAAGTGTTGTTGTGTCAACCTCTGCACCTACGGCATTAACCTCGGTTGCAGGAATTGAAAAGCTCACGTCCATATAAGGGCATTGACCTGCTGAGTCACCAACCTTATGCACTGCACTAAATTCTGTGCTTAAATTTGTATTAGCACTTGTTTCATCATTGTCAGGTCCGATCACTGTAGGATAATACACCTTGTCATTTGCAAGCCTCATAGCAAGCTGAGTAACTGTAAAATCTTCCCTGTTTGCATTCGGAAGCAGGTATTCATCAACAGTTGTACCATATGTACCTGCCCAGATGCGAAGTGTTACATCATATGAGTTATTTTCCTCGTTATATGTAAAGTAGCTGTTATCAATACGGAGTGCCTGACCGTCAAGTGTTGTATACTGCCACTTTCCGATCGGTGCTATTTCTTCGTTATCTGTTGTTGTAACAAAGTTTTTGAAATAACTATCTCTGCCGTCTGCATGGAATGTAAAGTAAGCACCGTCTTCAAGCATCGGCTCGGCAGTATATTTTTCTCCGTCGATATAGATTTCAGAATTTGCGTTATCTCCGCCGTCATTCGCTGTAACGGATACAACACCGCTTACCTCTTCCCCGTTGCTGATGTTAGTACGGATACCGTCAACGCTGTTTAATTTATCAACGCTCACCTTGTAAAGTTCGCTTAATGTACTGCGATATCTGTTATCTGCACTTACATAGAACTCAACATAATCGTGGTTAAACAGCTCATCTGCTGAAATCTTGACTTCATACAAATTCGGCACACGTCTTTTTGCTTCTGTATCGCTGTACCAACTGCCCTCACCGTCAAATCTGTAATAAGTTGTAATTCCTGTACGAGGAAGAACAGTTGAAGTTACATCAAAGTAGAAATTCACTCTCAGGTCTTCACCCTGCATAACTGACTGAGGAACTTCCTCGCCGTCCTGAAGTCTTAGAGTTAAGGCAGAACCGTCATCCTGCTGGTATGTGTACTGAGCAGGATCAACTGTACCCATTGTTGTTCCTGCATTTGCTGAATAAAGAAGCATTTCAGGACCTTCAGGGTTTACTGCCAAAAGGGCAGATTTATTATTTTTACAATCAGTAGATCCTACCCAACAATAAGTTGAAATTGCTTCTTTTGAACCGTCCTCGTTAAGCTTGTAGATTCCAAAGCCACGGTTTGTATTGCCGACACCGTTTTGATTTGTAAAAATATAAACAGGAACATTATCACCTATACCATATGTTGTGCGTAAGTCCTGCTCTGTAGGAAACACGGTGTAATCGCTGATATAGCTCTGCTTGTATGACCAGATAACAGCAGTTCCGCCTGCAGGAATCACACAGTTTTCCGATGAACCAACGTGTGATTCTGAAGCTTCATCATAATGGCATAACTCAATTATCTTGCGCTGACCTTCTTTTATAAAGTATACAAGCTGATACTCATTGTTAAGGTCAACCTCGTGGTCGGTTGTGTTTACAACTTCAAGACACTCCATAATATCTGTAGTTGTGCCATATGTACCGCTTCTGTCGCTGTCATTAGGTCTGACCTCAGTAACATAAACTCCCTGTGCATATGTAGCATCAGGAACCTGAGTCTGAACAAGACCGTTTAACTGACCTGAATAAATCTTGCCTGCTGACGGCTCATTAAGCTCTCTGTAAACCTGCATTTCGCTTCCAAAATCAGGAATTTCAAGCTCTACAGAAAAACCGTCGATAGTGTCAACCTTATCAACAGGTGCAAAGCTTGATACCGCTTTACCGTCTGCTTTTGTCTTTAATGTAAATACCGAAGAACCTGCTGTCCAGTTTATGTCGTTGTTGACCTTGAGAACTACCGCATCATCGGGAACTCTCATTTCCTCTCTGAACTCAGCTTCTGTAGGACCGTTCTCAATATTACGGCAGTTCCACAGTAAAACGCTCTGATTAGGCTCAATAACTATGTCACTGTTGCCGTCAACATCAGTGATGTTGAGCAATGTGTCCTTGTAGTATACCTCATACATCTCATTAAGATTAATGGATTCGCTGTATGTGCTTGTGATTTCGAGGAATTCCATTAAATCTTCTGTGCTGTTATAAAGACGAATACTTTCATAACCTTTTGATTCTCTTGTGTTGTTCTGAACACTACGATCTACGTCATTCTGATAAATCTCTGTAAGCCAAAGACCTTCGTTGTTGAAGGTAAGACTGTCAGAGTCCGATGTTTCAGTTTCCAACGCTGAAACACTGCCTGCGGTCTGACCAAGCATAAGCACAGCCAATAAACCTGCAAGAATTTTCTTTCTTTTCATCAAATTTCTCTTCCTTTCTTTGAATGGCATATACATCTGCCGCATTAAATGGTAACTCTTATTGGTAAAATTTCTATCAATCAAAAGTAAATATTCTGTTAATTCTTTGTATAGCAAATAATTGTTAACAAAAACCAATTTAAGCAAAGAAATCATAAATTTTGCAAGGTATGCTGTGTTAATTTAAAAAGTGAATCCATATATGCTCAAGCGCAACCGAGTGGTTTGCTGTAGAGTAAAAAGACAGGCACAGCCGATGGAGTTTTGCTCCAAAAGCTGTGCCGTTTTTCTTGGTTAACATAGTTTTTTAATATTTTTATTCCTAAAATAATTTTTGTTGTTGAATCGAAATCTTACTTTTCAATATAGTTTATACTGTTACTAACCAACTTTTCAACAATTGGTTAATTTGCAACTTGATAAATAATGTTTTATGACGTCACGCTTTTAGGCTTTAAAACATAGTGTTTATTCGCTCAAATATGCCGTTTACGGGCGTTTAAATGATATGTGCAAAAAGTTATTGACAATTAAAATCTATTATTTTAGAATATTAGACATAGAGGTGAGCAAATATGGGCAAAAGTGTATCTAATGAAAAAAAGAGTGTTGATTTAACATCTGTAATTACAACTGCGATACAAATTCCAGGGGTAAAGGTATCACGAGAATCATTTTTAAGGGGACAATTTAGCGATCTGGAACCTGAAACAATTTCATTGATAATTGAAAAAGGTCCAGTAGTTGCTGGCTGTGATAAAAAGATTTTAAAGAAAAAAGCTCAGCGTATTATTAAAGAATGTACAGCTATTTCTACTAGTGCTTCATTTGCGGCAGGATTACCCGGAGGTTTTGCAATGGTAGCAACAATACCGGCAGATATGATACAATTCTATGGTGTTGCGCTTAGAATGGCTCAGCAACTGGTATATTTATATGGTGAAGAAGATATGTGGTGTGAAGGCACCCCAGATCAAGAAAAAATTACTAATCAATTGATTTTATACTGTGGTGTGATGTTGGGAGCAACAGGAGCGGCTCAAACAGTGCGTGTAATGTCATCTGCATTAGCGAAACAGGCATTAAAAAAATTGCCACAAAAAGCTTTGACTAAGACATTCTATTATCCAGTAATTAAGAGTATCTTAAAATTTTTTGGTGTCCAAGTTACTAAAAGTACTTTTGCAAAAGGAGTATCTAAAGCTATCCCTGTTGTAGGTGGAGTAGTTTCTGGTGGGTTAACTTTAGCTTCAATGTTACCAATGGGCAATCGTTTGGTTGATGCTTTAGAAAAAGCACATTTCGACTATGACGCTGTAGATATGGAAACAGATATGGATGTAATTATGGATGTATGTGACGAAATTATTGAAGAAGAAATCGAAAATACACATACCGACCAATCTGATGATAAGAAAGTGCAACTAAGTGAAACGATATTTGCTCAAATTAAAGAAGCTAAATGCATGTTAGATGAAGGAATTATAACAGAAGAAGAGTTTGAAATTCTAAAAGTAAAGCTAATAAATCAACTATGATTAAATCGAGTAGGAGGCTACCCATTAGTTGAGTAGCCGACCTCTCACACCACCGTGCGTACCGTTCAGTACACGGCGGTTCAATCATATTGAGTGCATAGACTTGTACGCTTCGGATATATCATAGTATCCACGGCGTGCAAGTCTTTCGTTTGTTATGGTGTGGTGTAATATTCCACTTCCAGCAATAGCCCAGTATCCTTTTCGGGTGTTAAAAATAGGGCAGAAGTTTTTAATCCTCTTGCCCTTAAAATATATTAAAATAATTTTGTCCGTAGGTTCAAAACCAATATACACATATGAATAAGTGTTTGACATCTACAGTAACCTATTGAAAAAATTGTTTTATAAAATACAAAAAAGCCCGATAAAATCGGGCTTTTCGGGGTGACATCTATTTTGTTACCCTCTTATGGTCGAGGTGACAGGACTTGAACCTGCGGCATCTTGGTCCCAAACCAAGCACTCTACCAAACTGAGCTACACCTCGAAATCTGTCACTATTTGCGACAGCTTTATTATTATATATTACTTTCTCTTATTTGTCAATATGTTTTTTAAAAAAATTACTTTTTTATTTTTGCTTTTGCATTACAATACTGAAATCTTATCAAAAATCTCCGCCGCAGAGTTCAGGTATGCTTTACAATTGTACTTTTCTGCATCTTCTTTTGTTCTGAAATCCCAGCCGTAAAGTGCCGCTGCAAAGTCCATTCCTACTTTCTCTGCCGCCTCAGCGTCAACTTCGCCGTCGCCTATGAAAATACTGTCAGCTACGTCAATTCCGAGTGTTTCGCAAGCCTGCATAAGCAGATCGCTCTTTGTCAGGTTTGTGCCAACATCTGTTGCACACACTGCATCAAACAATCCTGCAATTTCGTGCGTTTCAATGATATCTGATGTGAACATCTTATGTTTCTGCGTGGCAATCGCAATTTTACAGCCGAGTTCCCTCAACTTTTTAATTGAGGTTTCTATTCCCTTGTAAAAAGTAACCATCTCTTTACCCTTCTGAGAATAAAGCTTGCTGTAGTTTTTTGCCGCATATTCAATCTCATCTTCCTTCATTTTGAAGAGCTTTTCAAAGCCTTCTTCAAGCGAAATTCCGATTACTCCGAACAAAGCCTCGTGGTCAACAGGCTGATAACCCATCGCTGTTGCGGCGGTGTTAAAACAATATAAAATTCCCGGAGATGTGTCTGCAATAGTTCCGTCAAAACCTAAAATAACTAATTTTTTCATAATTATCACCTGTACAATATACCCTAATGCGGTGTGCACCGCTCACAATTCAGACAAACAGATTTTACTAAAATACATCTCAATGCCTGCCTGTTATATACACGCCATTTATCATAAATAAATTGCTCAATATCTTTTTTACTATTTTTGTTAATTATAACATTCTATTCGTTGAATTACAATAGTTTTTTTCAATTGACATTATTGATTCTTAGAGGTAAAATTGAAATATATATTATTATGTCAGAAAGGTTACTAAAATGAGCAATTCCAAGTCAATTAAAAATCCTCCCCGCCTTACGGAGAGGTACTCTGTAAGGAATGCCGTGTTGAATTATTATCTTACTCTTATGTTCACGGTATTTCCGCTTTTTGCGACAGACAGATTTTTCAATATACGTCACGACAAATACTATTTTTTCCTTGCGCTTACGGGGATCGTTTTAATCGCAGAAGTAATGATGATTCTCAATGTGAATTTCAGCGCAGAAAATCAAACTTCACCGCAAAATGAAGCTTCAACCAAAGTCTGGTACAAAAACATTTCCATCACGGACTGGGCGATGATTGCATTTCTTGTGTCGTGCATTATTTCAACGATTTTGTCCCCTCACTCTTTGGATGATAATCTTTTCGGTACGGCAGGACGTAACAACGGTTTAATGCTGATAGTATTCTATGTCGGCATATATTTCATAATCACACGTTGCTTCTACTATATGGACTATGTTTTTCTTGCATTCGCAGGTGGCTCGGCTGTTGTATTTTTACTTGCAGTGCTTAATTTCCATTACATAGATCCTCTTGGAATGTACGTTGAACTCGGTTCAAACTATATTGAGGATTTCACCTCTACAATCGGCAATAAAAATCTGCTTTCAAGCTATATCTGCGTTTCGTTGCCCGTGTTTATAGCTATGTCTGTTCACACGAAAAAAACGCTTTACAGAGCTGTTTATATGGCTGTTTCGGCTCTCGGATTTATGGCTCTTATGACTGCCGACAGCGACTCCGGTATCCTCGGAATGGGAGTTTTTCTTGCAGTGTTCTTCGTGTGGTATTCAAGAAAAATTCATAGGCTTAAATACTATTTTCTCAACATTACAATAATGCTTGCTTCTGCAAAAGTTCTGAAACTGCTCACTTTTGTTCTCACTTCAGCATTCGGTTGCAAAACTAAGCAGATTGACGATTTCCAGAAGATTTTTGTTGAGTCCAACATCGGATTTATTCTTATAATCGCCTTTGCCGTTATTACGGCTGTTCTGTTTTTGATAGATTATAAAAAGCCGCAAATCGTGCTTTCAAAGGCTGTTCCGATAATTTTGGGAGTGTTCTTTGGTCTTGCGGCAATCGGCATTTTATGCGTTGTTTTCTACTTCAGCGTTATTGACACTGAAACCGACCTCGGAAGTTTTTCAACTCTTATGCGCTTTAATGAAAAATGGGGTACTCACCGTGGCTTTATGTGGATTAAATCGTTTGAAATTTTCGGAGATTTCAGCTTTATCGAGAAGCTTTTCGGTACGGGTCCCGACACATTCTCTCATGCTTTCAGTCCGTATTTCAACGAACTTATGAAGTATGGTGACTCTTCTACAAATGCGGCTCACAACGAGTACATAAACTACCTTATCACAATAGGACTTGTCGGTCTTTTATCCTACCTCGCAGTTGTAGGAAGCTGTATTGTCAGAGCTGTTAAAACTGCAAAGAAAAATCCTATTGCCATTGTATTCGTATCAGCAGTTATCTGCTACTCGGTTCAGGCTTTTGTAAATATCTCTCAGCCGATCACAACACCGCTGTTTATAATTTTCATTGCGCTGACCGAGACAGTTTCAATGCAACGTAACAAAGCAATCAAATAAATTTGAATATCGAGTAGGGCGAAAATAATCGCCCTCTCACACCACCCTGCGTGCCGTTCGGCACAGGGCGGTTCAATTCAAAATTAAATATGTGCTACCTTTAGGTAATAATCGTAAATACTGACTAAGCCTCGCTTGGTCAGTATTTC
>JAXJYO010000070.1:0-18637 GCA_036306945.1 Ruminococcus sp. | reverse complement strand
AGAGGATAATTACATTTGTTGCCATAATTACTCTTCTTTCTATGACAACAAGCACGGTTGCGTGGTTTACGGTAAATACTTTTGCAGGTGTTGATAATCTTGACCTTCACATCAGTATGAGTGCTCAGCTTAAAGTTGCGATGGAAGATTACGGCACAGACCTTGAAAAATACACAAAGGTAATCACAAATGAAATGATTGACGGTTACCTTGCTGATTTTGATACAAGTATCGAAGAAACTGTTCTCGACCCTGTTACAACAACAGACGGTGTGACTTTTACAAACAAAAGAGGCACTGTAAGAGAGGCAAACGACCGTTCATATCTTGAATTTGAATGTTATTTCATTGCAACTGAAGATATGTGGGTTCATCTCACAACAGAGAGTACCAAACAGGGACTTGATGACGGAACAAAGGTAACAACTACCGAAACAGGTGCAAAGGCTGATGTAGTAAACAGTGTAAGAGTTGATTTTTCAACACAGGCAAACGGAACTGCAATCTATGAGCCTAACAGAGGAACTCCCGTAAACGGACAGTCAACATTTGATTTGCCGTCAGGCACAATGGTTTACAGCGATAACACAAGACTTTTCCACCTTGAACAGCTCACACCTACAAAGGCTACAATCCGAATCTGGATTGACGGTGAAGACCCTCAGTGTGATGACGATGTTCAGGACGCTCAGCTTGGTATACAGCTTGGTTTTATCGGTTGTGACGAAAACAACGTTCCGATTTCATAATCAATCATAAGGCAGGAATTTTTTCTTGCCAAACAAAATTATCCAATGGAGTGATAAAATTGTTCGGAAAAAAGAAAGTGAAAATTGAACAGCCACTTACTCCGGAGGAGCTCAGTCGTTTTAATGACAAAAAGATAGCCGATGCGGAGATTGAGCATTTTCACGTCAAAAACGACTCGATAGAAATTGTAAAGTATAAGAAACGTCAGAGACTTCTTCGTGTAATCCTTTCAGTGTGTCTGATAATTCTTATAATACTTTTCTTCGTATCAATGCTTGTAACTCAGTGGGGTGACCTTATCATAAGCGTCGACTCACCTGCTGTGAAGAAAGGTATTGTAATCAGTGAAGACCCTGAGTTTGAAACATTCGGAGCTTCGCTTTCAGCTACACAGGTAAAGGACGTTACAAATATTACATATTCATGGCTTCCTGTAGACCTTGACACAAGCGAAAACGGTTCTCATAACGGTGACAACTACGCTGCATACACATTCTACTGCAAGAACAACGGAGAGGTTACTCTTGATTATGATGCATATCTTGAAATCACAGGTGTTGCAAAGTCAGCCGACGAAGCTACACGAGTAATGATTTACAAGAACGGCGAGCCTGCAATCTACGGTAAGGGCAAATACGATGACCGCAGTACAGCAGAAACCGATTGTACAAAGTTTGAAACCGACACAAAGGTAATGACAACCTCAAGCGAAGATTTTGAGGTTGGCGAGGTTGATAAATACACAATCGTAATCTGGATTGAGGGCAACGACCCTGAGTGTATTGATGACATCAGAAACGGACATGTAAGAATGAGAATGTTGTTCCAGGTTCGTGACGATGAGGAAACAACCGCACCGTAATAATGGCATTGCCAAAAAGAAAACAAATCAGATTAAATGAATTCAATTATTCAGATAACGGAACTTATTTCATAACAGTGTGCACAAAGGATAAGCAGTATATTTTATGGAATACAAACCCCGTAGGGGCGGATAATATCCGCCCGAACAGCAGTAAGCTGTCTGAATATGGAACGATTGTTTATAATGCAATCCTTAGTATTCAAAAGCAAAATCGGTATTAAGTGCAAATGCACTGAATATAACAAAAAACTTCCCTATGGTGTTTTAGGGGCAAAATCAATTTAGGAGGAATTTTTCTATGAAAAAGAATTCAAAAAAGAGAGTTCTGCTCTCATCAGTAGCAATGTTAATGGTAGCTACTGTTTCTCTCGGAACTGCAACATATGCATGGTTCACATCAAGTACATCAGCTACAGCTGACAAGCTCTCAGTTAAGACAGTTAAGTCTTCAGAGCTTAAACTTTCAAACATCGCTACGGACTGGACAGATCAGTTGCATTATAATGTAGTGGGTAAGGTATTAAAGCCTGCTTCATCAGCTGATGGTGAAAATTGGTACACAGCTACAGCTGCAAGTAAGTCAGCTGGTACTGCAAAAGTTGATACAGCTGAAAAATTATCAAGCCTTGACGGTTATGTATTTGCAGATCAGCTCAATGTTTCAAATGCAGGTAAAGCTGATGTTGATAATGTAAAGATTAAATTCACATTAGGTGAAACACAGCAGGCTGCAGGTGCTGGTTACCTCCGTCTTGCTCTTGTTGAAGTTGATAAGCGTGGTGCAGATGCAGAAATCACAGGTTCTTTCAAAGACGGTGTTTATGCAAAAGCTGAGGATACAGCTCAAGCAATTTCTGAATTAACAGTAAGTGGTGGTAAGGTTACTGCTATCGTTGATGAGAAAGTTGATGCTAAGGCAGGAACTAATGTTGAATTCTCGGTTGGTAAGCTCGTAGGTGTCGGCTCTACAACAGAGGGTGTAAATTCTAAGTACTACAACCTTTATGTTTGGTTCGAAGGTCAGGATGCAGACTGTAAGGATGCTAATGCTGGTAACGAAATGCCGGAAATCACATTCACAGTTGAAGGTGACACAGTTATAACAACTGCTTAATTATTTTTAAATTTTAACCCCGCAAGATAGAATTGGAGACCCCTTATGAAAAAAACGTTAGGAAAAATACTCAATATAATTGTCGATATAATAGTTGTATTGATTCTGGTAGTGTCAGTGCTTGTTGTTACACTGTCATTAACCTCGAAATCATCAGGGGTCCCCAATATTTTTGGCATTGCGCCACTCAGCGTTGAATCATACTCAATGGAAGATACCATTAATAAAGGTGACCTGATATTATGTGAGGTTACTAACGATCCTTCATATGAGTACAAGGTGGATGACATCGTTACATTCCCTATTGAAATCAATGGTGAGGAAACCCTCAATACCCATAGAATTGTTGAGGTAATTGAGGACGAAAACATCACCTACTACAGAACACAAGGTGATAACAAAGATACCAACCCCGTTGCTGATGAGAAGCTTCAGACAGCCACTCAGATTGTTGCCAAATATACAGGTAACAAAATCGGCGGTGTCGGTAATATACTCAGCTTTATCAGAACTCAGCTTGGATTTTTCCTTTGCATTCTGCTCCCGATGATAATTTTCTTTGTATACGAAGCTGTCAGAGTTATTATGAACCTTATGGCTTACAACAAGGAAAAGGCAATTGAAGAAGCTCAGGCAGTCGTTAATAATTCTGAACTTACAGAAGAGCAGAAGAAAAAAGCGATTGAAGAGTATCTCGCATCTCTCGGAGAGAATAAGGAAGATGAGCCGACAGTACAAACACCTGCTGAAAGCAATAAACCGAACGCTGAATAATTTAGCTGAAAATTATAATTAATATTTGTCCCTGAGCACTTAGGTGCATTTTAGTAACGGTCATATTTCTTTTCCGCCGTTCTATGGCGGAAAAGAAATATAATGTTACAAATCTAAAATCGTCAGGGACGAGGGGACAGACTATAAAACTGGCAGTAGCTCTGCCAAATAACACAGGTAGATTTTTTTAAGGAGACGAAGTGCCGTGGATACAGTATTTAAATTTCTGTTTGAATTTCTCGGTCAGTTTTTTGGCTCAATATGGTCAATTATAACAGGCTTTTTCGGAGGTATAGGAGAGGCTTTTAACTTTCCTGCCTATATTAACATAATAAACGCCTACACAACGGAGCTTGGCGGATTAGCCTGGGGCATTGCACTTCTTGCCATTGTACTTCTCATAGCAGTGCTCGGACTTGTTGTATGGCTCATAATCGTCGCTGTAAAAAAGTTTATCCGTTCACACCGCAGAAGAAAGGATACAGACTCACTTGTCAAGGAAGTTCAGGCTCTCAACAAGGAAGTTATGCGCTTAAACCTTGAGAAGGACAAGATTCTTTCAATGAAGGTTTCACAGATCGGTCTTAATCCTAACGAGATTGCAGAACTTACAGGCGAAGAAATCGAAGCTCTCAATAATGGCGAAGAGGAAGAAACAGGTGCTCCACGTTTCTACAAGCTTGCAGAAATCGACGAGCTTTGGGCAGATTATCAGCCACCTGTATATGACAACACAATCACACTTCCTGAATTTTGTGACAGATTCCGTAACTTTGCTTGTTCACAGCTTGGACTTTACTACGATATCAAGATTATTCGTCTTTTCGTTGCATCGTTTGCTTCAACAAGACTTATTATCCTTCAGGGTATTTCCGGTACAGGTAAAACATCACTTCCATATGCATTTGGTAAGTTTATAAATAACCCGGCAGTTATCGCATCTGTACAGCCTTCATGGCGTGACAGAAGTGAGCTCTTCGGTTACTTCAACGAATTTACAAAGAAGTTTAACGAAACAGAACTCCTTCGTGCTATGTACGAAGCATCTTATAACGAAAATATCTATGCGGTAATCCTCGACGAAATGAACATCGCTCGTGTCGAGTACTACTTCGCTGAAATGCTTTCAATTCTTGAAATGCCGTCTCGTGACGAGTGGATTGTAGACATCGTTCCTAATGCTTGGCCAAATGACCCTAAACATATCGTAAACGGTCAGATTCAGATTCCGGGCAATATGTGGTATATCGGTACAGCTAATAACGACGACTCAACATTTGCAATTACTGATAAAGTTTATGACCGTGCTATGCCGATTAACATCGATACAAAGGGTGTAGCGTTTGAAGCTCCGTTCACAGAGCCTGTATACATCAACTATAATCACTTTGAGAAGCTCCTCAACGAGGCAAAGGCAATGTACATTGTTTCTGAGGAAAATCTCAAGAAAATCAATCTTCTTGACGACTATGTTATCGAGCATTTCCGTATAGCTTTCGGTAACCGTATTGTTAAGCAGCTTCGTGACTTCGTTCCTGCATATGTAGGTTGTGGCGGCACAGAAGTTGACGGACTTGACTACGTTCTCGCAAGAAAGGTATTCAGAAAGTTTGAGTCACTCAACCTTTCATATATCCGTGACGAGATTGACGGACTTGTTGCTTATATTGATGACCTCTTCGGTGAAGAAAACATGAATGAATGTAAAGATTATCTCCGCATGCTCAAAAAGCTTGTTTAATACAGCGAAATCAGGGCGAACTCCGTTCGCCCTTTAGTTGCTGTATCTCTTCGGAGCTAATCAAATGTTACGGAAAATCATTATTTTTGGATTTTCCATGACTTAAGTGAGGAGTACATATTCAATGGCTGATTTTGGTAAATACTACAGAGCCTACATGTATATGCAGGATCTTCTGAAAAATGACTTTACTTACAATTACATAACTGAAAGTCTTAAAGACGGTGACAAGGGAGAAGATACTCTTGACGGTAAGACCAATGAAAAAGTCATTGATATGGACTGGGTTGAAGCAATCGAAGATGCGTTGCCTTACATTCAGAAAGCAATTGACGAGCAGAGAAGATTCATTAAGCAGGTTGAAAACGTAGTAAGAGTTGAGCTTGCAAAAAAGGTTGGTCCTGAAACAGTAAAACACCTCTCACAGCACACAAATTTCATCGCTAAAGTAGAGGGCGATATGGTGACCCCTAACAAGCTTCTTACAATTGAGCGTGAAGAAAGCTTTGCAATTTACGAAAACCGTGTTTTGATGACTCTTATCCGCAAGGCGTTGCACTTTGTTGATGACAAATATTCAAAGATGAAAGACGTTCCTAATGACATTTACAACAAGATTCAGATGACTCGTCATGTGGAATTTAATGAAAAGGTAGTTGATTTTAACCTCAACTATGTCAATGAGTCGCACGAAACTCTCGCAGATGACCTCGATGTACTCGACGTAACTGCACTTTCCGACTTTGACCGTATCAGACGAATCAGGACAACTCTCAACGAATTTCTCAACACAGCACTTATGAAAGAAATCGCTAAAGAGCCTGAAGTTCGTCCGCCGATTACTCAGACAAACCTTCTCAAGAAGAACCCTAACTTCAAAAAGGCTATGGAGCTGTGGAACTTCCTCGACAGCTACAAGCGAAAGGGCTTTGAGATTGTAGGAGAAGAGTACGAAGGAAAAATGGAAGAGAACGTTCAGCAGGACGTTTACTTTGCAATGGGTTTCCAGCATTTTATGATGACTATTGCAACAAACCCGGGTCTTCGTACAATTCTTCAGGAAAAATATGAGGAAGAAAACAGAAGGATTGAAGAAGAATCACAGCGACCTGAAAAGGCAAAAGAAGCTGTACTTCAGGCAAAGATTGACGCAATCAGAAAAGAGGAAATGGAGCTCCGTCTTAAAGAAATTCGTGAGCGTGAAAAGAAAATCCTCGAACTTAACAACGAAATCAAGAACCTCAAGGTAACACTCGATCAGAAAGAACAGCAGATTCTCACATTGAAGGGACAGATTTCAGCTTTACAGGATCAGGTAGATGAACTCAAGCGAGAGCTTCAGGAAACAAAGATGAAGCTTCTTGCCGCAGAGCAGGAAATCAAGGAGCTCAAAGCTGAAAATCAGGCTCTCAAGGAAGAAATCGAGAGACTCAACCACACCATTGAGGAACTTAATAATACAATTGACGAACTCAATAAGCAGATAGTTTTGCTTAATGACCGAATTCAGGTTCTTATGCAGGAAAATGCTCGTATGCAGTCAAAAATCAAAGAGCAGGAAAAGCTTATTGAAGAGCAGAAAGCAAGAATTTCTGAACTTGAAATTCAGACGGCTGAACAGATTGCAAAGATAACTGCATTGACAGAAAATCTTGTACAGGCTGAAGCAAAAATAGCTGAAGACGAAAAGCAGATAACATTTCTTACTAATAAGACTGAACAGCTTACAAATACTCTCCGGAACGAACGCAAGCTCAATCAGGAGAAGATTGAAAAAATGAACGCAGACTTTGCCGACCAGACACGCAAAGCGGAAGAAGCTCATAAAGCTGAGGTCAAAGGCTTGCAGACAAAGCTTGACGATGCTGATGCAGCACACGCACAGTATGTTGCACGTCTTAATGAAGAGTTTGCAGACAAGTCAAATCTTGCTGAGCAGAAGAGAATTAATGATCTCAAAGAACAGCAGACTGAATTTGAAAGTCAGATAGAGAAGATAAAGAAATCCAACGCAGATGCGGCAACCGCTGTGAATGCAAAGCACGCATCAGAGATTAGAAAAGTACAGAAGTCTGTCGACAGGCGTGTTGAAGCAGCCAGAAAGGATGCTGAAAAGCAGTATAACGCATTAGTTAAACAGCTTAAAGCAGAACACAACAGAGAAATGGCAGAGGTTAAACGTAAAGCAAAAGAAGAAGTCAGACTTGCTAAGCAAAAGGCTAAAGAAGAAGTTAAAATTGCTAAACGTAAAGCAAGAAAGAATTTGTTTACCGAAGAAGAACTGAAAGATATTGATAATTAATATCCTTGTTCGGAAAGGAACAGAGATGAAAAGCTCAACTGTGCCCAACAGAAAAACGGGCAGAATGATTGCTAAAAACTTAATAATTCTGCTTGTATTGATTGTGGTAACAGTGCTTTCAATCTTAGCGTGGTTTACTAAGGGAGACAAAGCCGAGGCGAGCGGAATAAATGTTCAGGCAAAGGCAAGCGGTGTTCAGGTTTCATGGGACGACGAGAAGTTCTATGACAATCTCACTGCGCTTACGGAAGAAGCTATGAAAGAGGATACTACAGGAAAAACCGGTATGGCTAAATTCCTTACTTCTGATGGGACTGTTAACGGCAAGCCTGCTCCGCTGAAACTCGTAACAGGAAACGGCCTTAAATTCTTTGAACCGTTGCTCAACCGCAGAACAGGCACAGTTCTTACAAATGGTGCAGTTTGGCAGGGTGCTGACATCTCATCTGAAAACAGCGCAGGCAAATATATTGATATTCCGCTATACTTCAAAAGCGACACAGCGAAAGAAATCTACCTTGCAGGTGACAGCAAAGTATATCCTAAAAGCAAAACGGAGAGAATCAGCGATTACGGTGATTTCTCAAAGGATTACATTTGCGCAGCATCGAGAGTTGCATTTCTCAATGAAGTTGACGATGGCTTAAAATGCAACTACATATGGGCACCAAACTCAAACTATAAGCTTGCCGAAGATGCAAACGGCTATACAAAGGTTACTGATCTTCATAAAGATGAGAGTGCAGGCAGTGGAATAGGTAGTATTCCGCCTGAGATTTTGACAACAGACAACGAAAAGAATTATTATTTTTGGTTGCCTGTAAATTACATAACAGATAGTGAAACTATTTTCTCTGAATATACTCCTATTCCGATGGAATTTACAAAATACAGCGGCGACAAGGGCTTGTTCACCTGTACATTTACAATTCACACACCAAGTCGTGATAACCCGAGTATTCCGTTCTTTATTTCACAGAATGGAACGTCCTGGAGTAGTTCTGATTTTGCAAATGTTAATATAAATAACAGTCAGGCGACAAACGAATCTTCAGACCTTGACCCGAGAGTAGCCATTTCAAATCAGACATATAATCTGGCTGGCAGTGCTACTTCGATATTCTTCTTGTCAGGCTTCAATCTTACTGAAACGGAAGTTACTTTCGGATATAATCCTACAACAGGTACTACAATCGTTCTTAAGTACTCAGGCGGATCAGAATCCTACGATAGAACAGGTTCAGGTACAACTGTTACTATCACTTACTACGAAATGGAAAACAATGCAGGTGTTGTTCTTGCAAATGTTGATTCTGCAGTTGCAGTTTCATCAAACACAGACGGCAAAAAGTCAATCAGATTCAAGGATTCTTCTAAGCTCAACATTTTGCCTTCAAGTGTAACAAAAAGTGAGTTTTTTACAGCTAAGAAAACAGGAGAAGGCGCAGAGGCGACATATCAATTCCAAAATGTCAGCACAAATAAGTATCTCACTGTTAATAACGGCGATGTTTCGTTATCAGCTTCAGGTTCCGTATTTACACTTGCTTATATTGAAGGTTTCGACAGTCCTGCACTTAAATGCGGTGATTACTACCTTATATATAACGGCAGAAAATTTGCTGCATATACAATAGAAAGTTTTGATACAAATGACCTTGCAACCGTGTTTACGGGTAGCAGTTACAGACTGTTAACAAATTCTGAAAGCGAGACATATAAGTATTATGATTCAGCAACTAATACGGAAGTTACTTTGAACGAAAATTCAACACCTCCGCTGTTTGCAACAGCAACAGACGAAAGTGAAACCACAAAGGTTGGTGACACGCCGATTCTCACGTTGACAAAAGCAAGCGACGACGCTGAATTTTACACAGGAAAAATTATAATGCGAGTATGGGCAGAGGGAACAGACAGAGATGCACTCACTCCTCTCGCCGACGGTATATTCGATTTATCATTACATTTCACATCAAAATAAGGAGGGATTTGGTTGAAAAAGTCAGAAGTAAAATCAAAAAACAAACATCTTATCGTTGTCAACCTGTTCCTCATTTCAATTCTAATGGTTGTCGGAGTGTATGCGTGGTTTGCATCTCAGGCTGACAACAGAGTTGATGCTTATGACATTCAGGTAGAGTCAGATAATGCTTTGGAACTTTCATTTGACCAGACTACATGGGGAGGAACTCTTAATCTTGCCGATTACAAGATTGACAATACAAATGTGCTTGACTCAATGAAGTTCGTTGAAGTTACAGGCGAGGGAACAAATTTCCAAATTCCACAGCTTACTCAGAAAGAGAACTATGCCGAAGTTAATACTTCAGGCGTTTGGAAAACTGCAACAGCAAACAAGGATTATCTCCAGTTTACTGTTTATATGCGTTCAAAGGATAAGCTCAATGTTTATCTCGGCTCAGGTTCTCAGGCAACACCTGCATCTTCAGTTCTTACAGGCGCTAACTGCGGAAATCCGAGTTCATACACAAGCGGTGATAATGCCTTTTCAAAGGATTGCATCGTAGGTGCCCTCAGAGTAGCCGTAAAGGACAGTACAGACGCACAGAAGTTCATATGGATAACAAATCCTAATTTTCATCTTGATAATAAGATTGGTTCAAGCGACTATTCTATGGATACTAAAGCAACTTCCACAAGCTATTCAGCAGGAACGGGTGCAGTTGGCAATTACTTTGTATGGAACAATCCGTATGAACATTACTACCATACAACAAGCGGACCTGTAAAATACAGCGGTACTTTGCTGACAGAAATTCCTGATACGCAGTCACAAATTCCGTCAGCAGACACAACAAAAATTGCTCAGCTTACGGGAGAACCTGACGCAAACGGATATTACACATCACAAGCAACATTTACAGTGTGGATTGAGGGTTGTGATACAGAAGCAAGACGAGCTCTTGTAGACGGAAAATTCGATCTTACACTTGCACTCGATTCATTCACATTACAATAACTAATCAATAATTTTTTAAGGAGGTGCCATTTTGAAAAAAGCAAAAAGCAAGAAAACCAGAATAGTATTATCAATAATGGCACTTGCCGAAGTTATTATTCTTATCGCAGGAGTAACCTTCAGTTGGATGGAAGGCGGAAACAGCGGATATGTCAAGGGTAGCGACATCGTAATAAGTTCCGGAAGCAGTCTTACAATGATAAAAGACGGCAAGACCACAACTTCAATAGTTATTCCTGATTGCACACTTGAAGAAACTTCAAGTTCCGACGGAAGAAACTTTTTCTTCCCGATGGCTGACACAACAAGCAGCACTACAAGCGAAATGACTTTCAGAGAGGGCACACCTACAGACAGAAATACAAAGTATGTCAGTCTTGATTTTCAGCTTGTGGCAGGAGATTCACCGACAGATGTTTACCTCGGAGCAGGAACGATTATCCAGTGCGATAATCAGGAACTTTCAAATGCACTGAGAATGTCATTTTCGCTCAATAATGGTGAAACACCAATCGTGTTCAAGCCGACTCAGATGCCGGGCGTAACAGAGGGCATATCTTATTCACCGATAACAGCGATCAACACCGAAACAGGTTTGGTGACTACTCAGACTTCAACTAAAACCAATGCTTACGGTGATTATTACTACAGCGGTGATGCCGGCACTCCTCTTTTTAGTCTTGATCAGGGCGAAACTTTGAATATAACGCTTTCAATCTGGCTTGAGGGCACTGAGTTTTCAGGCGATGATATCGCAAACAAAAACTTAAGCATATACATTGACTTTACAACTATGGTTGATGATCTCGTTAAGTATAATTTTGTAGATAATACTCATGGTTATTCTGATGCTTTAGCCGAATATTGGGTTTCTAATATTGACGAGTTAAACGGTAGTTCTTATGACACGATGATGTATGTTTTTGACAACATAGCACAAAGATACTATGCAATGGAAAAGGTTGTAAATGAAACTGATACGACAGGTGCAAAATGGGAAATTTACATACCTAAGAGTATTACTGATTTCAGTTTCCGTCGCTACTCCATTGATATCGATCAATGGTGGAACGAATGGGAACCGAGTATGACAGATATAAAAACCGATCCTAACAACGAGCATACATTTGTAGCAATCTGTGGTAACCCTAATAAGAACAGTGGTACGGAAATTGAAGATTGTTATGGATATTGGAAAGACGAGTATGGCACATTTCGTGTGTATTTTCAGATGGAATGTGCTTGGAATGACCTTCATTGTTACGCATGGAATTCAGATGGATATTGTGCCTCAACAGGTGAGTGGCCTGGAAAGTCAATGGATTATGTTAAGACTTTAGATGGTAATAAGCCAATTTATTATATTGACCTTAAAGAATCTGAAAATGTAGTTGGTATTCAGTTTAACAATGGTAAAGAAAAGACCATTGTTTATTTCGAAAAGGATTATGGTTACGATGCTAACTATGCATATCTGTATGGCGATGCCGGAGAGTTACTGGGCGAATGGTCTGGTACAAAAGCAGAGTGGGATGAAGGTCTTGGGATGAATAGGGTATATATAACTGGAACTCCTAACAAAAGCTTCAATATTATTCATAATGTTGGTAGTAATAGTAAGCAAGTAACTGCGAATAATACGGGTGTAATCGGTAAGTCTTATATCTTTAGAGAAGATGACGATTACAATAACAATAACAATGATTATCTTGAAGAAATTACTTTGGAGTATAATATTAAAGATAGTGAATATTTCTTTAATGGTATGTTGTTTTATTATAAAAATAGTAGCAATAAAGGTTTCAGTGTTTATACAGATTCTGAGAAGAGTCTTATACATCCATAAACCATTGTTTTGCAAACAGTTTGATTAAGGAGGTGCCGTTGTGAAACATAAAAAATCAAATATAAGACATATTTTGCTTTCTGTGACGGCACTTTTCGTAATAGCACTTGTTGCTTTGGGTGTTACCTACAGTTGGATCGAGGGCGGTACAACATACTCGATTCAGACTGAAAGCAATGGTGATGTAAAAACAGGCAACAAACCCGATACTCAGACGTTTGAGGGATTAACACTTTCTCCAAACAGTAGTTCGGATACTCAGATTTCTCTTAATCAGTTTGACAAGAACACAAACTCTGCACAGAAACTTTATTTTTCGGAAGTTTCAAGTATTGACGGACAGAACTTCTTCTTTCCAACTGCTTTCGATTCAAACGGAAACGCAACATCATTCAGAAAAGCCAATACAAATGATTACGGAACAAAGTTCATCAATTATAACTTTGACGTAAATGCAGAAAAAAAGTGTTACCTTGCATTTAAGGAAACACCTGTTCTGAATGTAATAAAGAACGGTTCAAAGGTTACTGATACATCAGCTTTCAGAATTATGCTTAAAAAGGGCGATGAAAGCTATATTTTCACAACTGCTTCCACTGAACAGACAAGCGAAGTTGTAACAAGTGAAAGCGGTTCAACACAGACTCTCACAGCAGAGCCTGCAAGCGATTATGTATACAAATCCGACCACACAGCAAAGATTTTCAACTTTGATGAAGGTGAAACAGACAATATTGAAGTTTCAGTGTGGCTTGACGGTGAATCAGCAACATCAGACCTTTTAGGCGCTGAGGTAACTGTTGATATGAACCTCAAGGCTGCGGAGGAAAAATATAAGATTACATTTGACGCAGTAACTGAATCAAACAGCGGTACTGTCAGCATCAGTGATTTCACAGGCGGTAAGATCAACAGCGGAAGCGTTAAGATTGAAACCGAAGTTACCGTTGGAGAAACAGTTTCTGCAACAGCAAGTGCCAATACACACTACTCATTTGAGGGTTGGTATTCAGATGCAGATTGCACAACTTCAGTTGCTACAACAAGTACACTCAGTAAGACAGTTACCGGCAATACAACATACTATGCTAAGTTTGTTGAGAAACCAAAATATACAATTACAGTAAGCCCCGTAACTTATCCGTCAGGAACAACAGGCGGTACCGTAAATGTAAACGGCAGTGGTACAACATACACAGCATATAAGGACAGCACAGTAACAATCAATGCAACTGCGGCAGACGGTTACGCTTTTGACGGATGGTATAGAGATTCAGCTTGCACAGTTGAGTACAGCACATCAGCAAGCCCAAGCGTAACAGTCGGTTCAGAGAATGCAACTTACTATGCTAAGTTTGTAAAGCAGTATGATGTTACATTTGGAATCAAAACAGACGGCACCGTAGGCGGAAGCGGCGGTAAAGTTCAGATTGACGGCGGAACAGCAAGTACCTCAGTGACAAAGACTGTTAATGCAAATACACAGGTAACACTTTCAGCAACTGCAAACAGTGGTTATGACTATAAAGGCATATACAAAGCAGACGGCACGCTTGTTACATCGGTCTCAGATTCTGTCATTCAGCAGATTAATGCAGATGTAACATATTACGCTTACTTTGAAAAGAAGCCTGCAAGCACAACAACAATTTACTTTGAAGAAAGAAGTAACATTACAGGAACATACTATGCGTATGTGTATAATACTAATTCAGGTAAGGAATATTCAGGTGGATGGGCTGGTGCTGAAGCTCCCTATGATGAAGAAACAGGCTACTATAAGTATGAATTCACAACATCCGACACAGGTAAGTTCAGAGTTATCGTAAGTGGCGGTAATTCAAATACGCAGTATCCTTCAGAATATGGACTTGAAGGTGATATCGGCGGAACATATCTGTTCAAGGCAGAAAGTCCGACCGTACTTGAAGTATACGATCCGTCAAGCCTCGTAACCGTAAGCGTTACACCTGTTACTAATGGTACAGTTACTGTAAACGGAAGCAGTTCTTCTGTAAAGGTTGCACCAAACAGCACAGTTACTCTTAATGCAACTGCAAACAGCGGTTACGAATTTGTTGGCTGGTATACAAATTCAGCTTGCACAGGCGATGCAAAAAGTACATCAGCAAGCGAAAGCGTAACAATCGGTACATCAAACATAACATACTATGCTAAGTTTGTTAAAGTTGAGGATGACAACACGATTTACTTTAAGCCGAGTGGCACATGGCAGTCAGAAGGCAGTCCGAGATATGCTATGTATGTGTTTGGCAGCAACGGAGACGCATGGGCATCAATGACAGCCCTTGGTAACGGATATTATTCTGCAACACTTCCTGATGGTGATTGGACAGGTATCATCTTCTGTAGAATGAATCCTGGTACAACTACAAACAACTGGACTAACAAGTGGAATCAGACAGGTGACCTTACACTTCCGACAAATGGCAATAACTGTTACAAAATGCCAAGTAGTAGCGGTTGGGATGGTGACACAAGCGGTACATGGAGTACCTATACCCCATAATATAAAAATCAACGAAAGGCGGTGATACTATGAAAAAGCACGGCAATGCAAAACTTTTCTCTCACATTTTAATACTCGCACTTGTTTTGATAATTGCGGTAGGTGCAACCTTTTCATGGTATAACCGCACCGTGACTTCATCAGCGGGTTCAGGTGACCTTCTTACCTATGAGCAAACAGGTAACATAAATGGTGAAGGCGGAACGATAAAAACATATGCAGGCACGAGCGACAACGGAAAAATCACATATTCTTCCGAGGAGCTTTCAACAGCTTCGGACACGATTTCTACTGAGCCTAATGCGGTTAATTACTTCAAAACTGTTATTACTAATGTAGGCGACAATGATGAAGCTTTAGAAGACTCGATAGTCTCGGTGTATCTTGAGGATTTCAGTTACAGCAGTTCTCTCGGAAAATCATCGGTACATATCGGCATCATTCAGCCTGAAAAGACCCACAAGGAATATAATGCAACTCTGTCAGGCTCTGACTACATGGTTGACAATATCTGCCTTGAGGACAACATTCCGCTTGCAAAAGGCGGTACAACGGAAATCTATTGGTTTGTTGAAATTGATAAGAATGTTGCGACAAGCGGAGATGTTAAGCTCGGCACAATGCATCTTGTCTATAACTAATAAAAAATTGTAATATTTTTGAAAGGTTTTAATTCTTTTGAAAAAAATTAAAGGCATATTATCTGCTATAATATTATTGATAACCTCTGTATTGGTGATATTGCTGTTTGTCACAAAACTTAGTGGCGGTACACCTGAGATATTCGGTTATCAGATACTCAGAATTTCATCTCCGAGTATGGAGCCTGAGCTTCAGATCGGCGATATAATTCTTTCGGCAAGTGTCGATGATATTACAACCGTCAAAGAGGGCGATATCATAACCTATGACGGCGAGTTTGGAGATTACGCAGGCAAGTCAATCACACACGAGGTGGTTGTTGCACCATATGTTTCCGACGGAACATATTATCTGCAAACAAAAGGCTCTGCAAACACATATGCAGACCCTGAGATAACAGAAAATCAGGTAACGGGCAGAATGATTTGCAAACTTACTGTGTTCAGTGCTATATATAACTTTTTTGCAACACCGTGGGGACTGATAGTAATTCTCGGGTTCCTTGCAATTTTGTTTATTAACGAAGCGTTTGCTCTCAGGCAGCTTATTAAGGAGAATGACGATGAAGAAGTTACAATTGAAGAATCTTCCTCGCAACTTGGTGCTGACGAAGAAGCAGATGATAACTAAAACACTTCGCACTAATACCCGAATGACAACACTTCTGTTGTGCATAGTGGCAATGCTTACCTGTGTTTCAGTTACATTTGCTTGGTTTGGCTCAACTTTTGAAAATCTTAATACTGTAATCACAATGGGCGAGTACTCGGCAGATGTCAGTGTCTACGACGAAAGCGGAAACATTGTTGAAAGTATGTCTGCCGACAACGGTGAAACTGTAAGTTTTGATAATACACAGAAGAAGTCAGGTTGGTCATCGGGCGATGTTTCAGCTTACTATATCTACGTTGACAACACAGGTGAGATCGACATCAAGACATACTTTGCTTTTGCTTCACAGTTTTTGTCAGCAAACGACGAAGAGATTGAAGCAAACAAGGCAAGTTTTTCTTATCTCGTAAAAGACGTAACAAAGGATGCAGAAAATGCAAACGGAGTTGCAAATCTTATAAAAGCTCATAAAATTCCCGATGCTGAAGTAATCCGCACTAACGGAAATACTTTTGCAGAAGAGGAAAGCGTACTTGCAGGTAAGATCGAAAGCGGAAAAAATGCAGTTTATGCACTTTATTTCTGTTGTTATGACCTTGCAAACGAGTATGTAAGCAGTGATTACCGCTTTGAATTCAACACAAAGATAATCACTTCTCAGGCAGGTGCTCCTGAGACTACAACCAAGATTAAAGATGATGAAATCAGCGAACTTGGAAATACTCTCAATACAATTCCAAGTAGTGAGGCAACAGAACCTTCAACATCTGTTCAATCAACTACTCAGCAGACAACAACTGTTCAGGCAACAACAAAGCCTGCAAATACTCAGTCTTCTGCAAAGAACGAATGGGTATGGAAGTACAATGATGCAAACAAAAACACTGTAACAATTCTCGAGTATAACGGAACAGATTCAAGTGTTACTATTCCTTCACTTGCCGACGGCGCAGTGGTAACAACACTGGGAGATAATCTCTTCAAAAACAGCAAGGCTCAGACAGTAACTGTTCCTGCTTGCGTAACAAGCTTTGCAACCGATACATTTACTTCAGCAAATCTCAAAACTGTCAAGTTCCAGACAAGAACAACAGTTTCAGATAAAATTTATGAATCACCGTTTACTTCTGACAGCAAGGCAATCTACACGGCTGATAAAACAGCTCTTGTCAGATTCCTTCCGCAGAATAATGAAAACGGATTTGTAGTTTCTGAAAACATTAAGGCTATCTATGATAAGGCTTTCAGCGGATGCACAAACCTCACAACTCTTTCAATTAAGAACGTAAATTATGTGAGCGAGCTTACATTCAGCGGAAGCAGTATCAAAGAATTCAGGCTTTACAACGAGGAAGTTGTGACAGCAGTCGGCACAAATGTGTTTGGCAATACAAAAACTGTAACGATTCGCACACTTCCGTCAATGAAGAATGCATATAAGAATGCAACAGCAGTTAAGGGTTATACAGTCAAGAATGACTTAAAGACTGATATTTACCGCAACTATCCTACAACTGAATGTAACGGACTTACCTATGTGTTACTTACAAACAACGATGAGTATAAAGGTGTGACTTACACACTTGAAGGATGCAAAGAGTTTGTTGTGGTTACAGGATGTAAATCTGTTTCAGATGACGGTGTGGTAATAATTCCTGATACAATCATCTGTGATAATAAGGTTTACAATGTTGCAGGAATTGCAGACGGTGCATTCAAAAACTGTAAGAAGCTCAAGGCACTTGTACTTCCCGATAGCGATGTAGCTTACACATCAAAGGCATTTGAGGGTTGTGACAATCTCGGAGTGATTCAGAACAACGATGTAGTACCGTTTGTTAGCAAAATTGAAGAAACATCAGCACTTCCGACTGAGGGCGAAAAAGAAAATGATACTCAGCCGACAGACGGCGATGATTCAATTGAACCTACAGAATAAATTTCAAGGGGCTGTCATATGATAGCCCCTTTTCAGTTATAGTAAAGAAATACATTAACCTTGCGGAGATAGAATATGAGAAAAGTTTTAAAAGCTATAAAAAAAGCGACGGATATAATCTGTTGGATACTAATCATATTGTTTGCTTTGATAATGGTAACATCATTTGTAACTCAGGTAACGGGTAATACACCTTCGCTGTTTGGCTACTCACTTTTCAGAGTTTCAAGCGGAAGTATGGAACCTGAGCTGATGGTGGGAGATGTAATACTTGACAAAACAGTTGAAAGTCCTGAAACTCTCAAAGAGGGCGACATAATTACATTCGAAGGAATCGGAATGTTCAACGGTCAAATGATAACTCACGAAGTAGTCAAAGCACCGTACACAGAGGACGGAAAACAATATTTACAGACAAAAGGTATTGCGAATGACATCGCTGATGACCCTATCGAACTCGAAAGGGTCAGAGGCATAATGATTTGCGAAATTCCGATATTGACAGCATTTTTCAATATTTTTATGTCACCGTGGGGATT
>JAXJYO010000069.1:0-59577 GCA_036306945.1 Ruminococcus sp. | reverse complement strand
CAGTATTTCAAATGCACCAAACAACGCAAAATGCACCCATAATTTAGCTTGGGTGCATTTGTATTAAAATAAGAGATTTGTTCCAAATAAGAACCGCAATTTTGATACAAAGCGTATCTTAATTGCGGTTCATTTTTTACGCCTAAAAAACGGCTTGTAATCAGTGTTTACGGCACTTTTGACCTCTCGTAAAGTGTCAGAGTGATTATAAAATATGGCTGTTTTGTAATAAAAAAGTCAGTCTTTGAGTGTGTTTTTAGCGCCGAATTTTTATTCTGACACAAAACTTCCAGACCGTTTCATTTTTCAAAATAAGCGTTTCATTTTTCAAAATCAGAGTATGAATTTCAGCTTATTTATGTATAGAATAGACTTGAAAAAGCGACAAAATAGCCTAATGAAGGTCGCTAGTTTTAGAACTGTATTTTGAAGCCTTGCGAGTCTTTTTGCCGTCAATAATTTCTACATTTGACCTGCGCTTTCGTTCTTCCTGAACAGCTTCAAATATTTCTTTGCTGATAATGGCAGGATGACTGCCAACTGCATAATATTGCCTACGCTCCCCACGGTTTGTTTTTCTTTTCATCTCCGGAAAAGAAGTATTATGATTATTGATTTTAACAGAGGTGCAATTCTTGCCAAATCGGAGATTTTATGCTATTATTCAATATAATATAAACATTGTTTTTCGGGGTGAGAAATATGCCTTCTTTTACAAAATACGCAATCAAGATTTCTTTTATGAAACTGCTGAATAAAAAGCCGTTGAGTAAAATTACGGTTAAAGATATTGTTGAGGACTGCGGAATCAACCGCAACTCTTTTTACTATCACTTCAGTGATATTCCGTCGCTTATTGAGGAAATTTTTACCGAGGAGACAGACAAGCTTATACAGTCGCAGACCGAGTCTGATACAATTTTTGACTGTCTGCTTTCGGCAATTGACTTTGCCCTGGAAAACAAGACAGCTATGATGCACATTTACAATTCGGCAAACAGGGAATTATTTGAGCAATATCTGAACAGGGTATCTCAACACGCTGTTGCAAGGTACATAGACGTCGTTTCGGGAAACTATAACATAAGTGATAACGATAAAGAAGTTATCGCAATGTATTACAAAAGCCTGCTGGTAGGTTTTGTGCTTGACTGGCTTTGCGGTGGAATGAAGTATGATTTAAGTATCAAACTGCGCAGAATTTGCGAGCTTTTTGACGGCTCAATGGAAAATGCGTTTAAGAACTGCTCAAAAAAATAACATAATAATATATATGAAACAGACATTCGGGTTCTCAAACAAGGCGTCTGTTTTTTAGTCAGATTTGCTTTCGTGCCTAAAAACTAGGCACGATTTTTTTTGTGTCTATTTTATTTTGTCTGTTTATTCAATAAAATATTAAGATAAGAAAATACAGGTAAGGAGTAATTGAAGATGAAATTCGGAAAAGCGGTTGTAAAAAGCCGCATAGCAATTCTGATTGTCGCAATTGTGCTTCTCATTCCGTCGGTGCTGGGAATGATATTCACACGTGTCAATTATGATATGCTCAATTATCTTCCCGATAGTCTTGATACTATAAAGGGACAGGATTACCTTCTTGATGATTTTGACAAGGGTGCGTTTTCGTTTCTGATTTTTGAGGATATGAACGAAAAGGACATTGTCAGAACCGAAGAAAAAATTAAGGAGATTGATCACGTAGTCACCGTACTCTGGTATGATGACATAGCTGATATGTCAATCCCTATGGAGGTGCTTCCCGACAAAATCTACGATGCGTTCAATTCGGGTAATTCAACGCTTATGGCTGTGTTCTTTGACACCTCAAGCTCGTCTGATGAAACTATGGACGCTATAACGCAAATCAGAGCCGTTGCAGGTGAGCAATGCTTTGTTTCGGGCATATCGGCAATGGTAACCGATTTGAGAGATTTGTGTGAAGAACAGGAAGCAATCTACGTTGCAATCGCAGTAATTCTTGCCGTTGTTGCAATGATGATATTTATGGATAACTGGATTATCCCGTTTGTTTTCCTGGTAAGTATCGGAATGGCAATACTTATGAACCTCGGTTCAAACTACTTCCTCGGTGAAATTTCGTACATTACAAAAGCTCTGTCTGCCATTCTTCAGCTTGCCGTAACAATGGACTATTCAATCTTTTTGTGGCACAGCTACGGAGAGCAAAAGAAGATTTACGGCGACCACAAAAGCGCAATGGCTGTTGCAATCAAGGAAACAACACGTTCTGTACTCGGAAGCTCAATAACAACTGTTGCAGGCTTTATCGCACTCTGTTTTATGACCTTTACGCTCGGACGTGATCTCGGAATCGTTATGGCTAAGGGCGTAATCTTCGGTGTAATCGGATGTGTAACAATTCTTCCATCGCTCATTCTCGTACTCGACAAGCCGCTTGAAAAGACAATGCACAGGTCGCTGATTCCGTCAACGAAAAAGCTTGCAAAAGGTATCATTAAAATTTTCCCCGTTTTTCTTATTCTGTTTGCAATGATAATTTATCCGTCATATTACGGCTACAGCAACACAAACAACGAGGTTTACTACGATTTGTCAAAGAGCCTGCCCGAGGATATGTCAAACGTAATTGCAAATACAAAGCTCAAAGAGGAGTTTGGCGTAGGTACTACTCACATGGTGCTGACCGACTCAAAATTGCCTGCAAAGCAGGTGCGTAAAATGACTGAAGAAATGCAGAACGTAGACGGCGTCAAATACATTCTCGGACTTGAAAGCGTAGTCGGCTCGCTTGTCCCCGAGGAAATTCTGCCCGAATCTGTTACAAGTATTCTTAAAAGCGACAATTGGGAGCTTATGCTGATAAACTCGGAATATCAGACCGCTTCCGACGAGGTAAGTACGCAGATAGAACAGCTTAACAGCATAATCAGAAAATACGACGATGAAGGTCTGCTGATTGGTGAGGCGGCTTGCACAAATGACTTGATTGATATCACTTCGGTTGATTTTCAGGTTGTAAATATGATTTCGATTATTGCCATCTTTTTAATCATAGCAGTGGTTGAAAAGAGTATAAGCCTGCCGATTATCCTTGTTGCAGTAATTGAGCTTGCAATATTCATCAACCTTGGCTTGCCGCACTTTATGGGCGAGTCACTGCCGTTTATCGCACCGATATGCATAAGTACAATTCAGCTCGGCGCAACAGTTGACTATGCAATACTAATGACTACACGATATAAAAAGGAACGCTCCCTCGGCAACGATAAAAAGACTGCGGTCACCACTGCGCTTGAAACCTCAATCCCATCAATCATTGTCAGTGCAATGGGATTGTTTGCCGCAACGGTCGGTGTTGCAATCTACTCCGACGTTGATATGATAGGCTCGCTTTGCGCACTTATGGCAAGGGGAGCAATAATCAGCGCACTTTGTGTAATTCTTATTCTGCCTGCAATGTTTATGCTGTTTGATAAGGTTATCGGAGTGACAACATTGGGCTTTAAGTCAAAGAAAAACAATACGGAGGTAACTGTAAATGAGTAACTTAAAAAAATATATGCCAAAGGTGCTTTCAGGCGTCTTGAGTCTTACAATTCTTTGCAGTACAATAGGTGCTGCGTCGTACTCGGCAGGTGCAAAGAGCACTGGTGCTGAAACAACGAATACAAAGATTTCGGACAATTCTTCAACCGCAAAAAACGCTTCGGAGGACAAAACCAAAAGGCTTTCAAAGAATGAAACGGTTTACATAATTGCAAACTCAGACGGTTCACCCAAAAAGGTTATCGTGAGCGACTGGATTAAAAATACCGCAAAGGCAAAGAGCTTTGGAGATATTTCAAACCTTGATAATATTGTAAACGAAAAAGGCGACGAAACCTACACAGTAAACGAAAACAATATGTACGAGTGGAGCGCAGACGGAAATGACATTTACTATCAGGGTACGGGAAAGTCGGAACTTCCTGTCGGACTTTCGGTAAGCTATACGCTTGACGGCAAAAAGATTTCAGCAGATAAGCTTGCAGGTCAGAGCGGTAAGGTGAAAATCCGCTTTGACTACACGAACAGACAGTCGGAGAAAATAAAAATTGACGGCAAGGAAGAAGAAATCTACGTTCCGTTTGTAATGCTTACGGGTATGATGCTCGACAACGATGTTTTCAGAAACGTTGAGGTTTCAAACGGCAAGGTTGTCAATGACGGTAGTCATACCTTCGTTGCAGGTTTTGCACTCCCCGAAATGCAGTCAAATCTAGGCATAGACAGCAAGGATTTTGAAATTCCCGATTATGTTGAGATAACAGCTGACGTAAAGAATTTTGAGCTTGCAACAAGCTTTACGCTTGCCGCAAACGATATGTTCAGCGATATAGATTTTTCTAAGGTTGACGATAAGATTGATGCGTTGTCAGACTCTCTTGATGAACTGACTGATGCCGCAGATCAGCTTATTGACGGTTCATCACAGTTGTACGACGGGCTTAAAACTCTTCTTGATAAGTCGGGAGAGTTGATTGAAGGCGTTGATCAGCTTTATGACGGTGCAGAAAAAATCAGCAGTGGTGCACAAGAGCTTGACAACGGTGCCGGTGCACTTGCAAGCGGTGCAAAGGATCTGGACAACGGTGTGGGAACGCTTAAAGACGGCGCAGATTCGCTCGACAGCGGTGTAAGCTCACTTAACGATGGTGCAGTAAGTCTTGATTCGGGTATTTCGCAATTGCAGGGCTATGTTGCAACTCTTTCATCGGGAATTAATACAATTTCAGACAACAGCGAGTCGCTCAATTCGGGTGCAAAGCAGGTGTTTGATACACTCCTTGCAACAGCAGATACTCAGATTGCCGCAGCAGGACTTCAGGCTGATAAGCTGACAATTTCAAACTACGCTCAGGTGCTTGATAAGCTAATCGGCTCGTTAAACGAGGAGAGCGTGAAAACTCTTGCGTACAATACTGCGCTTGAAACCGTTACAACTACGGTGAACAGCCAGAAGGATGTAATCAGAGAGGCTGTTGAGTCAGCAGTCAGAAAGCAGGTTACAGAGGGTGTTTTAGCGTCGGCAGGCTACTCAATGACCGCCGAGCAGTACGATTCTGCCGTAGCGTCGGGACAGATTACCGACGATGTACAGGTGCAGATTAACACCGCAGTATCAACTCAGATGAGCTCGTCTTCGATTCAGTCAACAATTGACAGCAACACACAAAGTCAGATTCAGTCGCTTATTGATACAAATATGCAGAGCGACGAGGTGCAGAGTCAGATAAGCTTTGCTGTCGAAAAAGCAAGCGCAGGCAAGCAATCACTTTCGGCACTCAAAGAACAGCTCGACAGCTACAATAAATTTTATCAGGGAGTGCTTACCTACACCGACGGCGTTGACAAGGCGAACGCAGGAGCACAGCAGATTCTCGGCGGAACATATGCTTTAAAGGACGGCTCGGGTGCTCTTAAATACGGAGCAGGACAGCTAAAGAGCGGTTCTGTCACTCTCAAAGACGGTACTAAAACATTAAAGGACGGTTCAGGTTCTCTTAAAAGCGGCGCACAATCGCTCAAAAACGGCACAAGCGAGCTTAACAGCGGAGCAAAGACTCTTGCTCAGGGCGTTGCCTCACTCAAAGAGGGCAGCAGTGCTCTTGTAAGCGGAGTAAAACAGCTTAAGGACGGCTCAATGTCGCTTAATGACGGACTCGAAAAATTCAAGCAAGAGGGCGTTGACGTGCTTGTTGACGCAGTAGACGGTGACGTAAAAGGACTTGTAAGCAGGCTCAAGGCTGTTTCGGAGGTTTCTTCACACTACAAGAGCTACAGCGGAATTTCCGATGATATGGACGGCAAGGTCGATTTCATTTACAAGACTGATTCCATTGAGAAATAACAGTAAATAACTTCTTAAGGAAACACTGATTAAATCAGTGTTTCCTTGATTTTTATAATATGATATACTTCTGTTTCAAGCAGACGGAGATGTATGTAAGTGGTGCAATTTAAAAAAGACTGGAATTGATGAACGTTATATTAAACGTATCTTTCATCGTTGCTATAACTTTATCTGTTGAGATGAAATTATGACTTCTTACAAATTCTCTCATCATTTCTGCGGTGGTTTTTCCTTTAAATACTTCCTTTCAAGCTTTGAATTTTCTATTTTCATTATTACTTGAAAGGAAGTTATTATTCAATTTTACACAAACTTTTCGTCGGCTTCTTATATTGCTATAGGAGTTGCTGTAAATATTGAAAACAGATAAAAATGCGTTGTGAAAATACTCACAGCGCATTTTTTATATCTAAATGAGACTATCCAAAACTTGCGTAAACTTCCATTTTTGCATAAAAAAGAAGGGACTTATCCAGCCCCGACTTCAATGCTTGTTCCGTTTTTAAACAGGAATGTTATCCGCCCGTCCTTGTGTACCGTTGCGGCTTCTAAAATGCTTACCCAAAGCTCCTCGTCCCATTCTTCAATGACGAGTGGCTTTTCTGCTAACTCGGAAATGAAAATCCGAAGCTCCCGTTCTCGGTTTATTCGTTCGTCACGCTCCTGTGTTACCTCAGTAAGCCTTTTGTCGGCTTTTTCAAACCTTTTGACAAGGGAATTGTATTTTTGGTCATAGCTTTCCTGTGAAAGCCTTGTGCTTGCGTTTTCTTTTACAAACCGATTTACCGTTTCGGTAACTTCCTCGATTTCTTCATTCAGCTTATCAATTTCTGCGTTCAGGGCAGAGCAGTCGCCAACTTCTTCACACATAACCTCGCAGGCTTCCAATAATTCTTTGCGGTTGCCGAGCAGCTGATTGTACGCAATAATAAACTTTTCTTTGATTTCGTCAGCGTTCAATGTCGGAGTTTCGCACACATACTTTCCGTTGAACTTTCTGTTGCAACGCCACACGACTTTGCGATAAGGGTCGTTGGAATGCCAGATTTTCTGACCGTAAAAGCTGCCACACTCACCGCATATTACCTTGCTTGAAAAAATAGAAGCACCGCTGTAGGAGCGACCGAGCTTTTGTCGTCTTGCAATTTCTGCTTGTACCATATCGAACTCCAAAGGGTCAATGATTGCCGGGTGGTTGTCCTCAACATAGTATTGAGGAATTTCACCCTCGTTGACCTTTTGCTTTTTTGTCAGAAAATCTACAGTAAATTTCTTTTGCAAAAGTGCGTCACCCTTGTATTTCTCGTTACGCAGGATACTGTTTATCGTTGTCTGATTCCAGGCTTTTCTGCCTGTTGGAGTCGGTGTTCCAAGTCCGTCAAGGTGTTTGCAAATTCCTGATGCGGTCTTTCCTTGAAGAAATAATCGGTATATCAGTCGTACAATTTCAGCCTCCTTTTCATTGATGACCGGCTTGCCGTCTTTGCCCTTATCATAGCCGAGAAAATTCTTATAGGGCATAGTTACCTTTCCGTCAGCAAAACGCTTTCTCTGACCCCAGGTGACATTCTCCGAGATGCTTCGGCTTTCCTCCTGCGCAAGAGAGGACATAATTGTTATAAGAAGTTCGCCCTTGCTGTCAAATGTGTAAATGTTTTCTTTCTCAAAGTAAACCTCAACACCGGCATCTTTCAGCTTGCGTACAGTGGTAAGGCTGTCCACAGTATTTCGTGCAAAACGGCTGACTGATTTTGTAATGATTAGGTCAATCTTTCCGTCAAGTGCGTCCTTGACCATAAGGTTGAAACCGTCACGGTGCTTTGTGCTTGTGCCGGTAATGCCCTCATCGGTATAAACCTTTACAAATTCCCAATCGTCACGCTTTGTTATGTATCGTGTATAATAGTCGATTTGTGCTTCATAGCTTGTGAATTGCTCATCACTGTCGGTTGATACACGAGCATATGCCGCCACACGCCGTTTGGATATTGACATTGTCGGCATAGCTGTGAATATGTTTTTAGTTGCCGGAATGTATTTTACTGATTTAGCCATTACTTTTTCTCCTCTCAATAGCTCTTTGCCTTGCCGCTTCACGCATTTCAGGTGTCCAGGATTCTGATCTTGAACGGTCTTTCCATTTGCGGGTGATTGTCCGTCCGTCCTTCATAACAAAGTGCAGCGTGTTTTTGTCTGCAACTATAATTTCCTTAATAGTTGTAATATCAGAAGTTACTGTCTGAACTTGATTTTCAAGAACGGTTTCGGGAATTTGTTTTGACGGACAATATTCCTTACCGAGTGTGAGGTAACCGGCACACATCCATACCGCCTGAGTTTTAGTTATCTTGCGACGATAGTGCTTACCGCAGTTGTCACACTTTAAAAGTCCTGTGAACGGATATGTTTTGTTGCCGTCATATGACCTGTCGTATTTCTGCGCTCTGCGTTTTATCTCGGACTGAACCTTTTCAAAGGTTTCAATATCGATAATTGCCTCGTGGGTGTTTTCAGCAAGGTACTTCGGGAGCTGACCGCTGTTTATGCAGGTTTTCTTTGTTATGTGGTTTTCACGATAGGTCTTTTGTAAAGCGATTGAAAAAGCTTCTTTCAGACAATGAGAGAAAGCACAAGAATACAATTACTGCAATTATGGAAAGTGATATTGAAAGTGTAAGAAAAGCATTAGGTGAGCAAATACCGTTGTTAGAACAGGAACATCAGGAACTTGAAAAACTTATTGAACAAGAGGAAGCACCATATCCAAGTCTTTCTGAGTCTGCAATTAAATTCTTTTTGACATCGCTTAAAAAGGGAAATATTAATGATATGAAATATAGAAAGACACTTGTTAAAATTTTTGTTAATAAGATATTTTTATATGATGACAGAATTACAATAACCTATAATTCTGGTGATGAACCAGTTACTATCAGTGACCAGCTTCTTTCAGAACTTGAAGAAAGGGACGAAAAGGACAAGTTTTTGTTTAAGAATGGGAGTGGTCCACCAAACGTGTATTGGACGAACACCTACGTCTTTAGCGGCGGCTTTGCCGTCAAGGTGATGTTCTAATACGAAGCAGAAACTGCCGGTTTAGATTAATTTCTAAACCGGCGTTTTTTATATCTATATATTTGATTTACTATCGAAAAACCTTGATTTTAAGCGGATGCTACGATAAGTAGCGTCCGATTTTTTTGTTTGTAAACAGGTGTTGGTGGTGCTACCTTACGGTTTTGTGTAAGATGTGGGTGTCGAATCAAAACAGCAATCGGAGGTTTTGCTATGAACAACAAAAAAGAAATCATTATCAAAGCGACTAAACTCAAAAAGAGTTTTATCACAGGTGACACAGAGCAGACGATTTTTGAAAATCTCGACCTTAATATATATAAGGGCGACTTCACCGTGATTATGGGTTCGTCAGGTGCAGGCAAGTCAACTCTTATGTACTCCCTTTCGGGAATGGATAGACCTACCGCAGGTGAGGTTGTTTTTAACAGCAAGTGCATTACATCTTTAAACGACGATAAGCTGGCAATTTTCAGAAGAAAGAACTGCGGTTTTGTTTTTCAGCAGATTTATCTACTTGATAAAATGAGCCTTATGGACAATGTGCTTACAGCGAGTGCGTTGTCAGGAGAAAATAAGAAGGACTCAATAAAACACGCCAAGGAGCTTTTTGAACTTGTGAACATTCCTGAGATAACACGCAAAAAGTTCCCATCTCAGGTGTCGGGTGGTGAGGCTCAGCGAGCAGGCATTGTAAGGGCGGTTATAAATCGTCCTGAGGTATTATTTGCCGACGAGCCGACAGGTGCTCTTAACTCGAATAACTCAACAGCGGTGCTTGATGTTTTTACAAAGCTTCACAGCGAAGGTCAGAGCATAATTATGGTAACCCATGATAAGAAAACTGCCTTAAGAGGTAACCGTGTGCTGTATGTTAAGGACGGCAAGGTCTACGGCGAGTGCGACCTCGGTACTTACACAAATGACAGCGTTGACCGAGAAGCAAAACTCAACAGCTTCTTAGCGGAGATGGGATGGTAATATGAAAAAGATATTTAACCAAATTTTATACAATTTAAAAAAGGAGAAATCATCCTTTATCTCTTTCGGAATTATCATTCTGATAACTGCCCTGATCCTCAACTGTGCGTCGGTTTTGATGTGTCAGGTAGACAGCGCTTATGATGAAAAGTTTGAAAATCTGAGCACTGCAACGCTCAACGCAATCGTTCCCGAGGTTCAGAGCAACAGTGAACTTGAAAAAGCAATTGATGAAATTGAAACGGTGGAGAAAACCGAAAGCCACAATGGTGTTTTAACGGAGGCTACCGTTAAGGGTTTCAACGGTGCGGATTTTTCAATGAACACGGTGTTCTATAATATGGACGATAGCCGTACACTCAACAGCTTTGAGCTTGTGAGCGAAAGCGAAAATGATGTTAACAATCCAATCTATATTCCGCTTTATGTTTCAGACTTCGGCGGATTTGCGTTGAATGATGAAATCGTTTATGTGATTGACGGCAAGTCACACAGCTTCACCGTGGCAGGCGTAATTGAAGAAATGCAGTACGGTAACTACGGTTCAGGTTTGCTGTGTGCATATTTGCCCGAAGAAGAGTTTGCGGAATTTGTTGATGTTTATAATGATAAATCTGTGGTTGAATATTCAGTGAGCGTAAAGAACGGAGCAAACCTTGACGAAGTAAAAGAAGATGTCAGTGAAGTAATTGAGGACAAAAGCGTTATGGCGTTATCAATCCTTGACAGCGAAAGCGTAAAGGGTGCACGCACAATGATTTGCGATTTACTCGTGTTGATTTTAGCCGCATTTGCACTAATCATTCTTGTGGTCAGCGTGTTTCTCAGTAATTTCAAGGTCAAGAATTCCATTGAGTCCGAAATTACTAATATGAGCGTGCTCAAAGCCTTAGGTTACACAAGTTCTCAGATTGTGGCAAGTATCACCCTTCCTTATGCGATTGTTTCCTTGATGTTTGCGACTTTAGGTGTTGGTCTTTCATATCTTTTAATTCCCGTTCTTTCCTCGGTGCTTGCTGTGCAGTCAGGTTTTTCATTTGATATCAGCTTTGATTTACTCAGCTTTGTATGTGTAGTTGTTATTCTTTCGGGAGTTGTCACATTCTTCACATTTATATCTGCACGAAAAATCAAAAAGACTCAGCCTATTGACGGTTTAAGAGGCAACACAAGCTCAAAGTACACAAAGAAAAATCATCTCCCTCTGGCAGAAACCAAGGGTAATACAAAATTCCTGCTTGTGTTAAAGCAGATGATAGCTTTCAAAAAGCAGAATATAATGCTCTTTTTGGTGTCCTTTGTGTTGATGGTTCTCATAGCTTTTTCGGGCACACTGTTCTACAATGTGACGGTTAAGCCTGAGAACTTTATGTCTGCATTGTCGGACGAAGCAGCAGATGTGATTATTGTCCCTAAAAGCGACAGCGTAAGTGAGCTTGAAGGTGTGCTTGATAACGATAATCGTGTGCAAAACTCATTGCAATATATTTCGGGCAATGTTAAAATTAAAAATAAGGCGGTTACAGCCTTTGCCTGTGAGGATTTTTCAAAAGTTAGAAATGATGTGTGCTATATGGGCAGAAATCCTCAAAAGGCTGACGAAATCGCTTTGGGCAGTGCTTTTGAAGAAAGCTTTAAAATCGGCGACACAGTCAGCGTGAAGGTTGATGACATCACAAAAATCTTTAAGGTAACAGGCTTTGTGCAAAGCGTTAACTTACAGGGCGAATTTTGTGAGCTCAGCATAGAGGGTTACATCAGCTTCTTTGCTAAGAAGCATACACCATCTCTTTACGTCTACCTCAAAGATTCGGAAAATGCCGAAAAGATTACTGAGGAATACAAAACCGAATACCCGGACTTGGTATTAGACACAGTAAACTCCTACAAACTTCAAAAGGAAGCACAGGATATGTATATGGGTATCACCGTGGTGCTTGTAGTCGCAATTTTTGCGGTAACAATCCTCATTGTGCTTTTTATACTGTACATTGTCATCAAATCTCTTCTCATAAAAAGAAGACAGGAACTGGGCATTTACAAGGCGATGGGATACACAAGTTCTCAGCTTATTTTACAAACAGCAGGTTCTTTTATGCCTGTGTCAATTATAGCAATTCTACTTTCAAGTATTGCAGCACTTTTCTATATGCCTTGCATATATCAGTTTGTTTTCGAGGCATTAGGTGTTATGAAAAACAATATTGAGATTTCATTTGGATTTTTAATGTTGTTTGCAGTAATTCAAATTATAGTAAATATTATAATAAGTATTATTTTATGTATGCCGATAAGAAAAATTTCAGCATACGCATTAATTAAGGAGTAAAGGTGATAAATATGGATTTTGGCGATAAATTAAAACAGTACAGATTAAACGAGGGACTCTCTCAGGAACAGTTAGCCGAGAAAATCGGAGTAAGCCGTCAGGCAATAACAAAGTGGGAGACAAAGCGTGGCCTTCCCGATGTTGAAAATATGATTATCCTTGCAGAGCTTTTTAAGCTCACCCTTGACGAACTTGTGCTTGAAGAAGTCAAGAAGCAGGATGAAAAGCCTGCAATGTTTGAAAGCGAAACCGTTTATGATATTGATACTCAAAAGCACTTTGACATAAACTTGGGCGGTGCAAGAAAGATCACCCTCAAAACAGGTGTGGACGAAAAAATCCACATCCTACTTTCTTCCGAAACCCTCTCTGACATTGGCTCTCTTTTCAAGGTTAAGCTTGACGAAAAGCGTAATAAGTTAGATGTAGAGCTTGTAAACAAAAAGGGTGTCAGCCGTTTTGAAGCACAGGAAAGTGTGGATATTACACTTCTGCTTCCCAAAAAGTTCACCGAGCATACAGAGGTTTCAGCGAGCGTTAAGGAGCTTTTTATTGAGGATTTACGCCTCAGTCGTTTAGAGTACGACGGTGACGCAGAGAAAGTTTACATCCGTGACACAGAGGGAAGTCTGGAGCTTACTTCAAAGACTGACTATGAAATCTACATTTCAGGCAACTGCACAAAGCTTGATGTAAACCAGTTCAAGGCAAAAGCAGTTGTTCACCTTGAAAGTGCAGACAACTACAAACTCATAAATAACGGTAGGAAATGCAAGCTTATCACTCGAAAAAACGGAGAATCAGTTGAGCTTTCTGAAAACGAAACCGCCGAAAACACAATCAGCACATCAGGCATATTCTCTGAGCTGATTGTTGAGGTTGAGAGATAAACTTGAACTTGTGAAGTGCTGAATATGGAAATATAGGATGGGTGCCAAAGTTTTAAGAATATACGAGGTATAAGATGATGGAAAAAATAAGAGAAATAGTAGGAAAAGAATATGCTAATACACTTGGCATTATCGCATATAAAAATGGCGAAAAGGTCATTGAAGAATATTTTGAGGGTTCACACGAGAATGAATCAATACATACCTTTTCGATAGTGAAAAGTATTGTATCGATCCTTGTGGGGATTGCGATTGATAAAGAATATTTAGAAGATGTTCATCAAAAAGTGTTAGATTTTTTTCCGGAATACAAATTAAAGAGAAATCAAGAACAGTTGAAAGAAGTGACGATTGAAAACTTCCTAACAATGACTGTTCCGTATAAGTTCAAAAGTGAACCGTGGACTAAGGTGTGTACCAGCGAAGATTGGGGCGGCAAGGTATTAGAGCAGGTTGGCGGAACGGAACAGATTGGAGAAAGATTCCACTACTCAACACTTGGAATTCAAGTATTATCGAATGTTTTAGCAAAAGCTACGGATATGAGTTTGAAAGAATTTGCGACAAAATATTTATTTGAGCCGTTGGGAATTTCAGATGTGCCAAATGCAAATGTTTACGACAAAGCATCGCAAGAAGCATTTTATAAGGCGAGGGATAATCGTGGCTGGGTAAAAGATCCAAGCGGATATTATACAACCGGATGGGGCTTATCACTCACAACAGATGACTTTGCAAAGATTGGTGTGTTAGTATTAAACAATGGTTTGTATAATGGTAAAAGAATCCTTTCAGAGGGGTACATTCGTGAGATGTTGAAGGAGCGAGAAGAAACCTACGGATATTTATGGTGGATTTACAAGAAAAATAGTACAATAAAAATAATACGAAAAGAATATAGCACAGGAAAGTATGATTCTTATTGTATGAATGGTGTAGGTGGCTCCTTAGTGACAGTTATACCGGAGATTGATACTGTTATTTGTATGACTTGTTCGTTAGTGTATAATCCGAAGCCGAGAATGGAACTTATAAATAATTATCTGATTCCTTATATTGAGAAATTATAAGCACTCGAAAACATAAGCGTTGTGCACGAATACACCGACTGTAAAACTTTAACTAATAATTGAAGGAGAAATGATATGAGTGAATTAAAATACATAACACTGAGAGAAAAGCCTGAATTGATGGATAGTGCTGCACAGTGGTTTAACAGCAAATGGGGTGTGCCTAAGGAGGCATACCTTGAGTGTATGCAGGATTATCTCAGCGGCAAGACGGAGTATGGCTGGTATCTTTGCTTAGACGGCGACAATATCGTTGGCGGAATGGGTGTTATCGAAAACGATTTCCACGACCGCAAAGACCTGACTCCCAATGTCTGTGCCGTTTATACGGAAGAAAGCCACCGCAAACAGGGAATAGCAGGAAATTTACTTAATATGGTGGTAGATGATTTGAAATCTAAGGGCATTTCGCCTGTTTATCTCGTTACTGACCACACTGGATTTTACGAGCGTTACGGCTGGGAATTTTTCTGTATGGCTCAGGGCGACGGCGAGCCTGATATGACAAGATTATACATCCACAGATAAAAATTTTTCAACAAGGAGAAAGTTATGAATATTAAAACAGAAAGACTTGAAATAACAAAATTTACACTTGATATGGCAGAGGCAGTTCACATCAATTCTCTTGACGAGGACAACCGCAAATTCAACCCCAACGAGGTTTTTGAAACTGTTGAAATCGCCAAAGATACCGTGGAGTTTCTTATGAGTGTTTACGAAAGCAACGACGAGCCTCTTGTTTACCCTGTTTTACTCAAAGACGGCACAAACATTGGCTATGTGCAGGCTGTGCCTATGGATGGTGAAAAATGGGAAGTAGGTTATCACATCGCTAAAGCCTACGCAGGTAAGGGCTACGCCACCGAGGCAGTAAGTGCCTTCCTGCCTGTCATTATGAATAAACTCGGCATAACCGAAATTCTCGGCATCTGCGTCGCAGAAAACATCGCCTCGATAAAAGTCTTAGAGAAAGTCGGCTTTACAAAAGAATTCGAGGGTATGGGTACATATCAGGACGAAGAAAGAGAAATCTGTAAGTTTATCTATAAACTTAGTTAAAATTCAATTATCAAGAGAAATAGTAAACTCAGAAATTATATACAGATAAAATAAGGCTGATGTGCTCCCGGTGGGATAACATCAGCCTTATTTTACAGATGAAGAGCAACAAAAGTTTATTGCAATTCTTGGTAGTTTTATCATAGCAAATATAGAAATTTAATTATAGCAAATTTTAAGTTCAGCACATATAAATTTAAGTTGCTTTCATTTATTAATTCTCAGGATTTTTTCAAATCTCCATTTGCAGGATTGTCAATCAGTTTTCCGTATTTTGTAAAACGTGAACCGTGACAAGGGCAATCCCATGAATGTTCGGCGTTGTTCCATTTGAGTGCACAACCTAAATGCGGACATCTTTTTTCGGAAATCGTCAGCAGATTTTTGGTGGCTTCAACAGCATTGATAAAAAGCTGTGGCTTGAGAATACTTCGGGAGGGGTTGAAAACTTCTGCAAAGTCGTTTCTCCTGCCCATAACCATATCGCTGAGAATCATCGCAGACACCATTGCACCTGTCATACCCCATTTATTGAAGCCGCTTGCAACATACAGATTCGGCGTATTCTTTGAATATTGTCCGATGTACGGTATTCCGTCAAGACTCATACAGTCCTGAGTTGCCCAACAGAATTTTTCTTTTGAATCAGGATAATTCCTGTTTGCAAACTGTCTTAGCTCACTCCAATTGCCGCCGTTTTTTCCTGTTCGGTGACTTCCTCCTCCCAACAAAAGAAAGTTGCCGTAATTTCTGAAAGACAGTCCGCTTCTGTTTTCGTCAACATACATTCCCTCCACATTCTGAGCTTTTTCAAGAGCGATGACATAGGAACGATGCTGATACAGCTTCAAAAAATAACTGCCGTGTTTGTTGATAAACGGAAAGTGTGTGGCTACAATTACTTTGTTTGCGTGAATTTTTGCACATTCGGTAATTGCAGTGTTACCGACCATTTCTTTGACAAAAGTAAACTCGTATATGTTCAGACCTTTTGCAATTGCTGAAATGAATTTAAGCGGATTGAACTGAGCCTGATTTTTGAATTTCACTGCTCCGACAGTGTCAAAGGGCAGAGGAATATTTTCGCAGAGTTCGGCTTTGAAGCCAATTTTTTCAAGTGTATTGACTTCATTTTCAAGGACTTTCCTGTTGTTCGTCGAGTATACGAAGTTGTCTTTGATTTCAAAGTCGCAGTCAATAGTTTTGCACATTTCGGCATACTTTTCAAACGCAGATTTGTTGGCTTTCAGATACATTTTTGCGGCTTCTGTAGAGTTGCTTTCGGATATTTTATGATATATGAGTCCGTGCTGATATGTGATTTTGGCTGTGGTGTTCTGAGTTGTACAGCCGCAGATTAGTCCCTTTTCAACGAGAATATATTTTACACCTGCCCGATGCAGATGATATGCCGTCAGAATTCCTGCAATACCGCCTCCGATGATAAGTACATCGGTTTTGACGTCTTTTTTTAGCTGAGGAAACTCAGGTAAATGACAATTTTCCTGCCATATTGATTTCATTGTTTATGCTCCTTTAATAAAACGCCATCTGAATGTTCAAATGGCGTTTAAATTTATTCGAGTTCCTGCAAGTCGGCGGCTGTAACGTCGTTTTGCAAATTATCTCTTGCAAGGTCAGTGTCGATCGTAGAATACACAGAAGAAATCGGTTTTTCTTCGGCAAAAGGCACAGTGTGATACACCTTCTGTGACGGAGGTTCTGTTCCTGCAATAATTGGGTTTGCGTGCTTCTTTCCGTGCTTTGCTTTACCCTGAATTTCAGGTACAGCCGCCTGATTATTTCTTGGCTGTGTATGTGTGCGGTCAATTCTTTTCATACCCTGTTTTGGCATTTAATCACCTCACAATTAGTTTTTCGCAAAACATCATAGATATGTATGGATGTATTTTACTTTTTCTCGGTTTTACATTGAAAATTTTTATTTAAAATGATGCAATGAATATAGTATTTTTTTGAAAGTTTTTAAGACGTGGAGGAAATTTAAAAATGAGAAAACACACAACCAGACTTTGTTCTGTGCTGTTGTCAGTTTTGACGCTTACGTCAATGCCGACAATGCTCAGCGCAACAGCAACGGAAATTGCACAAATGCAAAGCAATCAGGGTGAAATTTTCACTATGACGGAGGACGAAGACGGAATTCATTTTAACGGCCCGACAGGCGACAATACACTTGAAAACGATGAATCTGATTATACATCTGTGGTTATCGAGTCGGCTGAAGATTATTATAATCTGAAAAATGAAAGTTCCTCGTTCAGCAACAAAAATATTCTGTTGAAAGCATCATCTTCATTGCCGGAGAGTGTGGACAACAGTCAGAGTGAATATTTTCCTGAAATCGACAGTCAGGGAAGTTTAAGTTCGTGTACCTGCTGGGCTCAGACTTATTACCAGTTTACTTATACGATGAACAAGGATATGGGTGTCACTACTACACCTGAAAACACCTTTTCTCCTAAATGGACCTACAATCTTGTCAACTGGGGTGCGGCTGATGCAGGAAGCGGACTAACAGACGTTTATGGGGTGATGAAAGAAATAGGTGCTGTAACAGAAAAGACGCTCCCTTATGATGATAACGTTACCTCATGGAGTCCGCAAGAGGATATCTGGAGAGAGGCTCTTCGCTACAGGGTAAAGGATTATCAGTTATTTGACAGTTTTGGTGAAGAAAAATCACAGGTTACATCAGTTGATGATGAGGATATTGAAGCGGTGAAAACTGCACTCAGTAACGGTGATGTGCTTACATTTTCGACTTACATAAGCAGTTGGGTTACAGGCAAGCTTAAAACTAACAGCAAAGCACCCGAGAATGCTTCTCACGCAAACGAATATGTTGTTTTGCATCAGTCCGGATCAAATGGCAGTCACAGAATGACTATCGTAGGCTACAATGACAATATCTGGACAGATATTAACGAAAACAACACAGTTGATGACGGTGAAATGGGTGCGTTTAAGATTGCGAACTCATGGGGCAAAAGTTATGCAAACAGTGGTTTCATTTGGGTGGCGTATGATGCACTCAATAAAGTTTCATGTGTTGAGGGTGCTACAGAGGTTTCAAACAGAAAAGCCCCTGTTACCTTTGTTGCAAGAATGGATGTTGAACCTTATGATTCAAAGTCATCTATATATCTGAAATATACTCTCAATACCTCTTGCAGAGCAGATGTTCAGTCTTATCTTATTGCTGAAAAGGACGGCACAGAGTATTCTGTTTATACATTGCCAAAGACATCCATTGGTGTTGAAGGCGGAAACCAATTTTCCTTTGACGGCACGACAGATTCAAACGATGGTACCATGCTTTATCCGCTTGACAGTATTATTGAGGACATCAGTACAGAAAACCTTGCTGACTATAATTGGAGCGTCAGATTTGTTGATGAAACGGCAGACAATGTAGTTCTGACCGTAAAAGATGATCAGATCATTGATGAAACAACAAATACAGTCTACAAGCCTGCAAGCGGTACTTATCCGATAGAGCTTGACGGTGACGAAACAAAAATAACGCTGATACAGACAACGCTAAATCATGCATCAATCTATTACAGAGGTTACGAGAATGTTGAGATAAATTACAAGGTCGGAAACGGTTCTTGGAAAACAGCCACGATGGAAGAAAATATCGAAAGAGAAGGCTATGTTCATAAGTATGTTATAGACCTCGGCGATACAGACAGCGCAATGCTTTATTTCTCAGACGATAATGGTAATGTTGACAACAACGGCGGAAAATATTATACGGCTGAAAAGGGCGTAAATTATTACGAAACTCAGAATTCCCGTGAAGGTTTGACAGCCAAGATCGGTGTTAAAAACGGAAAATATTTAGATGTAAATTCAGCTATAAGCTTTTCTGTTGAAGCAAGCGGTGGATATGAGCCGTATTCATATCAGTTTACAACGGAAAATCTCGAAACAGGAGAATCTTCAACAAGTTCATACAAATCGGCGAATACGGCTTCATATTTTCCGAGGTCTGAGGGATATCACAGGATATCTGTAAATGTCATGGATTATTCGGGTGAGATCGTATCGGATACATATGAATTCTATGTTGAAAATAAATCCTTCAAGTTTGATTCGTTTGAACTCACCACATCAGATAAAATCCTTGCAGGACAGGAAGTAGGATTTTCGGCAGAAACTATTTATGAGGGACTTCGTTATATCGGCTATATTGCAAACAACTACGATATCACAATTGAAAAGGACGGAGAAATTTACTACAGCGAAACAATAAAGTCAAATACTTACAATCTCAGCTACAGATACAGCGTGATAGACTTCTCGTGGACTCCGACAGAATCTGGAACGTACACAGCAAAGATTTCTTCTACTGATTCGGGCAGTGAATATGCAGAGGCTACAGTGAGCTTTGATGTTGCGGAGTTTAACGGAACAATAGTAGGTGATACAGACAACAACGGAGTAGTTTCGATTGTCGACGCAACACTTATACAGAAATACTGTGCCGATTTGATAGACTCTTACGATATCTGTATGACACTCGCAGACGGTGACCAAAATGACAGCGTTAATATCAAGGACGCAACTTATATTCAGCTTTATCTTGCACTGGGCAAGAGCAGTGTTTTAGTAGGCACAGTGAACTACAAAGAGCCTGAGCCTACTACAGAACCAACAACAGAGCCTACCACAGTTGCCAAGAACTATATTTACTACAAAAATACAAACAATTGGACTACGGTAAAGGCTTATTATTGGATCACATCTAACACTTCAATGACGTCGTGGCCGGGAGTTGCGATGACAAGTGTAGGTGACAATGTTTACCGCATTGAAGTTCCTTCCGAAGCAGAGTATATCATTTTCAATAACGGTTCGGCTCAGACAGCTGATATCAAGCTTCAGGGAATGAACAAGATATACAATAACGGTGTGTGGAGCGACTACAGCGGCGGAGATGATGTTGACCCGACTACAGAACCTGTGGAAGGCAATTATCTTTATTATTACAACTCAAACGGTTGGAGCAAAGTGAACGCTTACTATTGGAGCACATCTAACACTTCAATGACGTCGTGGCCGGGAGTTGCAATGACAAATATGGGCAACAATGTTTATCGCATTGAAGTTCCGTCAGAAGCAACCTATATCATCTTTAACAACGGTTCGTCGCAGACGGCTGATATTCCGATTCAGGGAATGAATAAGATATATATAAACGGCGAATGGGTTTCGTATGCATAATTAATCAGAAAGCTTTTCGAGGGAAACCTCGGAAGGCTTTTGTTTGTATAGGAAATTACTGGATTATACTCGGGCACAGAACAATTTAAAAAGATGATGCTATCTACACGAATTGCGTGCGAGGCACTCGATTTTGTTATTGTAACGTAATTTTGAAAATGGACATATATTGTAAGTGGTAACAATATTATTTTTAATCGGAGGAACTATGCACAATCAGAATTATGTAATAAAATCATTGGAACTTCATTTGTTTTTCGGTCGCATTATGAAAGAACACTCTCTGTTTTTGAGGGCAGGTTTCACTCCTGCAAATGCATCTTTTTCAAGAAAAGCAGAGTTTTATATGAGAGAATTTGAAAAGCTTCTCAGTCAGGCTGTAATGCTTGGTAACGGCGTTGTAAGCGAGGCTGTCCTGTGTTCGGGTGAAGTAGTGACCGATTTTACAGCTATGGCTGAAATGCAGACGGAAAGATTTACGGCAATTCCGATAAACAGAAATATAACGTGCAGAGAACTGCGTATGAGCAGTGGTTGTGGTGAAAATATTTGTCGGCAAAAAGTCGCCCAGGTAAGACGTTTGAACCAAAATGCGCTCAGATTATTGAACGGTTTAATTTCTTTTGAAGAAAATATATTAAACCGAGTTCTCAATTGCAGAATGTTCACGGCAAATTATCCGTTGTTGTTGGAACATATAATCAGAGAGGCAAAGCTCTATCGGGAGTATGTGGAGTGCCTTGAAAAATGCGGAGATTTGACCGACAAGTCGATGAAAGAGGTCGAGTGCTTCTGGAACAGAATAATGATGGAGCACGCAATGTTTATAAGAGGACTTCTTGACCCGTGCGAAACAGAATTATTTGAAACGGCGGACGATTTTGCTAAAAAATACGCAACACTGCTCGAAGCCTGTGACAATGCACAAAGCAAAATGATGGCGTCAAGTTCGCTGGAAGAAACCGAAAAATTCAGGGATTTCAAAAAAGCAGGTGTGCAGGGGATAGAGGATTGCAAAATACGTTCAATAATTTTGCCGTTGCTTGCCGACCACGTTCTGCGTGAAGCAAATCACTATTTAAGATTACTTAAATGCTGAAAATTTATAGAATAGAAAAAGTTCAAAGCGGGAACACGGCTTGCTGTGTTCCCGAACGTATTTATCGCACAGGTGGTTACGATTGAATAGGGTTAAAAAATGTAAATATAGTAAAAAATGTAAAATATTTTAGTAGTTTGTGTAAATAACTTTGTTATGATGTGAAAATTAGTCTTACTTTATAAAAAATACACGAAAAACGACTTTAAAAAATTTTGAATTTGCTTGAAATCAACATATTTTTTTGGTATGATATATGTATGAATTAAAATAAACTAAAATAGGACTAATATTATTGTGTTTTAAGGAGCTGAATATATGAATTACAGCTTGAACGATAACCGCAATCCGCTTGAACTTTTCAATTCGGGCGACGCAGTGCGTGCCTATGACTTTTTCGGAGCGCATCTTGTCAATTGGGACGACAGAGAGGGCGTTGTGTTCAGAGTATGGGCACCGAATGCCCTGAGCGTGTCTGTTGTGGGCGATTTTAACGGTTGGGACAATACTTCCCATTTTATGTACAGGATAGATTCAGGTTCCTGGGAGCTTTTTATTGAAGGCTTGAAGCCTTTTGAATTATATAAATACTGCATTGAAACACCTTGTTTTGAGAAAATTCTCAAGTCAGATCCATTTGCGTTTCATGCAGAAACACGTCCTGACAATGCTTCAATAATTTACGATATTGAGCAGTACAGTTGGGGCGATGAGCAGTGGTTTGCCGACAGGCTAAATGGTGATAATCTGAAAAAACCGATGAATATTTATGAAATTCATGCAGGTTCATGGCGCAGATATCCCGATGGTAATTTCTTCAGCTACAGAAAGCTTGCTGAAGAGCTTGTGCCGTATCTCAAGGAGATGAACTACACTCACGTTCAGCTTATGCCTGTTATGGAGTATCCGTTTGACGGAAGCTGGGGCTTTCAGACAACGGGATATTTTGCGGCAACTTCACGTTACGGTACCCCTGCCGATCTTATGTATCTCATTGATATGCTTCACAGGGAGAATATCGGTGTGATTATGGATTGGGTGCCGTCAAACTTCCCGAAAGATCCTCACGGGCTTATAAAATTCGACGGAACAAGCCTCTTTGAAAGTGACGACCCTAAGCTTGGCGAACGTCCTGCATGGGGAACTTGTCTTTTCGACTTTGAAAAGGGAGGAGTGCTCAGCTTTCTCATTTCATCTGCGATGTTCTGGCTCGACAAATTCCATATTGACGGAATAAGAGTAGGTGCGCTTTCTTCAATGCTGTATCTTGATTATGGCAAGCAAGAGGGCGAATGGGTACCGAACAAATTCGGCGGCAAAGAAAACCTTGAGTCAATTGCATTTATAAAAAGACTCAACACTGCTGTTCACACACACCATCCCGATGTTATGATGTTTGCTGAGGAAAACACCTCATGGCCAAAACTCACGCATAAGGTTGAAGAGGGTGGACTCGGATTTGATTACAAGTGGAATATGGGTTGGATGAACGATATGCTTCACTATATGTCGCTCAACTCACTGTGGAGACCGTTCAACCACGACAATCTTACTTACAGCTTTTTCTATGCGTTTTCCGAGCATTTTCTTTTGCCGATTTCTCACGATGAAGTTTCTCACGGCAAGGGTTCGCTAATAAACAAAATGCCCGGAGAATATGATGATAAATTCTCAGGAGTGAGAGCATTTATAACATATATGTACGCTCACCCTGGCAAGAAACTTGTCTTTATGGGAACTGAAATAGGTCAGTTCGACGAATGGGACGCTGATTCTGCAATACAGTGGGAGCTTCTCTCATTTGAAAAGCACAGTATGCTAAAGACATTTTTTAAAGAACTCAACAGTTTCTATCGTGACAACAAGCCTATGTATGAACTTGATACAAGCTGGAAAGGCTTTGATTGGATTCATCACGACGACTATACAAACAGTGTAATTGCGTTCAAACGCACCGATGCTGACGGCAACGAGATTATAGCTGTTTGTAATTTCCAGCCTGCAAAGCGTGAAAATTACTTTATCGGAGTTCCTGAATACGGACTTTACGATGAAGTGTTTACGTCTGACGATGAAAGATTCGGCGGCACGGGTGTTTCAAACGGCTGTGACATTGAACCTGAACTTATGAAGATTCACGGCTGTGATCAGGGACTTTCCCTCACACTTCCGCCGTTGGGCGTTATTTATCTCAAACGTACAAAACTGCTTGAAAAACCTGAAAAATAATAATCAAGTGAATTTCAGACCACTGTTTTGTCTTTGGTCTTTCAAAGCTTATACACTTTATATAAATCGGAGGTACTATTAAATGTTTCCAAAACAGGAAGTAGTTGCTATGCTGCTTGCCGGCGGTCAGGGCTCACGTCTTGGCGTGCTTACAAAAAAGCTGGCTAAACCCGCCGTTCCGTTCGGCGGAAAATATCGCATTATTGACTTTCCATTGTCAAACTGCGTAAATTCGGGAATTGAGGCTGTGGGAATCCTCACCCAGTATCAGCCCCTTATTCTCAATGAGTACATCGGAAACGGTGAACCTTGGGATCTTGACGGAATGCATTCAGGTGTGAACTGTCTCAGCCCCTATCAGGCTGTTGATGGTGCCGACTGGTATTCAGGTACAGCCAATGCAATTTATCAGAATATAAATTATATTGACCGTTATGACCCTGAATATGTAGTTATTCTTTCAGGTGACCACATCTACAAAATGGACTACAACAAGATGCTGGATTTCCACAAGGAAAAGGACGCAGCCTGCACAATTGCAGTAATTGATGTTCCTATGGAAGAGGCTTCAAGATTCGGAATTCTCAATACATACGAGGACGGCAAAATCTATGAATTCGACGAGAAGCCTGAGCATCCTAAGAGCACAAACGCTTCAATGGGTATCTACATTTTCAGCTGGCAGAAACTGAGAAAGTATCTCACTGAAGACGACGCAAAGACAGATTCCTGTCACGACTTCGGCAAGGATGTTCTTCCTGCAATGCTTGATGCAGGGGAGAGAATGTTTGCCTATCCGTTTGAAGGTTACTGGAAAGATGTCGGAACAATCGACAGCCTCTGGGAAGCAAATATGGATTTGCTCGACCCGAAATCCACACTTGACCTCAAGGATATTTATTCACGCAATCCTATGATGCCTCCGCACTATGTTTCTTGCGACGCAGTAATTCAGAATTCACTTGTGGCTGACGGCTGTAATGTTTTCGGTAATCTCGAATTTTCAATTCTGTTCTCAGGTGTAACAATCGGCAAAAATGCTACTGTCAATTCTTCAATCATTATGCCGGGGGCTGTAATCGAAGAGGGAGCGGTTGTTCAGTATGCAATCGTTGCGGAGAATACCGTTGTGGGTAAGAACGCAAGAGTAGGTCAGAAGCCTGAAGATGTTGAAAAGCGTGAAGACTGGGGCATTACCGTAATCGGTGAGAATACTGTAATTGCAGAAAATGCCTTTGTAAAAGCTAAGGAAATGATTGAAAGTAATACGGAGGTGACAGGCGATGAGAAGTAATAACGTTCTTGGTTTTATTTTTGCAGGAACTCTTGATGACAAAATTTCCGAGCTTGCCAATTCCCGTACAACTGCAAGTATTCCGATAGGCGGAAAGTACAGACTCATTGACTTTGTGCTTTCAAATATGTCAAATTCAGGTATCAACAATGTCGGAATTGTTGCAAAGAACAACTTTATGTCACTTATGGATCACGTCGGTTCAGGCAGTGCGTATGACCTTTCAAAGAGAAGAAGCAATCTCACAATTCTTCCTCCGTACGGCGGTCAGACTCTTTCAAACTACGTTGAATCAATCTACAATATGCACGGCTACATTGAGAATTGCCGTGAGGAATATGTTTTGATAGAAGCAGGCAATATTGTTACAAATATAGACTATAACCCTGTTTTTGATTTTCATTCAAAGCACAATGCTGACATCACTCTTATTTACAATAGATGTGTTGTACCTAAGGGTTATGAAAATCCTATTACAATTGATGTTGCGGAAGACGGCACGGTTAATCAGGTGTTTATAAAACCTGAAACTACTGATGAAGAGGTTAACCACGCTTACGGTTCTGTTCTTGTTAAAAAAGACCTTCTTATGGAAGGAATCAGAAAAAATCTTAGCATAAATCAGCTTGATATCAAGCGTATAATTCAGAATTCAATCGGGAAGAAAAGAGTTTTCGGTTATGAAAACAAGGGTTACTGCGCAGAAATCAGCTCAGTTAATGATTACTTTGAGTTCAATATGGATCTTATGAAAAAGGAAGTAAGAGATGACCTCTTCAATCCCAAGCGTCCTATCTATACAAAGGTAAGAGACGACGCTCCTTCAAGATACGGACTCACAAGCAGTGTTAAGAACTCAATCATTGCTCAGGGCTGTGTTATCAACGGTGAAGTTGAAAACTGCGTAATTTCAAAGGGTGTTTATGTTGGTGAGGGCGCAAAGCTCAGTAACTGTATCGTAATGCAGGATACGAAGATCGGTTGCGACACCAACTTGAACTATGTTATAATAGATAAGGACGTTACGATTAAAGACGGACGTTCGTTAATGGGATTTGATTCTTATCCTATTTATATCGCAAAAAAATCTGTTGTTTAATAGGAGGAAAAACTTATGAGAATATTATACTGTGCCTCAGAGGCAAATCCTTACTGCGGAAGCGGCGGACTTGCTGATGTAGCAGGCAGTTTACCGCATACTCTTTGCAGAAAGGGTCAGGATTGCAGAATCGTAGTTCCGCTTTACGGCACTATTCCGCAGGAGCTCAGAAATTCACTCAACTTCATCACAAACTTCACAGTTCCTGTAGCATGGCGTCATCAGTACTGCGGACTTTTCTGGGCAAGATGGAACGACTGTACATACTACTTCATTGACAATGAATACTACTTCAAGAGAGGCACTCTTTACGGTCACTATGACGATGCAGAAAGATTTGCGTTCTTCTCAAGAGCAATTCTTGAAATGCTTCCGTACATTGACTTCCATCCCGATATTATCCACTGCAATGACTGGCAGACAGCTCTGGTGCCTGTATATTACTATCTTTTCTATTCACACAGACCATGGTACTACAACATCAAGAGCCTGTTCACAATCCATAACATTCAGTATCAGGGTGAATACGGATGGGAAGTTAACACAGAGTGCGTGGGTATTCCTGCATCTGAAACAAAGATTCTCGAAATGAACGGAAAGCTCAATATGATGAAAGGTGCTATCGAAACAGCTACACGAGTTTCAACAGTTTCTCCGAGCTATGCGGCTGAAATCAAAGACCCTTGGTTCGGCTGGAATCTTCAGGACGAACTTAATCTTCGTCACTATAAGCTTTGCGGTATCAAGAACGGTATCGACACAGTAAGCTACAACCCTGAAACAGACTACCAGCTCTACAGAAACTACTCTAAGGACGATATGAGTGGTAAGGGCGAATGTAAGCGTGCATTGCAGGAGCGTCTTTGCCTTGAACAGCGTTGGGACGTGCCGGTTGTAGGTATGGTTACACGTCTTGTTGCACATAAGGGCCTTGACCTTGTAAGAATGGGTCTTGAAGAACTTATGAACACTGAGAAGATGCAGTTTGTTATTCTCGGTTCAGGCGACAAGGAGTATGAAGATTACTTCAACTATATGCAGGCTAAGTATCCGGGAAGACTTTGCTTCTGTCACGGCTTTGTACCTGAACTTGCAAGAAAGATTTACTCAGGTGCTGATATCTTCCTTATGCCTTCTGCTCAGGAGCCATGCGGTCTTGCACAGATGATAGCTCTGCGTTACGGTACAATTCCTGTAGTTCGTGAAGTAGGCGGACTTAAGGATTCTGTATTTGACAGTGCAGATAACTACGGTAACGGCTTCACATTCAAAAATTACGATACAGCAGATATGGTTCTTGCAGTAAGACGTGCGCTTTGGGGCATCAACAACGATGCAGGCTGGCATCAGCTTATGTGGCGTGCAATGATGAGCGACAACAGTTGGGAACGTTCTGCACAGGATTACATCAACCTTTATAATGATACTCTTACTTGGGCATAAATTTTAGTTTCAGACAAAGTTATAGATAATTGAATAAAAAACTAAGGCTGTTATAAAACTGCGTTAATCGTCAGTTTTATAACAGCCTTTTTGCGTCTAAAAAGTATATCGCTCTATATTTGCATTTTACTTTGTTTTACAAATATTTTTAATCAGTATGATTTATTATATTCTGAGCGTGGTTAGGTGTCTTACTCTTTACCGTTCCAACAGTATGTGCAGAGTTTGCAAGGCTCAATGCCGATTGACTCGATCATATCGTCAAGACGGTGATATCTCAGTGAAGTGAAGTTGAGTTCCTTGCGGATCTCCTCAACCATTTCATTGTAGTTTGTGCTTGTTGGGTCTGCATAATCTGCGAGCATCTTGTCAGCATTGTCGCCCTCACGCTTTGCGATGATTCTTCGTGTGATGAGGTCGAGGTCTGACTTTGAACGTGAGAAGTTGAGATACTTACAGCCAAACATAATCGGAGGACAGGCAGGTCTTATGTGAACTTCCTTAGCACCGCTGTTGTATAAGAATTCTGTAGTTTCACGAAGCTGAGTTCCTCGAACGATTGAGTCGTCGATGAGAAGAAGCCTTTTGTTTTCGATAAGGCTTTTTACAGGAATAAGCTTCATATGAGCAATCATATTACGCTGATCCTGACTTGTAGGCATAAATGAACGTGGCCAAGTAGGAGTGTATTTGATGAACGGACGTGTAAACGGAATCTTTGTTTCGTTTGAATAACCCACAGCGTGAGCAATACCTGAGTCAGGAACACCTGCTACAACATCAGGATTTGCGTCATCTCTTTTTGCAAGAAGTCTGCCGCAGTTGTAACGCATTTCCTCAACGTTCACACCTTCATAGCAGGAAGTAGGATAACCGTAGTAAACCCAGAGGAATGAACAGATCTTCATTTCCTTGCGAGGTGCGCTTACGGTTTCGACGCCGTCGGGAGTCATAAACACGATTTCACCCGGTCCGAGTTCCTTGTAGTCCTCGTAGCCGAGATTGAGATAAGCAAAGCTTTCAAATGAAGCACAGAAAGCGTTTTCTTTTTTACCTATAATAACAGGTGTACGACCGAGTCTGTCACGGGACGCATACACACCTGTAGGAGTGAGCAAAAGGATTGTCATTGAGCCTTCGATCATTTCCTGAGCATAGCGCAAGCCTTCAACGATAGTAGACTTTTGATTGATAAGTGCGGCTGTGATTTCAGTCGGGTTGATAGTGCCGCCGCTCATTTCAAGAAAATGAGTGTGACCTGACTTGAAGCATTTGTCAACAAGTTCGTCCGAGTTGTTGATTTTGCCGACGGTAGTGATTGAAAAACTTCCGAGATGAGAATGAACGAGAAGAGGCTGAGGCTCAAAATCGGAAATACAACCGATACCGAGGTTGCCGTTAAGTTCTTCAACGTCACGCTCAAACTTTGTACGGAAAGGTGAGTTCTGAATATTATGGATTGCACGGGAGAAACCGTCCTTACCGTAAACCGTCATACCGCCACGTCTTGTGCCGAGGTGAGAATGATAGTCAGTTCCGTAGAATAAGTCAAGGACACAATCCTCTTTTGATGCTACTGCAAAAAATCCACCCATATATTTACCTCCAAAATTGTGTTTACTTTGAATTTGAAAAGTACGTTATATATTTTAATACAATCGACCGAATTCGTCAATATAATTGTTTTATTTATTCAAATATATCAATATTATTTTCTTCCATAGAAGTTGATTTTAACCACTTTTTACGGTTTTTACAATGAGCAAAAAACAAGCGACAGCTTGTTGCTATCGCTTGTTTGTATCATTTTTGTTTATTCAGTTAACAAATTATAACTGAGGACCAGCTTCAACTAAAGCCTTACCTGCTTCGTTTCCTTCGTACTTAGCGAAGTTCTTAATGAAACGACCTGCGAGATCCTTAGCTTTTGCTTCCCACTCAGATGCATCAGCATAAGTGTCACGAGGATCAAGGATGTTTGTATCAACACCGGGAAGTTCTGTAGGAACTGAGAAGTTGAAGAAAGGAATTTCCTTTGTTTCAGCCTTTTCGATTGAACCGTCAAGAATTGCGTCAATGATACCACGAGTATCCTTGATAGAAATTCTCTTGCCTGTACCGTTCCAACCTGTGTTTACCAAGTAAGCCTTTGAACCGTTTTCTTCCATCTTCTTAACTAATTCTTCAGCATACTTTGTTGGGTGTAACTCGAGGAATGCCTGACCGAAGCAAGCTGAGAATGTTGGAGTTGGCTCTGTGATACCACGCTCTGTACCTGCAAGCTTAGCTGTGAAGCCTGAGAGGAAGTAGTACTTTGTCTGCTCAGGTGTGAGGATTGAAACAGGTGGAAGTACGCCGAATGCGTCTGCTGAAAGGAAGATAACATCCTTAGCTGCAGGAGCTGTTGAAACCGGACGTACGATGTTGTCAATGTGATTGATTGGGTAAGATACACGAGTGTTCTCTGTAACGCTCTTATCGTCAAAGTCAATTTTGCCTTCGCTGTCGAGTGTAACGTTTTCTAACAGAGCGTTACGCTTGATTGCATTGTAGATGTCAGGCTCAGACTCTTTATCAAGGTTGATAACCTTAGCATAGCAACCGCCTTCAAAGTTGAATACGCCGTTGTCGTCCCAACCGTGCTCGTCATCACCGATGAGAAGACGCTTTGGATCTGTAGATAATGTTGTCTTACCTGTACCTGAAAGGCCGAAGAAGATTGCAGTGTTTTCGCCGTTCATATCTGTGTTTGCAGAACAGTGCATTGAAGCGATACCCTTTAATGGGAGATAGTAGTTCATCATTGAGAACATACCCTTCTTCATTTCGCCGCCGTACCATGTGTTGATGATAACCTGTTCTTTGCTTGTGATGTTGAATGCAACAGCAGTTTCAGAGTTAAGACCTAACTCCTTGTAGTTTTTAACTTTTGCCTTTGAAGCGTTGTAAACAACGAAATCAGGTTCAAAGTTTTCGAGTTCTTCAGCAGTTGGCTGAATGAACATATTCTTAACGAAATGAGCCTGCCAAGCAACCTCTACGATAAAACGGATTGCCATTCTTGTGTCTTTGTTAGCACCGCAGAAAGCGTCAACAACAAAAAGTCTTTTGTTAGAAAGCTCTTTCTTAGCGATTTCTTTGAGTTCATCCCATACTTCTACAGAAACCGGATGGTTATCATTTTTGTATTCATCTGAAGTCCACCATACAGTGTCCTTAGAATTTTCGTCCATAACGATATACTTATCTTTAGGAGAACGACCGGTATAGATACCTGTCATAACGTTAACGGCACCAAGTTCACTTTCTTGTCCCTTTTCGTATCCTTCTAAACCAGCTTTGGTTTCTTCTTCGAATAATACTTCGTAGGAAGGATTGTGTACGATCTCAGTAGTGCCTGTGATACCGTATTTTTCCAAATTAACCAGTGACATCTTCATTACCTCTTTCTGTCTTAATTACTTAAATAAATTAACTGTTTAATTTATCAATGTTTATTATACAAGAAAATTTTCAAAATGTATAGTCCTAAGCGACCTACTCGATAATTTTTTTGCAATTGATAAGATTTTTGCGCTTTATTTCTTTTTTTTTATATAAAATAGCAGTTTAGCAGGCGATAATATCCGGTTTGCTTCTTTGAGTTTTCGCTGTTTTTTGTCGTTTGGGTATTATCGCTCACTTGTTTAGCTGACATACGCACTCAATATGCGCTGTGTGGGGGAACATATCTACGGGTTGGATTTTCGTTACCTTATAGTCGCTGTTCTTTCTGAGATAGTCTAAATCTCTTGCGAGAGTTTCGGGATTGCATGAAACATACACCACTTTTTCAGGTGACATTTTTATGAGCGAATTTAAAAACTTTTCATCGCTTCCTGCTCTCGGCGGGTCCATAAACACTACATCGGGCTTTTCGTCCTCGTGTGAAACCTCATACATAAACTCTCCGGCGTCACCTCTGTAGAACCTTATGTTTTTGAGGTTGTTTGCCTTTGCGTTCACGATTGCGTCACGCACTGCGTCGGGGTTGAGTTCAACTCCGATAACTCTGCCTGCGCCACGCTTTGCGGCAACAATTCCTATCGTGCCGATTCCGCAGTAGGTGTCGAGAACTGTTTCGTCGCCTTTAAGCTCAGCATAATCCATTGCGGTGTTGTAAAGAACCTCGGTCTGAACAGGATTTATCTGATAGAAACTCTTAGGCGAAATTCTGAACTTGCAGCCGCAGAGAATGTCCTCAATATATCCTTTGCCGTAGAGAACTTTCTGGTTGTCACCGAGAACAAGATTGGTATTATAATTGTTAACGTTCTGTACTATTGTCGTGATTTCGGGGAACTGCTTCAAAATTGCCTTTACAAAGTTATTTTTTGACGGAAAAACCGGTGTTCCCGTTACAAGCACAAGCATAATCTGATTTGTTGCGAAGCCTCTTTTTACAAGTATGTGACGCAAAAATCCTTTGCCCGTATCCTCATTATAGGTAGTCATTCTGAAAGAGGGGAGAAGTTTACGCACTGCAACGATGATTTTATCTGCGATAACGTCCTCAGTCTGACAACTGTCTATCCCAACAACGTGATGAGTACCCGATTGATACACGCCTGAAATTATCTTACCTCTTCTGTCAGTGTAGAAAGCCGCCTGAACTTTGTTGCGGTAGTGATAGGGATCTTTCATACCTATTATAGGCTCAACATTGCAGAACTTTTTGAGGAGTTTTTCAACTTTGTTCTGTTTAAAACTGAGCTGTTCCTGATAACTTAAATTTTGAAGCTGGCATCCTCCGCATTTTTTGTATACAGGACAACTTCCGTTTCTGATATGTTCTTTGCTGTTGCTCATATATAATACCCCGAATAATTAAAAATAATTTATAAAAATATATTTTTATTTTATCACTATCCACAGAATAACGCAACCATTTTGGTTTTCGGAAAAAGTTTATTGACAAATTTGAGATTTTATAATATACTTATCAACAATGACAGCAATGGCGCTGTAGGCAATACGCTTACAGTGCCTGTTTTTCTATAACTATACGGAAACAGATTATTAATGGATTAGGAGAGTTTATTTATGGCAAAAGTTCCCGAGTTATTCGGCAGTTTGGTTTTTAACGACCAGAAAATGCAGGAAAGACTTCCAAAATCAACTTACAGAGCACTCAAAAAGACAATACAGAACGGTGAGCCTTTAGATCTCAGTGTTGCAAACGTTGTTGCAGCGGCAATGAAGGACTGGGCAATTGAGATGGGTTGTACACACTACACTCACTGGTTCCAGCCAATGACAGGTATCACGGCAGAAAAGCACGACAGCTTTATCACTCCAAACGGTGACGGTCAGGTTATTATGGAGTTTTCAGGTAAGGAACTCGTAAAGGGTGAGCCTGACGCATCTTCGTTCCCAAGCGGCGGTATTCGTGCAACATTTGAAGCAAGAGGCTATACAACTTGGGACCCTACTTCTTATGCATTTGCAAGAGAGGGTACACTTTATATTCCGACAGCTTTCTGTTCATATACAGGTGAAGTTCTCGATAAGAAAACACCGCTTCTCCGTTCAATGGAAAGACTCAGCACAGAGGCTGTTAAAATTCTCAACCTCCTCGGCAAGACTGACGTAACAAGAGTTACTGCAACAGTTGGCCCTGAGCAGGAATACTTCCTTATCGACAAGGAAATGTACGATCAGAGAGAGGACCTCAGATATACAGGCAGAACTCTCTTCGGTGCAAAGGCTCCTAAGGGACAGGAACTTGACGACCATTATTTCGGTGCAATCAAGACAAGAGTTGCGGCTTATATGAAAGACCTCGACGAAGAACTTTGGAAGCTCGGAATTCTTGCAAAGACAAAGCACAACGAGGTTGCTCCTTCACAGCACGAGCTTGCACCTATTTTTACAACAGCAAATATTGCAACAGACCACAATGAGCTTACAATGGAGATTATGAAGAAAACTGCTGAAAAGCACGGCCTTGTATGCCTTCTCCACGAAAAGCCTTTTGCAGGTGTAAACGGTTCAGGTAAGCACAATAACTGGTCTATCTCAACAAATACAGGTGAAAATCTCCTTGATCCCGGCAAACAGCCTGAAAATAATATTCAGTTCCAGCTCTTCCTTGCAGCTATCGTAAAGGCTGTTCACGAGTATCAGGATCTTCTCAGAATCACAGTTGCTTCAGCAGGCAACGATCACCGCCTTGGAGCAAATGAAGCACCTCCTGCAATCATCTCAATGTATCTTGGCGATGACCTTGGCGCACTTGTTGAGTCTATTATCAACGATACAGAATATGTGAGCAAGGGCAAAGTTAAGATGGTGACAGGCGTTGACGTGCTTCCTGACTTCAAGAAGGACACATCTGACCGTAACCGTACATCACCTTTTGCTTTCACAGGCAATAAGTTTGAATTCAGAGCCCTCGGTTCTTCACTCAATATCGGTTGTCCTAACTATATGCTCAACACAATGGTGGCTGAGGAACTTTCACAGTTCTACAGTGAACTCAAGGATGCAGATGATTTAGATGCAGCTATGAAGGCTCTTATCAAGAGAGTGTTCACAGAGCATCAGGCTATTATCTTCAACGGCAACAACTACGCTGACGAATGGGTAGAAGAGGCTGAAAAGAGAGGACTTCTCAACTTTAAGTCACTTCCTGAAGCAGTTGAACATTTTGTTGATCAGAAGAATATTGACCTCTTTGTAAAGAACAAAATCTGTTCTGAGGAAGAGGTAAGAGCAAGATATGAGATCGAACTCGAAAGCTATTCAAAGCAGATCAACATTGAAGCACTTACAATGATAGATATGGCTAAGAAGAACATTCTTCCGTCAGTGATGGCATATATAAGAGAGCTTACAGATACAGCTCTTGCCAAGAAAACTCTCTCAGACGCAATTCCTACAGTTGTTGAAGAAGAGCTTATCACAAGCCTTTCAAATAAGCTTGTATGCTTCAGCAAAAAGACAAATGAACTTGAAGAAGCTGTAATTAAGGCAAGCGAATACAGCAACGACAACCTTGCATATGCAAAGTATTACAGAAATACAGTATTTGCAATTATGCAGGAACTCAGAGCAGTGGGCGACTCGATGGAAACTGAAACGGCATCAGAGTACTGGCCTTATCCGTCATACGGCGAAATGCTCTTCGGTGTATAAAATCTGAATATTTAATCACAACGGTGTGTAATCTGACGTTTCGGCGTCGGATTACCCGCCGTTTTTGCATAATTTACGATAAATATATAGATTTAGCCGATAAAATATAAATTTCGATTGTTAGTTTGATATCCCCTGTAGGCAATAATACAGGGTTATTTCTTTGCAAATTTTTAATACTATATAAAAAGAAAAATATTCATCATAAGTTGCAGTTAAAAATAGTTGCAAAAAATTTTATATAATTCCTTTATGTAAATTTGAATTGCTGTAAATCCTGTAAAATAATATGATGAATGAAACGATAAAGCGGTGGTGGTAGTTTTGAAGAAAGCCTTGTTGGTTTCATACACAGAACAGAGTGCAAATTCGCTCTCTGAACTTATCAAAATTGAAGGATACAGAGATATTACTGTTTCAAATACCGCCAACGAAGCCAGAAAGCTTGCTGAAAATGATGAGTTTGACCTTATCTGCATCAATGCTCCTCTTCACGAGGAGAACGGCATTGAGCTTTCGGAATACTTTGCAAGAACAACAAGGTCGAGCGTTGTAATCATCGTTCCGCAGAAAAATGCAGACGATGTCAATGATCTCCTTACCGAGCACGGTGTTCTGGTTATAGCAAAGCCGATAAACAAGCATCTGTTTCATCATTTTCTGCAATTCACCGATTGCTTCAGAGCGAGAATCCTCTGCTTTGAGCAGGAAAATGAAAAGCTCAGAAATATGGTTGAAGATATGAAGATTATAAACAGAGCAAAGTTTTTGCTTATTTCATGTCTTCATATGACTGAAACTCAGGCACACCGCTATCTTGAAAAACAGGCAATGGACTTGCGTGTGAGCAAGCTTCAGGTTGCCAAGCAGGTTATCAAAACCTATGAGAACTGACTATTGAAAGGAATGTGTTTTTATGAGTCGTACGGCGTACTTAGTTCTTGAAAACGGAACTGTTTTTGAGGGAAAAGCCTTTGGCGCAGAAAAAGAAACTACAGGAGAACTTGTTTTTACAACAGCTATGACAGGTTATCTTGAAACACTCACCGACCCCAGCTATTATGGTCAGGTGGTTATGCAGACATTTCCTTTAATCGGCAACTATGGTGTTATTCCTGCCGATTTTGAGAGTGAAGCTCCTGCGCTTAAAGGATATATTGTTAGAGAATGGTGCCAAGTTCCCTCTAATTTCCGTAGTGAGGGTGATCTTGACACCTTTTTAAAAGAAAGCCAAATACCGGGAATCTACGGAATTGATACCCGTGCACTCACAAAAATTGTGCGTGAATACGGTGTGCTCAACTGCAAGATCTGCTACTCTCCTGAGGTGAGCGAAAGTGACCTTGAACAGCTCAAGAAGTACACAATCACAGATGCAGTTGAAGCTACTACAACAAAGACTGCACATGAATTTAAAGCAGAAAATCCGGAACTCAAGGTAGTTCTTATGGATTTCGGTGCAAAGTCAAACATTGACAGAGAGCTCCTCAAAAGAGGCTGTGACCTCACAGTAGTTCCTGCAAGCACAACAGCCGAAGAAATTGCTGCAATGAACCCTGACGGCATTATGCTTTCAAACGGCCCCGGAGATCCTGCTGAAAATACACAGATCATCGAAGAACTCAGAAAGCTTTCCGAGAAGAATATCCCTACATTCGGTATCTGCCTCGGACATCAGCTTCTCGCACTTTCAAAGGGTGCAAAGACAGAAAAGCTCAAATACGGTCACCGTGGAGCAAATCAGCCTGTAAAGGAACTTGAAACAGGCAAGGTTTACATCACATCACAGAATCACGGCTACGCTGTAGTTAATGATTCACTTCCTGAAAACGCAAAGGTAAGCTTTATCAACGGCAATGACGGTACTTGTGAGGGTGTCAACTACACAGATACACTTGCATTTTCCGTACAGTTCCATCCGGAAGCTTGCGGCGGTCCGCTGGATACTGCATTTTTATTCGACCGCTTTATCAAAATGATGAAGGATAATAAATAATTGATATTTTGATATACAGATAAATTTAGAATAAGGAATGATTGTATGCCACTGAAAAAAGATTTAAAAAGAGTTATGGTAATCGGCTCAGGTCCAATCGTTATCGGACAGGCTGCCGAATTTGACTACGCAGGCACACAGGCTTGCCGTGCACTTAAAGAAGAGGGACTTGAGGTTATTCTTGTAAACTCAAACCCTGCTACAATTATGACTGATAACGCAATGGCTGATAAAATCTATATCGAGCCTCTCACACTTGAAACAGTAAAGAGAATTATAAAGAAAGAGCGTCCTGACAGCCTTCTTTCAACACTCGGCGGTCAGACAGGTCTTACACTTTCAATGCAGCTTGCAAAGGAAGGCTTCCTTGATAAGTACGGTGTTCAGCTCCTTGGTGCTAACCCGGAAACTATCGACAAGGCTGAGGACAGACAGCTCTTTAAGGATACAATGGAGTCAATCAATCAGCCATGTATTCCTTCAACAGTTGTAAACGACGTTGAATCAGCCGTTAAGTTTGCTGATGAAATCGGCTATCCTGTAATCATCCGTCCTGCATTCACACTCGGCGGTACAGGCGGCGGTATTGTAAACAATGAGGAAGAACTCCGTGAGATCACATCAAACGGTCTTGAACTTTCTCCTATTACACAGGTACTTGTTGAAAAATGTATCTCAGGCTGGAAGGAAATCGAGTTTGAGGTTATGCGTGACAGTCAGGGTAACGTAATCACGATCTGTTCAATGGAAAACTTTGACCCTGTAGGTGTTCACACAGGTGACTCTATCGTTATCGCTCCTGCTGTAACACTTTCAGACAAAGAATATCAGATGCTCAGAAGCGCAGCTTTAAGCATTGTATCTGCTCTTAAAGTAGAGGGTGGATGTAACTGTCAGTTTGCGCTCAACCCTGAATCATTTGAATACGCTGTAATCGAGGTTAACCCTCGTGTATCACGTTCGTCTGCTCTTGCATCAAAGGCAACAGGTTATCCGATCGCTAAGGTTGCTGCAAAGATTGCAATCGGCTACACACTTGATGAAATCAAAAATGCCGTTACAGGAACAACATATGCTTGCTTTGAGCCTGCAATCGACTACGTTGTAGTTAAGTTCCCGAAATGGCCTTTCGATAAATTCGTTTACGCTAAGCGTACACTCGGCACACAGATGAAGGCTACAGGTGAGGTAATGGCTATTGCTCCTACATTTGAGCAGGCTATTATGAAGGCTGTAAGAGGTGCTGAGATTTCTCACAACACACTCGATGACAAAGAATTTGCAGAGTTTTCAAACGCTTCAATTCACGACAGACTCAGCGTTTGCGACGACAAAAGAATCTTCTGTGTTTACGAAGCACTCAAGAGAGGCATCTCTGTTGAAGAGATCCACGAAATCACTATGATTGACGAGTGGTTCCTCGAAAAACTCAAGAATATCATCTCAGTTGCAGATGAACTCAAGAAGGGCGAGCTTTCAGAAGAACTTTACGTTCGTGCAAAGAACATCGGCTTCCTTGACAAGACAATCGAAGAATTCTCAGGTCAGAAGGTAGAAAATCCACTCGTACCTGTTTACAAAATGGTTGATACCTGTGCCGCAGAGTTCAAGGCTGAAACACCTTACTTCTACTCAACTTTCGATAAAGAAAACGAGGCTGAGGAGTTCATTCAGGAACGCAACAGCGACAAAAAGACAGTTATCGTATTCGGTTCAGGTCCTATCAGAATCGGTCAGGGTATCGAGTTCGACTATGCATCTGTTCACTGCGTATGGGCACTCAAGAAGGCAGGCTACGATGTAGTAATCGTAAACAACAACCCTGAAACAGTATCAACAGACTTTGATACTGCTGACAGACTTTACTTTGAACCTCTCACAACAGAAGACGTAATGGGCATCATCAAGACTGAGAAGCCATTCGGTGTAGTTGTAGCGTTCGGCGGACAGACAGCTATCAAGCTTACAAAGTTCCTCAGCGACAACGGAATCAACATTCTCGGCACATCATACGATGCAATTGATATGGCTGAGGACAGAGAGCGTTTTGACGAACTTCTTGAGAAGTATAACATCAAGCGTCCTAAGGGCGTAACTGTTATGACAACAGAAGAAGCACTTTCAGTAGCATCAAATATCGGCTATCCTGTTCTTCTTCGTCCTTCATACGTTCTCGGTGGTCAGAATATGATCATCGCTTTCAACGAGGACGATGTCAAGGAATATATGGCAATTATCCTTGCTCAGAACATTGAAAATCCAATTCTTATTGATAAATATTTACAGGGAACGGAAATCGAAGTTGATGCAATTTGCGACGGCGAAGATATCCTTATTCCTGGTATTATGGAGCACATTGAGCGTGCAGGCGTACACTCAGGTGACTCAATCGCAGTATATCCTGCATGGAACCTTTCAGACGAAATGACTGACATTATCATCGAAAGTTCCAAAAACCTCGCAATTGAGCTTCAGACAAAGGGTCTTGTAAACATTCAGTACCTCATCTATAATGATGAACTCTATGTAATTGAAGTTAACCCACGTTCATCAAGAACAATTCCTTACATCAGTAAGGTAACAGGTGTTCCGATGGTTGACCTTGCAACAAAGGCTATGCTCGGAGAAAAGCTCAAGGATATGGGTTACGGCACAGGTCTTTACAGAAAGAGCCCATACATTGCAGTTAAGGTGCCTGTATTCAGCTTTGAAAAGCTCATCAACGTAGATAACCACCTCGGACCTGAAATGAAGTCAACAGGTGAGGTTCTCGGTATTGCGGGAACACTTGAAGAGGCTCTTTACAAGGGTCTTATTGCAGCAGGCTACAAGATGAAGAAAAACGGCGGTGTATTCATCACAGTTCGTAATTCAGATAAATCAGAAATCGGTGAGATTGCCAAGAAATACTATGACCTCGGCTTCAAGATCTATGCTACAGAAGGCACAAGCGAAGTGCTCACAAAGTACGGCATTGATGCAGTTGCAGTCAAGAAGATTCACGAGTCAAAGACAGACAATACACTCACACTCATCGAGTCAGGCAAGATTCAGTATGTAATTTCAACATCTGCAAAGGGCAGAATCCCGTCAAGAGATTCAGTTAAGATCCGCAGAAAGACTGTTGAAAGAAACATTCCTTGTCTTACATCTCTCGACACTGCAAATGCACTTGCAGATTGTCTTAAGAGCCATTACACACAGCACAGCACAGAGCTTGTTGATATCAACAATATGAGAGATACTAAGCAGACACTCAAGTTTACTAAGATGCAGGGTATCGGCAACGACTACATCTACTTCAGCACATTTGAGAGCTTTATCAACAACCCTGAAGCACTTGCAGTAAGACTTTCAGACAGACACTTTGGAATCGGCAGTGACGGTGTAATTTTAGTAGCTCCGTCAAAGGTTGCAGATGCACAGATGAAGATGTTCAACTGTGACGGTTCAGAGGGTGCAATGTGCGGTAACGGTATCCGTTGCGTAGGTAAGTTCCTCTATGACCACGGTATGGTTGATTACAACGAGAAGGACGAAATCACAATCGAAACACTCAGCGGTATCAAAACTCTCAAGGCTTACGCTTCAAACGGTGAAGTTACAAGACTCAGAGTTGATATGGGCAAGGCAGTTCTTGATCCTAAGCAGATTCCTGTAAAAATCAACAAGGACAAGGTTGTAAACGAACCTGTAACAATCGGTGATAAGGAATACAACATCACTTGCGTATCAATGGGTAACCCGCATTGCGTAGTATTTATGGATGATATCGACAATCTCGACATCGAAAAGATAGGTCCTATGTTTGAAACAGACAAGCTTTTCCCTGACAGAGTGAACACAGAGTTTGTAACAGTTCTCGATGACAATACAATCAAGATGAGAGTATGGGAACGTGGTTCAGGCGAAACATGGGCTTGCGGAACAGGTGCTTGTGCAGTTGCAGTAGCGGCTTGTGAAAACGGCTTCTGTAAGAAGGGCGAGGACATCAAGGTTAAGCTTCTCGGCGGTGACCTTATCATCAAATACACAGACGAAACTGTTTATATGACAGGTAATGCTGAAAGAGTATTTGAAGGCGAAGTTGAAGTTTAACTTATAATAAAAAATCTGCATTTTCGGAGCAAAGAAGCTCATAAATTCAGAAAATGCGGTATATAATTAATCAATCAATCAACGCAAAGGGGCGAACTATATGTTCACCCCTTTTATCTTTGGGCAGATAGGCCGGACATAGCAGAAATGTCGGTTGCCCAACTATAAACTTGATATGAAGGGACAGATATTATGAAAATCAACAGAAATTTTGACAATCTCGTACCAAACTATCTTTTTGCAGACGTTGCAAGAAAGACATCAGAATACGCATCAGCAAATCCTGACAAAAAAATCATAAAACTCGGAATCGGTGATGTAACACTTCCATTGCCTCCTGTTGCCGTTGAAGCTATGAAAAAGGGTGCAGAGGACCTTGCTCACAAGGAAACTTTCAAAGGATATCCCGATTATGAAGGCTACGAATTTCTGAGAAAAGCAATTTCAGACTATTACAAAGGTTTCGGCGTTGAAGTGTCAGCCGATGAAATTTTTGTATCAGACGGTGCAAAGTCAGACTGCGGAAACATCGGAGATATTTTTGACAAGGACAACACAGTTCTTGTAACAGATCCTGTATATCCCGTATACGTTGACTCAAACGTAATGGCAGGCAGAAAGATAATTTATGCCGCTTCAAATCAGGAAAACGGCTTTGCCGCACTTCCTGACAACAGCGTAAAGGCTGATATAATCTACCTTTGCTCTCCTAACAATCCAACAGGTTCTGCATACACAGCAGAACAACTCAAAATATGGGTAGACTATGCCCTTGAAAACGATGCAATCATTCTCTATGACAGCGCATACGAGGCGTTCATTACAGAGGATTTACCACGTTCTATCTTTGCAATCGAGGGTGCAAGACAATGTGCAATTGAGATGTGTTCGCTCTCAAAGACAGCAGGCTTCACGGGTACACGTTGCGGTTACACGGTAATTCCGAGAGAACTCGAGCGTGACGGTAACAACATCTATGCAACATGGTATCGCCGTCAGGCTACAAAGTTCAACGGCGTTTCATGGCCTGTACAGTGTGCCGCTGCCGCAATTTTCAGTGAAGAAGGACAAAAGCAAATCAAAGAAAACATCGCTTACTATCAGGAAAATGCAAGAATTATCGCAACGGCACTTGATGAACTCGGTATCTACTACACAGGCGGAAAGAATTCACCATACATTTGGCTCAAGTGCCCTAACAATATGGGAAGCTGGGAGTTTTTTGATTTTCTGCTTCAGGAAGCAAATGTAGTCGGAACACCCGGAGAAGGTTTCGGTGAAAACGGCGCAGGATATTTCAGATTGACATCATTTGGTGACAGAGAAAACACAATCGAAGCCGTTGAGAGAATCAAAAATCTTCTTAAAAAATAATATGTGAAAGCAATAAAGCCCTGTCCTCCGAATAGCAATCGGAAGGCAGGGCTTTAATATTGCATAATTATATTAAAATTTGCACGCAGGGGTGCTCGACTGATTTATGTTGTTTTTATGAAATCAATCTTACCGTGTTTTTCCTCATATTTTTCAATTGAATCCCTTATTAAAATAAGAATTTGGCTGTTTGCGGAACGACCTTCGTAATCTGCAACAACGTGTAACTTATTCAGCATTTCTTCGTCAATTCTGATTGATAAACTTTTTATAGCCATAAATATAACCTCTTTTAAATCTATTATGGCTTTATTTTAAATACAATATGTGTTAAAATGTTACATATAGATATAATATGTATCTAAAATATATCTAAAAGGAGTTTCAGTTATGATAGTTGCTGTAGTAGGTTCAAGAACATTAAAGGTAGAAAATCTCAAAGAGTATCTTCCTAAAAACACAACAGAGATTGTTTCAGGCGGAGCAAAAGGCATTGATTCCTGTGCAAAAAAATATGCACTCGAAAATAATATAAAATACACCGAATTTTTGCCTGAATATGAAAAATACGGAAGATCCGCACCCCTGAGAAGAAATATCGACATAGTAAAGTATGCGGGTTATGTAATTGCATTCTGGGACGGAAAATCAAGGGGAACTGCTTTTACTATCGGTATGTGCAAAAGCTTTGATGTTCGTGTCAAGATATATTATCACGAGGACATCAGTTGATATTTGCTGTTGTTTGATGTATAATATAAGGTAAATCAGTTCGGAGGTGTTTTTCTTGAACATAAACGTTGGTGATCGCCTTGAGATGAAAAAGCTTCATCCCTGCGGCGGAAAAATTTTTGAAGTTCTTCGAGTGGGAATGGATTTCAAAATCAAATGCGAAAAATGCGGCAGAGAAGTTATGGTTTCACGCAACAAAATTGAGAAAAACATCAAGACCGTGCTTCCAAAATCAAATGACAGGGTAGAATAAACTATGTTTGAAAAGATAGAAATTTTTGATAAAAGATATTCTGAGCTTTCTCAAAGACTCTATGAACCGTCAGTTGCGGCTGACCCTGAAGAGTTTCAGAAGGTTATGAAAGAACTTAAATCAATTGAAGAAATCGTGCTTGCCTACCGTGAGTATAAACAGGCTGTTGAAACCGAAAAAGAAAGCCTTGAAATTCTTGCAGAAACTTCGGATTCTGAACTCAAAGAGCTCGCTCAGGCTGAGCTTGACGAGGCAAAGCAGAGCATCGAAGAACTTTCGGAAAAGCTGAAAATCCTGCTTCTTCCTAAAGACCCAAACGATGAACGAAACGTAATTGTAGAAATCCGTGGCGGTGCAGGCGGAGAAGAATCTGCGCTTTTCAGTGCGGTGCTTTTCAGAATGTACTCAATGTATGCTGAGAAAAAGGGCTACAAGGTCGAGGTTGTCAACTTGAACGAAACCGAACTCGGAGGTTACAAGGAAATTTCGTTTATGATTGAAGGCGAGGGTGCGTATTCTCGTTTTAAATATGAAAGCGGTGTACACCGTGTTCAGCGAGTTCCCGAAACCGAAAGTCAGGGCAGAGTTCATACCTCAACAACGACTGTTGCGGTTTTGCCTGAGGCTGAGGACGTTGAACTTGAAATTGACCCTAACGACCTCAAAATCGACACCTTCCGTTCAAGCGGTGCAGGCGGTCAGCACATCAACAAGACAAGCTCAGCAATCAGAATTACTCATATTCCTACAGGAACGGTAGTCGAATGTCAGGACGAGAGAAGTCAGTACAAAAACAAGGATAAGGCTTTGAAAGTTCTCAAAAGCCGTCTTTTAAAGGAAAAACAAGACAAGCAGGCAAGTGAAATTGCCGCAGACAGAAAATCGCAGGTCGGCACAGGTGACAGAAGTGAACGTATCCGCACCTACAACTACCCTCAGGGCAGATTGACCGACCACAGAATCGGACTCACACTTTACAAGCTTGAGGACATTGTAAACGGCAACCTCGATGAGGTTATTGATGCACTCATAACTGCTGACCGTGCCGAAAAGCTCAAGGAAAGTATGCAGACATAAGCAGGTGAAAGCTTTGAAAACATTATTGCTTGAAAATTCACAACTTAACATAGAAAAAGCCGCACAAATCCTCAGAAACGGCGGACTTGTCGGCATACCTACGGAAACCGTCTACGGCTTAGCCGCTGATGCGCTCAATCCAACGGCAGTTTCCGAAATCTTCAAAGCAAAGGGCAGACCATCGGACAATCCGTTGATAGTTCACATTGCAGATTTTGAAGATATCACAAAGTACAACCTTGTGCGTGAAATTCCCGAAAGCGCAAAAAAGCTTGCTGAAAATTTCTGGCCCGGACCTCTCACTATTATAATGAAAAAGTCAGATGCAGTTCCGTTTGAGGTGACAAACAAGCTTGATACGGTTGCAATCAGATTTCCGAGCCACCCGATCGCACAGGCTATCATACGCACGGCGCAAAGACCTCTTGCCGCACCTTCTGCAAATCTGTCGGGTTCACCGAGTCCAACGACAGCAAAGCACGTTATGGACGATTTAGGCGGCAGAATTGACGCTGTGTTTGACGGCGGAGCGTGCGAAGTAGGACTTGAAAGCACGGTTATTACGGTTGCAGGCGATGTTGCGAGGATTCTCAGACCGGGAGGAATCACGGTTGAACAGCTCAGAGAGGTTTTGGGCGAGGTAGAGGTTGACAACGCAGTTCTGCATATGCTCGGAGAGAACGAAGTAGCGTCAAGCCCCGGAATGAAGTACAAACATTATTCGCCGAAAGCTGATGTTATACTTCTTAATTGCAGTGACAGCGAGTATATTGAATATGTAAACAAAAATTCAGGGGACGGAGTGGGTGCTCTCTGCTGTGATGAAGATATTCCGCTTCTGAACGTGAAAACATTCTCTCTCGGCAAAAGAAACGACTGTATTTCTCACGCTCAGAAACTTTTTGATGAGCTGAGAAAGATTGATGAAAATAAAGATATCACAACTGTTTACTCACGTTTGCCTAAGGTTGACGGAGTAGGATTGGCAGTGTATAACAGGCTGATAAGAGCCGCAGGATTCAAGGTGATCGACGTTGAGTAGATGCAGAATTATCGGGCTTACAGGTCAGAGCGGTTCGGGAAAAAGCACGGTTGCAAGGTGCTTTGAAAAACACGGTTTCAGTGTAATTAATGCCGATTTGCTTGTGAGAAGAATTTATGAAAGCGATTCTCCGTGCCTGAAAACGATTTCTGCTGTGTTCGGCAAGGATGTTATAAATCCCGACGGCACGCCTGACAGAAAATTACTCGCTCAGAAAGCTTTTTCGTCAGCAGAAAATACCGAAATGCTCAGTAAAATCGTTCATCCGTTCGTTACGGCAGAGCTTTTTAAAGAAGTGAAAAAAGCTGTAAACGAAGGCAAAGATACCGTAATTTTCGACGCTCCTCAGCTTTTTGAGAGCAACGCCGAAGTCATCTGCGATGTTGTCATAAGTGTGGTTGCTGACAGGAAAATTCGTATAAACCGCATATGCAGTCGTGACAATATAACTGAAGAACAAGCTGAAATGAGAGTAAATGCTCAGCTTTCAGAGAATTTTTTCAGAGAAAATTCTGATTATATAATCGAAAACAACCACAGCGTTGAAGAACTTGAAAAACAGTCTGAAAGTCTGATTGAAAATGTAATAAACAAGAGGTGATACGATGCCCAAAGCAACACGTCGCTACAAACGAAAACGCAGGAGGGGAATGAAGTTCCTGCTCTGGCTCGTTGTTCTGGCGATTTTTGCAGGCTCGATTGTGTTTTTTGTTACAAATTATTACGAAGATACGAAAGATAAATTTGAAAAAACAAGCTATCCTCAAAAATACAGTGAATATGTTGAAAAATCTGCAGAAGAATATGACCTTGACACTGCGTTGGTCTACGCCGTGATACGAACCGAAAGCGGTTTTGATCCCGATGCCGAGTCGTCTGTGGGTGCCTGCGGAATTATGCAGATGATGCCGTCGTCGTTTGAATGGCTTCAGGAAAAGCGAGGTTGTGCAGGTCAGTATGATGAACAGGATTTGTTTGACCCTGAGATATGCATTGATTACGGTTGCTATCTGCTGAGATATTTTTATGATCTGTATGGCGATGAAAGATGTGCAGTTGCCGCTTATAATGCAGGTTTTGTGGTGAGTGACTGGCTCGAAAATCCTCAGTACAGCAGTGACGGGATCACGCTTGATAATATACCTTATCCCGAAACGAGCAACTATGTTGACAAGGTTGAAAGCGCAAAGGAAATGTATATAAAACTCTATTATTCAGATAATAATATATAATTGTAATTGAGAGTTTATTCGGAAAGGATGATTATAATGGCTGACGAAAAGTCAAAGACAGCAAAACTTAAAGAAAAAATTATGATGACAGAATCAAAAGGTGTCAAGGCTCTGTCAAAGAAAGAAATCAAAAAAGCAGACGAATTCTGCAAAGGTTATAAAAAGTTCCTTGACAATTCTCCTATTGAAAGAGAAGCCGTGCGATATTCAGTTGAGCTTGCTGAAAATGCAGGATTTACAAAGTTTGATCCTGATGCACAGTACAAGGCAGGCGATAAGGTTTACTGCATAAACAGAGATAAGGCAGTTGCACTTGCCGTAATCGGAAAAAACGGTGTAAAAAACGGTGCACGTCTTGCTATTGCACACATCGACTCACCGAGAGTTGACCTCAAGCCTAATCCGCTTTATGAGGCAAACAATCTTGCACTTTTTAAAACTCATTATTACGGCGGTCTTAAAAAATATCAGTGGACAGCAATTCCGCTTTCACTTCATGGCACAGTTGTAAAGCTTGACGGAACAAAGGTTGATATTTGCTGGGGCGACAAGGACGACGAATCCTGCTTCTGCATTACAGACCTTCTTCCGCACCTTGCACAGGAACAGTCAACAAAGCCTATGAATAAGGCTTTCACAGGTGAGGATCTCAATGTTCTCGTAGGTTCACGTCCTTATGATACAAAAGACGAAGAGGCAGACCTCGTAAAGCTGAATGTAATGTCTATTCTCAATAATAAATACGGAATCAGCGAGGGAGATTTCCTTTCGGCAGAGCTCTGTCTTGTGCCTTCATACAAGTCAAAGGATATCGGATTTGATGCAAGTATGATAGGCGGTTACGGCCACGATGACAAGGTTTGCGCTTATCCTGCACTTATGGCGGCTCTTGATGTTCAGACACCAGAGCAGACTTGCATAACATATCTTGCTGATAAGGAAGAAGTGGGAAGCGACGGCAACACAGGTATGCAGAGCGACTTCCTCAGATTTTTTGTGTATGACCTTGCAAAGCAGGACGGAATTGAAGGTTACAGAGCACTCTCAAAGAGCACCTGTCTTTCAGCCGACGTAAATGCGGCATTTGATCCGACATACGCATCTGCATTTGAAACAAAGAACACATCATTTATCAACAACGGTGTTATCATTTCAAAATACACCGGTCACGGCGGAAAGTATGACACATCAGACGCTTCAGCCGAGTATATGGGCAAGATCAGAGCAATGCTCGAAGAAAATGATATCCTCTGGCAGGTAGGCGAGCTCGGAAGAGTTGACCTCGGTGGCGGCGGAACAATTGCAAAGTACGTTGCAAATATGAATGTTGACGTTGTTGACCTCGGAGTACCCGTACTTTCAATGCACGCACCGTTTGAAATCGTGTCAAAAACCGATGTTTATATGGCTTACAGAGCATTTTTCGCATTTTTTGATTTAAAAGATTAAAAAACACTTGCATTTTATTAAAAAGTGTGGTATCATACTACTTGCGGTTGGAAATCAACCGCATATGCGCCGGTAGCTCAGCTGGATAGAGTGTCTGACTACGAATCAGAAGGTCGGGAGTTCGAGTCTCTTCCGGCGCACCAAAGAATGACATCCATTTGGGTGTCATTTTTGTTTTATAATAGAGCAGTTATTATCAGTGCAATAATCAACAGTGATTAAGCACATATATCAAAGTTGAAAGGGCAGTCCGTTTTGGACTGCCCTTTTTGTTTCAGCTAAAGATAAGGTTGACTGTTTTTTCACTGTGTATTTTTGACCTTGCTGAAACGTTATATATTATAACACATAAAAATTTTATTGTTTATAGCTATTGGAGTAAAATGCCTGTTTTTGTCCTTGAAATGATATTTTTGCTTTGTAAAGCACAGAAAAACATAATTTTTTAAAAAAATCTTATTTTAATACTTGACATATTGTGTGACACACAGTATAATATATAACACAACAAAGTGTGAGGTGAGAATAATGGATCATGACGAAATAGTTTCGGGTCTTGCGCTTGAACTTAGAAGAGGAACCTTAATACTTTTAGTTTTGAGCCAACTGAAAAAACCTATGTACGGATATAATCTTGTAAAAAAACTTCAGGAAAATGATATTTCAATAGAAGCAAATACATTATATCCGCTGATGAGAAGGCTTGAAACTCAGGGACTTTTGAAAAGTGAGTGGGAAACAAGTGAGGCGAAACCAAGAAAATATTATTCAATAACCGAGGACGGCGAAATCGTTCTTGAAAAGGTTACAGCACATTGGAAAACTTTCTCAAAAAACATCGACAGATTATTGGAGGATAGTCAGAATGAAAAATGATTTAATTGCAAGATATATTTATGCGGTTACAAAAAGATTGCCGTCAAAGGTGAGAAACGACGTTTCAAATGAACTTGAAACACTGATAGACGATATGCTTCTTGAGCGTTGCGGAGATGCTACCCCTACAGAAAAGGACATTCGTGTTGTCCTCACAGAGCTCGGAACACCAAAGGAACTCTACGAAAAATACACCGAAGAAGGCAAAAGCTGTCTTATCGGATATCCGTATTTTAACGATTACAAATTCGTGCTGAAAATTGTCTTGATAAGTGTGATAATCGGCATGGGACTTGCTACGATTATTTCGATGGTCGTAGATCCTGCACCGGTATGGTATGAAGGTCTGTTTAGTTGGCTTGGAAACACAGTTGATTCACTTGCAATTGTGTTCACAGTAATAACATTGATTTTTGCGGTGTGCTATCACAAGGGAATAAACATCAACCTTACAAACGATTTTGACTTTGATAATCTCCCGTCTGTTCCGAGCAAAAGTGACAGAATTTCAAAAGCAGATTCAATTGTAGGAATAGTTTTCTCAATGGCATTTTTAATCATATTCCTGTTTGCACCTCAGGTTTTAGGATTTATAGGAATAGAAACAACAGGATTTGTACCTCTTTTCAATGTTGAAGCAATTCGCTCATCGTGGATTTTCATTGTTCTCTTTACTGTGTGCGGATTGACAAGAGATATTGTAAAGCTTATGGAAGGCAGATTTTGCAAAAAAGTTATGATAACAACTGTAATTACAGATGTTATTACGGCTGTATTAACATCTGTCTGGCTCTTAGGCACAAACATTATGAATCCTCAGTTAAAAGCTTATCTTACGGAATTGTTTGATAAAGAGGTCATAATCAATCTTTTCAGCAACTTCCAGATGTTCCTTCTTGTGGTAATTCTCTTTGCGCTTGTGCTTGAGATGATAACGACAGTGGTAAAAACTTTAAAAAGCAAATAATCTAAACAAAGCTTTCTCAGGTTGTAATAACTTTGAGAAAGCTTTTGATTTTAGGTTAGATATGAAGTAAATGAGCTTAAATTGTTAAATATGCTGTAAATATATAGATAAAACAGCCCTTTTATTAGTGCAAATACTCTTTGATTTATATAGGCTAATATGGTAAAATATAAATAGGTTACAAATTAGTAATCTTTTCCAAAGCAAAAATAAATTGTAAAAATCAAAAGTATTATTCTAATGAAAGGGTGTTTCTTTGAAGCAAAAAATTCTTAAAAAAAGCTCAGCAGTAATTCTGACTGTTGCAATTCTTTTTACAACAGTATTCTCAATGTCAATCTTTGCAAGTGCGGCTACAACATTTTCTCCAAGACTTTCCGCACCTGCTTCAACAAATAAATATTATTATTCTGATTTGAACGTGTTCTATAAATACGGTTGGGGTATGCCTAACTGTACTGCATATGCCTACGGCAGAGCTTACGAGATTCTCGGCAGTGAGCCTAAGCTTTCATGGGGCAATGCCGAAGACTGGTACGGCTACAACAAAACCAATGGCTATTACAGCTACGGAAGCACACCTAAGCTTGGTGCAATTGCCTGTTGGTCATACAACGGCGGAGGCGGACACGTTGCTGTTGTTGAAAAAATTGAAAACGGACAGATCACATTCTCAAACTCAGCCTACAGCGGAACGAACTTCTACCTGTCATATGCAAGCACAAGCGATTCAAATGCAGGCGGTTTAAGCTGGTGGAATTTCCAAGGCTACATTTATTTAGGTGATTTCTCAAACGGACAAGCTGAAACAACAAGTGCTACAGTTCCGATCACTTATAAGACAGGTACTTACAAAACGACTGATGCGCTCAATATGAGAAGCGGTGTCGGCACAAGCAACAGCGTTCTCTGCACGATTCCAAGCGGTACTCAGATCAAAGTTACCGAGGTTAAGTCTGACGCTTACTACAATTGGGGCTATACAACATACAACGGAAAAAGCGGTTGGGTTGCAATGTCATATTGCGAGTATGTTCAGACGACAACAGCGGCTCCGACGACACAGCCAACAACAGTTGCTCCTACTACCGTTGCACCGACTACTGAGCCTGCAACTACAAAACCGTCAGGACTGGGCATAGGTGATATCGACTGTAACGGAGTTATCAATATTTTCGACGTTACCTTGTTGCAGAAATATCTGTCTGACCTTACAACATTGACTGATGAGCAGTTAAGCTACTGCGACTTCAACTTTGACGGCAGAATCTCAATAATGGACGCAACAAGTATGCAGACATATCTTACTTATTAATATTTGCAGAACAAAGGCGATACTGTGAAATGCTGTGTCGCCTTTGTTGCTTTACAAGGAACTTCTCGGTTTTTTATTTTGTTTTAATTATTTGTATGATTAAATCGAACTTTGTAAAATGTTTGTAAATTTTAAGTAATTCAGCGTTGTTTTTTATTGATGTTGCTTGAATTATTGATGAAAACATAATATAATAAATATGTATATTTACAGGCGGTGATAGAATGTCAACAATTGATAGTAAAAAGAAAACCGAAAAAATCAAAAATATAGCAAAATGGCAGAAAATGCCTTACAATAACAGAGAATTAAGTTGGATAGATTTCAACAAGAGAGTTCTTGAAGAGGCTGTCAAAAAAGATAATCCGATAATGGAGAGATGTAATTTCTTGTCAATCACAGCGTCAAACCTTGATGAGTTTTTTATGGTGCGTGTTGCAGGAGTTCTCGACAGAATTCATCACGGAACAAAAACGGCTGATGCGTCAGGACTTACACCTGCTCAGGTTATGGAAAAATTATCGGATAAGATCCACGAATTTTCAAAGAAGCAGTACACCTGCTATAACCGTTCGATAATTCCTGCGCTCAGGTCAAACGGGATAAATTTTCTTGAAGTTGAGGAGCTTCACGCTGACCAGCGAGAGTTTATCAGCGACTATTTTCGCAGGGAGGTTTTCCCTGTTTTAACACCTATGGCTGTCGATACAAGCCGACCGTTTCCGCTTCTTGCAAACAAGAGCCTTAACATTGCAGTAAGGCTTACGAACTCAAACAACGAAGAATTTTTTGCAGTGGTACAGGTTCCTTCGATTTTGCCGAGATTTCTTGAACTCCCCACAAGCGAGGGAAGAGCGTTCATTCTTCTTGAAAAAGTCATTGCACTTCATCTCAACGAGTTGTTTGAACTTTATAACATCAAGCAGTATGACGCTTTCAGAATTACAAGGGACTCAGATCTTGACATCGACGAGGACACCGACGATCTTATGGAAGAGATCAAAAAGTCTATTCGTAAGAGAAAAAGAGGTGTACCTGTAAGACTTGAGTTTGGCAAAAAGTGCAATAAGGAAATCAGAAAGTTCCTCATCGAATCTCTTGATGTGACAGAGCGTGAAATATATTTTCAGAGAGGTCCGCTTGACCTTACATTTCTGTCGAAGTTCGCAAGAATCAAAGGTTGCGAGAATATGTGCTTTGAGCCGATAGTTCCCGTGAATCCTCCTGCTGAATTCTGCGGATATGATGACATTTTCAAGGCTATTCGTGAAAAAGACAGACTTGTTCATCACCCTTACGAAAGTTTTGATGTGGTTGTCAACTTCGTTAAAAAGGCGGCTGTTGATCCAAAAGTTCTTGCGATCAAGCAGACTCTTTACCGTGTCAGCGGAAATTCTCCGATAGTTGCCGCACTTATCAAAGCGGCTGAAAACGGCAAGCAGGTAACAGTTCTTGTCGAACTCAAAGCGAGATTTGACGAAGAAAACAACATTCAGTGGGCAAATAAGCTTGAAAAGGCAGGTTGTCACGTTATTTACGGATTGACGGGACTTAAAACTCACTGTAAGATATGTCTTGTAGTAAGACGTGACGATGACGGAATCAGACGTTACCTTCATATGGGAACAGGCAACTACAACGACAGCACAGCACGTTTCTATACAGATACGGGAATGTTCACCTGCCGTGAGGAATATGGCATAGACGCTTCGTCGCTTTTCAATGTTCTCACAGGTTATTCGTTCCCGCCGGAATACAATAAGTTTATCGTTGCGCCTAACGGAATGAGAACATTCTTTGAAGCAATGATTCAGCACGAAACCCAGAACGCAAAACTCGGACTTCCTGCAAGAATCACTGCAAAGGTGAATTCACTTGTTGACCCTGCAATTATCAGTAAGCTTTATGACGCATCAAATGCGGGAGTAAAGATTGACCTTGTGGTCAGAGGAATATGTTGTCTTGTGCCTCAGGTAAAGGGTTTCAGTGAAAACATAAGAGTAATTTCTGTTGTCGGACAGCTTCTCGAGCACAGCAGAATATTTATATTTGAAAACAACGGAAATCCGCTGTATTATATGGGAAGTGCAGATTGGATGCAGAGAAACCTCGATAAACGAGTGGAACTTGTTTTTCCTGTAGAGGACGAGGATTTAAAGAAGCGTGTTCAGGAAATAATAACTGTGATGTTCAAAGACACAGTCAATGCACGCAGACAGCTTGAGGATATGACTTATGTACCTGTTGAGAAACGAGGCAAAAAGCGACTCAACAGTCAAAAATATTTTTCAAAGCTTGCCTTAAAAGCTCAGAAGGCAGCGATGAAGCAAAGCTATGTAAATACAGTCGGAACACCGATAGTTCCCGTTAAAAAGGAGGAAACAGAAAAATGAAAAGGGTAGGAATTTTAACCAGCGGAGGCGATTGTCAGGGACTTAATTCAACAATCAGAGCAGTTGCCAAAACGCTGTATAATTACTACGGAGCAGACGAAGTCGAGATAATCGGAATAATTGACGGCTACCGTGGACTTATCTACGGTGAGTACAGAAGAATGAAGCCGGAGAACTTTTCGGGGATTCTCACAATGGGAGGAACGATTCTCGGAACCTCAAGACAGCCATTCAAGCTTATGCGTGTGGTTGACGAAAACAGCGTTGATAAGGTTGCAGCTATGAAGAAGAATTACAAAAAGCTTAACCTTGATTGTCTTGTTGTGCTCGGAGGTAACGGAACTCAGAAAACAGCAAATCTTCTCAGAGAAGAGGGTCTAAATGTTGTTTCACTTCCAAAGACGATTGATAATGATCTTTGGGGAACAGACAAGACCTTTGGTTTTCAGAGTGCAGTTGATATCGCAACAAATGTTATTGACTGTATCCATACAACGGCAACTTCCCATGGCAGAGTTTTTATTGTGGAAGTGATGGGACACAAGGTTGGCTGGCTTACTCTTTATGCAGGTATTGCAGGCGGTGCAGATATAATTCTGATTCCTGAAATTCCGTACGATATCAATTCGGTGGTGAAAACTATAAAAGCAAGAACACAGGGCGGAAAGAATTTTTCAATTCTTGCAGTAGCTGAAGGTGCAATTTCAAAAGAACTTGCGGCACTTCCGAAAAAGCAGAAAAAAGCAGAAATTGCAAAGATGAAGTACCCTTCAATTTCCTACAAGATTGCGGCTGAAATCGAAGAAGCGACAGGGCAGGAAACAAGGGTGACAGTTCCCGGACACTTTCAGAGAGGCGGAAGTCCCGACCCATACGACAGAGTGCTTTCAACACGGTTTGGTGTTGCGGCGGCACAACTCATTATTGATAAGAATTACGGCAATATGGTTGCGCTTCGTGACAATAAGGTAATTGCTGTTCCTCTTGAAGAAATTGCAGGCAAACTAAAGACCGTTCCGGTTGATTGTGAAGAAGTTCAGACGGCAAGAAAAATGGGCATTTCCTTTGGCGATTAACTTTAGCTTTGGGTAGACAGGTTTAGTTATATCGAACGCCGGTTGCCCAATGGTTAACTTTATGTATCGGTAACTGCTATATTTCTCAGATTTAATGCAGATAAATTTTTTAATACAGAAATGGCTAATCTCTTGTTTTGCAAGAGATTAGCCATTGTTTGTATATATGAGTTTTAAATGATGAGTTCATCAAATGTCACGTTGAGAATTTCCTTTATAAGTTTTACTTCATCAATATAAATATGCCTTTGTCCAACTTCAATTTTTGCCAAAGCACTGCGAGTTATATCGCAACCCGACAATTGAAGTTTTGTTGCAAGTTGCTTTTTTAACTTTGGAAAGATAGGTTATTTCTATATGAAACATTTCGTGCCCAACTGTTAACTTGATGTATTGGTAACTGTGTTTAGGTAACGCACCAAATCGTGATAAAGCTTTGACTTATTTTTGCGTAAGATAGTTATAAAACTCCTCAAAGCTTCCGTTTCTGTAGCAGGAAATATCCTTGTTTTCACGATTTAAAAGGCAATCTGTAATGAGGTATGTGTCAAAGCCGAGCTTTTCGGTGCACATATCTTCTTCAACATCGTTTCCGATCATAATGCTTTCCTCGGGATTGATATTTAATTTTTCACAGATTGATTCATAATATTTGAGATTCGGCTTACAGCTTCCCGAGTTGTCGTAAGATGTAATGAATTCAAAATCATCAGGGTCTACTCCTGCCCATTCAAGTCTGCGTTTTTGTGCTACTACAGGAAAAATAGGATTGGTTGCGGCAATGAGTCTGCCTCCGTTTTCTTTTATGTAGTCAATGCATTTCTTGGCATAAGGAGTAAAGCCTGTAGTTTCTTTTGCGGCGATGAATTCGTTTTCATAATAATCATCAAACTGTTCAATATAAGGAGTGAGATCCGTATTGCAAACAGCAGAGGCAGTTTCCCAGAAGACATCTTTATTTATTTTTGAATTATCGTTCTTTACCATAGCCTTTGTGCCTGCCCAGATAGCTTTAACAAGAGTATCTGAGTCAATTTTGAGAACAGGTACAAATCTCTGACATAGTGAACCGAAATACAGCTTTATAAACTTGTCTGCGTCCATAGGAAGCAGAGTTCCGTCAAGGTCAAATAAATAATTCTTATACATATAATTACCTCGGAATAATAATTATAGAATAGCTGTAAGATAATTGCAAGATAAAATTTTATAATGTATAATAGCCTTATAAACTTACAGGAGTGGTTAGATGAAAATTGTTCTCACAGATGCTCAGACAGTTCTTGATGATATTGTAAATGCAGATGTACTCAAGGAATTCGGAGAAGTTGTTGAATACGGACTTCTCAGATACGACGAGGTTGCGGAAAGCATTGCAGATGCAGATATGGTTATCTGCAACAAGACTCTGCTTGATGAAAATACACTCAGACTTGCAAAAAATTTAAGATATATCGGTCTTTTTGCGACGGGATATAATAATATAGATATCGACTATTGCTCAAAACACGGCATAACTGTTTGCAATGCCGGTTCATATTCTACAAACGCAGTAGCACAGCATACTTTTGCGCTTATTCTTGAGCATTTCAATAATACTGCAAATTATAATAAGTATGTTCAGGATGGCTTGTGGAAGAGGAGCAAGACATTTTCACCGTTTGTTTATCCTCTTGCAGAGCTTGCTGGCAAGACGATTGGTATTGTGGGTTTCGGAAATATCGGAAGAGCCGTTGCAAAGATTGCTAATGCATTTGAGATGAATGTTATTGCTTATAATCGTACGGCAAAAACCGCTGAAAACGTGGAGTTTGTAAGCTTTGATGAATTGCTTGAAAGAAGCGACATCGTCAGTGTGCATTGTCCGCTCAACAGCGAATCGGAGGATATGTTTGACAAATCGGCTTTTGCAAAGATGAAAAAAGGCGCAGTGTTTGTGAATACCGCAAGAGGCGGAGTTATGGTTGAGCAGGACTTGTATGATGCGCTTGAAAGTGAGCATCTCGGCGGAGCAATGATAGACACGCTCAGAGTTGAGCCTATGGAGGAAAACTGTATTCTTATGGGTGCAAAGAATTGCATTATGACGCCTCACATAGCATGGGCACCTGTTGAAACAAGACGCAGACTTATGGGAATTGTGGCAGATAATGTGAGGAATTTTATTAACGGAACTCCGAGTAATGTGGTTAATAGATAGTGATATATCAGTTACCGACATATCAAGTTTACAGTTGGTGTCGAGCAGATAGTTTATTCTTAACAGATACCCAAAATGCCCGACTTTAATGTAAGCAATGTAGCAGTTACCAATATATCAAGTTAGTAGTTGGGTAACTTACGTTTGCTTAAAAATAAACCTATCTGCCCAACCTAAAAGTATTTACTTTTGTGCTTTTGTGTGTTAAAATTTTAGTGTATGAAATTACGGTGTGTAATAAGGAGGAAATCACATTGAATTCCAAACTGAAAAACGAACAGACAGATTTTTTGTTTAATGCAATACTTTCTCTTGAAAATGAAGAGGAATGTTACAGATTTTTTGAGGATCTCTGCACAAGTGCAGAACTCAAAGCTATGTCACAGCGTCTTGTCGTGGCAAAAATGCTTACAGAAAAAAAGGTGTATACCGAAATCGTCAAGGAAACAGGTGCGTCAACTGCAACTATCAGCCGTGTAAAGCGTGCACTTTTTGATAACGACACTTATGGTTACACACTTGTGCTGGACAAGCTTTTAAAAGAGGATAAATAATGGCAAGCTACGTTTCATTTGCTCAATTTTACGACGGACTTATGGAAGATGCCAATTATTCCGAAAGATGCGATTATATACTTGAGATTGCAAAGCGTCATAATCATAAAATGGGCATAACGCTTGATTTAGCCTGCGGAACAGGCAGTCTGACAAGACTTCTTAAAAAGAAAGGTGTAGACGTTTACGGCGCAGATGCAAGTGCAGAAATGCTCAGTGAGGCTATGCAGAGAAGTTTTGAAGACGAACTTGATATTCTCTTTTTGAGGCAGAGAATGCAGTCGCTTGATTTATACGGAACGATTGACACCTGTGTTTGCACTCTCGACAGCATCAACCACCTGACCGATATTGATGACGTGAAAAAGACGTTTGACAGAGTAGGCTTGTTTATGGACAATGACGGAATGTTTATTTTTGACGTAAATTCGGTCTATAAGCATAGGGAGGTGCTTGCGGACAATACATTTGTATTTGAAAACGAAAAGGTGTATTGTGTGTGGCAGAACACTCCTATGGAGAATGATGTCGTAAAAATAGATTTGGACTTTTTTGAAGAGGAAAACGGTGTGTATTATCGCACTCAAGAAAGCTTTTGCGAGAGAGCATATTCTGATGAACAGATAAGAGAAATGCTCAGCAGTGCCGGATTTGAGGTTGAAGCCGTCTACGGTGACCTCACGTTCGACGAGCCGAAAGAAAACGAGCAAAGGCTGATTTATGTTGCAAGAATGAAAAAGTCACGAAATAAAGAAATCTGAAAGGAATTTAAAATATATGGATAAGATAATTCGCTGTATAACAAGCGACGGCGCAATAATGGTAGCGGCTATTGATGCGTCGGATATCGTGTTCACAGCTAAAAAGCTTCATCATCTGTCAAGAAGTGCAACAGCGGCACTTGGCAGACTTTTGTGTGCAACTTCGATTATGGGTTCAATGCTCAAGCAGAAAGATGCTACGATCAATTTGCGTATAATGGGCGACGGAGAGTTGGGACCGGTAATCGCGGTAGGTGACAGCAAAGGTAATGTAAAGGGTTATGTTGGCGACAGCAATTGCCCTACAGAATATTACAGCAACGGCAAAATCAATGTTGCAAAAGCTGTAGGTAAGAACGGTGTTCTCAATGTAATGCGTGATTACGGCGCAGGTGAGCCGTATATCGGACAGGTTGAGCTTGTAAGCGGAGAAATTGCAGAGGATATCACAAACTATTACGCAACAAGCGAGCAGATTCCGACGGTTTGTGCACTTGGTGTGTTAATTGACAAAGAGGACGGCGAGGTTCTTCTTGCAGGAGGACTTCTTATACAGCTTCTTCCTGGTGCAGATGACAGCACTATTGATAAGCTTGAAAAGAACATTGAAAAGCTTGAGCCTGTTACAACGATGCTTGCAAAGGGAATGAGCATACTTGACATATGCAAAACAGCGCTTGAAGGTTTTGAAGTTGAAGTGCTCGATGAGAATCCCGTGCATTATGTATGCGGATGTTCAAAAGAAAAATTGTCAAGATATTTTTGCACAATGAGTGATGAAGATATCCGTTCATTGCCTGACGAAACAGGAGTTGCAACAGCAACCTGCCATTTCTGCAATAAAAGATATGTGTTTACAAAGCAGGAGCTTGAGGATTTGATTAAAGAAAAGAACTCATAATTACAGAGTATTGAAAATACGATAAATAAGCCATTGATTGCCGAATGAAAAAAATTTCAAAAAAATTTGAAAAAAAGTGTTGACAAATCGCTCACAATGGTGTATTATAATACACGTCGCTGAGAGATACAGCAACCGATACGAAGCGACAAAGGCATGTGGGAGCATAGCTCAGCTGGGAGAGCATCTGCCTTACAAGCAGAGGGTCATAGGTTCGAGCCCTATTGTTCCCACCACAAAATGGCCCGGTAGTTCAGTTGGTTAGAACGCTAGCCTGTCACGCTAGAGGTCGACGGTTCGAACCCGTTCCGGGTCGCCATTTTTTGCCTCTGTAGCTCAGTCGGTAGAGCAGGGGACTGAAAATCCCCGTGTCGATGGTTCGATTCCGTCCGGAGGCACCAAT
>JAXJYO010000068.1:0-4581 GCA_036306945.1 Ruminococcus sp. | reverse complement strand
CGTAAACTTGATGTATTGGTTACTGCTACATTTCTCTTAAATAACGTTTATGTAGCGCTGTAGTAGGGACATGGCGTGCCATGTCCGCAAAAACGTAATCTATATAGCAACTTAACGGTCGGGAAACCGCTGTGTAGATTACACCGACTTATATCCTCGAAATGTGACCGTCGTCACGACGGCGAGGCACTCGACCGAATTGTGACCGTCGTCACGACGGCGAGGCACTCGACCTACAAGTTTTTAAAATATATTGACAAATGTTTACACATAAAATAAAATACAGATATATATTCAGCATCAAAGGAAGGATAAATAAGATGAACAGAGCAGATAAAGCAGTCGAGTTATTCAACAATAATTTTAACTGTTCTCAGGCAGTGTTTACTGTTTTCGCAACTGAATACGGTATAAGCGAAGAATTAGCATTAAAACTTTCAACCTCATTTGGCGGCGGAGCAAGAAGCGGTGAACTGTGCGGAGCAGTTTCCGGTGCACTTATGGTTCTTGGATTGAAATTTGGTCATTATCACGCTGAAGATAACGAGGAAAAGCAAAAGGCTTATTCTTTGGCTAAGGAATTTATAAAGCGTTTCAGAGAAGCAAACGGTTCAATTGTCTGCCGTGATTTGCTTGGATATGACTTGACCGTGGAAGATGATTGCAAGATAATAAATTCAAAAAATCTGTTCAAAACTATTTGTCCTAAAATGGTGAAAAGTTCTGTTGAAATAATCGAGCAGATATTAGATGAGTATAAGTAAACTTCATAAAACAATCAAAGGGACGGCTGAAACCGTCCCTTAATTTAATCTGTTACTTTTATATATTATTGACCGTGCCTATATAAACAGGGATTTCGCTTTCGTTGTCAATCAAAAGGAAAATGAACGGACGATTGAACTCGATTGTTTCATCAGTTTCTTCAAGTTCCTTTGTGCGTTCCTTCACGGTAGCTGAAGTGTCCTCGTTGCCGAGTCCGCCGATGCCTGCCGCACTTACTGAAATCTCCGGTGTAATCTCGTACATCTCATTGAGCATAAAGTCATCAGAGTTTGAGATGTTGCCAAAGGTTGCTTCCTCTGTGAAAAGTGAGTAAAGTCCGCTTTCTGTCAGCGCACTTGAGAGTGGCTGAGCTGTTTCCTTTGACTTGATTGAGAATTCGGGAATTTTGGCAGTAACCTTTTTTGTTATGTCCATACTGTCCACAAGAGTTGAATACTCAAGATTTGTGAAATCTGCAACGTAATCTTCAAGCGATGTGCCTTCGTTCGGCATAACAAGCACAAGCTTGAGCGGATTTTTGCTTGTGTATTTGATGACGCCCACAGCCTTGTCGGACTTTATCATATACTCGTTTGAAGTCATAAAGTTAACTTCTTTGTCGCCTGAATCAGACTTGAATGTGCCCTTTTCGATGTCGCTTTCGGCGTATGACTCAAGCCATTTATCGCTGATATCGGAAGCCGTTATCGAAATGAGTGTATTCTTGCTGTCGAGGTCGGAAATCGCATTTTTCGCTGTGAAACTGCTAAACTGACTGTTGATTTTTGTGAGCGCATTTTCATCTGAGAACATAAATCTGAAAATGTTGCTTCCGTAGTATTCGGCATTCGTCTTGAGAAAACTTGTTTTTACATCGGAAGTATCGTTGAAAAACAGGTCGTTTTCAAGCTTGATGTATTCTGTGTCGGAAGCTTCCTGCTTTTTGCCCGAAAGCTCGTCAACCTCGCCACTGCTGAGTTTGCTGACAGCCTCAAGACGGCTTTTGAAATATGATGAACACTGATTGATGTTGTCGAGTGTCAAATCACTGCCGAGTGCAAGTGATATTTCATCTTTGGTATCCCCCGTTGCACCGTTCATTATCGTTGCAATCTGGAGAGTCGTGCTTGCAGGATTGAGCACAAAAGACTCGTTTTTATCTTCAAGCTGTGAATAATATTTACGGAAGAATTTCAGTTCAAAGTTTGTGATTGAACTTGAATAAGTGTTGTACGACTGCGGAGCTGATGTTGCACCGTCGCTGTAGTTGTAGGTATCCTCATACGAAGAACTTCGGGTGTAGTCAGCCGAAAGCTTTTCGTCGTCTGATAATTGTGTTGGGTCACCGCAGGCACAAAGCGAAGATGCGGTGATCAAAAGGCTGAGCAAGAGAGCGAGTTTTCTTTTCATTTTTGTGTTCCTTTCGAGAGTATGGCTGATATCTTGAATTTTATTTATTCCTTACAGCATATTTCCCGAGCAAGTCTGAATATTTTTTCAGCCGAGTCGGATTGAGCAAGTTTTTTGCAATTTTCTTTCATCTTGTCGAGTGTTTCGGGAGAGTTCAGAAGTTCAATAATCTGTTCTGCGCCGTTTTTATCGTCAAGCAGAACGGCAACCTCCTGTTCTGTGAGAAAATCCGCATTACAGCGTTCCTGACCCGGAAATGCGCTGTAGATTGCAAGCGGCAGACCACACGCAAGACTTTCCGTAACGGTAAGTCCTCCCGGCTTTGTAACGATGACGTCAGAAATGTGCATATAGTCCTCAACGTTTTCAACAAAGTACAGAAGCTTTGTTTTTTTCTGCATACCCATTTTGCTGATGAGCTCCTCAAGGTGAGAATAAAGCTTTTTATTTCGACCCGTGATGACGATGAACTGCATATTTTCAGCCTTTTGGGCAAGCTGTTTGTAAAAATTGAGAACTCCCGTAACGCCGAACGAACCTGCCATAAGCAGAACTGTGGGAATATTTGGGTCAAGACCTTCTCTTTTGCAGATTTCTTCCTTGGAAAAAGGCTGAGTAAATCTGTCAAAAATCGGAATTCCGAGGGGATAGATGATATCCTTTTCAACTTCGTATTCGTCAGTCAGCTTTTTCGCCATCTGAGGTTCAGCAAGCACATAAGCGTCGATGTTCGGAACTATGTAGGTACGGTGAGCGTCATAGTCGGTGATGAGGCTGATAGCCTTGACATTAGTTTTACCCTGACGTCTGAGTTTTGAAATCATCGTAGTCACAAACGGGTGACAGATAATTACAACGTCGGGAGCGTATTCATTGATTGTGTCAAGAAGCTTGTTTGACATCAAAGTGTTTGACTTCATAACAGCCTTGTACATCAGAGTTTTTCTGTCAGTAATTTTGTAGCATTTGCCGTAGACGGTGGGAATTTTTGTAGCCATAAAATGATAGCCTCCGCAGACGGTTTTGTCATAAACCTTTCCGATGGCTTTCATTGCGTCCACAACCTTGACATCTGTTTCGGGACTGGTCGCTTTGATTTTTGCTTCAATCGCAGCAGCGGCACGCTTGTGACCTCCGCCCGTTGCAGCTGAAAAAATAAGAATTCTCATTAAAAAATCTCCAATTTTACTTTATGTGAAATAGTCGGGAAATCGTTAAATAAATCACGCCGATTTATATTTTAAAATTAAAAGTTACATATATGTCCATTATACTTTCATTTCATCAAAATTTCAACTGTTTTTTAACTTTGAACAACCGACATTTCGACCAATCTTCCAAAAAACAAAAAGACGCAGAATTAAAAGTTATTTGGGGTTGTATTCGATGATATCCTGAACATTGCAGTCAAGTTCTTTGCACATTGCCGAGAGCATATACAAATCGACCCTGCTGATGTTTCCGAGATAATATCCCTGAACGGTTTCAAAGCGCAAATTGCATTTTACACATAGCTTATTTTTTGAATATCCTTTTTCACGCATAATATCGGCAAGCTTGAAAACTATGCCCGAATCATTTCCAATAGATTTCTTCATTTTTCAACACCTCTGTAATGAGAATAACATTGAAAATCTGTCTTGACATTCTACATTCTGATGCAGTATAATCTAAACAAACATACTACATTCTAATGTAGTATGTGAAAAATTTTTATATTTATCATAAAGGAAAGCCAAAAATGAAACGAAAAACAAAAATTTTGTCAATAATGCTTGCGCTTTTGCTGATGATCGGACTTGTTCCGAGCACACTTATGCACGCTTTTGCGACAGAGGAAACCGAAAACTCTTATTATGATGACTACAGCACTGACGATGAACCGGGCTATGAGCTTGATTACAATGTCATATCAATCGAAATCCTGAAAGGACCTGACTGCACTGAGTACGCAAAGGGTACATACGACGACTGGGTATTATTTGAAGGACTCGAAGTGCGTTTCACTGCAAAGGACGGCACAACATATGACGTTACAATTGAAGATAGAACAGATTTGTGGCAGTCAATCGGCGGTGGAGAAGGAGATGCATTATGGATTCTTGAATACCTTAAGGACCTTCCTTTAGGCGAAAATACAATCACTTATTGTTTTGGCGGTTGCAAAACTACACAGACAATCACAGTTTATGAGCCTGATTACAATGTCACATCAATCGAAATCCTGAAAGGACCTGACTGCCCTGAGTACACAAAGGGTACAGGCGACGACTGGGTATTATTTGAAGGACTCGAAGTGCGTTTCACTGCAAAGGACGGCACAACATATGACGTTACAATTGACGAGGAAGCAGATTTGTGGCAGTCAATCGGCGGTGGAGAAGAAGATAACTTCCGTATTCTTGG
>JAXJYO010000067.1:0-22303 GCA_036306945.1 Ruminococcus sp. | reverse complement strand
TTTTCCCAGCCTTCAGGGTCTGTAGAATCAAGGTCAACTACCATTGAACGCTTACCGTTTACACCTACTGCGTATGAATAAACGTCCTGTGTTTCCTTTGTTGTTGTCTTTGTGCCTGTTGTGTTGGCAGCTGTGATTGAATATGTGTAGTAAACATTCTTGAGGTCGCCCTGAACTGTTACTTCCCATACACCTGTCCACTTATCATTTTCAATAAGCTGAGTGAGTGCGTAGTTGCCTAAACCAGCAGCACCTTCTTCATCATCTGAACCAGTTGCATAAAGATTCAGAGTTACTTCTGTTGCTGTTGGTGCCCATACTTTGAAAGTTGTTGATTCAGGTGAATATGTAGCACCCAAATCACCCTTTGTGTATGCATATTCGCTATCAATTGTTTCACAAGCCTGTGTATAGACTGAATCTGCTACGATATCGCCTGAAACAGAGTCTGAATCAGCAGTTGCAGCAAAGCCTGATACTACGCCTGTTGATGCGAGCATACAGAGAGCAAGAACAGCAGAGATTAATTTCTTTGTAGTTCTCATAAATATAATTCCTCCTTAATTATTTATAATCCATTCCGCAAAGCGGAATTAACTACCTTTGTTATTCCTCAACGTCCATATTAGCCATTTTTTTACGTCTGCCTGTGATATGTGAATAAATCGCTGAAGCTATACACAATGTTAAAATCAAGCCTGCTCCTGCATACACATATACAACTATATCGGCTAACGGGTCGGGAACTGTTGAATACTTAAAGAGAACATTGATTTCACCTGTCTTGAAAGTTCCGCTTGCGTTTTCGGGAACTTCTATCAATGACATATCCTCGTATTCATTTTCAGGAGCTGAATAAGACTCTCCCTCTTTGCCTGTGTAGGTTTTCTTTTCAAAAACCTTTCCTGTATCATCCATATAAATGGCATTAACAACACATACAGATTTGTCTGTATCATCTGTCACTCTTGTATATTTGTAAGTAACAGTTATTTCGCCGCTTTCAATCTTGCCTGCTCCGTTTTCGGGAAGCTCGTCAAGCACAAGGCTGTAATTTTCAATTGACGGAATTTCAGGAGTAAAATACTGCTGACCTACTCTGTTGCTTACTACATATGAATCGGCAAGTTCTGTGCCGTTTGTATCATCTACAAACTTGAATACAACCTTTGCCATTTCGCCTTCATACTCTTCAACATATACTGTTGCAGTATTTACAGTGTCAGAGAAAACACCCTGAATGTCGCCTTTTGAACTCTTTATATCATAATTGAGGCTGTCTGCAAAATTTGTCACATCATACGCCGTACCGATTTCTCCGCTGACTGCCTGCTTTTTGATAAGCTCCTTTGTTTCGTTGTCATAGTAATTTACTACAACTACGCCTTCTGAATCAGTAATTCCTGCTGATTCATAGCTTGCTTTATCAACCATAATAACGGCTGAGTGAGCCTTAACTTTTACATTACCGCTTACTGTGCCGAGGTTGCGAAGTCCTGCTGTTTCTTCATCAGCAATCTTTATCCATTCGCCGTCAAGGCTAATGTTCTGATCTTCTTCACCGCCGTTGAACACAAGGCACATCTTATCCCACTTGCCTTCTTCGGTGTTCTTTATCTCGTAACAGGAAATTCCTGCTGCAAGACCTGTTTTGAAATTAAGGCTGTTTGCAGTGGTTGCTGTGCTGTCTGAGAATGCCGCAAATGCTTCACGGATTTTGTAAAGACCTCTGTAATACTCAATGAGGTCGCTATACTCGTTGAGGTTATTCCAATCAAGCATATTGAGCTCTCTGCTTGATGAATATGAGTTTTCGTCACCGTCTTTGCTTCTTGCAAATTCTTCACCCGCAAAAACAAACGGAATGCCCTGAGAAGTCATCACGATTGCCGCTGAAAGCTTGTTCATACTTACAAGATCCTCATATCTCTTGCGATACTCGGAATCTCTGCCGTAAACTGAATCAACAAGCTTATCATACAGACAAAGATTATCATGGCAAGATGCGTAAGTTACACACTGTGTCGGTACATTTGCCCAGCCTGACGTACTTTCAGACTGTCCTGCAATGCCCACCTTGAGAGCTGAACGACCCGAACCGCTTTGAACAAAGCCCTTATCAACACCTGCTGTGCTACCTTTGATAGCATCTCTGATGCCGTCGTCAAAAGCACCGATTCTGTCATCCATCTTCTTGAGGTTTTTCTGATTTGCCATTACTGTGCCTTCGTCACAGTTTGTTGGCATATCCCACGCTTCACCGTACATTATAATCTTTTTGCCGCTTCCGTCTTCATAAAGATTATCAAGTGCAGATCTTATGCTGTTCATTGTGGTTACATCGTGAAGACCCATAAGATCAAAACGGAAACCATCGATGTGATATTCCTTAGCCCAATAGGTTACGGAATCAATCATATATTTTCTGAACATTTTATGCTCTGATGCTGTATCATTGCTACATCCTGAGCCGTTTGAGAATGTTCCGTCGCTATTCATTCTGTAATAGTAGTTTGGAACTGTGTACTGGAATGCCGATTCAGGTGAATAGGTGTGGTTATAAACAACGTCCATTATTACACCTATACCCGCATTGTGAAGTGCCTGAATCATCTGCTTGCACTCTTTGATTCTCACATTTCCGTCATACGGATCGGTTGAATATGAGCCTTCAGGACAGTTATAGTTTACAGGGTCATAACCCCAATTGTACTGTTCCATAATATCCTTGCTCTCATCTATTGAACCAAAATCATAGAAAGGCATTATCTGAACGTACTTTACACCGAGTTTTTTGAGATAATCAATACAGGTGGAAGTTCCGCCCTGAATTCCGTCAACAGTAGTTCCTTCTTCTGTGAATGCAAGGAATTTGCCTCGGTGGTCAGGTGACACACCGCTCGACTCTGATGATGAAAAATCTGCTACAGACACTTCCCAAACAGATGCATCTGTCTGATTCTCAACAAGAACGTGTGTATCGTTTTCCCAACCTTCAGGATCGGTTGAACTGAGGTCAACGACCATACTGCGGTTGCCGTTTACACCGCAAGCCTTTGCATACACATCGGCAGTTTCCTTGACGTCATTGCCGTGCTTTACTGTGTAGGTGTAATACTTTCCTGCGAGGTCACCCTTGATAGTGCAAGACCATACGCCTGTCTTTTTATCAAGAGTCATAAGTTTTGTTTCGAGTGAACCCGGATCGCCTTCTTCATCGCTTCCGTGTTCGTAAAGATTAACTTTTATACTTGCAGCCTGAGGTGACCATACTTTGAAAGTTGTTGCTTCCTTTGTATAAGTTGCACCCAGATCACTGCCTGAATATGTTGTTTTATCAAGCGTAGCCGCATAAGCCTGATAATCCGTTGTTTTGTTCTTTTCTGCTGCCGCAGCTTCTGATAAACACATGCTTCCTGCTAACATAAATGCCATTACTCCCATTAAAATTCTTTTGAAAAGCAATTAAATTGCCTCCTGACTCATAACGTTTCATTTAGATAATTTTATCATAACATAGCATTATTTTTAATTCTTTATTGGAAAATCATCACTGATTAAACCTTTTAAGTCGTAGAAAATTAATACTTATTTATGTGCAATTTGCTGAACATAAATTTATCTTTTTATGATTTTATAATAAAATTTCCCTGATTGCAGCTGACAATCAGGGAGTATAATTTATTGCATTAAACCATAACGTGACGTGTTGACAAGCTGACTTTCGATGCGTAAAAGTTGGTTATATTTGCTCACTCTGTCTGTTCGGCAAGGTGCACCTGTTTTTATCTGACCTGCATTGACAGCAACAGCAATGTCAGCTATTGTTGTGTCCTCTGTTTCTCCGCTTCTATGGGAAATTATTGTCCTGTAACCTGCTTTATGCGCTGTCTGAATAGCATCGAGAGTTTCGGTAAGCGTTCCTATCTGATTGATTTTAATAAGAATTGAATTTGCCGCTCCCATTTCGATTCCTTTTTTTAAACGTTTCGTGTTGGTTACAAACAAATCGTCACCTACAAGCTTGACTCTGTCTCCCATTCGCTGTGTCATCAACTTCCAGCCTTCCCAGTCATACTCTGAAAGCGGATCTTCTATCGACACGATTGGATAATCGTTTGTAAGTTTTTCAAAATAGTCCGCAAGCTTGTCGCTTGAAAGCTCAATTTTGCGCTTTGGAAGCTTATAGATTCCTTCACTGTACCATTCTGATGCCGCCGCATCAAGGGCAATTTTTATATTATCAGTGCTGTATCCTGCAAGGTCAATTGCTGTAACGATGAGCTCTATCGCTTCTTCATCACTTTCAAGATTCGGTGCATATCCACCTTCATCGCCTACGGCTGTATCCATATTTTTCTTTTTAAGAATATTTCCGAGAGTATGATAAATTTCACAGCACTGGCGTAATCCCTCTGAAAAACAACACGCACCCACAGGCATTATCATAAATTCCTGTATGTCAATATTATTTGAGGCATGCGCTCCGCCGTTCAGAATATTCATCATCGGCACAGGCATTGTGACTGCAAATGTTCCTCCGATATATCTGAAAAGCGGTAACTTCAGATTTTTTGCCGCTACTTTTGCACAGGCAAGTGAAACAGCGAGGATCGCATTAGCTCCAAGCTTTTCCTTATTGAGTGTACCGTCGAGTTCTATCATCTTATAGTCAATTGCACACTGGTCAAATGGAGAATCTCCGCATAGTGCAGGTGAAATTATTTTGTTAATATTATCGACAGCCTGCTTTACACCCTTGCCCATATAGCGGTTTTTGTCTTTATCTCTGAGTTCAAGTGCTTCAAATGCACCTGTTGATGCACCTGACGGCACCGACGCCTTTGCTGATGTTCCGTCAGAAAGCCATACTTCCGCTTCTACTGTCGGATTTCCTCGGGAATCAATGATCTCTCGTCCGATTACTTTTTCTATTGTAATTTTCATAGCATTACCTCCATGAATATTTTGCCAACTCATTTGCAAAATATTCATCTGTGTCAATATATGCATTTCAACATATATTGTTAATAAAGATAAAAATGAGGATATGCAATGGATTTAGTTCCTTATACCGTGCGATCAGGGAATACTCTTTTCAGTATTGCACAGTTCTTTCAGACTACCGTGGAAGATATTCTGAAATATAACAATATTCAGGATCCATCTCAGATTTCTGTAGGTCTTACTCTTCAGATTCCTGCCGGTTCGGCTGAAATAGACTACTATGTTACACGTCCGGGGGATACTCTGTGGACTATCGCTCAGAGAAATAACACTACTGTTTCAAACCTGACTGCCTTAAACGGACTTTATAATCCGAATGTGATTATGCCGGGTCAGGTTTTGAAACTGAGATAACTGTATATAATTTAAGGTCGGTACAGGGCTGTGTTCCTGTCCGACCTTTTTCTGTATTGAAAATTATTTTTTACGAGTGGCTGTTTTTTCTCAGATATTCATCAATTTCAAGCTTGTCGATGACACCTAAATCATCACAACCTGCCAGATATTCATTATGATGTCTTACTTCGTGATGAAGAATACGCACAAGCTGTTTGTAATACTCTTCACGGCTGAGCTTTCCGTAGACACGGTTAATCGAGCCATAGTAAAACACTATGGCATTTCCAAGTGAATTGCGTATGTATTCGCCGAGTATGAACAAGTCATTATGCAATGCCTTGGGATGAATCTTCAACTGCGGAAGAAGCGAAATTCCTCCGTTTAAATCACGATAAAGTTCATACGGCATTGAATCGGCTATTTCATCGAGCATCTGCCCACATTCTTCAAAAGTAATCATAATTCGTCTAAAGAATATTAATAATCAAGATAATCCTTGAGTTTTCTGCTTCTTGACGGGTGACGTAACTTTCTGAGTGCCTTTGCTTCGATCTGACGAATACGCTCACGGGTTACGTTAAATTCCTTGCCCACCTCTTCAAGAGTTCTGCTTCTGCCGTCCTCAAGACCAAAACGAAGTCTTAACACCTTTTCCTCTCTCGGTGTGAGTGTTGAAAGAACGTCCGAAAGCTGTTCTCTGAGCATTGTGTGTGATGCGGCATCGGCAGGTGCAGGTGCTTCGTTGTCAGGAATGAAGTCTCCGAGATGGCTGTCCTCTTCCTCACCGATTGGTGTTTCGAGAGATACAGGTTCCTGTGCAACTCGCATAATTTCTCTTACCTTATCTACAGGCATATCAATTTCAGCCGCAATTTCATCTGCTGAAGGCTCATGTCCGTTCTGGTGAAGAAGCTGGCTCTGAACTTTCTTTACCTTATTGATCGTTTCTACCATATGAACAGGAATTCTGATTGTTCTTGCCTGATCGGCAATTGCCCTTGTGATAGCCTGTCTTATCCACCAAGTTGCATATGTTGAGAACTTGAAGCCTTTTGTATAGTCGAACTTCTCAACTGCTTTGATAAGACCGAGGTTACCCTCCTGAATAAGGTCTAAAAACTGCATACCTCTGCCAAGGTAACGCTTTGCAATGCTTACTACAAGTCTGAGATTTGCTTCTGAAAGTCTTTGTTTTGCCCTTACATCGCCCTCAGAAATTCTTACGGCGAGTTCAATTTCTTCCTCTGATGTAAGAAGAGGCACTCGTCCGATTTCTTTGAGATACACTTTTACAGGGTCATCAATTGTAATTCCCTGCTCAGGTGCGGCTGAAGATGAATCGTCATCTTTATCTTCACTGAAACTAAGGTCGATATCATCAATTTTTATCTCTCCGATATCCTCTACAATTTCGATTCCCTGTGATTCAATTGTATCATAGAGCTTTTCAAGCTGTTCAGGCTCAAAGTCGATTTCTCCGATTGCATCAAGAATGTCCTGATTGGAGATCTGTCCTTTCTGCTTTCCGAGTTCAATAAGCTCTTTGACGATTGTTTTCTTGTCCTGTGCAGGCATATTACACTGTCCTTTCCTTGTATACTAAACCCTCAGTTCAGTATTATTGCTTGTTTTTCCTTATTCTGTCGAGGTAAGTACTAAGCTCCTCTGCTGTCATTGACGCTACATCGTCCTTTGTGAGTTTTTGACTTTCCTCGTTGATTACCTTTATATATTCCCTCATTGCAGTTTCTGTCGATGCCGCCTTAACTGATTGCGACATCATTTGATAAAGTTTTGATGCTTCATCCTGTGTGAAATCTGCTGTAATGTTATTGAGAGGTTCAAGTCCGCTTTGAATTCGGTCAAGAATATATTCGTAATACCGCTTCATAAGCGAATTTCCGAACTGCTCCGGCTTTACGGAAGCGGATATCTCCTCTGCTGAGTCGGGATTGTTTATCAAATACACTACAAGTGCCTCTTCTGCGCTTGAACTTCTCGGCTTTTTGTAGTGGTCTGTATTTATCTTATCGTTTCTGCCGCTTAAATCCGTCTGAATTTTTCTGACTTCCTTTTTTACGGCTTCACGGCTTTGTCTGCGTGTTATATTTGATATCTGCTGTTTGAACGCATTTTTATCAATGCCAAGTTCATTGCAGATCTTCGAAGTGTACACGTCCCTTTCAATAGGACTTGATATGCTTGCCACAACCTTTGATGCCGCTTCAAGGTAAGCAACTTTGCCGTCGGTGGTTTCGATATTGTGGCTCTGTCTGAGTTTTTGCAACCTGTATTCTATATCATTTCCGCTTTTTTCAATTACAGACTTGAAAGCGGCAGGTCCGTCTGCCCCGTGAGAACGGATAAATTCATCGGGATCTTTTCCGTTTGGAATCGTCAGAACTCTTATGAGAAGTCCCGCATTTCTAAGTATCGGAATTGCCCTTGCAGTTGCCTTCTGACCTGCTTCATCGGCATCATAACAGATAATCACTTCGTCTGCATAACGCTTCATCAGCATAGCCTGTTCGCTTGTGAGTGCAGTTCCTAAAGTTGCAACTGCGTTTGTAAATCCCGCCTGATTGACCGAAATTACATCCATATAGCCTTCACAGAGGATAAGCGTTCGACTACCTGAATTTTTTGCATTATTGAGCGAAAATAAGTTTGTACTCTTCTTGAAAACGGGTGTATCGGAGGTATTGAGATATTTTGGCTTTTCGTCGGTCATTATTCTGCCACCGAAAGCTATTACATTCCCCCTCAGATCAATAATCGGGAAAATAACACGGTTTGTAAAACGATCGTATATTCCGTTGCCGTTTCTGCGCTTGACAGCAAGGTTTGCCGCTACAAGCTCACTGTCTTTAAAGCCTTTTGATTTGAGGTGTTTACAAAGCGATGTCCAGTCATCGTCTGCAAATCCCAGACCAAAATGTCTTATCGTTCTGTCAGACAAGGCTCTGCCGTGAAGATACTCAAGTCCTTTTGCACCTTTTGGCGAATAAAGCGAAGCATAGTAAAACCTTGCGGCTTCACGGTTTGCTTCAAAAACTCGGTTTCTGAGCTTGCTCATACTGTCATCATAGGTGTTTTCGGGAATTTCAAGTCCTGCACGCTGGGCAAGAAATTTTACGGCGTCAACATAGTCGAGATTTTCAATTTTCATTATAAATGAAATAACATCTCCGCCTACTCCGCAACCAAAACAGTAAAAAGAACCGTTTTCGGTATAGATATTGAACGAAGGAGTTTTTTCGCCGTGAAACGGACAAAGACCGACCATATTACGTCCACGTCGTTTCAGGCTGACATAAGAGGATACAATTTCCGTAATATCGTTACGCATTTTGAGTTCCTGCAAAAAGGCTTCCGGAAATGCCATAAAACTCCCCCTTTCCGTTTTCCTATTAGTTTTTTACGTTTTTATTTCAAATATTCCTTTTTTATTTCAAAAATTTTTTGTTAAAAGTCAAAAGTTTCAAAATACTGTTCTTCTTCCGACACAGCCTGAACCTCTCCTGCAGTTGCATCTGCAAGGGATTTATTGAGTTTATCAAGCATTTCAGGCTTGATGTGGAATTTTATGAGCACATCGGCTTCGTAAACAGTATCATCAACCGTTGCTCCGATGTCCATTATCAGAGAAGAAACTTTGCCATACTGGTTATAGGTACACTTTGCAGTACACATCAGGCAATTCTGCATCATCACAACTTTGCCTGCTTCAAGGGCAACTTTGCAACCCTGTGAATAGGCACGGACAAGTCCGCCTGTTCCGAGAAGCACTCCTCCGAAATATCTTGTCACTACCACGCACACGTCATATATATCGTTCTTTGTTATAACGTCAAGTACAGGCATTCCTGCCGTTCCCGACGGCTCTCCGTCATCACTGTAGCGTTTTATATTGCCTTCTCTGAGTGAATATGCATAGACGTTATGCGTTGCGTTCCAATGCTGTGAACGCTTTGAATTTATGTAATCGACCGCCTCCTGTTCAGTTTTTACGGGTTTGCAATAACCGATAAAACGTGAACGCTTTTCAACAAATTCCGCATCGGCTTCACAATGAACGGTCTTGTAATCCTTAGCCATAGAAAATCCTCCGCTTTCGAGCAGTTTCCTATAAAGTAAACAAGGCGGCACGATGTGCCGCCTTAACAATTACGAATAAATTATTTCTCCATGCCGAAACGCTTTTTGAATCTATCAACACGTCCGCCTGTATCAACTAATTTCTGCTTTCCTGTGAAGAAGGGGTGGCATTTTGAACAAACTTCAACACGGATATCGCTTTTTGTTGAGCCTGTTTCAATAACATTACCGCAAGCACAAGTAATTGTTGTTTGCTCATACTTTGGATGGATATTTTCTTTCATTATTTTCACCTACCTGTCATTACACAATTAACAGAGTTATTATACATCATAACCCTACAAAATGCAAGTGTTTTTTCAAAATTATTAACTATTTTTTTGAATTTCCAGATAATCGGCATATTCTTCAAGGCACATTCCGTAGGAACGCATCTTTTTTGCATTGTCTGTACCCACATATCTGTACAAAGAATTATTATACGTCATCTTGGTCGTATCCTCCTTATCCTGCGGATATCTGAGGATAAATCCGTAGTCAACGCATTTTCTCTCAAGGAATGACACGGTGCGCTTATCTGAAACATCAAAGCCTATCAGAAGTCCCGTTTGAGCTTCACTGCACCCTGCAGGAGCTACAAGCTTTTGCGTAGCCGCCTGTGCTCTTACTTCGGTGTAGTCGGGATTTGCAAGAAACTCATCAAGTTTTTCATTATATAAAGTATCCTGCTCATCATAGGAAACATAGGCTGAAGTAATTTTCAGCTCTATCCCCTGACTTTTGGCATCTTCTGTAAGCGTTTTTAAATTTTCATATGCAAGTGTGTTCACTTTGAATGACTCAAATTCCGATAAATTCGGTACATAGTCGCTTTCAAGCTGGTTTTGCTTATTGACTATTCGCAGAAGTTCTTCATCAGATGTCTGTTCGGATACAGAAAGTGTACTGTCCGATGACTGAGAAAACATACAATCATACAGAAAATATCCTCCCACTGCAAGACCTACCAAAACCAACACGACACAGATTATAATAAATATTCTGCGTCTTACAGTACCGAATGGAAGTATTTTGCCCGTTCGGTCTGCTCTGAGCGCCTGTTTTCTGCGACGTTTTGAATCTCTATAGCTTTTTTTATCATACGGGGTTAATCCGTAGGACATAGTTCACCTGCTTTATCAGTTAATTGTCTTTGAGTCAATTTCTTCTGTTGCCATTGCAATGAACTCTTCAAGCTTCATTGCACCGAGGTCGCCGTTCTTTCTGTGACGAACCGAAACTGTCTGTGCTTCGATATCCTTGTCACCGATAATGAACATATATGGTACTTTTTCAAGCTGAGCCTCACGAATCTTATAACCGATTTTCTCGCTTCTGCCGTCAACCTCTACACGCATACCCTTGGCTTCAAGTTCTTTCTTGATTTCATATACATAATCAAGGTGTCTGTCTGCAACTGCAAGAATCTTTACCTGTGTAGGTGCAAGCCACATCGGGAATGCTCCGGCATATTTTTCGATGAGAAGTGCGAGTGTTCTCTCGTAGCAACCGATTGATGTTCTGTGGATAATGTAAGGATTCTTCTTTGTACCGTCCTTGTCAACATACTCCATACCGAATTTTTCAGCGAGCATCTGGTCGATCTGAATTGTGATAAGAGTATCTTCCTTGCCATAAACATTCTTGAGCTGAATATCAAGTTTAGGACCATAGAATGCGGCTTCGCCTACTCCGTCCACATAAGGAATTTCGAGATGGTCGAGAATTCTCTGCATTACGCCCTGAGCCTCGTCCCACTGCTCTTCTGTGCCGATATATTTTTCTCTGTTGTTCGGATCCCATTTTGAGAAACGATATGTTACGTCCTCATAAAGACCGAGTGTTTTAAGCATAAATGTTGTAAGCTCAAGACAACCCTTAAATTCCTGCTCAAGCTGTTCAGGCGTACACATAAGGTGACCCTCTGAAATTGTGAACTGACGAACTCTGATAAGGCCGTGCATTTCACCGCTTGCTTCGTTACGGAAAAGTGTTGATGTTTCGTTATATCTGAGTGGCAAATCACGGTAAGAACGCTGACGGTTGAGATATGCCTGATACTGGAAAGGGCAAGTCATAGGACGAAGTGCAAACACTTCATCGTCCTTTTCAGGGTCGCCGAGTACGAACATACCGTCCTGATAATGATCCCAGTGACCGCTGATCTTATAGAGGTCGCTCTTAGCCATAAACGGTGTCTTTGTGAGAAGCCAACCCCTGCGCTGTTCCTCGTCCTCAACAAAACGCTGTAAAAGCTGAATGATTCTTGCACCCTTTGGAAGAAGGATCGGAAGTCCCTGTCCGATTACATCTGATGTTGTAAAGAGTTCAAGTTCACGACCAAGTTTGTTGTGGTCACGCTTCTTTGCCTCTTCAAGCTTTGTGAGATGTTCTTCAAGCATTGATGCTTTAGGGAATGCAACACCGTAAACACGGCAAAGCTGTGCATTGTTTGCATCGCCTCTCCAATATGCACCTGTGCAGTTTGTAAGCTCAATTGCCTTGATTACTGACACATTCATAAGGTGAGGACCTGCACAAAGATCTGTAAAGTCGTCCTGCTTGTAGAAGCTGATGTTTTCGCCGTTATCTGCGTGTTCCTTTACGAGTTCAACCTTGTAAGGCTCACCCATCTCTTCAAGCTTTGCAATTGCATCTTCAGGAGATAGCTCAAAGCGCTCAAGTTCAATACCTGATTTTACGATTTTTTTCATTTCAGCCTTGATTTTCTCAAGGTCCTCTGCTGAAAATGGCTTTTCTACATCAAAATCATAGTAGAAACCACTGTCAATTGCAGGTCCGATAGCACACTTTGCTGAAGGATAAAGTCTTTTAACAGCCTGTGCAAGAACGTGTGACGCTGTATGCCAGAAAGCTTTTTTACCTTCTGCATCGTCAAATGTGAGAAGCTCAAGTTTGCAATCCTGTGTAAGTGGTGTGCGAAGGTCAACTACGTTTCCGTCAACTTTTGCACAGCAAACTGATTTGTAAAGTCCTGCGCCGATTGATTTTGCGATCTCAGCAGGTGTGATGTTGTTGTCAAACTCTTTGACTACTCCGCCTTTTAATTCAACATTAATCATTATATTCTCTCCTTTTTTCTTTTGATTATCCATAAAAAAGCGAGTGCCTCGCACGCAGTTCGTGCAGATAGCACAATCTTTTAAAATTGTTCTGTACCCGAGCAATTTCCTATACATTAAAAAAATCCCAATATTCCATAAAGGAATATTGGGACGAAGTTACTCGTGGTTCCACCCAAGTTCGGCAAATGTTTGCCCTCTTTAAGTATCAACTTTAACGCAGTTCTACGCCGCACCATTTCCTGTGCAGACTCAAAGGTGGTAGCTTGCAAGACCAAATACGGATATTTCAGCATACAATCCGCTCTCTGAAAATGGTGATTTACAAACCGTGTCCTTATCACAGTTTTATTTTGATTGTAATTATAATAACACTGCAATCGTGTGTTGTCAACAATTATTTTTTGTTGTCAAGTTCCTGCAAAAGCAAATCAATGTCGCTGAGTGTAGTTTCAGGAGTCTTTTCTTCAGGCTTTGACTCTATAGGTTTTTCCTCAACAGGTGTTACCTCTTCCCTGATTTTTTCTTCCATTACATCATAGGAAATATCAGGTTTTGAAGCTTCCGTTTTTTCTTCTGTCTTTTCAGGCTCTTCATCAAGAAATACAAGTCTTGATGAAGCAATCTTTTCCATCTCATTCTTTGTGAGATATGGTACAGGCTCAGGCTCGCTGTTATTGTTGTAGCCAAGCACAAAATCATCAAGACCATCAAATGTCGGAGGAGCTTCAGGATCCTCATCATTTGCTGTCACTTCATCGTTTTCGTTCTCAACAGGAACAACCTTTTCAGCAAATACAAGTTCATCATATCCGCCTGACTTCACATAACTGTTTTCATATGTGTCGTCATCATCAGGTAAACCATCGATAATTTCGATTTCGTCTTTTGTGTATGAATTTACAGCCATTTCAACCATAAATGAAATTGCATAAAGTGCAAGTGTTATCTGCTCTGCACCGAGAAGAAGCTTTGCTGTATCCATTCCTTCGACCAGTGTTGTACAGATTGTGTGTGCACCGAATGCGAGTGAGATGGCAACAGCAGGCAAACCATAGATAAAGCAGGCTTTAACAGGGTTTCTGCCCTTTATTCTTGACACGATCATTGAATGTGAGAAGAAGTAGAGTGTCAGGAATATGTAGCAGAATAATGCTGTCATATCACTTGCAGAGATAGATACTTTTGTTGCTACAAGGAATTCCGACACAAGCTCTGCACAACCCCATAATGCAGGGAAAATAAAGAGCATTGAAATACCCGAAACTATTGACTTTCCGGTAAAATGCACTTTTGACATAAACATAAGTGCGATACCTGCGGGAATTGAAAATGCCGCACAGATAAGTGATACAATATAATACTCTGAATCAGTTGTTGTACCGAGGAATGACATTACTGACGAACCTATTACAGCAAGACCTGAGAGTATTGCAAAAATTCCTGCTATCGGATTTTTCTTGACAGGATAAACAGGAGCTGTTTTTCTGTCAAACAAGTTTATGAGCACACACACCACAAAAAGTCCGAGTGCAAGTCCGATAACCAGATAGTTTATTGTGATTTTGTCCATTCCGAGGAACATTCCGTTGCTGTCAAGTCCGAAAATGCTCATTATTTTGAGTCCGACCATTGCAATTGCAACAGGAATGAAAGGAATCAGAGAAATTTTAACCTTCATATATCTGCTCCGTTTCATTAGATAGTTATGTTATTTTAAAACTCAACATATATTATTTTAAGACAATTATATCATTATGTCAAGGAAAATAAAACACATTTTAGGAATATCGGTTTTATTTTTTCTGTGCAAAAATAAGGAGAGTTTACTGTGAAGGAAAAACTTATTGCATTGGCTGTATTTCTGATCATTATGGCTATGCTTCCGTTTATGGCTGCTAAATGCAGTACAACAGATAAAATTGTGCTGAAAACTTCATCTACAGCCGACAGCGTCGAAGCTTCAACTGACAATCTGTCTGATTCTGATAAGATTCTGTGCGGTATTGTTGCTGCTCAATACAAAGACGATTACAGTGAAGAAACTATGAAAGCAATTGCCGTTATCATTTTGAACAACTACAAAATTGATCCCGACAGCTTTGACACTGATGACAAAGAAGTGTGTATTCTTGAAAAAGATGCAAATAGTTCCATAAAAGAAATTTATCTTCAAATTAAAAACTGTGTTAATTCCGCAAAAGAAATAAGCGTTAAATTTGACAGCAGTGAAAAATACATACCTTTTTCAAATATTTCAAACGGTACAACAAAAAAAGACAACAGCTATGATTATCTCATTGCTGTTGCCTCTCCATGGGATTGCTATAATAAAAATTACGACGAAAACTCCGAATGTGTAGGTGTAAGTCTGAGCGGAGTTGATTATCTATGCAAAAACGGTTGCTCAGCCGTCGATGCTCTCAAATGGTATCTTCCCAATGCGGAAATCAAATGAATTTATTCAATTCTGCATTGTATTCATATCCTATTGCAGAAAGTTTTTCAATAATTTCCTGAGTATCAACACTCTGAGTTTTACCAAATTCTTCAAGTGACGGGTAAAAATCTCTTAACTGAGTGTTTATATATGATAAAAGTATCATCGGATCATTTGGTATAGACATAATATTTCTCTCTTTTCTATTTATTATTTGCTACTCTTCGCTTCAGCATTGTGTGCATTGCTATCATCACTGCCAAAATGACAAATATATAAATCGGGAATAAACCTACGCTGATATTATTTGCGATTATTCCAAACAACGGCGGCATAAGGACGTTGCCTGCATATGCACTTGCCATTTGCACTCCTATTATCGCCTGTGATTTTTCCTTTCCGAAATTATCCGGTGTTGAATGGATAACGCAGGGATAAATAGGCGCACAGCCAAGACCTATCGTAACAAGTCCTGCAAGAGCGATTTCGTATCCCAACGGCAGACACATCATCACTATTCCTATCAGAACTATTATCTGTCCGAGCCTTATCATCTGATTATCATTGAGCTTCATTGTGATAAATCCGCTGATCGCCCTACCGACTGTTATTCCTATAAAAAATAAACTTCCGTAACTCGCCGCAGTTTCTGTATCAATATTATACTTGAGCACAAGATAACTGCTTGCCCACAGTCCTGCTGTCTGTTCAAGTGCACAGTAGCAGAAAAACATCAGCATTATCTGCTTTACTCCGGGAATTTTTATAATTTCTTTGAGCGTCAAAGGCTTTGATTTTTCTTCAACAACCTCAGAAACATCGTTTGAACTGCCTGTTTTCCACAACGGCAAGGTAACAAAAAGAATTGCCGTCAGCACAGCCTGAATGACAGATATTACGAGGTAACCTGTATTCCAGCTTCCTCCGAAGGTCATCACATAGCTCATTATATATGGTCCTGCACTTGCGCCTATTCCCCACATACAATGAAGCCAACTCATATGACGGCTCTTATAATGGAGCGCAACATAGTTGTTCAGCGATGCATCTACGCTTCCTGCACCGAGTCCGTACGGGATTGCCCAAAGCACAAGCATCCAATATTCTGAGCTTACCGAAAAGCCCCACAATGCCACGGCTGTTGTAAGAACGCTTATTGCTGTGACTTTGCCTGTGCCAAGCCACTTTGTCAATCGGTCGCTTTGAAGGCTTGAAACTATTGTTCCGGCAGATATTATCATAAAAACTATTCCCGCATACGACACCGGAACATTGAATTCCTGATAAATTGTCGGCCATGCACTGCCCAAAAGTGAGTCAGGCAATCCAAGGCTTATAAATGATAAGTATATCACCGCAAGAAGTAAATGAAACATTCTTTTTACCTCCTGTTCCATTTTTGTATTATATCACCTTGCTGATTTGATTTATATAATAAATGTATCTTTTTATTGCTGTATTTTAATCATATGGCAATATTTTACTTTTAAATAAATATACTTGTAATAATTCTTATAAATAAATTGTCATTTTAATATTTGACATAATATTTCGGCTTTTTTTAAAACTATTGACATTCACCTCACGAACAATATAAAATAGTGTAAAAAATATGTGAGGTATAATATATGGTTATTCTGGCTTCGGCTTCCCCACGCAGACAGGAACTTTTGTCACTTATCTGCGACGACTTTATAATTGAGCCGTCTGATGTTGACGAAACTGTATCAAAAAATATTGAGCTTGAGATGATTCCCGAACATCTTGCGCTTAGAAAAGCAGAACACATACACAACCGCAATCATTATGATGACGTAGTTATAGGCTGTGACACAGGTGTTTTTCTCGATAATGTTATGCTCGGAAAGCCTTCTGACAGGGACGATGCTGTGAGAATGCTCAAAGCACTTTCAGGTAAAACCCACAAGGTTATAACAGGTTGCGCTGTCTTGTACAAAGACAAAGTCATTTCTTTTTCTCAAACTACAAGCGTTAAGTTCTATGAACTTACTGACAAAGAAATTGATGAATACGTCAATACCGGTGAACCTATGGACAAAGCAGGTGCTTACGGAATTCAGGAAAAGGGCACAGTTCTTATTGAAGAAATCAAGGGCGATTATTTTAACGTTGTAGGTTTACCTGTTTCGCTTCTCAACAGAAAGATAAAATATTTAATCTGACATATCTTGACAGGAAGCGATTCAGAAATCTACACCTTCTTTTCAATTATATATAATGTAAAGCAAAACAGACCGTCTCCCGACGGTCTGTTTTGCGATTGTGTGTTTTATGAAAATGAATGTTCAAAATGAATCATTGCATTTTTCCTGTTTCATAAATGAATATCAATTCATTTTTATATATTATACTATTATTTTGTGAGATTTTCAAGTCCGATATGGCTGATTTGTCTTTTCTCAACAGTTAAAAAGACAATATAGACAAAATTTAAAACTTTTATTTGTGCACTATTTTTGCAAAAATCTTTTTTAACTCATTTTTGATGTGATTTTTAAAAATCACAATGAACAAATGATACAAAAACATTTATCCGGGTTTGTTTAGTTTTTATGTCATTATTGATTTCGTATGGTCAGTATTTGTTTTGATTTTTATTTTCTCTGTTGGAAATAAAATATTTTTCATTGTACTGACAATTGTACAATGAGTATTTTTGATTCATTTTATCGAACATTTGTTCCAAAAATTCTTGAACTTCACAACTTTTTCCAATATAATTAAATTAGGGTTTTGAAAGAACCCCTTGCAGGACTGCCCCGCCTGCTTTCAACAGCAAACAAAATAACGAATAATGAAAGAAAGGACATAAAATGAATTACTTTGAATGGTCACAAGAATATATCGACACGGCAGAAGATTTTGCCTATGTAATAGATAAACTTAAAGCCAGACGCAAGTCTGCTTCATTGTCAGAAAAAAAGGAAATTGACCTTAAAATCAACAAATACAGAATGTACTACAATGAATGTATTATGACAGCCAATCATCTTATGCAACGACACAAAGGAGTGGCTTGATGAGAACAGAATTTGTTCATTTCAATGACAAGAATACGAACAAAATCACTTTTGTCAAATATCTGTCAAACGGCTCAACAAACAATGAGAGCCGCAAACAGATGAAAACCATACTTTCAAAAGCGATCACTACCGAGCTCACTGAAATGCAGAGAATATGCATTGTTGAATACTATATCAACGACAAAAAACAAAAGGAAATTGCTCAGGAACTCGGACTTAACAACTCTACGGTTTCAAGGCATATTGCCGCTGCAACCAGAAAATTAAGAAACATCGCTTCTTATTATAATATCTGACCAGTACAAAACGCTGTTGCACAGTATCTCACCGTGCAACAGCGTTTTTTCGTTTTGTAAATATAATTTGTTTTTACTTGAATTGAAACTTACTCTGTATAAGATTTTTCGATGTGCATTACAGGGATAAGCTTTGGGTCTATGCTTTGAATCCTGTCTTTGACAAGATTGCGAATCTCATCATACGGGGTTTTGAGTCCGTGCGGTATCACAAGGTCAAAAATAAGATTTGTGTGAGTTTCTCCGTGCACAACCCTGAAATCGTGTAATGAAAATTGCGGGTCTATCTCAACAACAGCGTCTGTGACCTTTCTTTTCAATGAAAGTGTAATTTCATCATCAACTGCAATCGGATCCATATGTATCGTTGCAAGGCAATTAAACTTACGCTCAAGAACCTTTTCTACAAGGTCAATTGAATCGTGTGCTTTGAGGATATCCTCATCACACGGGATTTCGGCATGAAGCGAGATGATACATCTTCCGGGGCCGTAATCGTGAACTATAAGGTCGTGAATTCCGACTATCATTTCGTCCTGCATTACAGTTTCTCTGATGTCATCAACAAAATCCGCATCAGGAGGTGTACCCAGCAACGGTGAAAGGCTGTCTTTGAATGTATTGATTCCTGCAAAAATAATGAACACTGCGACAGCAACTCCAAGGTAACCGTCAATCACAAGTCCGCTGTACTTTGAAATAAGAAGTCCGATGAGCACTATTGTTGTTGCCACACAGTCGGTAAGCGAATCAAGCGAGGTTGCTTTGAGTGCAGAAGAACTTATTTTCTTTGAAAGAATTTTGTTGAAGTAAAACATCCAAAGCTTTACAAGCACCGAAGCTATAAGAATACACACAGACACCAATGTTATCTCTGTTGATGCTTCGGGATTGAATATTTTTTCTATTGAACTTTTCAACAGTTCAATTCCGACAAGTAAAATAACAACCGAGATTCCGAGTCCTGCAACGTACTCATATCTTCCGTGACCGAAAGGATGTTCTTTGTCGGCAGGGCGATTTGCAAGCTTGAAGCCGAGGAAAGTCACTACCGAACTTCCGGCATCGGACAGGTTATTGAACGCATCTGCCACTACTGAAATCGACGATGAAAACACGCCCGCAGTAAGCTTAGCCGCAAAAAGACACAGGTTTAGAAATATTCCGACGATTCCTGACATATTTCCGTAAGCTGACCTGACATCGGGATTTTTGGTATCGTCACTGTTTTTTACAAAAATCCTCGTAAGTAAATTTACCAATCATAACACCACTTTATTCCATTTATCGCCTTTCAATTTTATATCAACACTTATCGGTTAGTCAAGAGAAACCGATTTAAAAATTTCCATATAAAAGTTGAACAGACTGCTTTTTACACAGTCTGTTCGGAGAGTATTTGAAAATGATTTGTTATCCGAGTGTTACGTCGTATCCTGCAAGATATTTCTGTAAATGTGTCACATCAACAATTGAAACTCTGCCGTCAGCATTCACATCACACTGTGGATTCTCTTCAACTATTGACAATCCTGCTTTCTGGATATAAGTTGCGTCCTCAACATTAATTTCTGTGTCGTTGTTTGCGTCACCCATCTTGCCGTAAATTGAAGTATATCCGTCACGATAGAGTACTGCAAGCTCGTCGTACATTTTTGATAAGAGTCTTGCCTGGAAATTTGTAAGGCTGAAACCGCATCCGCTGAGATTCATTTTTGCAATTTCAAGACCTTCAGGGCTTGTACCTCTTTCATCAAAACCTTCGGACTCACTGCCTGTGCCGTTGAGGTCAATTGCATATCCTGTTTCAGGGTCGAATGAGGTTTTACCGTTTTCGTTATGATACTTTGTAATAATAAGACTTGTTGATGCGAACACACCGCCTGACCAACTGCCTGTTTCTTCATTATAGGTTCCGTCAGGTCCCAGAAGGTTACAAGTGATTGCCGCCATACCGTCACGGTCTGTGTATGAACCTATTCTTGTTTCCCTGTACCACGGGTTACCAGTTGTTGCTGTCGGATGAATAAGCATTGTACATCCCATTGCCGCATAATATCTGCCAAGTTCAGGATAGAAGTGACCGTCACGGCAAATGTCAATACCTATCTTGCCCCATTCTGTTTCAAACATATACGGAGTATCACCGCATACCGACCATTTTGACTCATTTCCTGCACGATGCATCTTCTGATAGGATTCAATCTTTCCGTCAGGATAAAGAACAGCCGCTGAGTTATATACTTTTTCTACTCCGCCGTCTGTCATATCATAAATCGGCTCATCCTCTTTTTCGGTCATACCAAAAATGATGTACATATCATACTTTTTAGCATATTCGGAGAAATAATTTGTTGTAGGTCCTGGAATTGTTTCTGCAAGGGCAACCTGCATTGCAACTCCTGACTCCTGATAGTATGGGTCATCAGCAGGCTGTTTCCATTCGTAACCTGTAAGAACAGTTTCAGGGAATACAAGAATATCTACGCCCTTTTCACCTGCTTCGATAATATATTCCTCCATAGCTTCGATGTTGGCTTCTTTATCGCCCCATATACCCGGCATATTTACAACTGCCGCTACAGGTCCGTCTGTAACATTACTTCTATATGAGAGGCTGTTGCCTGCATCCTGCATATCTGCAAGTTCATCATACCACAAAGCATAATCTTCAGGTCTGAAATCCTGATTGCGACAAGTTGAACCTGTTCTTGCTGTGAGAGAGTCCATATTTGTGAGGAGTCCTTCTTCACCTGTGATGATATCAGCATCTGAATTTGAAACTACTGTATCATCTGTTGTACCTGCATAGTAATAAGTACCATTCTGTAAAATTACCGAACCGCCGGGGAAATCATAAGCCTGTTTGCCGTTTGAGTTTGTAGGACCGTCAGCACCTACAAGGTTTGAACTGAGCAATGTATATCCGTCACGGCTTGTGTTGCTTTCGATTCGGTTTTTGTAGTACCATTCCCAACCCTCGTCATCTTTTACACCGTCACCGTCTGTGTCTTTGTAACTTCTTGAAGTAGCAGTCGGGTTAAGAAGAATGTTACAGCCTTTTGCTGCGTAATATCTTCCGATCTCAGGCATTGCATATGTATCATAGCAAATGCTTACACCGAGAAGTCCGTATTCGCCTGCATCTATAAGCACAGGTGTTTCACCCGGAGTACACCATGAACCTTCTACAGGACTGATTTTCTGATAAGTTGTAACTTCACCCTCAGGAGAACAGATGAACGCTGAATTATAAGCGTGCTCACTGTCATCAGGGATAGTTTCTGTTGCACCGTAGATGATCCACATATCATAACTGTCTGCAACTTCTGCAAAAGTTTTAGCTGTAGGACCGTCCTTTGATTCAGCAAGATTTATCGCTGTCTGATATGCAACTGAATCAGGATTGCTTGATGAAACATAACCTGAAACACACATTTCAGGGAAAAGCAAAATCTTTACTCCTTTTTCGTGAGCTTCATCGACATATTCAAGCATCGAATTTACGTTAGCTTCTTTGTCGCCCCATGTAGACTTGAAGTTTACAACACCAAGTTCATCTTTTGCAAACTTATGTGAAACTGAGGGCTGAGTAATTCTGCCTTCTCTTGTGTACTCGGTTGCAAAAGCTGTAACCGACGCTGTTGCGATCATTGCAGAAGCAATGGTTATCGAAACAATTTTTTTTGACAATCTTTTCACTTTCTTCATAAAATCACCTCATAAAATATAAAGCGAGTGCCTCGCACGCAATTCGTGCAGATAGCATCTTCTTTTTAAACTGTTCTGTGCCCGAACATAACCGAGCAATTTTTGTAATCGAGTAGGGCGAAAATAATCGCCCTCTCACACCACCCTGCGTGCCGTTCGGCACAGGGCGGTTCAATTCAAAATTAAATATGTGCTACCTTTAGGTAATAATCGTAAATACTGACTAAGCCTCGCTTGGTCAGTATT
>JAXJYO010000066.1:0-11793 GCA_036306945.1 Ruminococcus sp. | reverse complement strand
TGGGTATTATTTGAAGGACTCGAAGTGCGTTTCACTGCAAAGGACGGCACAACATATGACGTTACAATTGACGAGGAAGCAGATTTGTGGCAGTCAATCGGCGGTGGAGAAGAAGATAACTTCCGTATTCTTGGAGGTCTTGGAGGCCTTGAGGACCTTCCGTTAGGCGAAAATACAATCACTTATTATTTTGGCGGTTGCGAAACTACACAGACAATCACAGTTTATGAAGACCCGTTTGTATTAAATCCTATTGTAAGCATTGAATTAACAAAAAATCCGAACAAGACTTTCACAGAGCCGATATTCGACTACTGTTCTACATTTGAGGATTACAACAAGATTGATTTATCAAAAATCAACACTGAAAACTCCATTGCAACTAATATGGAAGGCGCAGAAATTGCACTCATAAGACAGGACGGCACTGTAATAAATTATACATTCGGTAAGCCATTTGGACTTACAGAGTATATAGGACTTTATTCATTCGATTATTCAACATACGGTCATATATGGGTAAGAGATGCTGGCGATTACAAAATAGTAATGGGACTTGGCATTGAGGGAACAGCTGAAACAGAGGTTTCAATAAAAGACACACCATCTGACTCTTCATCAACTCAGCCTACAACAACAGTAACAGACGGAACAGATAAAACTGACACAAATGAAAGCAAACCTGCAACAGTTGACACACCTCAGGGCACAAGCACAAACAACAGCAACGGTGCAGTATCAACAGGTATGACAGTTTCAATGCTTATCGTAATGGTATTGATGACATCAGGCGTAGCACTCGTTTGGTTTAATAAAAAATCCAAGGCATAATTAAGAGTATATATTCAAAGCTCCCCTTTTTTGAGGGGAGCTTTGTGTTTTTTACACAAGGCACGTTCGAGTGCCTTTACACGCAATATAACTGCAATTGTCGTCGCATCGGAAAATATGGAATTTATTGTCTTGAACAATGAATATATGTACAAAAAATCAGGTAAATATTTTTTTAAAATTTGTATTTTACCACTTTATTTTTGAAAAAGTTTATAGTACAATGTAACTGTTAGCATTTAAGTAATATACTGTTATTTTTATAATATATTTACTACATATTAATTCAGGGGTGAACAGGTTGAAAAAGGATAATATGGACGATATTATCATGGTCGACGAAGAGTTTGTAGATATTTCCGGCGGAAAGGCACAGAACGGCTCTTCAAAGAAACGATACAAATCAAGCTCATCAAAAGGCAAAAAAATTGCAATCATTTCTTCTGTTTCTGCGGCGGTAGTCGTGGCTCTGTGCGTAACAGGGTTCTGCCTGTATCAGAGCGGAATTTTTGATAACAAAGAAGCGAATTCGGAGTTTACTTTTGACGAAGACACCACGGTTTCGGGAATTTCAATCGGCGGCAAAACAATGCTTCAGGCAAAGGAGCTTCTCGAGTCAAAAAAAGAAAGCTTCATCAAAGATGTAAGTCTTTCAGTTGACACCGACGGTGACATCACAACTCTCACGCAGGACGATTTTGAATATACATACGACATTGAAGAGGTTCTTGCAACCGTCAAGAACGATACGCTCAATCCGCCCGAAGGCACAACTGAGCCTGTCACATACGAAATAACGGCAACTCCGACGGAAGACTCAATTCAGACAAATGCAAAGAAGATTGAGGAAACCACAAACAGAGATGCAAAAGACGCATATGTGACAAAGTTCAAGCCTTATGAGAAGAACCGCTTTGAATACACCGAAGCTGAAAGCGGCAGAAAATTGAACACTTCAGATCTTGAGCAGAAGCTTACAGACGCATTTGCACAGGATTCAAGCGAGTACAGAATCATTGCAGACGTTGAAACCGTAGAAGCAGAAGTAAACGTTGATTTTCTCAAAGAAAACATAGTCAAGCTTGCGTCATACGAAACCGTTTCAACCAACACTGCAAACGGAACCGAAAATATGAGGGTGTCGCTTGAAGCTTGTAACGGTTCGGTAATCGAATCCGGTGCAACATGGTCTTTCAACACCTGCACAGGCGACTCAAACCTCGAGTCAAACGGCTACAAATCTGCAAATGTAATTTCCGAAGGTCAGATAACTCAGGGCATAGGCGGAGGTATCTGCCAGTCGAGTTCGACAATATACAATGCGGCTATCAGAGCAAATATGACAGTAGAAGAGCGTTACAACCACAAGTGGGCATCATCATATGTGCCTACAGGACTTGACGCAACCATCGACTATCCAAGACTTGACCTCAAGCTTTCAAACCCTACAGAATATCAGATGTTTATGGAATGCAAGCTTGTTGACAGCACACTTTATGTATCAATATGGGGTGTCAAAGTCGGTGACTACGACGAGATAAAGACCGAAAACGAGATGACTGATCAGGGTTCTTCAAGCTACACAGTAAAGGCGTGGAGAGTCTACTTCAAAGACGGCAAAGAAATTGACCGTGAGTCACTCGGTTCATCCACATACGACTCAGACCACGGATATACTTTCATAGCGGCTGACAACGATTCAAATGCGAAGAACACAAACGTTGACGATTTGACAGAGCCTGCAACATCAAAGGCATCAAGCAGTTCGTCAAGTTCATCGAGCAAAACATCGAGCAGTTCGTCAAAGCCGTCAAGCAGTTCATCAAGCAAGCCGTCGAGCAGTTCGGCAACCGAAAAGCCTACCGAAGCTCCGACCATATCGTCTGCCCCGACAGACCCACCGCAATCAGATACCGAATCTTCGGAAAACACGGAAAATTCATAAACATATAAACGCAAAAAGCTTTCCTTATAACAGGAAAGCTTTTTTTGATTTTGGGAAGATAGGTTTTTTCTATATGAAACGTTTCGTGCCCAACCGTAAACTTGATGTATTGGTAACTGCTACATTTCTCTTAAACAACGTTTTTGTAAGAATTTTGTATTAAACGTAATCAATATATCAATACTACGGTCGGGCAACCGTTGTGTAAATTACACCGACTTATATCCTCGATTTGTGACCGACGTCACGTCGGCGAAATGCGTGCGAGGCACTCGCTTTTGTAGGGGACGGCTTCCCAGACGTCCCTTAAACGTAACCAACATATCGAGCCAACGGTTGGGCAACCGACGTTTCTGCCAAGTCCGACCTATCTGCCCAAAGGTAAAAAGTTAAATTATAGAGCAGACGAGGTCGGTGTATTCTGATGGGTTTTCAAGCGGGAGTCCTGCGATGAGGAGTGCCTGACAATATAACACCTCAGCGTACTTCTTTGCCTTTTCAATGTCTGTCTCAATGAGGCTTTCCATTGTCTTAACGGCTGAATGTGAAAGGTTGAGCTCAAGAACTCTCTGCGCCTTCATTCCTGAGTTCGGCTGAACTGAGTTGAAATACTTTTCCATTTCAAATGAAATTCCGCCCTTTGCGGTGAGGCATACAGGATGTGAAACAAGCTTCTTGGACGCTGTTACTTCGCTTACCTTGTCACCGAGTGTTTCTTTTACGAAAGTGAGCAATGCGCTGTTGTCTTTTTCTTCTTCGCTGTTTTCTTCGGTGTCAATTCCGAGGTCGTCGTTTGTTGCAGAACAGAATGACTTTTCTTTGTATGTCATAAGCGTCTGGAGTGTAAACTCGTCAACATCGTCTGTGCAGTAGAGAATTTCATATCCCTTTGAACGGAGAAGTTCTGTCTGCGGAAGTGTGTCGATTGCCTGAGCGTTTTCACCTGTTGCAAAGTAGATGAACTTCTGATCTTCCTTCATTCTGTCAACATACTCCGAAAGCGTTACAGGCTTCTTTTCTGTTGAGGAGTAGAAAAGAAGAAGATCCTGCAGATCCTGCTTGTGCATACCATAGTCGGACACAACACCGTACTTGAGCTGTCTGCCGAATGCTTCAAAGAACTTTTCGTAGTTTTCACGGTCGTTTGCAAGCATTGAGTTGAGCTCGTTTTTGATTTTCTTCTCGATGTTCTGAGCAATTGTAAGAAGGTGACGGTCGTGCTGGAGCATTTCTCTTGAAATGTTGAGCGAAAGGTCGGCACTGTCTACGATACCCTTTACAAAACGGAAATGCTCAGGAAGAAGCTCTTCACAGCAGTCCATAATGAGCACACCGCTTGAGTAGAGCTGAAGTCCCTTTTTGTACTCCTTTGTGTAGTAGTCATACGGAGTTGATGAAGGAATGAAAAGCAATGCCTTGTAGGTTACAACGCCTTCAACCGAAGTAACGATAGTTTTGAGAGGCTTGTCCATAGCCATAAACTTTTCGCTGTAGAACTTGTCGTACTCTTCCTGCGAAACGTCTTTCTTGGGACGTTGCCAAAGCGGAATCATACTGTTGAGGGTTTCGGTTTCTGTGTAGTCCTCGTATTCAGGCTTTTCGCTGTCCTTTGTTTCTTCCTTGACTCTGCTCTTTGTCATATCCATCATAATCGGATAGCGGATATAGTCAGAATACTTCTTTACAAGACCCTGAAGTCTGTACTGCTCGAGGAATTCATCGTAATTTTCATCGTCTGTGTTGTCCTTGATTTCAAGAATAATTTCCGTGCCGAGGCAATCTCTTTCGATTTCCTTGACAGTGTAGCCGTCTGCACCGCTTGACTGCCAGCAGTAACCTGTTTCGGAGCCGTACTTTTTGGTGTTTACGGTGATTTGCTTTGCAACCATAAACGCAGAATAGAAGCCTACGCCGAACTGACCGATAATATCAATGTCGTCCTGCTTTTCTTCCATATCCTGCTTGAACTTGTAAGAGCCTGAAGATGCGATAGTACCGAGGTTGTTTTCAAGGTCGTCCTTGTCCATACCGATGCCGTTGTCGGTGATTGTGAGAGTACGGTTGTCCTTGTCAGCCTTTATAGTAATTTTGAAATCACTTCTGCTCATACCAACCTTGTCGTCTGTGAGCGAAATAAAGCAGAGTTTGTCGATAGCGTCGCTTGCATTTGAAATGATTTCACGGAGGAAAATCTCCTTGTGAGTGTAAATTGAGTTAATCATCAAATCAAGAAGCCTTTTTGACTCTGATTTGAACTGTTTCTTAGCCATAAAATTACTTCCTTTTCAATAATAATACGGGCAAATACTGCCTTTAATCTATAATTATATTATATTTTTTGTTACCTTTCAATACATAAAATTCCATTAATGTTCAGGTAATGTCTGAAAACAAGATAATTTAATCAAAAATTGCATAAAACAATGCAATTTAACTTGTTTTTGATGTGTAAATATCGGGGGAGTTTTCTCCGAAATCAAAAGCAAGGAAGTGGATTATGTCCGAAAAATACAATTGGTGGGAGGAAGCGTCCTTCACCTTTTTCAGAGTGCCAAAGGCTTTGACAGACCGAACTCTGTACCCGAACCTTTCAGCGGAGGGTGCACTGCTCTACGGACTTTTGCTTGACCGTATGTGCCTGTCAAGTCAGAACAAAGACCGCTTTACCGACAAACAGGGCAATGTGTTTATATATTTTACAATAAAAAATGTGTGTGAGGAGCTTATGTGCAGTAAGCCGAAAGCCACAAAGTTGTTAAAAGAATTAGAAAACAATAATCTTATATTTCGCAAAAAACAGGGATTGGGAAAGCCTGATATGTTGTATGCTTTAAAATTCAAGCAAGCGGTAAAAAATAATGAATTACAAAATGAAAGAAAATTAACTTCAGGGGGTTCAGAAAATTATACTCCTGAGGTAAAAAATCTTTACCCTATTAATACTGATAACAATAATACTTATGTGAGTGATAACTATCAATCTATCGCCCGATACGATTACGAAGATACGATTTCACACATCAAAGAACAGTTTGAATATGACTCTCTCAGACAGCAGGGCAGTATTGACCTCGACCTTGCAGATGAAATTATCCTCATTATGGCTGACACGATATGCTCAACTGCAAAGACCGTCAGGCTCGGCAAACAGAATATTCCAACTGAACTTATGCGTTCACGCTTTTTGAGTTTGAACTCCGAGCACCTTGAGTATGTCATTGACTGCTTCAAAAGCAACACTTCAAAGGTGCGCAACGTTCGTTCGTATCTGCTCACATCGCTGTATAATGCACCCACAACCCTGCAAAGCTATTATCAGGCAGAGGTCAATCACGATATGGCAGAACTTGAACAGGCTCCCGAGTTTGAAGAAATGCAGGACTGATAAAATTTTTGAAAACGTACATAATAAAATCAGAAGGGAGTTTTATTATGATACGAAGAATAGGCGGACATACAATAGGCTTTGAAGAAATGCCCTCAATTATCGGTTATGCGTCGGTGGCAGGCAAGCTTGAGTCGGAAGGACCTCTCGGCAAGGAGTTTGACAAGGTCATTTTTGACAGCTACAACGGTCAGAATACCTACGAACAGGCTGAAAGCCAGTTGCAGACCGAAGCTGTGTCAAATGCGCTCAGAAAGGCTGACGTGAGGGCAGAGGAGGTTGATTTTATATTCGCAGGTGACCTGCTCAACCAGTGCGTTGGCTCAAGCTACGGACTTCTTGCGTTTGACATTCCGTATCTCGGGCAGTACGGAGCTTGCTCAACAATGGCGCAGGGACTTGTTATGGCATCGGTTTTTGTTGAAAGCGGTGCGGCAGGCACGGCAATGTGCGTTACATCGTCGCATTTCTGTTCAGCAGAAAGGCAGTACCGTTTTCCGCTTGAATACGGCGGAGTACGCACACCTACGGCGCAGTGGACGGTGACAGGCGCAGGAAGCTGTGTGCTCAGAAACGACAAAAAAGGTCCGTGCGTTGCAAGGGCGACAGTCGGCAGAATAACCGACCTCGGCGTAACCGACGCAAACAATATGGGTGCGGCTATGGCTCCGGCAGCGGCACAGACGCTCAAAAACTACCTTGACGACACAAACACAAAGCCAAACGACTACGATTTGATATTGACGGGTGACCTCGGAGAAGTCGGCACAAAGGCACTCTATGAGCTTCTGAAAATGCAGAATATCGACATCACAGGCAGGCACAACGACTGCGGTCTGATGATTTTTGACAGAGAAACTCAGGACGTTCACGCAGGCGGTTCGGGGTGTGGCTGTGCAGGCTCGGTGTTTTGCTCAAGAATTCTGAATAAGGTCAAAAGCGGTGAGTATAAAAATATTCTGTTTATGGCGACGGGTGCGCTGATGAGTCCCACGACCTGCGGTCAGGGTGCAACGATTCCGTCAATTGCACATCTGCTTAATATTAAGAGCAGATAAAAAATCTTTTATGAAATTTTATAAAAATAAAAAAAGCTCTGTTCAAAACAATCTTCCTGTGTTATAATTAAAATGCTAACGTGAGAAATGGCTCATTTTAAGTTAATTATGGGAGTTGTGTTTATGTTTGGCAGAATTCAGAACATTGACAACAGAGTTCTTGAACGCATTGGCAAAATTCATAAGCCTGCGCTCAATAAAATTATGATAACAGCTTCCCGTGCAGGAAATTTCGGTCTGATTTGGTGGGCAATATGCCTTCCTTTTGTCATCAGACCCGAATGGCGACTTACGGGATTTAATATAATATTTGCTCTTGCACTGGCTCACCTTATGGGTGAAATCATCATCAAGCACGTTGTAAAGCGTGTGCGACCGTGTCATCGCCTTGACGATGACGAGCAGATAATCGCACGACCGAGATTTTACTCGTTTCCGTCGGGACACACAACGGCATCGTTTGCAGTTGTAGGCGTTGCGCTTTTGAGATGCAGGCTCATCACATTTTTACCGATTTTGGGTGTTGCGGCACTCATCGGATTTTCAAGAATCTACCTCAGAGTGCACTACCTCACAGACGTTCTCGTGGGTATGCTTTTGGGCTTCACCTGCGGAGTATGCTCCGTCCTCGTATTCAACGCATTTTAACTTTGAGCAGATAGGTCGGACATAGCAGAAACGTCGGTTGCCCAACCGTAAACTCGATATGTTGGTTACTGCTACATTTCTTTTAAATAACGTTTTATGTGAGAATTTTGTAGGGGACGGCATCCTTGACGTCCCTTAAACGCAATTAATATATTTATTTAACGGTCGGGCAACCGTTGTGTAGAATACACCGACTTATATCCTCGATTTGCGTGTCGAGGCACTCGACCGATTTGTGACCGTCGTCACGACGGCGAGGCACTCGACCGACTTGTGTGTATAAAATTTAAACCCTCGGCAATACTTTATTTAAAGTAAATTGTCGGGGGTTATTTTGTGCAGTACGGAAAAGTTGAAATATGCGGAGTAAACACATCACAGCTCAAATTGCTCAAAGAAAGCGAAAAGCGTGAGCTCCTTATGACCATCAAAAACGGCACCGCATCCGAGCGAAAAAAGGCAAGAGATAAGATGATAAACGGAAATTTAAGGCTTGTGCTGTCGGTCATTCAGCGATTCACAAACAGGGGAGAAAATCCCGATGACCTGTTTCAGGTGGGGGTAATCGGGCTGATAAAGGCGATTGACAACTTTGACCCGAGCCTTGACGTGAGATTTTCGACCTACGGAGTTCCGATGATAATAGGCGAAATCAGGAGATATCTCAGGGACAACAATTCAGTGAGGGTGTCACGCTCGATGAGGGACACCGCCTACAGAGCGATGCAGATTAAAGAAGAACTCACCAACAAGCACGACCGTGAACCCACAGTTGAGGAAATCGCAAAAATAATGGAAGTTCCGAAAGAAACGGTGGTTCTTGCGCTTGAAGCGATAGTAGAGCCTGTGTCGCTGTACGAGCCTGTGTTCTCCGACGGCAACGACACGATTTACGTTATGGATCAAATCGGCGACAACAACGATGACTCAACGTGGCTTGAGGAAATAGCCGTCAAAGAGGCGATTAAAAATCTTTCCGACAGGGAAAAGAGAATTTTATCACTGAGATTTTTCAGAGGTAAGACGCAGATGGAAGTCGCAAACGAAATCGGAATTTCACAAGCACAAGTCAGCAGAATCGAAAAAGGCGCCTTAGACACCATAAAGAAAAATATTTAACATTTTTACCTTTGAGCAGATAGGTCGGACGTAGCAGAAACGTCGGTTGCCCAACTATAAACTCGATATATTGGTAACTGCTACATTTCCTTTAAATAACGTTTATGTAGCGCTGTAGTAGGGACATGGCGTGCCATGTCCGCAAAAACGTAATCGATATAGCAACTTAACGGTCGGGAAACAGTTGTATTGATTACACCGTTTTATCTCCTCGGATTGTGTCCGACGTCACGTCGGCGAAATGCGTGTCGAGGCACTCGACCCCAACCATTGGGTAGATATATTGGTGACTGCTACATTTCTCTTAAACAACGTTTAGTTAATAAATATTTGATATATTTGATATATCAAAAATACTTTTCAAAAACAGAGCATTTGTTCTGTAAAACTTTCAACTTTCCATTTTCAATTTTCAATTTTCAATTTTAATTTCCCCAACGGTCGGGCAATCGTTGCATAGCTTACACCGTTTTATCTCCTCGGATTGTGACCGTCGTCACGACGGTGTCTTAGTCTTGCGGAGTATAGTACACACGCTACGCTGACACCTGTGTCGGCGATTACCGACATCCACATTGACGCAATTCCGAATGTGGCAAGTATAATCACGAGTGCTTTTATCGTGAGCGCAAAAATTATGTTCGTTCTCACGGTGTTGAGTACCCTGCGTGAGATTTTTACGGCGTTTGGAAGCTGGCTGAGATTTCCTGAGGCGAGAACTGCGTCTGATGCTTCGATTGCGGCTTCACTGCCAAGTCCCATTGCAATTCCGCAGTCGCTTGCCGAAAGCACGGGCGCATCGTTTATGCCGTCACCCGTGAAGCAAATGCCCTTTGCGTTTTCTTTCAGGCTGATAACTGCGTCGAGCTTTTCAGAGGGGAGAAGGTTTGCCTTATAACTGTCGATGCCGAGTTTTTTGCTTACGGCTTCGGCTGTTTTTTCGCTGTCGCCTGTCAGCATAACCGTGTTCTTTATGCCGAGTTTCTTGAGCTCGGCTATCACATTTTCGGCTTCATCTCTGACAGTGTCGCTTACTGCGATTGAGCCGATCAGTTTTCCGTTTTCTGTCAGAAATACTGTTGCGTTGTCGGTGATGAGGGATTTCTGCTTTTCGTCAAGAAGCTTCATCGAACCACATTCAAGCTTTTTGCCGTTATAGCTTGCGCTTGTACCGTAGCCTGCTTTTTCGCTGTAATCGGAGAGCTCGGGAACTTTTAAATTTGTGGCTTTTTCTTTGATGGCAACGGCTATCGGGTGCACGGAATGTTTTTCACAAGCCGAAGCAAGTGCGAGAATTTCATCTTCGCTGTAGTCGGAAAGCGAAGTCACCTTTTCAACGCTGAGTTTGCCGTTTGTAAGAGTTCCTGTTTTGTCAAACACAAATGTGTCGGATTTTGCGAGGGCTTCAATGTATTTTCCGCCCTTGATCAAGATGCCTGTTTCCGATGCCGCACCGATTCCCGAGAAGTAGGAAAGCGGAACGGAAATCACAATGGCACACGGGCAGGACGCTACAAGACATACAAGCGCACGGTAGAGCCATTCAGAAAATTCTCCGAGCCCAAGAAGCGGAGGAACAACGGCGATTGCAACGGCAATTGCGATGATGATAGGAGTGTATACCGACGCAAAGCGTGAGATGAGTTTTTCACGTTTACCCTTCTGTGCGGCGGCATCTTCGACAAGACGCAAAATTCTTGTGGCTGTGCTGTCACCAAATTCTTTTGTAGTCCTGATTTTTATAAGGTTACTGCCGTTTATCGAACCGCTCAGAACTTCACTGCCTTCGCTGACGTCAACAGGAAGGCTTTCGCCTGTGAGCGCCGAGGTGTCAATCGCTGTTGTGCCCTCAGTTACAATTCCGTCAAGCGGAATTCTTTCATAAGGCTTTACAATAATTGTGCTTCCTATTTCTATGCTCTCGGCTGACATCGTTTTTTCACTGCCGTTGACAAGAACTGTTGCAGTGTCGGGTCTTATCTGTGCAAGCTTTTCGATGTCCTTTCGTGAAGCGTCAACGGCTTTGTCCTCGATGAATTCACCCAGCGAGAAGAGTACAGTTACCATTGCGGCTTCAACAAATTCTCCGAGGAAGAATGCGGCTGTTACCGCAACGGCAAGGAGAGTTGTTTCGTCAATTCTGAGCTTGAGCGCATTTTTGATGCCCTTTATGAAGATTTTATAACCCGAAAGAAGTGTGGCCGTGATGCTGAGCGCAAAAATCAGATATTCGCTCCACTCAATGCTTTCGGGCACTGCAAGATGAAGAACAAATGCACACACGCCCAATATTGCAGAGATGATGAGCAACACGGTGTCGAGGTTCAGCATTGAAGCCTTTTTGTTGTCGGACTTTTCGGATTTTTCGGAAAATTCAACGACGTTTACGCCGTCCTCAATGCTGTCGCAGATATGCTGAATTTCGGAAAGCGTGTTTTTTCTGTCGGAATAAAAGTTGAGGTGCTTTGTTGCAAAGTTGAAGCTTACGCTTTCGTAACCGTCTGTTTTTGCGATTTCAGCTTCGATTTTTGAAGCGCAGTGAGCGCAGTTGAGATTTTCAAGAACATATGTGTGTTTCATAAAATTACCTCCTTGTGAGTGGGGTCACCCTTTAACGAAACGTTAAGATATATCAACTTAACTGTCGGGAAACTAAGTTATAAACCGAACCAACCTGTCTGCTCGAATTGTGAGCGGGGTCACCCTTTAACGAAACGTTAAGATATATCAACTTAACTGTCGGGAAACTAAGTTATAAACTGAACCAACCTGTCTGCTCGAATTGTGAGCGGGGTCACCCCGCTTAC
>JAXJYO010000065.1:0-9798 GCA_036306945.1 Ruminococcus sp. | reverse complement strand
GTTTACTACATCTGCCTTTGCACCTGTTTCGGTTGTGGTTACCTTTGTTCCGTCATCAAGTCCCTGCTCGGTACTCTCTGTTGTAAGGTGAACCCACATATCTTCGGTTGCAATGAAATAACATTCAAATTCGAGATATGAACGGTCATTTGCTTCTCTTACAGTGCCTCTCTTATTTGTAAAAGTCACACCGTCTGTTGTTGTAACAGGGTCGAGAAGAGTTTCTTCAATGCTTGTATCATATTTATCAAGATAACCGTCAATCATTTCATTGGTGATTACCTTTGTGTATTTTGAAAGGTCTGTACCGTAATCTTCCATTGCAACTTTAAGCTGAGCACTCATACTGATGTGAAGGTCAAGATTATCAACACCTGCAAAAGTATTTACCGTAAACCACGCAACCGTGCTTGTTGTCATAGAAAGAAGAGTAATTATGGCAACAAATGTAATTATCCTCTTGCGCCTTTTCGAGGGTACTTTTTCGCTGACCATATTATCAACGACTCTGCTGAAAAAGCCCATTGCCAAACACTCCTTAACAAAATTATCATAAAAATACACTATAATTGATTAAATATGCTGTACTAATTTTATACTCTTTTCTATAAAAAATCAACAACATTGCACATATTTTTTTATTTTCTGTACTTATAGCCAACTAAACCACCTTGTTTTTGTGCATATTAACATATTGTGTTACACCCCTGTCATTTTTGCTAAAAAAACATTATTTTGCTATACTTCATAAAAAAACCCCCTTGAAAACAAGGGGGCAGAAGTTATAATAATAACAAAAGACATTGATTATATATTTTTTACAAATTTTTCATTGTTGTCGAAAATTTATTTGGATTGTAACATTTACAAATATGTCATAACATTAATTTTGTTTTCTCACGATTTTGTATTCATCATAGAGCTGGAAGTAATGGCAATTCTCTGTGTTCTGTGTAAGGAACCTTGCCATTTCATCTTCATCAAGGTTTATACTGCAATAGTCACCGAACTCTTCGTCGGTCACAAAATGAGCGCAGTGTTCGCAACTGTCAGCCATTTTTATCCTCTCCGTTCTGCTCAAGATAATCATATTTATTATATGAAAACGGTACATAGTTTTCGAGCTGGTCAAAAACTTCCTGTTCTGTCTTAGCCACAGTATAAAGAAGGTTGCAATCTTCAGTCATAAAGCCGTTTTTTACTGCGTTGTCAAGCATTGCAATCAGAGGGTCGTAGTAACCCTTTACATTATATACTATGATAGGTTTTGAATGACGTCTGAGCTGTTTGAGCGTCAGAACCTCAAAGAACTCTTCAAAAGTTCCCATTCCGCCTGCACAAATTATAAATGCATCAGACTTATCTTCCATTATACCCTTGCGTTCACGCATAGTTTCGGTATAGATAAGTTCCGTGCAGTTTTCTTCAAGTACGTCCATTTCAATGAAAAATTTCGGGCTCACTCCGATAAGAGTTCCGTTTTCGGCGACTACACCTCGTGCAGTTGCGCCCATTACACCGTATTTTCCGGCTCCGAACACAACACCGTTGCCTTTTTTGGCAAGTTCACGACCAAGACTTTCTGCTGTATCAAGAAATTCTCTGTCGATATTTTCACTTGATGAGCCGAATACACATATATTCATAAGCTGATTCCTTTCATAAATTATTATATATTTCACATTATACAACCCATTTTTAATGCGGTCAATAATGTTTTTACAAGTATTTTTCTGCGGGAGAGATTATATGATAAAAAGTAAACGCAAGGATATTCCTGTTGCACAGCGAAGCGTATTAAGCCTTGCATGGCCGATATTTTTTCAATTACTGCTTGGCGTTGCGCTCGGTTATGTTGACACGATTATGCTTTCAAATTATTCCGATACTGCGGTCGGAGCTATAGGTAACGCAAACTCGGTTCTGGGATTTTTGTCACTTGCCTTCACTATTATTTCCAGTGCAACTGGAATTATAGTCAGTCAGTACCTCGGTGCCGACAAAAAAGATGAGATGAACAAAATTTATACCGTTGCACTGAGCTTTAACCTTGTGCTGAGTGGCTTGATAAGCCTTGTTATATTTTTGTTCAGCGAACCTATTCTTCTTTTGATGCAGGTTCCGAATGAAATGCTTGCCGACGCAGATGCGTATATGAAAATCGTAGGCGGAACAATTTTTACTCAGGCTATGATAAATGCATTCAGCCAAATTTTCAGCAGTAACGGCAAAACGATTTTCGGTATGATTATTTCCTTTGGTATGAACATCGTCAATATTATCGGAAACTACCTTTTACTGTACGGACCGCTGAGTTTTATAGGTCTTGGTGCTTCAGGTGCGGCGGTTTCAACTTGTATAAGCCGAATTTTTGCAGTAATTGCGGCTGTGGTCTACTACATAGTTGTAATCAAGGGAAGTTTCAGTCTTAAATATCTCCGACCTTTCCCGTTTAAAATTCTCAAAGACCTTCTGAGGCTTGGAATTCCAACGGCAGGCGAGAATATTTCCTACAATCTTTCTCAGCTTATCATCACCGCATTTGTCAACACAATGGGCGTTGTTGCGATCAATACTAAAATATATGCAAATATGCTTTGTATGTTTACTTATATGATCGCATATTCCGCTGCAATCGCAACACAGATCATCGTCGGGCACAGCGTTGGCGCAGGAAACTGCGACTTTGCATACAAACGTGTGCTTAAAACATTACGATTCGGACTTATTGTGTCGATTTCGGTTGCAATCGTAAATTGGCTTTTGTCACCCTTCACTTTTACACTGTTTTCAGACGATCCAAAGGTTGCAGAGCTCGGCTCGGTGGTTATGTTTATCGCCGTATTCCTTGAACTGGGAAGAACCACAAATATCGTTGTAATCAATAGTATGAAAGCGGCAGGCGACGTAAAATTTCCGACGATACTTGCAATTTTCTCAATGTGGGGGTTGAGCGTTCTGATAGCATATATTTTGGGTGTCGTTCTGGGAATGGGTCTTGCAGGCGTATTTATCGGTATGGCGGCAGACGAAATTTTAAGAGGTATTGTTGTATTCATCAGGTGGATAAAAGGAAGCTGGAGAAACAAAAGCGTTATAAATTGATTTTTACAGGACAGCAAACAGGCAGAGTTTAAAAGCTCTGCCTGTTTGCTTATTGTCTATCAATATTAAAAAAATCCTTATAAAAGTAAAAATCAAAAACCAAACTTATTTAAAATTTATAAAAACGTCAAGAAACTGCATTGACTTTTAGTTGTTTTTATTTTAAGCTTGTGTTACACTTTCAGCAAAATATGCTGTATTGATTTTTTTACTAAAAGGAGAATCCGTATGAAAAAAATTCAGAATCCTATCCGCTTTGCTTGCGGCAATTATGGCACTTTCGTGCCTGTCAATTTCAGCCGTTTCCGCCGCCGAAACAACTGAATTGGCTATCACAAATATTCCGGATAACATCTGCTATTCAGAAATTGAAGATATGCTCTACGGCATAACCATTCAGCTTCCCGATGGCTCAACGATCGTCACCGATGAAGATAACTTAGAATACGTTTACTCTAATGATCATCTCGATGATTTAGGATATGCATCTGTCAACGGTTCACTCATGACCGACAGTTTAAGAGTTATCCTTACTGCACAAGCATATGTTTCTGACACAGTTGAAATAAACGCAACTTGCTATAATTATATCGACTTTGGCTCTTTCTATTATGCCAACAACTCTGTACAATATCCATCAGATTTTGAAAAGCCTGATATCTTCTGCAAAGATAAAATTGTCTACAGAAAAAACTCTGACAACACTCTCACCGTTATAAACTACTTTGATTCCAATGAAAACGATGATTATCCGACTGTTGTAATTCCTGAAAGTATAGACTCAATGACTGTTACTGAAATTGCAAACAATGCTTTTCTCGGCATGGCACATCCCTCTGAAATCACAATTCCTGAGAGCGTAACTTCAATCGGTAAATATGCTTTTGGCTACTGCTTTTACTCTCACTATTACCGGGAATTCCACGAACTTCCTGATAATATTAACTCAAACATTCTCGCTTACGAACTCAAGGACGCTGACGATAGCGAAGAATTTTTAGTTTACATAGGGCTTTCGAGCGATAACAACGATGAATATGCAGATTTCATAAAGACTACATATCTTGCTGATTGCGATGACTTTGAATACAATGCCGATTCAGAAACAATTTATGTTACAGCCACTAAAGCACAAATTCTCTCAATGGCTGATGAAGATTCCTTATATATCAATCTTATATATGATAGAGAATACAAAATTGTTGATGAGCTGTATTATATGATGGATCATGTTTCTGATGATGAACTTATTCCAATAACAATTTACATCTATGCAGAAAACGAAAAAGAAGCAAAACAAATGAGAAGCGATATCCTTAGCAAATACTTTGATGATGACACAGAGTGTTTTTACGATTATTATTCCTGCTTCTATGTTGAGGCTACAAAAGCTCAGATTGAAGCACTGAAAAATGACGAAAACATAGAAATGATAGACCTCGGTGATACATATTGCATAGACAGCACTCTTTACAGTGCCATCTATTTTGCAGAAGACAGCGATACTTTTGATATCTACTTCCCAACACTGTATTCAGACGATGGATTCGATATAAAATCATTTTATATTGAAAAGCACGATCAATATTTCAGCAATTGCGAAGCCGAATTTTACTATTCACACTATGAAAGTGATTATATCTATGTAATTTACGGCGCTTCTAAAGAACAGATTATTAACGCCGGTTATGACAATGCTGTTCCGATGATGCTATTTGAAGAACCTTCAATCAACAAATATTACAACCTCACTATCTACGGTGCAACAGGCAGTGCAGCTGAAGAATATGCAATGGCAAATGACATCACATTTGCAGAAATCCAGTCTGAATATCAGCTTGGCGACGTAAACCTTGACGGCAAAATTTCAATTATGGACGCAACACTCATAATGAAAGCAAATGTTAATCTTGAAACACTAACAGCACAGCAACAGGAACTTGCTGATTATGACGGCAACGGAATTGTAAACGTTATGGACGCTACAGCTATTCAGAAAATGCTCGTTATGTAATGAATACTTTTAATAACAAAGGACGGTACATTTCATATGCACCGTCCTTAAATTTTACTCTTTGACTTTTAAAAATTTCGGCAAAGGGATATTTGCTGAAATAAAGCTTGCAATAATCATCCACGGAATGACTCTCACAGGGAAGCACAGCAAAAGCAACAGCGAAACTGCCAATGGCTTACGCATATTAACAGCAAGCAAAGCCGCCGTGATTGTCGCAATAGTCATAGTCGGGCTTGAGCCGACCAGCATTGAAATACCGTAACCGATTGCAACACCGCTGAAGATCATCGGGAAAAGATTTCCGCCCTTGAGTCCCGATTCAATGCAAAAGCTTGTAAGAAAAAGCTTTGCAACACCTGTTATTATAAGCATAGCAGGCGCATACTGCATATAGGTTTCAGCGATTTCCGAAATTTCCTCTTCGCCTGAGAACATAGTCATCGGAAGAATCGTGCCGATAATTCCGAGCATAAGACCGCCCAAAACAGTTGACAAAAATGTGAGCAATTTTGTCTTTGAAAGCTTTTCAAACAGCAGATATGAAAGCTTTCTGAAACCTGCATAGAGCATACCCAAAATCACGCCGAGCAGAATAAACGGAATTCCCAGAAGTCTGTCAAAATTTGTGATCTCGCCCACAGCAAGCTGAGTAAAACTCATACCACTGCCAAAAATCTGACCGAGCAGGAAATACACAAGCAATCCGCCCGAAACGGCTATGATCTTACCGAATATCTCAAACGGTTTCGGAAGCACCGCAGTTTCTGCCTTGTCATCGGTTTTCGGCTCAATATCAGCCGCAATTCCGAACAACGGTGATCCGAACAGCACACCCAAAACAGCACTAATTCCGAGAGAAGTAAAGCTTCCAAGCTGACTTCCGGCAAATCTGAGCTTATCGCCCACCCAATAGCAAAGTCCCACAACAACGCCCGTAAGACCTGCTTCGGGACCTACACTTGCGCCGAAAATAAGCGGAACAAATGCACAAAGCACAATAATAAAAGTCTTGTCGTACGGATATTTTCCGTCACGCTTGACCTTTGCAATGACGGTTTCCATCGACTCAGGGTAACTTCCAAACATTATGCGAAGTATCCCTGCAATAACTCCGCCTGCAAGGCACATTATAATTGTATAGCACGGAATATCGACAACCGACGGAACATAATTCCACACAAAGCCGATGCCAAGCGACACTATACGGAGAAACAGCCATATAAAACCGCCCGTAAATCCTCCGAGTAACAGCGCATAAACAACATATATTATGCTTTTTCCCGCATTCATTCCCTCTTTCATTATTCTACCGTCCGTAAATCAATTAATAATAGTCATTAAAAAAATCGTTGTAATCGTCGTAATAATCATATAAATCGTAAACTGCATTTTTGCTTTCGTTTACTATGTTACAAGCTGTAACACCGACAATTATGCCGAAAAGAATTATAACTGCGCCGACAATGCCCAAAACAAGCGCAACGATCTTGCCTGTGCTCATACCTTTTTTAGGAGGCTGAGGAGCACTCGGCTGATTTGTAAACTGCTGACCTGCGTAACCGCCGTTTGGCTGGTTTGTAAACTGCTGACCAAAGCTTGTCTGATTCATCATCTGACCGCCGTTTGGCATATTCTGCTGAGGAGCCTGATTGTACTGCATAGGTTCAGCCATCGGCTGTGCAGGATTATATGGCATTGGCTCAACATTCTGCATAGGTTCAGCAATTGGCTGTACAGGATTATACTGCATTGGCTCGACAGTTGGCTGTGCAGGTGTATACTGCATTGGTTCCGGTTCAGATGCAACAGGCTCTGCAATATTTTCCACAGGCTGAACAGGCTCTGCAACGTTTTCTACAGGAGCAACCGGCTCAACCGTATTTTCAACAACAGGAGCTACAGGCGCAACGTTTTCTGTTGCATTTTCAGCAGGTGTTCCGCATTTTGTGCAAAATCTGCCTGTCAATTCTGCTCCGCAGTTTGTGCACACGGGATTCACAGGTGCAGGCGCACCGCAATTTGTGCAGAACTTGCCAGAAAGCTCTGCTCCGCATTTAGTACATTTCATAATATAACACTCCTTATTATAGGTATTTGTTATTCCTCGGCTGATTTTATGTCCGAAGAATGTAAATTATGCAAGTGTATTTTCGATTTCTTCTGCGGCTTCGTCAAGATAGTTGCCTTCAAATGACTCAACTTTGCCGTTATCAACGCTGTTTGCAAGTTCAGGGTCGATCGGAAGCTTTGCAAGTACCTTTGTGCCGTATTTAGCCGCAATCTCGTCAATGTGGCTTTCGCCGAATACAGAAATCTTCTTTCCGCAGTCAGGACAAGCAAAATAGCTCATATTCTCAACAAGACCAAGAACCGGTACGTTCATCATATTTGCCATTTTTACAGCCTTTTCAACGATCATTGAAACAAGTTCCTGAGGAGATGCCACTACAATAATTCCGTCGAGCGGAAGGCTCTGGAATACTGTCAGCGGAACGTCACCTGTTCCCGGAGGCATATCAACGAACATATAATCAACATCGCCCCACACTACGTCTGTCCAGAACTGCTTTACTGTACCTGTGATGACAGGTGAACGCCAAACTACAGGGTCGGTTTCGTTCTCAAGAAGAAGGTTGATTGACATCATCTTGATTCCTGTTTCTGTTTCAACGGGAATAATGCCCTCATCACTGCCCATACATCTCTCGGTTCTGCCGAAAGCCTTAGGAATTGAAGGACCTGTGATATCAGCGTCAAGAATGGCAACTTTCTTGCCTTTTCTGTTCATTGCAACAGACATCATCGAAGTTACAAGGCTCTTGCCTACGCCGCCTTTGCCTGAAACAACGCCGATTACTTTTTTGACACTGCTGTATTTATTGAGTTCCTCATACATATTTTCTGCCTTATTATCCTTACAGCTTGATGAGCATGAAGAACAATCGTGGTTACATCCCATTTAAAATAGCCTCTTTTCAAATTTATTTATTTAATTATACCACATTATCAGCGCATTAACAATACTATTAAAAATCCGAATCTTCGGAGTTTGTATCTGAATTGACTTCGCTGTCCTGCACAACATCTGTCGGCACCTCTGCCTGCGTAGGTGCTTCGGTTACTACGGGGGCTTCTGTAGGAGCCTGAGTCGGCGCCTCAGTCACAACTGCCTGAGTAGGTGCTTCGGTAACCACAGGTGCCTCAGTTTCCTGAACATACGGCTGAGTTTCCACATACTGAGTTACCTCCTGCTGAGTGGTGACTACCGCTGTTGTAGGTGTTGTCGTCGGAGAAGTGGTTGATTTAAGCGCAGAGTTGCCGTCTGTACACTGTGTAAGCGCAAAAATTACGGCAAAAATCACACAGACCAACGCACAAACTATAAGCACGATTACAGCCGTGCTGTTTGCCTTTTTCTTGCGTTTTTTAGATGACTTCTGAGGCTTTGCACTCTTTGAAGAACGGCTTATATCGTAGTCATCGTCATAAACATAATCATCAGGATTATCGCCTGTCTGAGAATTGAAGTTATCGCCGTAGTCGGTAGGCTTATTCTCCTCAGTTTTTTTCGCAGGCTTTTTGACTTTGTTTTCATTTGTACCGTTTTCGTCAAAATTATCAAAACCATACTGAGAGGTTTCATCTGTGATATAGCCAAAACCGTCATCGTAATTATTGTTTTTCTTATCCATAGCCCTGCTCCTTTCAACAAACTTTTACTTTATATGAAAATACTCGATTATGCTCGGGCATAGTTGGATTGAAATATGTCAAGTTGTCTGCACGAATTGCGTGCGAGGCACTCTCTGTATCTATCCAAATAATAAAACACCCCGCCCAATTTGTCAAGTTTTTTAAATTGGCAGACAGCTTAATGTTTTCAGCATTATATTACCGAGCATTTTCATATAAAGCAAAAGTAACAAGAGGGATGCGGAAACCGCATCCCTCGGAAAAATTACATATATTTTCGCAATTATTTCAAATCTTTCAAATCTAAATTATTTAGCAGATTTCTTTTTTCTTGCAACGATGAAGAGTACACCTGCACAAACGATGAGTGAAGCACCAACGATTGTGAATACCATTGTACCCATACCACCTGTCTGAGGAAGTACGATTGGTGTATCCTCTACTGTGAGATATGCAACAGAGCTGTTACCATCATATGTAATTACGCCGGAATCAGAAATAACAACTGTGAATACTGTTGAGTTGAGGCTGTAGCCTGTTGGAGCTACTGTCTCCTTAATGTAATATGTACCGGCTGCAAATCCTGTGAATGTTACCTTACCTTCATCATTTGTTTTAGCCTCGGCACCGTTAGCGTGTACATTTTGGCAAGCTGAATCTGTGTAAACTGTGAATGCTGCTGACTTATCAGTAATTGCAGCTTTTGTTGCAGCGTCAACCTTGAGAACAGTTAACTCAAATGTATAAACCTTTACTGTAGGACCATTAACAGTCTGTGGACCGTATGTATTTGTATATGTGAGTCTATCTGAGTTAGTATTGCCCTCACTTGTACCGATCTTAGCATTTGAGTTGAGTCTTGCTGTTAATGTAACAACAACGTTTGATGCTGAATAGAAACCATTGTCTTCTTCTGCCTTAGCTGCATTAAGATAACCCTCTGTTAAAGAAATCTTGATGTCTGTAAGATCTGTTGCATTAAC
>JAXJYO010000064.1:0-4983 GCA_036306945.1 Ruminococcus sp. | reverse complement strand
GTCAATGCGTTTTAATCAGATTGAAGAGAGTTTCAGAAGAAATTTTGAAGTCTTTTTTGAACAAAAAAATATATTTTGGCATAACGGCGTATTTGCAGGGCACAGTAACGAATTTTTCAATTATTCTTTCGTTTTTTCTGAAAATTCGGAGGGTGAAGAAGAATTTAATATTATCTTTCTTGTGATTCCCGAGTTCTGCGTCAGAAAATCCAAGCTTGAAACAGAGCGCAGATATGGTTTGTCAATCAAAGATCTTGTTCTTTTGGAAAAGCTTGATGTTTCATCAACTGTATCCGATGGGACAGATGTTGATGAGGTTATGAGCAGGTATTTGCAAATTGCGGAAAAATATTATGATAAATATTTTTCGTTTGACAGCATAACCGAATATGCAGAAAAAATGCTTGACACAGGTATGAGAATGCTTGATTATACAATGATAAGCCCGTTGTACACTCATAAAATGTACCCGAAGCTTGCGGAGATAGATTTTGTTGATATCTGCTTTTATTATCTCAAAAAAGAGGGCAGGGAGAGATGCAAAGAGTTTGTAATGCAGCTCGTTTCAGGCTACAGAACGGTTTTGTATGATCAGATGAAATACGATAATATGTCCGGATTGAGCGAGATTATTCCTGAAGAGGAACTCAGGAAATTTGATAAAATGTTTATAAATTACAGCAATGTATCAAAATTTCTTGAATCGCTTCTTGCAGATAATGACAGTTATTTTCTGGCTGTCGATGAGAAGTTCAGACAAAGCCGAATCGAAGCAGAAAAAATCATTGAAGAAGTAGTTAATAATACATAAAATTAAAAATCCTATTCTCAACATAGAGTGAGAATAGGATTTTTGTTTATAAAACTAAGTAAACTGTCAGATGCAGGATTTTAATTAAAATACTGTCTGACCAAAGTTAAAATTAATCAAAGAATTTTGCGTGAATAGCTGAAACAGCCTTGTCAGCGTCCTTAGCGTCGATGAGAACAGAAACCTTGATTTCGCTTGTGCTGATCATCTGAATGTTGATCTGAGCGTCATAGAGAGCCTCAAACATCTTTGTAGCAACACCTGCGTGGCTTTCCATACCTGCGCCAACGATTGAAATTTTAGCTACGTTGTCATCGTAGAGAATCTCAGAAGCACCGAGGTTTTCCATATAATCTTTAAGACACTCAACAGCTTCAGCGCCTCTGTCCTTAGCTACAGTAAAGCTGATATCCTTCTTGCCGTCGTGACCGATTGACTGAAGAATGATGTCTACGTTGATATCCTTAGCTGAAAGCTTTGAGAACATCTTGAATGCAAGTCCCGGGAGGTTAGGAATACCTGTAACAGAAATTCTTGCTACCTCTGTATCTTTAGCAACACCGCTGATTAACATTTTTTCCATTTTTGTTTTCTCCTTTACAATTGTACCCGAAGCTTTAGCCATACTTGAAAGCACTTCAAGCTCAATATTATATTTTTTAGCCATTTCAACCGAACGGTTGTTAAGAACCTGAGCACCAAGTGTTGCGAGCTCAAGCATTTCGTCATAAGAAATTTCTTTAAGTTTCTGAGCGTTTGCAACCTTTCTTGGGTCAGCAGTATAAACGCCCTCTACGTCTGTAAAAATCTGACAAAGGTCAGCGTGCATTGAAGCTGCGATTGCTACAGCACTTGTGTCAGAACCGCCTCTGCCGAGTGTTGTGATGTCGCCGTACTTTGAAAGACCCTGGAAGCCTGCAACGATAACAATGTTTTTCTTGTCAAGCTCACGTCTGATTCTTGAAGCGTCAACTCTTTTGATTCTTGCGCTTGTGTGTGCTGAAGTTGTTTCAAAACCAGCCTGCCAGCCGAGAAGTGATACTGCGTGGTAACCAAGCTTCTCAATAGCCATAGCAAGAAGTGAAATTGAAATCTGTTCGCCTGCTGCAAGAAGCATATCTTTCTCACGTCTTGAAGCGTTAGGGTTGATTTCCTGTGCCTTTTCAATAAGATCGTCTGTTGTGTCGCCCTGTGCAGAAACAACAACTACAACGTCGTTGCCCTTTGCGTAAGTGTCTGTTACGATTGACGCAACGTTCATTACACGCTCAGCGTTTGCAACAGAACTACCGCCGAATTTCTGAACTATCAAACTCATTTGCTCTATACTCCTCTATAATTATAAATCACCGATACGGATAACTGAAAGAACTTCAACGCCTTCGCCCTTGAGAGCTTCAGCCTTTTCTGTAATTTCACCGTAAGGCATTTCTGATGTAACAAATGCAACTTCATTTGCAGGTGCCTCATCGTTAGCAATAACGCTGATTTCACCGAAGATGCTTTCAGCTTTCTTGACTGCATCAGCACCGTTTGCACGGATATATACTGATGTAACTGACTCTTCAACAGGAATGATATTCTTGCCGTCGCCGTCTGTCCAGTAAAGGTACTTTCTTGTTTTGAGGTGCTTACAGCAGTCAACAACGTCAGCTACAACTGCACTTGCTGTAGGAAGCTTGCCTGCGCCCTTGCCGTAGAATACAACGTCATCTGTGCAGTCGCCTCTTACCATAATGCCGTTGAATTCGTAGTTGATGTTTGCAAGCTGGCTCTTCTTAGGTACGAACATCGGTGCTACGATAATATCGAGCTTGCCGTTGTCAAGACGCTTAACCTTGCCGATAAGCTTGATTACGCAGTTATACTTGTCAGCATACTTAACGTCGTCAAGAGTGATTTTTGTGATACCCTCAGTATGTACTGAGTCAGGATAAACATGTTTGCCATATGCAAGAGATGCGAGAATACAAATCTTACGGCATGCATCGTGACCTTCGATATCGGCAGCAGGATTTCTCTCTGCAAAGCCGAGATCCTGAGCAAGCTTGAGTGCGTCCTCAAACTGCATACCTTCTTCTATCATTTTAGTCAGAATAAAGTTTGTTGTGCCGTTTAAAATACCTGCAACCTCGTCAACGATGTTTGCAACAAGACACTGTGTCATAGGACGGATAATCGGAATACCGCCGCCTACCGATGCTTCAAACAGGAAGTTTACATTTTCTTCCTTTGCAATTGCGAGAAGTTCTGCGCCGTGTGCAGCAACAAGCTCTTTGTTTGAAGTAACTACGCTTTTGCCTGATAAAAGGCAACGCTTAACGAAGTCGTAAGCAGGCTTTAAGCCTCCCATAACTTCAACAACAACTCTGATTTCACGATCATTGATGATGTCCTCAAAGTCCTTTGTGAATCTGTCTGCAAGAGGGCTGTCAGGAAATTCACGCAAATCAAGAATTTTCTTAACGTAAATCTCTTCGCCAAGACCTGCAAAAAGCTTCTGTTTGTGAGTTGTGAGTATTTCGGCTACACCTGAGCCTACTACTCCGTGTCCCATTATTGCTACTGAAACCATATCTATACCTAACCTTTCAGAATAATAAACAAGTTAAATTATACCAAATGTTTTGCCGTAGGGCAAGTGCCAATATTAAAACTATGCCGCAGGCGAGTTTTCTCCGCCTGATTCTCCGCCTTCGGGAGTGACTTCACTGGCTTCTCCTCCGCCTTCGGGAGTGTCCGAAGCTTCACCGGAGGATTCTCCGCCTTCGGCGTTGGTCGGCTCTTCGCCTTCACCGCCTATGCTTGCATCGGGAACGCTGTAATCTTCATATCCTGATGCACCCGAGCTTTCACTGCCTGTTTCACTTGTGTCGGCATTGGGGTTATAATATCCGCCGTATGCAGGCATATTATCCTCGGTGTAATATCCGATGTATCTGCCCGACAGATTATCTGTTGACACCAAAAGTCCGGTGTAAGGATTGTACTGTGCCTGAATGAGGTTAGGGGAGATGGTGTATTCTTTATCTTCCTTGTCCTCGAGATACTTACCCATAACCTGTGAGAAGAATTTTGCGGAAGTCGACTTACCGTAGTCGCTTATGGTTGCAGGCTGGTCAAATCCGCACCATGTTGCCATTGTAGCGTACGGTGAAGCTCCGCAGAACCACGAGTCTTTATCATCGTCGGTTGTACCTGTTTTTCCGACGATATCCCAACCGCTGACTCTTGCATAGCTTGCTTTTGTGTGCGCACTGTATGTCACATTATAGCTCAGGAGTCTGTTCATAATTGAAGCAGTTTCTGCTGAATAAGCCTGTTTTGGGATTGCGTCACGGTTATCTATAATAGTGTTGCCCTCGGAATCGGTTACATAGTAGTAGGTGTACGGCTCATAGTAAAGACCGCCATTTCCGAGATATGTGTAGGAAGCAGCCATTTCTCTTACTGATACACCGCCGTTTGTACCGCCGATTGAAAGAGCACCTGTAATCTGTCCGTCCTCTTCGGTGAGCTTTTTAAAGCCCATTTTTGTTACAGCCTGCTCATAGGCTACCGAAGGTCCGCCGATAAGCTCCATTGTCTGAACAGCCGTACAGTTTGATGACCATTCAATTGCATCGGGAAGAATCATATTTCCGTTGTAAGTTCCGTATGCGTTTTTAGGACCTGCTTTGAATGCACCGTCAACATATTCGTAGTCGTCAAGCTGTTGGTCGTTAAGCATAGAGGAATAGTAAATCTGCTTGTTTTCGAGTGCTATCGGATACACAAGCACAGGCTTGATTGAAGAACCCGGCTGTAATGCTGAGTGAGTTGCTCTGTCCCACTGGAGAGCCTGTGTCTTTCTGTTTGAACTTCCGACAGTTGCAATTACACGTCCGTCAAAATCCATAAGCACTGAACCTATCTGTAAATCATAGTCATATGTCTTGTCAATGTCAAGGGCTGCCTCTTCGATGTAGTTCTGCATTTTCTCGTCCATTGCGCAGTAGATTTTAAGTCCCTCGGTGTATAGCTTTTCAGCAGCCGCATCTTCACTGATATTGTAATAAAGTGCGAGATCCTCTCTCAAATCGAAGAACATCTGGTCAATGTACCAGTTCTGAACATAATCATCGTCTTCGTCATCATCGTCATTGCTCTGCCAGCCGACAAAAGTCATTGTC
>JAXJYO010000063.1:0-15770 GCA_036306945.1 Ruminococcus sp. | reverse complement strand
TTTGGGAGAGAGTGCAAACTTTCTTGAAACGGTTGAGAAGCTCTACAGACAGAATGTGTACTGCAACAGAAATTCAGCCTATTTTTATGACAGCCGATATTATCTTATATTTGATTATCCGACAATTCCCAAGAAACTCAGGCGGGTATTGTCTGAATACGGAGAAAAAAGCGGAGGAAAACTTGCAGCGGCAAAGGTCAGAGAAAACGGAAAACTTCTTTGCAGACACAATGCCATAATGCAGATAGGCAGATATCTGGTGTGATGTCGCCGAAAAAACGGTAAATATTACAAAATTGTTTATTTTATATTCTTTAACAGAACTAAAAACGGAATATTTTATTACAAACAATGCCTCAAACGCAAAAAATATGCGTTTGGGGTTGATTTTTTGAAATAAAGGTGTTATAATAATTACAAATTTGTTAACAACTGTTACTGATTCTGTAATTTTACGGAACGATGACGGCTGTTTTCAATTAATTGGAGGTAATACCGATGCAGAGGATTAAAAAACTTACTGCAATTATATTAAGTATTTTAACTTTATCAAGTGTATGTGTGTTCGGAAGCACAATGTCAGCAAGTGCAAAGGGCACAGGTACAGGTCTTGCAGAGTGGGCACTCAATGCTTACTATGAAGGCTGGGAATATGTTTACGGTGGTTCAACACCGGGAACAGTTGACTGTTCCGGTCTTATCTATTCATATTGCGGCGGTGAAAGATGCGGTAACCCACAGCTTAACACTGCAACAGCAAAGGGTAATGTAAGCAGCGGTATCCCTAACATTCACGGTCTTGGTCTTTGGAGACCCGGTCACGTTGGCGTTTATGTAGGTAATAATATGGAAGTTGATGCGAGAGGTGACGCATATGATATGTGTTATGAAAGCATCGGCGGTTACAATAACTGGACATATTGGTTCAAGCTTGCAGCCTGTTCTTATCCGACAACAGGTTGGGAAAAGTTCAACGGTAACTATTATTACTACGAAAACGGTGAGTACATAACAAGCACTTCAAGAACTATCGGCGGAACTACATATAACTTTGACTCTCAGGGTCGTTCAGATAAGACTCCTTCAGATATGTCAGCAACAAGTTCTTCAAGCAGTTCAAGTTCTTCAAGTTCATCAAGCAGTTCTTCTTCAAAGAAGCAGACTTCATGGAAGAACGGTTCATCAGGTGATGAAGTAAAGAAGATTCAGACAAGACTCAAGGAGCTTGGTTACTACAACGGTGCAGTTGACGGTCAGTTCGGTGACGGTACTGAGGAAGCTTTCAAGGCATTCCAGAAGGAAGCAGGACTTACAGTTGACGGCATAGCAGGTTCAGACAGAAACCTTCTCTATTCGGACGATGCACCTTATGCTCCTAAGGAAGAGGAAAAGGTTGAAGAAACTACAGCTCCACAGGAGGAAACAACTCCCGAAGAAACTGAAGCTACAGAGCCTGCAACTGAAGAAACTACTGCAAAAGAGTTCAAAAACGGTGACGAAAACGAAGAAGTAACAGCAATTCAGGAAAAGCTTGCAGAACTCAAATACTTTGGTGTTGAGGCAACAGGCTACTATGGTGACTATACAGAAGAAGCCGTAAAGAGTTTCCAGCTTGCAAACGGTTTGGAAGCAACAGGTGTAATTGATGAAGCAACTTACGCAGTTCTTTTCGGAGAAAAAGCAGTTGAAAATCCCAACCCTGTTGAAGAGGAAACAACCGAAGCAACTGAAGTTGTTTCAGGTCCTGTACAGATGCCTGTAACAACAAGCCCGTCAGAATTGATTATCACAAATCAGCAGAATCAGACATATGCTGACACTGCATCAGAAGTGGTAACAAAGACAAATTCTGTAACAAAGAAGGCTCTTTCAAATTCATCTTCAGTAATTCCGTCAGCAAGAACTGCTGAGGTCAAGAGAACAGCAAACATATGGCTTTGGTTTGTACTTGTAGCTGTAATTCTCGGAGCACTTGCGACAGTATTCCTTATCCGTGACAGAAAGTCAAACAGATATGCAAGATACTGTTCAAGAAAAAAGAAGAATACTTTTAAAGCAGAAGTAAACACAAGATGGTAAACGGTGTTTCCGTTCACAGATAAAGTAAATATTGCGGATTTGATTTTGATTGTGTGTATCAGATTCGTATGATCAGATAGATGCAACCGTAAAAAGGTTGCATCTGTTTTTTTTGAGAGGTTTTGATTATGGAAAAGAGCAGATTGGAAAAACAGTTTGAATTTTGTCTTGAGGTTGACAAGGAAAAGTCAATCAAACGGCAGACCTTGCAATCAGACGGCATAACAAAAGAAAATGATGCTGAACATGCGTGGCATATGGCTTTGATGAGCCTTTTGCTCAGCGAATATTCAAATGAAGAAATAGATTTGCTGAAAACTATATCAATGATACTGATTCACGACGTTGTTGAAGTAGATGCAGGTGACACCTATGCATACGACGAGGTATCAAAGCAGACTCAGCGAGAGCGTGAAGAAAAAGCCGCCGACAGGATTTTTGGACTTTTGCCGGATGATCAGGGGGAAAAATTCAGAGCACTGTGGGAGGAATTTGAAGCAGGAGAAACACCCGAAGCAAAGTTTGCACGCACAATGGATAACATTCAGCCGACAATGCTCAACAACGCAACTGACGGACAGATGTGGCTGAAAAATAAAGTAAAGTTGTCGCAGATACTCAGCAGAAACAAAAACACCCCCAAAGGCTCACAAAAGCTTTGGGAGTATTCATACAATAATTTTATTCAGCCTAACGTTGAAAAGGGCAGGATAATTGAAGATTGAAATGAGGCACGTTTCATATGGATCGTGCCTTTTTCCTATTGTGATATCTGTTTTTTCTTCATTCTCTGCCAATTTATGAAGCCGTAGATGTCGTTGACTAAAAACACCCCAAAACAGATTACTACTGAAATATAGGATATGTTTGTCATCGTAGCCATAACCCACAGGACGATCAACACGATATCATTAGCGGCGTAGGCTAAAGCAAAAAACGGACTTCTTCTGAATGTCAGATAAACGGCAATAAAGCTTGTTGTAACCGAGATTGTGCTCGGGATTATATTTGCTGTATTAAAAGCTTCTAAAATAAAATAGAAAGCAATACTTACAACAGCAGTGAGAATCAGCATAAAAGCCACTTCTTTTCGGTGTATGTGGTTGACTTTCACCTGAGATTTGTTTCCGTTGTAAGGGTTTTTGACCCATGAAATCAGCGCAATTACAGCCATAGGCATTGTCATTCCGAGGTAGGTTATCATTTCTCCGTAGTATGCAAATGAGAACGAAATAATTCCGTAAATCAGGCTGAATATTATCATTAGAACCTGAGCAATAGGATTGCCTTTTGCGCTGAAAATAAGCGATGTTACACCGATGAGCGAAGCAGTGAGCGTCATATAATTTTCTCTGTCGAATAGGCAAAAGGACACGACAATCAATACAACAGAACTGCACCACAATATGATTTCTGTCGTTGAAAAGTAATTTATCAATTTCTTTATTTTATTCATAATACCTCCACAAAAAATGGCATCCGAAATGCATATCTTCTAAGACCTAACGATATGCACACGGATGCCATTATTGCATCTTACTACCCGGTGGCAGTTTTAGTTTTGGGCAGATAGGTTTAATATGAATCAAACGTATGATGCCCAACTATGAACTTGATGTTGATAACTGCTACATTTTCAGAAAACAACGTAGCCGATAAATCAACCGATATCGGAATTAAATCCAATATATCTGTTCAAATTAAAAAACAAAATTTAATGTTATGTTTGATTTGTCTGACTTGAACTGTCTGCAAACTATATTTGCAGATGCAAGCATTTTTTTGGAGGCTATGGTTGCAGGTGAATCTGCGTACTTGTCATACAGGTACACAACCTCGCTGATGCCCGACTGAATGATAGCTTTTGCACATTCGTTGCAGGGGAAGAGGTCAACATACAGCTTAGCACCCTTGAGATTTTTTCCTCTTGCATTGAGAATTGCATTTAGCTCAGCGTGCACAACATAATTGTACTTTGTGTCACTGCCCTCACGTTCCCACGGATAAATATCGTCGGAACAGCCGTAGGGAAAGCCGTTGTAGCCTGTTGACAGAATAATATTGTTGTTGTCAACTATGCACGCACCGACCTGAGTGTTAGGGTCTTTGCTTCTTTTTGCGGCAAGAAGTGCAACTCCCATAAAATACTCGTCCCAGGAAATGAAATCGTTTCTTTTCATATTAGCCTCCTTCAAATTCATAATTATTCTTTTACAGGGGTTAATTTTATATTCTCAGAACGGCTGACTTTTTTGCCGTTCATAATAACGTCCTTGACAAACATATATGTAACATATGCGTAGAGCGCAATGTAAATAACAGCAGTTGTCTTTAAGTCGATTGCTTCAAAAGTGAAGAGATAATAGCAATATCCTCTCAGACTCACCAGATTACACGCAACTGTCAGCCATACACGTTTTGTTGTGACAACGGTGTAGATTATCAGAAGAATGTCGAGGAGATAAGAATATCTCTCGTGCATTGAAGAAAGGAACATTATGCAGGTGAAAACAGTCCAGATTGAAGCAATAAGGAAGTTTTCCGTGCTTTTAAGGTCAACCTTTTTGTAAATTACAAGTGCAAGACCGATGCCGAGAACGGTGATTGTAAGAACAATTGAAAGTGTCTTTAGCAGATAATAATTGTTTATATCACTTCCGCTGCACATAAATGCATATATATTCGGGCAATTCATCTGAATTAATTTGCCGTAATCAGTCTGATCCGCATAGATAGTGAAGATATCAAGCATATTTCTGCCGAGGATAACAGCAGGAAGACACATAATAAAGTCCACGGCGGGAATGATTAAGAAGTGCAAAATTGACACCTTGCGTGTTGAAACATAGTAGTAGAGAAAAACAGGCAAGATGAAGATAAACTGAAGTTTAAATGCAAGTGCTATACCCAGCATAACAAATGAAGCGATGTTTTTTTCTTTTCTTAAAAAGTAGATTGCAAGAAGAATGAAAGAAACGTAAATTGAATCACACTGTGCCCAAAAAGCTGAGTTGAGAACGACCGTCATTGAGCAGAATACAAGTGAATATGCAATAACGCTTTTTACAACGGACTTATTATTGCAGAAATCTCTCACGAGCAGAGCCGCACTGCAAGCCAAAACAAAGTCAAAAATGATTGACAAAAGCTTATAGGAATACAGCGGACCGATCGGAAGCAGCGTGAAAATGCAGGTGATTATCTGATAAGGAATGTTGTAGTTGCCTACCTGAGTTGCAAGTCCCTGAGTACCGCCGTTTTTGATCTGTAACCACCACGGATACAAAAAGCTTTGGTAGTCGTCACTCTGAAAGTCTATTCCGCACAGATGAATTATGATGCCAGTTATTGTTACTGCTCCGAGCAGAAACATAAGAATATACTTCTGCACGAAGTCAAAAAATTTACGTTCTAATTTAGTCACGATTGTTACCTCATATTAAAGAATGAAGCCGATTTTCTTCATAACCTTACCCATTGTGCGACTGCTGATTTTGAGAGCGATCTCATCAGCCTTTCTGTAGCAATCTTCAAGGTAAGCCTTGTCTTTGATGAGCTGTTCGTAACGTTCACGAATCGGACGAAGGTGTTCAACAACAGCTTCACCGACTGCTGTCTTGAAGTCGCCGTAGCCTTTGCCGTCAAAGTCGTGTTCGATCTGCTCAAATGTAAGACCTGTAACTGCGCTGTAGATAGCCATAAGGTTGTTTACGCCGTCCTTGCCTTCTGCATATCGCACACAAGCCTCGCTGTCTGTTACGGCACGCTTGAACTTCTTCATAATAACTTCAGGTGTATCGAGAAGATGTACACAGCCGTTTACGTTTTCGTCTGACTTACTCATCTTCTTTGTCGGATCCTGAAGGCTCATAACTCTTGCGCCGTGCTTTGGAATAAATCCGTCAGGAATCTTGAATACATTGCCGTAAAGTCCGTTGAAACGCTCAGCAATGTTTCTTGTGATTTCGATATGCTGTTTCTGATCAGCACCTACAGGAACTTTGTCAGCCTGATAGAGAAGAATGTCAGCCGCCATAAGTACGGGGTATGTGAAAAGACCTGCGTTGATATTGTCGGCGTGCTTTGCTGATTTGTCCTTAAACTGAGTCATTCTTGAAAGTTCACCGAACTGAGTGTAACAGCTCAGGGCCCATGCGAGCTCAGCGTGAGTGTGAACGTGGCTCTGAATGAAGAAGATACTCTTTTCAACGTCAATTCCACAAGCCATAATTGAAGCGTAAGCATCGAGAATATTTTTTCTCATAACCGCCGGTGTCTGTCTTACTGTGATAGTATGAAGGTCTGCAAGAGCGTAGATGCAGTTGTATTCGTCCTGCATTTTAACCCAATTTCTTACAGCACCGAGATAGTTACCGAGTGTGATTGTACCGCTTGGCTGTATCGCACTGAATACAACCTCTTTTTTGATTTCATTTTCCATGTGTTTATCCTCCTGTTATGCAGTGTCATCTTTGATGACACGGTATTATTCTATTCAAATGCAGTTTTTTGAGTTTGCAAGCTCACCGAGAATTTTTATGCCCTTTTCAAGCTGTTCATCGGTAGGTGTTGAAAAGTTTATTCTGAAACTGTTGCATTTATCGTTTTCGTCAGTCAAAAATGCATTTCCGGGAACTACGCAAACCTTGTTGAGTACGGCTTCTTTGCAGAATGAAGGCATATCAATCGACTCGTCAAGGTCGCACCAGATGAAAAGACCGCCGTCAATTTTATTGTATGTAATTGCAGGTGCGCAGTATTTGTCGAGCAGATCCATACAGAACTGAGCTTTCTTTGTGTAGATCTTACGAAGCTTTGCAAGATGAGCGTTGAAGTCGTATTTTGTAATAAATTCATTGCAGACATACTGTGACCACATATTAGTGTGAACGTCGTTGCCCTGTTTGCACACAACAAGCTTCTGGAAAATAGGCTTGGGGCAGATGCAGTATGCAACACGCATACCGGGGGAGATAACTTTTGAGAACGAGCCTGCATAGATTACGATTCCGTCCTCATCAAGTGACTTTATGTTCGGAACATATTCACCGCTGTAGCGCAGATCACCGTAGGGGTTGTCTTCAAGGATAAGCACGCCGTACTGTTTTGCAAGGGCGTAAACTTTCTTTCTCTTTTCAAGGCTCATTGTAACGCCTGACGGATTCTGAAAATTCGGGATAGTATAAATGAACTTTGCATCAGGATTTGCAATAAGAGCTTTTTCGAGGTCATCTGTATTCATTCCGTCAGGGTCAACCTTAACTCCGACAAGCTTTGCATTGTAGCTTCTGAAAGTATTAAGAGAACCGATGAATGAAGGAGCTTCGCAGATAACAACGTCGCCCTCGTTCACAAGTGCCTTTGAGCAAAGATCCATAATCTGCTGTGCACCTGTTGTGATGAGAATATCATCGTCATCACTGCCTGTATTATGTTCGGATTTCATATAATCCTTCATTGTTTTTCTCAGTTCAGGATAGCCTTCGGTTACGCTGTACTGGAGAACAGAAATAGGATTTTCTTTAAGCACTTTTGCTGAAATTTCCTCAATTGCCTTTGCAGGAAAAGCATCGGGGGACGGGTTGCCTGCAGAAAGTGAAATGACCTCAGGGTCAGCGGCATATTTGAATATCTCACGAATTGCGCTCGGTTTGAGATTTGAAACTCTGTCTGAAAATTTGTATTCCATAAAGTTACCTCCTCATTTGTAATACGCACTGAGATGAAAAATAGTTGCGTATCTCTTACAAAAATATAAAAATTCATATTTGTATAGTAATTTACTCTATATTTTACCACGAAACTGCACGCGGTTCAAGCAGTATAAAAGGGTATTTCAATAAAATATTCAAAACATAGCTGAAAATTGTAAAATAATATTGTTTTTAAAGGTTTTCTGTAGTATAATGTAAATTGGATTTTCAGCAACAGATTGTTGAAAAGTTCGCAAACGGCAAAACCTGATATTAGTATTAGGGGAGAAATTTATGAGTAAACGCAACGATTACGATTACTTTGATTTAGATAATTTTGACGACGGATACGACAGCAGAGATTATCGTCGCCGCCAGCCTCAGCGCAGGCAGGGTTCTTACAACAGACGACCTTCCTACAATACAGGCAGAAAAAGACGACGCAGCAAAAGACGCACACGCAACCGTATTATAATGGTGTCATGCGGAATACTAATTGTTATATTAGCAATATTGCTTCTTTCCGCAATGTTCAGAAGCTGTTTCGGAGGTTCAAACAATACAACAGGAGTTTCTACCGAAACCAAACCTGCACAGAGTACGACACAGCCTGCAACTACAGCGCAGGAAGTTGTTAAGGACGATCTTTCACCTGCATACTTCAAAACGCCAGAAATTGAGGATAACAACGAGGACGGCGAAATGATATACAGCCTCTACAAGTGGGGCAATCAGGCTTTTGAGCTTTTCGGAAGCACGGAAGATAAGGCAAATAACTATGCCGAAACGATCAGCGGTTTTGCAGATAAGCTCAGCGGAGTTACCGTGTATGATATGGTAATTCCAAACCATACAGAAATGGGACTTCCGCAGAGATTAAAGGACAGTTCTGCACCGTCATCTTCGCAGGCAGATAACATCAAGGCAATTTATGCAAATCTTTCTGATAAAGTGACCGCTGTAAATGCTTACAACTACCTTGCAAATCACAACGATGAGTATATTTACTTCGGTTCTGACCATCATTGGACAGGTTTGGGTGCATATTATGCGTACTCGGCATTTGCAGAGTCAACTAATAAATCGGTGCTCTCTCTTTCTGATTGTACCGAAAATCAGATCGAAGGCTTTACAGGTACATTTACAAATAACATAACAGGACTTGATTCCGACACTGTACATTATTGGGATTTCCCATATGAAGTTACTATGGACGTAACCGATGAAAACGGTGAAGTTAATACCTACACAAGCCCTTATTATCAGTATGCCCAGAGCGGAACACTGACCTATGGTGTGTTCATTATCGGTGACCATCCGCTTACGGTATTGAAATCATCTTCCGAAAATGCGGAAACAGGAAGTAAAATTGCAGTTGTTAAGGAAAGTTACGGCAACGCATTTGTGCCGTATCTCACATATAATTATGAGGAAGTCCACGTTATTGACTTCCGTCACTACACAGGCAATCTTGCGACATATTGCAGTGAGAACGGAATTGATGAGGTTCTGTTCCTCAACGGCGTAATGAGTGCGAATACTCAAATTCAGCTCGACAGTATGAGCGCATTGTTTGACTGATAAATTGATTTTATAAAATTTACGAAAGGAGGCAACAGTGTGATTGCGGAAAAAGTAAAAGTAAGTGTTTTCGGCAAAATCAGCAGTAATCTGCGTTCAGCTTACATCAGCACGGCAAATGCAAGAAACAAAAGTGCTTATGTTGTGTCACGCAGAAAGGTTGCTGAATATTTTGACGGCGTAGTTATTGCTGTTGCCGAATTTGAAGGCCTTGACGGAGAACGTGCAATCGTTGCTCCTCCGGGGGAAGTGTTTTATGAGCCTGAGCTGAGAAAGCTTCTTTCAAGGCTCAAGAATGTTACTTTGAAGAGCATCAGTTGCCTTTATGAAAAATCCTGCGGTGCGATAATATTCTACAAGACAAAGCAGAATACAAAAATCCTGCTTGTCAAGAATAGCAACGGCAGATACTGGAGTTTCCCGAAAGGTCATATTGAAGAGGGCGAAAACGAACAGCAGACAGCACTTCGTGAAATTCGTGAAGAAACCGGACTTGATGTAACGATTTTTGACGGTTTCAGAGAGATAAGCGAGTATTGTCCGTTTGGAAAAATTCGCAAAAGGGTAGTTTTTTTCCTTGCACAGGCATTTACGGATAACGTGAAGATTCAGGAAGAGGAAATCGACAGTTACATCTGGGTCGATTTACAGCAAGCACGAAAAATGTGCTCATACGATAACGATTTGCGAATTATCGAAAAAGCAGAAACTGCAATACATCTAATGAGATGAATTTTATCTTTGGGTAGATAGGTCGGGGTTAGTTTTGACGTTGGTTGCCCAACTATGAACTTATTTTTAGAAATGACAATTCCTATTCTCGCAGTTAAGCAGGGAATAGGAATTTTATCTTTGGGCAGATAGGTTTGGGGTTAGTTTCGACATGGTCTGAAAATCGTGGCATAAATTATTGTTATATTGACTTATTTGTTAATATGATGTAAAATATAAGATAAGAATAATAAATTTTATTAAACATTCCTATTGGGAGGCTTATCTTATGGCAGAGCTGTATAAAATCAGAACCAAGAACAAGAATGTATTTCTCAGAGTTGCAAAGGGTCATTTTGCGACTTCACACAGCCATACAAATTATTATATAGATGTTACAACCCAGAAAACAAGGCTTTCTGAGGCAAAGGCTGTGGCAAAGGAACTTGTGTGCGGTTACAAGTCAAACACGATAGTTGATACGATACTCTGCGTTGACGGAACAGAAGTAATAGGTGCGTGTGTAGCCGATGAATTGACAAAGTCGGATTTTGTCAGCCTGAACGCACACAGAACAATTTATGTTGTCACTCCCGAATATCTCGGTGGAGGACAGCTTATGTTCAGAGATAATCTCGTTCCGATGATAGCAAACAAACACGTTCTTATCGTGGCGGCATCTGTCACAACCGGCAAAACCGCACAGGCGGCAATTGATGCGGTGCAGTATTACGGCGGTCAGATCGTAGGTGTTTCGGCAATATTCGCAACCGTGCACGAGTGTGAAGGATATCCCGTTACTTCAATTTTTGATCCTAAAGACCTTGGTGATTACGAAAGCTACAATTCGCACCATTGCCCTATTTGTGAGAGGGGCGAAAAGATTGAAGCCCTCGTAAACAGCTACGGATATTCAAAGTTATAAAGTACAATCGAGCAATTTCCTATACAGTTAAAAAGCCTGTCGGTCATAAAACAACCGACAGGCTTGAATTTTGCAAAATCTTTGTAAGTGAATTTATTTTATTGCGAGCAACTTTTTGTCAAATTTCATTTTTTCAATAAGCTTTGCAAGCGGAAGTCCGAGAACAAGCAGAACTGCGAGTTCTCCCAAAGCTACAAATCCTCCCTGAAGCAGAAAGCTTTCAAAGTGAAAAGCACCTTCGATAAAGAAAAATTCAATTTCAAATCCCACGATGACACCGTTTGCAATTGCAGGCATAAGAGCCGACAGTACGGGCAATGAGAAAAATCTGACGTTCCTCAGCGAATACATCAGCAATGCCGCAACAAGGCTTGCAAGTGAACCGAATATCATATCATACGGTCCAAGTGCAGAAAGTGAGCTGATGTTTGCAATAACACAGCCTATGGTAAGTCCGGGAATCGCCGCAGGGGTGTACACCGCAAGAATGGTGAGCACCTCAGAAACTCTGAACTGAACAGCCATTGAGGCTGTGCCCGGAAGCAGGGTGTTTTGCAGGATCGTAAGTGTTGCGTACAATGCGGCAATGATTCCCGCCTGCACAACATAGACAGTTGACCTTCTTTTCATATTAAATTCCTCCGTAGTTTTAATTTTAGTCTGGATTTTGCGAACAGACTTGCACTGACGTGCAAGGAATATTATATCATAAAATATTAAAATTGCAATTGACGGAGATAAAAAAATAAAGTACAATTATCTTATAATACTAACGCAACAGTATAATTAGGATTGATATTATTGAAATTCAGATATATTAAAAACGCCGTTGTCATGTGCTTTGCTGTGGCGGTGTTGCTTACAATGAACTCGTGCGGATTTCTTTTGTTGGTAGATGATCTTCTTTCCGATTCATCGTTACAGTCCGAAACTCAGGGCACGACTGCTCCTGCAAAGAACAGAGAGCCTGTAGAAACAAGCTACGGCTTTGACAACCTTTCAGATCAATCGCTTGAGGAGCTGTATTATCTTATAGATGAATACGCCGATAACCGTCAAAGCGTTGAATTCAAAATTGACGGCATATACACTTACAGACAGATTCACGAAACTTTAACTGCATACAAAAATGACCACCCCGAAGTATTTTGGCTGAAAACTTCGTTTTCGTTTTATAATTTGGAAAACAAAACAGGAATTTATTTGTTTTTTAATAAATCAAACGATGAGATTGACGAAGCAAAAGAGAAATTTGATCAGGTAGTTGACGAAATCGTAAGTAATGCGCCAAAACAAGTTTCGGATTTTGAAATTGAAAAGTATGTAAATGACTATTTGATTGACAATTGTGAGTATGACCACGAGTCAGCGGAAAGCGAATTGATTTTGGCAAATGAGAATGACGCATATGGTGCTTTGGTTGACAAAAAAGCCGTGTGTGAGGGCTATGCAAGAGCATTTCAGCTTTTGTGCAGTCGTTTGGGACTTGACTGCGTTAATGTAACAGGCGAGTCCGAGGGCGTGGGTCATCAGTGGAATTGTGTAAAAATCGAGGACGAGTGGTATTATATAGACGTTACTTGGAACGACAGTGACGGAGAAGCTGAGTATCTCAAATACGATTATTTTAATCTCACGTCAGAGCAGTTGGATAACACTCACGATGTAGATGCAACCTTCAGTGAACTGTCTGATGATGAATACAATGAAAGTTTTTCATATAATATTTTCGTGCCCGAATGTACAAGCGAAAAATATAATTACTACAACTACACCTGTCTGACGATTGATAACATATATAACAGCGATGATATTGAGAATTCAATTGCTCAGGCTGTAAAAAACGGTGAAACTTATTATAGCTTTAAAATCAGCGAAGAGCTTGATTACAGTTCAGTGACTGATCAACTGATAACACAGGGTTATATGTATGAATGGCTTGAGAACGTTAACGATATCAATGGCTGTGACCCTGAGATAGATCCTGCGTGCAAGGTTTATGAAAACTCTGAACACAACGTTGTTACGATTGTGATTGAATACATTTAAAACAAAGGAATGATATAATGAAATACGATGTAAAGCAGTTTGAGCTTTTGTCAAATGAGCAGATTGCGGACGGAATATTTGATATGAGAGTTAAGAACGATGAGCTTGCTCCTCTTGCAAAATGCGGACAATTTGCTCACGTTTATGTGCCGTCAAAGACACTTCGCAGACCGATTTCAATTTGTGACAGCGAAAACGGTGTTTTAAGACTTGTGTATCAGGTCAAGGGCGAAGGCACAAAGATAATGTCACAGATGAAGAGCGGCGATATGGTGGATATATTGGCGTCTCTCGGAAATGGCTTTAACATTGAAAAAGGCAAGCGTTATTGCCTTATCGGCGGCGGTATCGGTGTTCCTCCTATGCTCTACACAGCAAAGCAGACAGAAAATCCGCTTGTAATCACAGGTTTCAGAAATGAGTCGCTCGTAATTTTGCAGGACGATTTCAAGAACGCAGGAGCAGAACTTGTACTTGCAACTGATGACGGAAGTGCAGGAGTTCACGGCTTTGTAACAGACGTTTTAAGAGATAGAATAAACGAGGTTGACGAGGTTTGCGCCTGTGGTCCTACACCGATGCTCAAAGCAATTGCAGAGGTATGCAAAGAGTTTGGAAAGCCGTGTCAGATTTCACTTGAGGAGAGAATGGCTTGCGGCATAGGTGCATGCCTTGTGTGTGCCGTAAAGGTTCGTAAAAACGGTGAGGAAATTATGCAGCACGTCTGCAAGAACGGCCCTGTATTCAACGCTGAGGAGGTAGTATTCTGATGGCTGATTTATCTGTTAAAATTGCGGGAGTTGAATTTAACAATCCCATTATTGCCGCTTCGGGAACTTTTGGTTTCGGAAGAGAATACGGCGAGTTTTATCCGCTTGAGAAGCTTGGAGGAATCTCCTGCAAAGGTATTACATTAAAAAGACGTGACGGAAATCCTCCGCCGAGAATAGCCGAAACTCCTTCGGGGATTTTAAACGCAGTCGGCTTGCAGAATCCCGGCGTAGATACTTTTATAAATGAAGATTTGCCATGGCTCAAAAAGCAGAACACGGTCGTTATTGCAAACATTGCAGGCAACACTCCTGAGGAATACTGCGAAATGGCTGAAAAGCTGAGTGACACAGATGTTGATATGGTTGAAATGAACATTTCCTGTCCGAACGTAAAAAGCGGCGGTGTTCAGTTCGGAACAAGTTGTGAGTCTGTTGGCGCAATCACTGACGCTGTCAGAAAGCACTGCACAAAGCCTCTTATCGTAAAGCTCAGCCCGAATGTTACGGATATTGTTTCAATTGCAAAGTCCGCCGAAGCTAACGGTGCAGATGCAATTTCTATGATAAATACCCTCACAGGAATGAGAATAGACATCAACACACGTCGTCCTATTATCAGAAATAATACAGGCGGTATGAGTGGTCCTGCGGTGTTCCCTGTGGCTGTAAGAATGATATGGCAGGTTGCAAGTGCAGTTGATATTCCGATTATCGGTATGGGCGGTATTTCAACATGGCAGGATGCAGTTGAAATGCTCATTGCAGGTGCTTCTGCTTTGCAGATTGGCACTGTGCTTTTCTCAGACCCGTATGCTCCCGTTAAAATCAATGAGGGACTTAACAAATTCCTCGATGATAACGGTATGAAGAGCGTTACGGAACTCACAGGCACGATCAAACCGTGGTAATTAACTGTTTATAAAAACACATAATTATAAAATTTAAGTCCATAATAACTCTATCGGAGGGTTATTATGGACATTTTACATGCATTGATTACTGCTACGGCATCGCTTGCAATATTGTTTGTTCTTTCCAAACTCATAGGTAACAAGCAGATGGATAACCTGACATTGTTTGATTATATAAACGGTATCACTATCGGTTCAATTGCAGCGGAATTGGCAACAGGAGAGCTGAGCGACTTTTGGAAATGCTCTACGGCACTTGTAGTGTATGCTTTGGTCGTTATTCTGCTGTCGTACCTTTCGCAGAAATCGCTTTTTCTCAGACGTATTTTTACGGGAAAAGCAATCGTTCTGTATGACAGGGGAAAGATTTATAAGAAGAATTTTGCTACGGCAAAAATTGATATGAACGAGTTTCTTACAATGCTCAGAAATAAGGGTTATTTTCACCTTGACGAGGTTGAAACCGTGTTCCTTGAGCAAACCGGTCAGATGTCGATTTTGCCTAAGGAGAACAAGCGGCCGATGACTCCCGACGATATGAAGATTAGGGTGCATCAGACAAGACCGGAAGTGATGGTAATTGCAGAAGGTAGGATTCTCAAAAAGAATCTCAAATCAACAGGCAACAATGTTGAATGGCTTCATCGACAGCTTAAACTGCAAAATAAGAAATGTGAAGAAGTATTCGCTGCAGTTTGTGACGGAGATAACAATTTAAAAATATATAATGTTACAAACGAGAATGTGACGAATGATCCGTTTGAATGATGTCGAAACCACATCGTTTTTGTCGAAAACAGACTGTTTTTTGCATTGAGTATTGACTTTGTTTATTTTTATCATAAAATAAGTGTATAATAATGTATTTGTATGTGTAATTTTTGTTCAATAACTCAGCAGGAGATAGGTCAATGCGTTTTAATCAGATTGAAGAGAGTTTCAGAAGAAATTTTGAAGTCTTTTTTGAACAAAAAAATATATTTTGGCATAACGGCGTATTTGCAGGGCACAGTAACGAATTTTTCAATTATTCTTTCGTTTTTTCTGA
>JAXJYO010000062.1:0-77332 GCA_036306945.1 Ruminococcus sp. | reverse complement strand
TCTTACAAATTCTCTCATTAATTCTGCCGGTACTTTTGTCATTAAAAAAACTTCCTTTCAAGCTTTGGTTTTCTGTTTCCATTATTGCTTGAAAGGAAGTTCGCTATTCACTTTTACACAAAATTTTCGGTGGTCTCAAATCTATATAATTTTTTAAGCCGACAAAAGTTGTACCTATATACAAACTTTTTACAAAGCAGATTATGTAGGGCGCAATGCAGAAAACTGTTACTCCAATCAACGACGGCAGTAAAAATAAAAACGCTGTGTACTTTTCTTTATGTGATTTAATCATAAAACTATTTCCTTTTATTCCAACATATACATATAAGTAGCTGATGTTAACTGACGAATAAACTTTTCTTCTGAAATACTGTCGTTTAAATAATCCATTACGATTTCACTGATAACTGAGGTACCGAAATAAGTTCCGTTAAGATTTTCGTAAATTTCGCATTCAGTTATATTTTCAATCATATCAAAACAGCATTGTATAAATTCATTATCACTTGCACCATAACCGATTACATAACCAAAATCATCAGTATATTCATCACTTTTTTCTTTTAAAGATTTAAAGACTTTGTTATTAACAGGCAACTGCAAATTCATATTATTGTTTTTGCTGTTTATCCCTATAAAATATCCCTGAGTATTTTCCGATAATGCAAACTTGATAAATTCCAAAGCTTTATCCGCATAATCTGTATTATTATTGATTGCTATTCCCATTTGTATATTGGCAGAATATTCATCTTCATCACGCAAAAATCCTCTTGTAATAACAAGGCTTTCCCCTTCTTCGGATTCTCGTGCATAAGCTCCCGATAAAATCTGCGGTGACGTGGTTGAGTAAAAATCATAGAAAAGATAATCATTGAGCTTGTTGTTATTTGTTTCTTCCTTCACCTTAATGGTCAACTGTTTCATATACGGAAGCGCATTGCGAAATTCTTCGGTATCAAAATACACCTGTTTACTCTCAAAGTCTATGTAACTGTTTATGAAACTGTAAAATAAGTCATAAACATCTATCCAATAAACTCCGAATTGATTATCAAAAAATGAAATATTATCCTGCACTGTAAAAAAACTTTCATAAAATTCATCAACTTTTTTATAAGTAAAAGCTGTTCCGTTTTTTATGCTAAAATTAAAATTTCTAAGTTTGCTTTCAGAAGAAACAAGATAATTGACCTTATAGTAAAGAGGAATTATATATCTTTTGCCATCAAAAACTCCTGAATTCATAACTATCGAATTATAGTTGTTGAAATCAAGTTGATTATCGGACTCATCATTTTCAATAATTGAGTTAATATCAAGCAAAGAACCGTTTTCCACCAGCTTTTCAAAAGGTAACATCTGCTTTGTGTTCATAATGTCAGGACCGCCTCCTGCCATTATTTCTGTTGACATTTTGAGGTTCATTTCAGATTCAGATTCAAATGGCACAACTTCAATTTGATATGACTCGTCTAAATACTTGGTGCAGTATTTATTATATCTTTGAATAAGTTTGTAAAACCACGCTTTAGATTCAACATCTTCTTCTAAAGCATAGTAAGTCAGCTTTGTTGTTTTGATTTCTTCCGTACTGCAAGCAGGAAGGATAAAAGTTATTGTAATCAGTAAAAGTATTGCAATTATTTTGTTTTTCACATTTCATCACTCATTTGATATGCTTATTTTAAATTAAAACTGTTATATGAAAAGGAAAAAGATTTTATTTCAGAATTTCACTGAAACTCTGCATATTAATTTCCTTACATATTAAATAATAGTGAATTTATCTGTATTTAATCTGTACTTTTTGTCTTATACAGATTTTTAAACATTGTTTTAGAGTGCCAACATTTTACTGACGAACGAATGGAAAGAATTTTTGCCAATATGGAATTTACTGTATAAACATAATAAAGTATTTTTTACCAAAACTACATATGTACAAAACTGAAAAATTCTGCTAAGGAGAAAAGTATGGATAAAAAAACAAAGCAGTCTGCACTGCTTGTAATACTCGGTGCGGTTGTTTTTGCCTCACTAATGAATATCAGTTCCATAATAAATATTGCAAAAAATATTATCAATCTGATTCTTCCGATTATCTCCGGACTTGTCATAGCTTTTGTGCTTTCAGTTCCTATGAAGTGGATTGAAAAAATTGTATGCACGGTTTGTGAAAGACTTAAAATTAAGCCTAAAACAAAAACATTAAACCTTGTCAGCTTTATTATGTTGATGTTAGGCGTTGCACTCTCAATCTTGCTTATATGCACAATGGCTGTTCCTGCTATTATCTCATCAATCGAAAGTATTTATCTGATTCTCGAGGAGAAGATTCCCGAATGGCTTAAAATTCTGAACTCCTACAACATCAATACAGAAATGATATCTGATCAGCTCGAAAGCATTGACCTCGGAAAAATAATCGAAACCCTTACCGGAGGTGCAGGAAAACTTCTTAACTCCGTTGTAGATTTTTCAGTTTCAATAATTTCGGGAATTTCAACCTTCGGAATCGCTTTTGTAATTGCAATTTATGTGCTTTTGAGTCGTCACAAGCTTTTAAGACAAACCAAACGTGTGCTCTATGCTCATATAAAGACTTCTGTTGCGGATAAAATCTGCCGCATATCAAAACTTGTCAATGACACTTTTAAAAAATTTCTTTCAGGACAATGCGTTGAAGCTATAATTTTAAGCTTGCTTATCCTTATTGCATTCAGAATCTTCGGTCTGCCGTACGCTGAACTTATCGCTGTGCTTACAGGTTTTTTCGCTTTCATTCCATATGTGGGTGCATTCTTAGCCTGCTTTATCGGTGCTCTGCTTACTCTGATATCCTTTCCCGAAAAAGCTATTGTCTGTATAGTTGTATATATTGTCGTTCAGTTTGTTGAAAATCAGTTCATATATCCTCATGTTGTCGGAAATTCTGTCGGACTCTCCCCTCTGTGGACTCTGATTGCCGCTTTGATTGGAGGAAATCTTTTCGGACCGCTTGGAATGATATTCTTTATTCCTCTGTCATCGGTGATTTACTCGCTTATTCGTGAAAACACAGGAAAGAATTTAAAGAAAAAATCTATTACAATAGAATAAACAGATATCATATTGTACAGGTTCATTTAAATTTTAAAATATATTAATCTGCTTGCAGTACAAGTACCTTTGTGTAATCGCAGTGTATGTATTTTTCTATCCTTAAGCCGTGTTTTGCAAAATAAGAATACAAGTCTTTGGTTACAAACTCGTGATATGATTTTGGCTCTAAAAGATGAATAGGCAGAAACAAAAGTCGTTGTGTAAGCTTTGTGCTTCGCTCCCATTCAGTAATGATTATTCTGCCGTCTTTCTTTAGAACTCGTTTTGCTTCGGCTAATATTTTTGAGCGAAGGCTTTCATCCATTTCGTGCAAAACGAGAGATAAAAGGATTTTATCAAAGCTTTCTGATTTAAAGATCATATCAGTTGCATCCATATTATAGAGCCTGATATTTTTGATGTCTGCTTTTTCAACCTTTTCCCTTGCTACTTTAAGCATATTTTCCGACAAATCCACTCCGACAATCTCGGTTGTGGGAACAGCTTTTGAAATACCAATAGCATTTGTTGCAGTGCCTGTGCATAAATCAAGGATTTTATCGTTTTCAGATATAGCCTCAATTACAGTTTTTCTGGGACTTTTGTCGTTATTCCTGAAATAGATAATATCAAGCAAGTCATATACGCTTGCAATCAGCTTGTAAAATATATTTGTTTTCAAATCAAAATTCCTTTACTTCGAATTTATCTGTAAATTTATGAATGATTTTATGTGCTAATTTCAGATTAAGTGCAATAATCAATGTACCAACAACACTGTATATTATCAATTCTACCGCTGAGTAAGGCAGTAGCACAGCACTTTTAATAATCAGCCAAATACTTATCGGCAAGCATATTACACTGGTGATAACAGCAGGAATATACTTTTTTATCAACAAACTCTGTCTTATGTGAATAATCAAATGGAGTGTATACGCTACAAAAGCACCAAACCATAAGCCGTAAAAGCCGGTAAACCGTGTAATAACACAAACAATAAGACAAATAACGAGTTCTTCCATTACTGCTGCCGCCATACCTTCGGTGCTGTAAGGTTTATATGTATTGCTGATTTTAGGATATTTAGCATCTAAAAACGCTCTGTTTTTAGACAGCCACAATCCGTAACCAATTATTTCTTCCATATCGTGGAATATAAAAAGAATAGGAAAAAGCCAAAGAATTTCGTTCATAATAATTCCCTCCTGATTTATTTCTTTGCAAACCAAGGTATACATCTGTTTACTCTTTTGCAGTACATAACGTACTCATTGCCGTACAAATTTTTGAGCCATTTTTCTTCCGAAAGCTTTAAAACGATTGTCATAAATGCCCAGCCAAGCACGGGGGCTACAAACAGCACGAGGTTATTTGTAAGGCACACCGCACCTGTACAAGCGAGCAAGAAAGCACTGTAAATCGGGTTTCTTACAATACCGTAAACGCCTGTTTTAACGAGCTTGTTATGTGTAATACCGTCATAAACCTTTGAATGAAAGGCTGCCGCTAAATATAAGCAAACTCCAAATAAAATTAATCCTGCCCCAACAATTTTCAGCGGAATGTTAAGCACTGCAATTTCGCCAAATTCAAAATACTCAAAGCGTGATAACACTATTCCCAGTAATGTAACTGCAATCTGAAAAGAAACTATAAGGGGACCTACACCAAAAATCGGTAAATGTTCTTTTTTCTTCATAATTCTTTCCTCCAATATTGACTTTATAATTTTAGTTTAGTACAATGTATTTGTTACTGAACACATTGTTCGATTATTATAATAGCAACAGCGGGAGTGAAATTCAACATACGATTTTGCCACCCTGTAAGTTATTGAACATTTTTAAGAATTTGTATGGAGATTTAACATGGATAGACGACAGAGAAAAACAAGAGAAGCTATATTTTCCGCATTTACAGAGCTGCTTAATGAAAAAAACTTTAACCAGATAACGGTGTCAGATATCATTGACCGAGCCGACATTGGCAGAGCTACTTTTTACGCACATTTTGAAACAAAGGATTTTTTGCTCAAAGAGCTTTGCGGAGAGCTGTTCTGCCACATTTTCGATTCATCAACTGACACCGACCATGAACACAGGCACATATTCAACTGTAACTCTCCCGACTCAGTTTTTAAACATCTGTTTGAGCATTTATATAAAAATGATAATCAGATTCTTGAGCTGTTGTCCAGCGAAAACAACGAGCTGTTTTTGAGATATTTCAAAATTAATTTAATCAAGCTGGTCGAAACTCAGCTTGAAACCTTCAGCAGTCAGAAAGCACGCAATCTTCCTCAGGACTTTTACATCAACCATATAGCCGCTACCTTTGTAGAAACTGCAAGATGGTGGGTTGAGAATAAATTAAAACAAACACCGCAGGAGATTACAGAATACTTCCTTGCGGTGGTAGGTGTTTAAAATATCATAAGTTTATCTAACAAATTTTAGACTAAGGAAAACTTTAATTTCATATAATTAGTAAGATATATAAATATTTGAAAATTCAATTGAGGAGGATATTATGAGCAATATAATCAGAAAATCAATTCTATTTATTATCGGTTATTGTTTGTATATATCTATTGAAGTGACTTTCCGTGGATATTCATTCATACTTATGGGGGTCTGTGGCGGTGTATTGTTTATATTGATCGATTGTATAAATGAAGTTTTACCTTGGAAAACAGATTTATTATTGCAAGGTTGCATCGGATCTGTGCTGATAACATTATGCGAATTTGTTGTAGGTAAAATAAATCAGGCGAAGGGTGTAGTTATGTGGGATTATCACGATATGCCGCTAAACTTTGACGGTATTATATGTATACCATTCAGCTTACTTTGGATAGTCATAAGCGTTATTGCAGTAATTGTTGCTGATTGCATCAATTACTATGCATTTGGAAGAGAACCTGTTCCCCACTATTACTTATTTGGAAAACAACTATTAAAATTCAAATCAAAATAAATCTAAAAAAAGACCGAATGGAAGCTAATTCCACTCGGTCTTTAATCAACTTATATATTTTATGCAAAACAAGATATAGATATCTGATTACACAAAATTATTTTACCATGCTTGCAACTTCAGCAGCGAAGTCGTCCTGACGCTTCTCAATGCCTTCGCCCTTTTCAAAACGAACGAATTTCTTAATTTCAATAGAACCGCCGAGAGCCTTAGCTGTGTTCTGAGTATACTGCTTAACAGTCTGCTTGCTATCCTTAACGAATTCCTGATCTACAAGGCAGTTTTCCTTGTAATACTTGCCGATCTTACCCATAACGATCTTATCAGCAATTGCTTCAGGCTTACCTTCGTTGATAACCTGCTGACGCATAACTTCCTTTTCATGCTCGATAACTTCAGCAGGAACTTCGTCAGAAGTGAGATACTGTGTATTGAGAGCTGCAATCTGCATTGCAACGTCTTTACCGTAAGCTACAAATTCAGGCTTTGAAGCGAGATCTGTGTCAAAGTTTACGAGAACGCCGATTTTACCGCCTGCGTGAACATAAGCTACACAAGCACCTTCCATACGCTCAAAACGACGAATCTGAATGTTCTCACCGATTGTAAGAACCTTTTCCTGTAACATTTCAGCTATAGTCTGATCTGAACCGTCAGCCTTGAGTGTGAGAAGAGCATCAATATCAGCCGGATTCTCTTTGATTACTGTATTAGCGCAAGCCTTAACGAACTCCATAAATGAGTCGTTCTTAGCTACGAAGTCTGTTTCTGCGTTAACTTCGATAACAACGCCTACTGAGAGGTCATCGTTTGTGCAAGCGTAAGCAACGCCTTCAGCAGCTACTCTGCTTGCCTTTTTAGCCTGCTTAGCAAGACCCTGTTCTCTTAAAAAGTCAACTGCTTTATCCATATCGCCTTCAGCATTTGTGAGTGCCTTTTTGCAATCCATCATGCCGCAGCCTGTTTTTTCTCTGAGTGCCTTTACGTCCTGAGCTGTAAATGCTGCCATTACGAATACATCCTTTCAAAAATAAATTTATCTATTATAAATTATTCAGCTACTTCTTCTGTTTCTTCAACAGCAGCTGCGCCCATCTGACCTTCTCTGCCTTCGATAACAGCGTTAGCCATAGCACCTGCGATAAGCTTTACTGCACGGATAGCGTCATCGTTACCAGGGATAACATAGTCGATTTCGTCAGGATCACAGTTTGTATCTACGATAGCAACAATCGGAATGTTGAGCTTCTTAGCTTCTGAAACTGCGATTCTTTCTTTTCTTGGGTCAACGATGAAGAGTGCGCCAGGCATCTCTGTCATATCTTTGATACCGCCCATGAACTTTTCAAGCTTCTCGATTTCGAGGTTGAGCTTAATAACTTCCTTCTTTGGAAGAAGATCGAATGTACCGTCTTCCTGCATTGTACGGAGCTGCTTTAAACGAGCGATTCTTCTGCGGATTGTTGAGAAGTTTGTGAGCATACCGCCGAGCCATCTTGCGTTTACATAGTAAGCACCAGCACGTTCAGCTTCTTCCTTAACAGAATCCTGAGCCTGCTTCTTTGTACCTACGAAAAGTACGCTCTTACCTTCAGCTGAAATCTCACGAACGAAGTTGTAAGCTTCTTCAAGCTTCTTAACGCTCTTCTGAAGATCGATGATGTAAATACCGTTACGTTCTGTGAAGATGTACTCTGCCATCTTAGGGTTCCATCTTCTTGTCTGGTGACCGAAGTGTACGCCGGCCTCCAGGAGCTGTTTCATTGAAACTACTGCCATTGTTAAAATCCTCCTTAGGTTAAAACCTCCGCTGTGCCTTGATTTTATCAGCCCAATAAGCTAATTTGCCACCTTGCTGACAAGCATCAGCGTGCGAAATGCTTATATATTATATCATAAAATGCAAAAAAATCAAGTGTTTTTCTGAAAAAACACTTGATTTTAATGAATTATATTAAATTTTTAAGCACATTTAAGATCAAAAAATCTTACGTTCTGACATCCTACAATGAAATTCTGTGTTTCATGCCAGCCACTCTGACCTGTATAGAAGCAGAGAATTCTGTGCTGTACAGCAGAGCCGTTCTGGTCAAATATGTATGAGACAGCATCTTTTACTGTCTGATTTGGTTCTTTGTTTGTAGGTGCATAGTATCCATAATCTGATATAATCTTATCTATGGATGTTGTGTTGGAACGGTTCATAGCATCACGGACACACTGTGCAACAAGTGCACATCCGTTATATCCCATTGAACCTGCCTCACCCATTACAAGGCGCTCAAGTTTTGCTCTGTCGTAATCTGAAAGAGTTACTGACTTTGGGCTGTAATTCGGGTCAGGGTTGCTGATACTGATAAGGTAACTTCCTGTATTTGTGTTTACAGTAGTCTGCGGCTTTGTTTCAGCTTTTGTTTCTTCAGTTTTCTCGACAACCACATTAGTTGTTTCAACTTTCTTTGTGGTTTCTTTCTTAACTGACTCTGTAGTTTTTGTTTCTTCCTGTTCAACTTTTGCTTCTGTTGAAGCTGCAGTTTCTTTAACAGCTTCTGTTGCTTTAGTTGTTGCTACGGTAGTTGTATCTTGGGTTAAAGGCACAGTTGTTTCCTGAATACAGTTGTCTTTGATTACTACTGCAAATTCATCAATATTGCCTACAGAATATGATGCGGCTTTCTTATCTTCAAAAGCATCTACATCCGGTGCAAGGGTTGTTGTAGGAACAATAAGTGCAACTGCTGCCAGAGATATTGCAATACCGAAAGAAAGAGCCTTTACGCCTTTGCGAGATTTTGACGTTGAAGTCTTGGCTGATTTCTTTTCTGACTTACATTCACTTCCGTAGTGTTTATATTTTGTCGCTCTCAAAAATTTATCCTCCCTGTGATTTCTGCACAAACATCCAAAAGAATATCTTTTGTGATGATTTAGCTGTGCAACGTCCTTTAGTCGTTAAAATTTTATCAAACACACAATTTCAACTGTATTAAAACACAAAAAAAGTCAAATTGCAAGTCCTATGCCTCGAAATCGGCTGTAACTTTTGTAACTTTTATGTTACAAATTGGATTTTAATTTCATTAAGAAATTATAACTTGTGCATATTTTACAAAATATTAAATATTTCTTAGTTTAAATTGCCGTCGTGGTAGAAAGTTAAAAATTTCACTTTTTTTCAAAAAATCGGCGTTTTTTCTGCCTTTTTACAGGATTAGGTGTTTTGCACGAAATTATGATCGTGTCCTCTCCGATGAGTTCAATTTTCTCCCACGGAATTATATAATCTTCGCATCTTCCGAACAAACCGAAGAAACTCATTCTGCCAAATATTACAAAAGCTACAATGCAAGCCGTTTTTGTATCCACTATAACATCATCTACAAAGCCTATTCTTGTGCCGTCGCAACAACTTATAACTTCTTTATGCCTTAAATCTGTAAGACGACAATTCATAAAGTAAGACCTCCCATTCTTTTTCTATATATATGTTATTATTTGACATCGTATTCGTTGACATTTGCCTGTTGTTTTGTTAAAATTAATTTGTTATTTTGTTTATATTATTATTGGGAGTTGAAATTATGAACTATGTATTTATGTCTGATGTTTCTGCAGACCTCACTCCAAAGCAAGTCAGTGAAATCGGTATAGAAATTATACCTATGGAATTTCATATGGAGGACAAAAGCTATCTGCACTATCCTGATTGCAGAATGATGGGACTCGATGAGTTTTATACAAAGCTGAAAAACGGTGCTGATTCAAAAACTACACAGATCAACTATAACACTTTTACTAATTTCTTTGAAAGTTATCTCAAGGCAGGCAAAGATGTTATTTATACCGGTATTTCTACAGGTCTTAGCGGAACCTACAACACCTGTCTTATGGCCGTAAATGACCTTAAAGAAAAATATCCTGACAGAAAGATTATTGCCATCGACTCAACTTGCGACTGTGCAGGTTTGGGACTTCTTGTGTATCTTGCAGGTAAGAAATATAGCGAAGGTGCTACTATCGAAGAACTTGAAGCGTTTATCAATGAAACAAAATCTAAGATATGTCACTGGTTTGTTGTTGAGGATCTTGACCATCTCAAGAGAGGCGGAAGAATTTCTGCTGTTACGGCAACATTCGGCAAGGCTCTTCAAATCAAGCCGCTTCTCAGCGTTGACGAAAAAGGTGCTCTTCTGACAGTAGGTAAAGTAAGAGGTAAAAGTAATATTATCCCTACACTTTTAAAATATATAGAGCGTGACGGTGTTGATCCTAAGGAAAATACTGCTTTTATTGCTCATGCAGATAATCTTGAAGATGCACAGGAGCTTCAGAAAAAAGTTAAGAATTTTGCAAAAGATATTCAGATTTGCGATATCGGTCCTGTAATCGGCAGTCATGTAGGTTCAGGAATGCTTGCTCTTACTTTTGTGGGTGATCGTAATTATAAAGCTTAAATCAAATAATATATGTAAAGCCGACTCGATGAGCCGGCTTCTTTTTTTGCTCTGTTAGTTGGATAACATCAACCTGATTGCTTGAATCAGACGCAACAAAACATTACTTTTTAACTTTTATTGTAATAAAACAGACACATCAGGCTCACTCCAAGAAAAGCACCTATAAACATTCCTATGATAATTCCCAGCAACATTTTAATTTACCTCCTGTACAATTTTTGACATTTATTATCTGATGAATATGCAATAATTTATTCGAGGTGAAAATATTGAGAACGGTTTACATTGATGTTCTGATCACGGTCAACATCTTCATTGATTTTTTTCTCATACTCTGCACCAAAAATTTTCTGCATATCAGGGTTTCGCTAAAAAGAATGATTCTCGGAAGTATATTAGGAGGAAGTTTGAGTCTTATTGCACTCTTCCCTGCACTGCCTACAGTGATAAACTTTCTTATTGATCTTATCTCTGCGATGACAATAATTTTCATCACTTTCGGAAAATGCAATGCAAAAAGATATTTTATTCGTGTTGCAGTTTACTTCCTGTGTTCATTCACGTTCTGTGGTATTATGATTTTTATTTACACAACTTTCAAACCTTCGGGAATGGAGATATATAATGACGTCGTTTATTTTAATATTTCCCCTGTTCTTCTTATTATTCTAACTCTTGTCTGTTATTATATTCTCAAACTTATAAAAAGGTTGACGAAAGGTGTTTGCGGAGGTGACACATGTAATGTTGAAATTTGTATATCCGATGTTTCAGATACATTTATAGCTAAGATTGATACAGGATGCAACGTTAAAGAACCTTTTTCGGGAGAATATGTAATTATTGCCGAAAGGAGTGTGATTCAAAATATTCAGCCCGATGAAACAAAAATGCGGATCATTCCGTTCTCAAGCTTGGGAGGTGAAGGTTACATAAAAGGTTTTAAGCCAAACGGTGTAAAAATTGACGGCAATGAATTGTCAGAAGGTGTTTATATTGGTATATGCTGTAACGTTATAAAAGGTGACATAAAAGCTCTTGTACCGAGTGAAATTTTAAAATAATGCTTGATTGTGAGGTTTAAAAATGGTCATACATAATATTGTTTTAAAAATTAAAATGTTCTTTTTATCCGAAAATGAGGTATTTTACATTAACGGAAGCGAAACTCTTCCCCCTCCTCTGAAGAAAGAGGAAGAAACTGCAATTATGCAGAAAATTATAAACGGTGACAACAAAGCAAGAGAACCGCTTATAGTTCATAATTTAAGACTTGTTGTATATATAGCAAAAAAATTTGAATCTCCGAGTGCTAACGCCGAAGATTTGATTTCTATAGGTACAATAGGACTTATAAAAGCGGTAAATACATTTTCTCCCGAGAAGAATATCAAACTGGCAACATATGCCTCAAGATGTATAGAAAATGAAATTCTTATGTTTCTGAGAAAATCATCTCAACTAAAAAATGAAGTTTCGATTGATGAACCTCTGAATACTGATTGGGACGGAAATGAACTTCTGCTTTGTGATATTCTCGGAAGTGATCCGGACACAGTGAATAATAATATAGAAACTGAACTCGAAAGAAGTCTTGTGTTAAACGCTGTATCAAAACTTAACGACAGAGAATGTCTTATAATGGAACTTAGGTTTGGTCTGAACGGCAAAAAAGAACATACACAAAAGCAAGTTGCCGATAAACTTGGCATATCACAGTCATATATTTCAAGACTTGAGAAAAAAATCATACGTCAGCTCAGACACGAACTTGAAAAAGTAGTATAATATTATAAGAAAAAAGCGAGTGCCTTGCACACAAAATGTTCTGTGCCCGAGTATAATCGAACAATTTCCTATACAGTAAAAAATTGCGGCGGAGAATTATCCGCCGCCTTTTTGCTTATAGGAATCTTCCTATTTGCTTTAAATAAGTGCATCAGAGGCATTAGTTGCAACTGTGTTTGTGTCATGTGTAGCTGAAGTTGCCTCTGTTGCATTTTCATTACCAATGATACCGTCATGGTCAGTAACAGTACCACCGTTATTTTCAGTTGCTGATTGAGTGTTGCCTCCTACAACATCAGATGCGGCATTACCTACGCCCGATGCTGCATCTGACACAGCGCTTCCTGCGCCTGATGCCACATCAGAAGCAGCTTTGCCCATTCCGCAGCCGGCGAATGCAAATAGCATCATCATTGCTGTTAAGGTTAAGCAAATAATTTTCTTCATAAATATTCTCTTCCTTATATAAAAAATGGTGCCGTTGAACGACACCATTATTATCTGTAGTATTTTCTGAATTATTAATTATTTTTTATTATGAACTTACTTTTTTACTACAAGGTGAGGATATGGAATTGTAATTCCGTTTTCATCAAAAGTAAGTTTAACTCTCTCCTGCATAAAGTAATATACATCATAATAATCGTCAGGTTCTACCCATGCAAAAACAACGATTTCAATGCCACTGTCAAGATGTTTTCCGACATGAACTTCAGGCTCAGGGTCTTTGAGAATCATTTTGTTTTCTGCAATAAGGTCGGAAATAAGAGATTTTGCCTTGGATATATCATCATCGTAACTTATTGTGTATTTTAAATCGACCCTTCTCTTATCGACCATCGTGCAGTTTATTACATTGTCTGTGGTAAGCTTTGAATTTGGAATCGTAACAATTTTATTATCAAGTGTATGTATAGTGGTAAAAAATATCTTAATATTTTCTACCCGTCCTGTTATCCCCTCAAACTCAAGAATATCTCCTGCAACAAACGGTTTGTTAAGAAGTATTATCATTCCGCTTGCAAGGTTACTCAGACTATCCTGTAATGCAAGGCCTGCTGTAAGAGCAGCGGCACCTACAGCTGTTATCAATGACGCTACATTGACGCCGATAGTTGCAAGAGCTGTTATTGCAACTATGAGATACATCACCACTTTTACTAATGACATTATAAATGTTACTGCTGTGTGTTCAATACTTGTTTTTAAAAGGATATTCTTTTAAATTTTTGAAATAACCTTAACGCAAACGTAACCTATAACTATTACTGCAACAAGTGATAACACCGTGGGTAACAAGTTAAGAAGTATTTCATTGAATTTTTCCATAAATCACGCCCCGTCTTTAACTACAATTTCTGAAACTACCTCTCCATCTTTCCACTTTTTGATGACTACATTGCCGCTTTCATCAAACGAAACACCTGTTCCGTTTCTTTTCCCCTCGGTATATGAACAAACATCAAGAAAATTACCCTCAGAATCAAATCTTGCACCAAAACCTTCGGGAGCATTGTTATTCCATTTTCCTGAATGCATAGTACCATCACTTAGTCTGTAACCGGTACCGCAACCCTGTCTGTTGCCGTTTTCCCAATTACCGACATAGTTAATATTACCTTCTTTATAGTAACAAACACCAAAACCATTTCTCTTATCATTCTGATATTCACCGTCATAAGAGGTCAATCCGTCAGGTGTTACTGTTCTTCCTCTGCCTGTTCGACCGTTATTCTCGTCGACATCGCCGTAATATGAATAACGTCCGGCTTTTGTCTGAATAATTATATTACAAGCTGATTCATTTTTATGTTCAAATTCAATATCAGAATCGCAATTTTCAAATTCCGAAACATTTTTATCTTCAGAAACTACATCATCATCTATAATAATGGGTTCTTCAGTTTCGGATTCATTCAATGATAATGGTTCATTTTCCGAAATATTTGTTTCGTTTTTAGAGTTTTCTTCTTCATCGCTGATTTCAGTTTTATTTTCAGAATCTTCTGATGAAGATATTGCGGTATCTGAATCTTTTTCATCATCAAACATATCATTAGATGTTTGATTGAGAATTTCTCCGAAAAGGTCCTTATTTGACTTATGTGCTTCAGCGAGAATACTTGCAATTTTATCGTATGCTGAGTACGGTTTATTTTCGCTATCAGCCACAGATACATCTTGTTCGGTAACCACATCTTCAATTTCGTCAACTGTGTCATAATCAAGTTTCGATATATCATCATCTTCAAGATAGTCAGCCGAAGAAAGGTCAATAGTTCCGCTGATTACATTTACATCTGAAAATTTAGATTCACTGAAATCAAAACCTTCACTTACAGATTTATCTTTTAAGGTTTCAAATTCAGGCATATCCTCAGGTTTGAATGATTCGTCATACCAGATCATTCCCACATTTGAATACATCAGAGCTGAACAATTGTTGCGTGGTGCTTCAAGAGAAGGATAAAGAATTTTTGAACTTCTGTTTCCGTCTGTCGAAAAATTAACAAGCTCAAGGACTGTAATATTATGGATAACTTTAGGTGTTAAAACCGCAACAAGTACATTTTCATAGTAATTATCATAATATTCTGTTCTGAGCCAATTATGGCTGTAATCAAAATACTGTCTTTTATTTATTATGCCGTTCTCACTATAGAATATTACACAGTAAACACCGCCTGTTGCCTTTTTTACTGTTTGATACGGTCTGTTATTTCTGGTTATTTTCCAGGAAAATGGTTGTTTTTCTCCCATAAAATACGAAAGATTATAAACTTTGCTGTCAAATGTGACTTCGGTTTTGTCACGCTGGGGAGTCATATTTGAGTTAAAATAATTTGCACGCACTCCTGCGAGTGCATCATTTTTAAAATCAAGCTTTTCAAAATCTGAAACCAATGCAGAAAAAATAATTAGTCCGTCTGTAATTTTTCTTGAGTCTGTAAGCATAATAATAATTCCTTTTTAGAAATTTAACACAGTGTTCAAAAATATTAGAATAAAAAGCGAGTGCCTCGCACGCAATTCGTGCAGACAGCTTGATATATTTCAATCTATCTATGCCCGAACACAAACGAGAAGTTTCTCGAAAATAAAAATCAAGGGCGAACATTGTCCGCCCGAGAGTACATAGTTATAAATAGTCTGAAATCAGATTGAAATTGCCAACGCTGTATCGTAAAGTTCCTTGTCAAATACACGTTCCATATCAAGAGCTTCATTGATATCAAGGTCAACAATTTTGCCGTTGCGCATAACAACAACACGGTTACCGATATTCTGATCAAGAAGCTGAACAGCCTTGTAACCCATCTGGCTTGCAACAACTCTGTCACGAAGTGTTGGTGAACCGCCACGCTGTACATGACCGAGAACAGTTGCTCTTGTTTCAATGCCAAGACGCTGTTCAATATATTTTGCAAGGTCCTGAACTCCGCCTACACCCTCAGCTACAACAATAATAAAGTGCTTTTTGCCTGTTTTCTGTGTGTTTACGATTCTTGCAATTACATCACGTTCAATATTGTATTCAACTTCAGGAACAAGGATTGCAGTTGCACCTGTTGCAATACCTGTCTGCAATGCGATATCACCGCAACGTCTGCCCATTACTTCAACTACTGAACAACGGTCATGTGACTGAGCTGTATCTCTGATACGGTCAACCATCTGAATCGCTGTGTTCATTGCTGTATCAAAACCTACTGTGTATTCCGAACAAGCAATATCGTTATCAATAGTGCCGGGAACACCGATACAATTGATACCGCCTTCATTTGTAAGTAAACGAGCACCACGGAAAGAACCGTCACCGCCGATTACTACAACACCTGAAATATCTAAACTTCTGCAAAAATCTGCTGCTTTCTTTACACCTGCAGGAGTAGGATACTCCTCACTTCTTGCAGTGTAAAGCATTGTGCCTCCGTTGCCGATGATGTCGGAAACGCTTCTTAAATTCATTTCCTGTACATCTCCGTTGAGAAGACCGTTATATCCACGGTAAACACCGTAAACCTTCATTCCTTTATTTATTCCTGCACGAACTACTGCTCTGACAGCCGCATTCATACCGGGTGCGTCACCGCCGCTTGTAAGTACTGCAATTGATTTCTGTGCCATAAAACTACCTCCATAGGGTTTATTAACTTTTTCTATTATAATACAATTGATTTTTCTTTACAAGAGGATTTTTGAATTTTACTAAAATTAATTACATTTAATTACAAAAGGTGCTAATTTCTTGACATTACATTGTATTAGCACTATAATACTATTATTAATGCATTATTTTGCATAATTAAGGAAATTAATAAAATTACGGAGGATTTTATGACTAAATTATATCTTGCAATCCCTTGTTATAACGAGGAAGAGGTTCTCAGGGATTCAGCTGAAAAGCTTTTAAACAAGTATAACAATATGATGTCCGAAGGAAAAATCACTTCTGACAGTAAGATAGTTTTTATCGATGACGGTTCAAAAGATAAAACTTGGAGTATTATCAGTGAACTTCATAAAGAAAATTCTGTTTTTCAGGGTATCAAGCTCAGCAGAAACAGAGGTCACCAAAATGCTCTTCTCTGCGGTCTTATGACTTTAAAGGACAAGGCTGATGCTGTAATATCAATTGATGCTGATTTACAGGACGATATCAACACATTTGATGATATGGTTGCTAAATATGAAGAAGGCTGTGATGTAGTTTACGGTGTTCGTTCAAAGAGAGAAACTGATACTTTCTTCAAGCGTTTTACTGCTGAGGCTTTTTATAAAATCCTCAATAAAATGGGTGCAAAGGTTATTTTTAACCACGCTGACTTCAGACTTATGAGCAGAAGAGCTCTTGAGGCTTTTTCACAGTATAAGGAAACTAATATATTCCTCAGAGGTATGGTTCCTCTCATCGGATACAAATCAGACATTGTTACCTACGAACGTTCCGAACGTCTTTTGGGCGAAAGTAAATATCCGCTTAAGAAAATGCTTGCCCTTGCGTGGGAAGGTATCACTTCTATGAGTATTCAGCCTATCAGACTTATTACAGGTCTTGGTGCAATTGTATTCGCAATAAGCATTATTATGGTAATTTACTCACTTATAAGCTTCTTTATCGGAACAGCTGTATCAGGTTGGGCAAGTATTTTGTGTTCTATTTGGGCTCTTGGCGGCTTACAGCTTCTTGCTATCGGTGTTATCGGTGAGTACATCGGAAAAATCTATCTTGAAAGTAAACATCGTCCGAGATTTATTGTTGAGGAGTTTCTTGAAGACTGATGAATGAAAACAGATTATCTAAAGTATTGAATCGCATTTTTCATATTGTTTTTCTGCTTTGCTTTGGTGCAACATTTGTTTGTATTTTACTTGCAGGATTTAAAAGTGAAAAACTTGGTTATTCAACTAAAGAGCGATTGCTTGTGATTCTTGGTTTTGTTATATTGCTCGCAGTTATAACAGGTGTATATATTTTCATTCAGAAATTTAATACACGACCGAAAATTAAAGTCAAACGACAGCTTACTGATAAACATATCAAAATCATAATCTTTTCTGTTGCCGGAGTTATGCTTGCAATACAGTTGCTTATGGGGTATCTTTTGCAGATGGAGCCTGTTACCGATATGAGATATCTCAACAGGTATTCTATGGACTTTGCAAAAACAGGTAATTTTGACCTCATTCAGCAGGATTGTGAAAAAGGCAGTGTTTATCTGATAAGATATCCTAACAATTTTGCTATCGTCTTTTTACTTTCTTTTATTTACAGAATCGGTTACTTGATTTTCGGTTATATACCTACATGGTTACCTGTTGTATTTAATGCATTTGCAATTAATATTGCGATTATACTCACTGTATTTACTGCGAAAAAGCTTTTCGGAAACAGAAAAGCAATATTTGTTCTTGCTTTATGTTTCTTTTTTGCTCCGTATTACACTTATGTTCCCTATTATTATACGGACTCAATTTCAATGCCGTTCTGCGTAGCGTCTATCTATTTGTTTGTATGTGCAGTTAAATCGGATACAAAGTATAAAAAATACATTCTGATGGCCTTATGCGGTGTATTCACTTTTATCGGCTTCAAGCTCAAGGGCAGTATTATTATTTTGCTTGCTGTAGCAATCGTTTATCTTGTTCTGAAATTCGGAATTAAGAAAATTTTATGCTTTTCACTTGCTTTGATAGTCGGCTTTGGCTCTATAAATGTCGCCTATTCAGCGATTTTCAATAGTATGAACATCGTAACTGAAGAACAATCCGACAAATATGAATATCCTGTCACTCACTGGATTATGATGGGACTGAAAGGTCTTGGTCATTACAATTTGGAGGACAGCCAATATACTCAGAGTTTTCCTACAAAAGAAGAAAAACAGGAAGCAAATATTGAGGTTATCAAGGAACGTATCGAAGATTTTGGTGTTTCGGGTCTTATATCCCACATTGCATCTAAAGTGAAGTGGACTTGGGAGGACGGAACATACTATATTTCACACCATATAGAGAAACCAATCAGGGAAAATATTCTCCACGAATTTGTTCTTAATAATGGTGAATATCATTTGATTTTCTATATTTACAGTTGTGGTTTTCAGTTGTTCCTGCTCTTTATGATTTGTGTTTCAATTTTTAAAGGATGCATGAAACCTGAAATTAATCTGATGACCTTCTTAAAAGGCATAGTATTTGCTTGTCTGATTTTCTTTATAATTTGGGAAACACGTTCAAGATATCTTTATAACTTCACTCCGATATTTATATTGTTATCGGCGGACGGTATGGATTATATGGTAAGCAAATTAAAATTTGCAAAAAATAAATTATTAAAACGCAAAACTCAATAAATTTTAAAACGGCAGACTTTTGTGATCGTCTGTCGTTTATTTTTTGATATTAAAATTATCTTATCTTTCTATTAATTCATTGTAAATAACACTAATTTATGTTATTATATAATAAATATGACTTTTTTCAAAGAAAGGACCTGTTTTATGGATATCAAGAAATTGCAAAGTCGCAATACTTCGATGGATATTATAAGAATTGTGGCTGCTTTCACGGTTTTATCCGTGCATTTCTTTCTGCATAACGGCTTCTACAGTGAAACCGTGCAAGGCGTGGAAATGTACATAATGGTAACTATGAGAACATTGTTTTCAGTCTGTGTACCTATGTTTATTATGCTCACGGGTTACCTTATGAGCAAAAAAACACTGAGTAAAAAATATTATTCAGGTATCGCTAAAACTCTTATAGTTTTCGTACTTGCGACCATTGCCTGTATGATATTTAAGGCAGTATACGAACACGAAGTTTATTCGTTATCTGACTTCTTATTTGATACGCTTGATTTTACCGGTGCAAACTACTCATGGTATATTGAGATGTATATCGGACTGTTCTTGCTTGCTCCGTTTCTCAATCTTGCTTATAATAAACTTGGCAGTCAGAAACATAAAATGGTTCTTGTAGGAACAATGTTCTTACTTACTGTGCTCCCTACTGCTCTGAATATCTTTAATTTTGAAACTGCAACATGGTGGGCTGATCCGAAAAGTTCAGATACTTTTGCCGCTCTTGTTCCTGATTGGTGGATGGGCTTTTATCCTATAACATACTATTTTACCGGCTGTTATATCCGTGAATACGGTCTTAAATTAAAAACTAAAACTTTATTTGTTCTTTTAATTGCTTCATTAGTTCTGTTCAGTTCTTTCAATTATTACAGAAGTTACGGCACAACTTTCAAGTCCGGAATCTATGTTTATTGGTATGGTATTGAACCTTACGTTCTCACAGTCTTACTTTTTGTGCTTTTAAGCAGAATCAAAACTGATAATTGGGCAACAGGCGTAAAATATGCATTATGGAAAGCTTCTGACCTTGCTCTCGGTATTTATCTGCTGTCATTTATATTTGATTCGGTGGTTTATCCTATTCTAAATAAAGCAGTAACACCTATGACAGCAAGACTTCCATTCTATTTTGTTACGGTTCCGATTGTATTTATCTGCTCCGCTATTGCTTCTGCAATAATTAATTTCATTGCAAAATGGATACAGATATTATTCAAAAAACTTGTCGCATTCATAAAAGAACAGCGCAGTAAAGAAAATAAATGGCAGGATATACTCTTTATTGCTCTTATGGCAGGAGGATTGCTTTTCTCATTTTGGAAATGCTTTTACGGTTTTGGCGGAAATGACGAAGCATTCTATCTTACAATCCCCCACAGACTAACTTTAGGTGATGCTTTTATAAGCGATGAATGGCATCTATCACAGCTTTCGGGATTCCTTACATTGCCTTTCACTTGGCTTTATACTACTATAACAGGTTCAACCGAGGGTATTATTCTTGCGGCAAGATTTATGTATGTCTTTTTCCACGCCGCTGTTTCAATTGCAATATATATTCGTCTGAGAAAATACGGCTATATTTCTGTATTTGCCTGTGCCCTCTTCTTTATCTATACACCATATAATATTATGGCTATGAGCTATAACACTATGGGTCTTGACCTTGTTACACTAAGTGGCGTAATTATGGGCACGGCAAGCTACAAGAAAAAACTTCCTCTTATCATAAGCGGTGTTGCTTTTGCAGGGGCTGTACTTTGCTGTCCGTATCTTGCTGTAGCTTATGTTCTATACGGATTGTGCGTAATTGTGCATTATCTGGTAAAAAATAAAGAAACTAAGTTTGTGCTCAAAAGCGAACTCTTTTCAGGCAAAACATTCCTTTTCTTTAGTATAGGAATATTTGCACTTGCGGCTGTTTTCCTTGTTTTTGCACTTTCACGAGTAAGTATTAGCGAGATTATGGAATATCTTCCCTATCTTATGACTGACCCTGAACATCCGCAGATTGCTTTGGGTACAAGGCTCAATTTATACTTCAAGACTATTTTTGAATGTCACACCCATTTTTATATAGCTGTTTACAGTTATCTCGCAATGCTTGTTGTAATGATTTTTGATCGTAAAAGAAAACTTCATCGCTCGGTTTATCTTATCATAACAACTGCTATTGTAATATTCTGCTACATTCTCTTCATTCCTCAGGTAGCTTCGGTTTATTACAATGCGATTATGTTCCCACTCATTTTTATCGGAATTACATCATACATTTTATGTGATAAAAAACCAAAGGAGCTATTTGCAAGTCTGTTCATTCTTTCAATCATTTATACATTTGCAATCTGTTTCTCATCAAACCAATATTTTTATGTAATCTCAATGGTTATAACAGCAGGTAACATTGCAAGTTACATTTTCCTTGCACAGCTTTTAAGAGAAATGCGAACATCTGAGGATAATATAACATATGCTCCGGCTGTAAAAGCTTTCAGCTTTGTTTTTGTAGCATTAATGATCGTGATGCAGGGTGCTGTTCAGATTACAGCAAAGGCTGAGCATTGCTTCTGGGAAACAGGCTCACCTGAAACTCTCACAAGTGAAATTTCAACCGGTCCGGCAAAAGGCATTTACACAAATTATGATAACTTCTGTAAATACGAAGATATAAATAATGATTTGAATTATTACGATAATAAGCAAAAGGATAACATACTTTTCCTTACAGCAAGAACTTGGACATATCTTGCTGTTGAAGATTTCCCATATGCCACATTCTCTGCGTGGATTTCAGGTGAAAGAGAATCAAGTATTCAAAGACTTCAAACCTACTATGCTCTGAATCCTGAAAGAAAGCCAACATACATTTATATTCCAAAGGACTCTGAATGGGATCTTACAAATGTATATAATCAGGCTTCTGCATACGGATATTCTGTTATAGAGAACGATGTAAGCTTTAAACTTGAGAAAATTTACTAAAATATACAGCTGTCATTCTCAATTATCGTCAATATAAAACTTGTATTTTTTGCTTATTTATGGTATATTAACTATTGTATTGGCTGAAAATATGTTTAATTTTCGGTTGTTTGTGAATATAACTAAAATTATTATCGGGGGAGTTATATAATATGGATATTAAGAAGTTATATGAAGATTGGTGTAAAAATGCTACTGATGACAAGGATTTAATTTCTGAACTCGAAAGCATCAAAAATGATGAAAATGAAATTCATGAGCGTTTTTATACTTCACTTCAGTTCGGTACTGCAGGTTTGAGAGGTATTATCGGTGCTGGTACTAACAGAATGAATATCTATGTTGTACGTCAGGCTACACAGGGTCTTGCAAACTACGTTCTCAACAAATACGGCAAAGGTTCAGTTGCTATTTCACACGACAGCAGAATCAAAGCTGATCTCTTTATGATCGAAGCAGCAAAAGTTCTTGCCGCAAACGGAATCAAGGTTTACATCACTAAAGAGTTACAGCCTACTCCTGTACTTTCATACCTTGTACGTTATTTCAAGTGTCAGGCCGGTATTATGGTTACTGCAAGCCACAACCCTGCCGCTTATAACGGTTACAAAGCTTACGGTGAAGATGGTTGTCAGATGACCGACGCTGCTGCTGCTGCTGTTTACAACGAAATCTGCAAACTTGATATTTTTAATGATGTTAAGATCGCTGACTTTGATGAAGCTGTTAAGTCAGGTATGATTGAATATGTTGACGAAAGTGTTTATGACACTTATCTTGAAAAAGTTCTTGAGCAGCAGGTAAATCCGGGAATTTGCAAAGATGCTGACCTCAAGGTTGTTTACACACCACTCAACGGTGCAGGCAACAAGCTTGTAAGAAGAATTCTTGACAAAATCGGCGTTACAGATGTTAAACTTGTAAAGGAACAGGAACTTCCTGACGGTAACTTTACAACTTGTCCATACCCTAATCCTGAAATCAAAGAAGCTCTTCAGAAAGGTCTTGAACTCTGTGAAAAGGAACAGCCGGATCTTCTTCTTGCTACAGACCCTGATGCTGACAGAGTTGGTATTGCAGTAAAGGATTATGACGGCAGTTACAGACTTATCACAGGTAACGAAGACGGTGTAATGCTTACAAACTACATTCTTTCATGTAAGAAAGAAAGCGGAAAACTTCCTGAAAAGCCTGTTGTTGTCAAGACAATCGTTTCTACAAAGCTTGTCAATAAACTTTGTGAGAAATATAACTGTGAACTCAAGAACGTTCTTACCGGTTTTAAATATATCGGTGAAGTAATTCTTAACCTTGAAAAGAATCACGAAGAAAATCGCTATCTTTTCGGTTTTGAAGAAAGCTATGGCTACCTTTCAGGTACTTATGTAAGAGATAAAGACGCTGTTGTTGCATCAATGCTCGTTTGTGAAATGGCTGCTTATTATAAAAAGCAGGGCAAGTCACTTGCAGAGGTTATTGATAGTCTTTATGAAGAATTTGGTTACTATCTCAATAAAACTTACTCATTTGAATTTGAAGGCGCTGCAGGAATGCAAAAAATGGCCGACATTATGTCTGGTGTAAGAGAAAATATGCCTAAGGCAGTTAATGATTACAAGGTTGTCAAGGTAAGTGATTACCTCCTGAAGAAAGAAACTGATATTGTTACAGGCGAAAGCACTGAGATTGAGCTTCCTAAATCAAACGTTATTGCTCTTAATCTTGAAGGAGATAATGCTGTTATTATCCGTCCAAGCGGTACAGAGCCTAAAATTAAGCTTTATATTACTGCTGTTGGAAAAAATAAAGAAAATGCTGAAAGTATCTGTGATGATCTTGTAAAGTCAGCAAAAGAACTTCTTGGAATTGAATAATTTATTGTTCTGTAAATCCGCTATGCAAAAAGTATAGCGGATTTCTTTTACTCTGTCTTCCCTATTAAGCGAAACAAAGCGGTGATTGTTACTACAATCACCGCTTATTCTTATTGAAATAATTATTATGGTTTTGTCCTGTTTCCGATTAGGAATTTAAAATATCAGTAAAGTTTGATTTCAGGACATTTTAAGTTAAATTAAACTGTTCTTTGGACTCATTCCTTGTAATGTATTTTTTGTCATATAAAAAACTTACGCTTACATTGGACTGTTCTCCATTCATTAAAGTCGTCAATTTAAAAACTTAACTTCTCATTGGTCTAACCACCGTAAATAAATTTCCAATATATATTAAATTATCTCTTATAATCAGTTTATCCGAGCACAATCAGCAAATTTATAAAATTCACTTATTGGGACGTTTCAGTCTGCAAATGAATCTTTTAAATTCATTAATAATATTTATAAAACTCCACTAAATTAAAATATGGTAAATATTAAATACTATTACATACAATAAGAAAATTCAGACTGGTTAAGTAATTTCCGAAACACTATTACTTGATCGTATTTATAATTTCACTATGTTTTATAACATCTAAATGATCAGTTGTTTCGACACAAACAAGTTAGCCTTAACCGTTACTTACTGTACCCGGTTTTATGCATTTGGGGGTAAGCTCCGTAAATAATCTTTGATGTGTCTTATTAAAGGTTTCTTAATTTTCATATTTAAGACCTCCTTTAGTTCCTTTTCTTTGTCTATATTATACATAACTTTCTTCGTGTTGTCAACACTTTTATTTAAAATATTAAAAACTTTATTTCGTTAAAAAGTATTGTATTGGCGTTTTTCTTATGTTATAATAAAAATGTTGGGGCACAAAACCTTGAGTTTATGTAACGCATAAAACTCAAGGTTTTTATATCTATTATTAAAGAAAAGGAGCCGAGTGGCTCCTTTTTACTTTATCATTTTCTTGGATTTAATTGATTTTGAATTCGTATTAAGATATGAATGTTTTTTACATTTCAACAGTTCTTTATTTCCGTTTTCATTTCGTGTATAAACAACTCTGAAATCGCCTGCTTTTTTCTTTAAGGTATCTGCAAGTAACTGTGCGTTCTCCTTTTTGTTTCCGATAATTGTCGGGCAAGCAAAGCTATGCGTATAATTTCCGTTTCTTATAAGAAGATAACGTGGATTATCTATCGGAGAAAGCAATTCCGAAACTGCAATTGAAAAAACTTTCTTTTCGTGGGCGGTTGCATTGCTTAGTGAACACAAAACTTGCGTCCCCGTCTGAGTTACATCTACATAAGAATTTTTGCTCTGAATATCACCCGTAACTTTAAGTGTGTCCAAAAGACAGCCTGTGAGCGTTTTTACCGAGTTTAAAGCGTTGGAGAAGGATTTTATCTTCTTTATATTTTTTAATGCAGGAATACCCGTAATTAAAAGAAATACAGCATACAAAAGAACTTTTAATATAATACTGATATCTGATTTTGCAACAAAAATACCTGCAATCACAAAAACTACAAACAAAACAGCTATGAGTATCAAAGAAAGAGTGTTAACAAACGTAAAGCCTTTTGGCTGTACTGCAACAGGAATTTCGGTAACCTCTTCTATCTGCTTATGTGCATAATTTCGGACTACTGTATTCCAGCTTTCTTTCATTGCTTCCCTATCTGTAGATTTTGCAAGCATAGCGGCATTGATTCTGTCAAAGCCTTCCTTATTAAACGGCGGCTGAATGATATCCACTCTGCCTATGCCGCTTTCAATTACATTACTGCTATATGCAGGTGCAAGGAAACATTCAAAGCGTCTTTTCAGAGTTTCAAAATCAGTACCTGTAATTTCGTATATGCTGTTCACTTTGTTCTTCTTTGCAAGTTCATCAGGTTCTACAGTTACAAGATGCCAAATGTTTGATGTTTTTTCGGGATCAGCCTTATCAATTCTTATTGCTCTTCCCCTCATCTGATTAGAAAGCATAAAACTACCTACAAAACTTGCAAGAATAAGCGAATTTATACACGGAGAGTCCCAACCCTCTCCTAAAAGTGATTTTGTTCCGATAAGTACATTTATAAGTCCTTTTTGAAAAGCTTCTGTTATAACAGCAACTTTGTTTTTATTTGAGCCTGAAAAAATAACTCTGCTGTAAGCTGTATTCTCAATAGGATTCACATTCATATCTATCTGCTGATTGTCTGCAATAGACGCAACATCATTCAAAATGAGATTTGGTAATATAACAAGTGTTCCCGAAAGAACAGCAAGTTTTGTATTGCTGTTGCAATTTCTTCTGATCGATTCAAAAATCGGAACAGTACCCATTGATGATATTTCGGTATCACTGCCAATAATTCCGAGCATATCCTTTTTAATATAATCTGTGAGAATCAACATTCTGAGTTTATCACCTAACTGCGCAAACTCAGTTTTGACGATCTTATTAATGCTGTTTAACTTACCAATTGATGACATCAGCATTTTATTAATTTTATCATTTGAAGTAAGACATACTTTTCTCTTATCAATCAATGAATATTGCGACAATTCCGTGCGAATGCTTTCAGATACTGTTTCTGAAAATAATTCAGGTTTATCAAGTATTAGCTGAAAGGCTTTTTCTGCATCAGATAACGTAAAATCAGGTACAACACCATTATGTTCAATTAACTTTAACAAATGTGCAGGAAGCCTCATTCCGCTTTTGCTTACAATATTTATCAAAGCCTTGAAACTGTCAAGATTCTCATATACCGTTTCTTCTATTGTTGCGAAGTTATTTATCAATCCGCAATTTTCTGCCGCTTTATTCACCAACCCCGATTGAATGATTTTATTTGTGCATGCAACTGCATTCTGATTATAATTTATAAGTTGCTTTGTTTCCTGATCAGTAGGATAATTAAAATATATGTAATCCTGATGAGGGCAAAGTGTTTTCTGAGCTACAAGCTGAGGTACAAAAATTTCTTCATCAATTTCACCGCATAAATCTTTATACCGTTTCCATTCATTCGGTGTACTGTCATACGGAGGAGTTGCAGTAAGGGATATTAATACAATATGACTGCCGAGTTCTTTTATGAATCCTTCCAAAGCCTTTTGCCATTCACTTCTGAGATGATGTGCTTCATCAAGACATATTGTGCGTATTCCGCAGGCTTTGACAGTTTTTACAAGGTCAAATGAAGAAAAATCTTCGTCATCATCCTGAACAAGACATTCCTCATCAGCTTCATTCTTGAGCGTTGATTTACTGTAAGCCGCATGAAGTGCCTGATATGTAACAGAAGTTATAAGAGCAGGATTCTTTAGATTATAAGAAACATAACCTTCTGCACTCTCTTCATTCGGAATAAAATTACTTTCAAATCGTTCTCCCCACTGCTGACGAATCGTAACAGATGGAGATAGCACAAGTGCAGGCGCATTGAGCCCTCTGATAAGTTCAAGACCTAAAATAGTTTTACCGCTACCCGGTGCAGCAACAATATGAACTCTGCCGTCCTGAAGATATTTATTGGCATTTGCAAGAATTTTACTTTGATAATCACGGAAAGTGCCGTTGAATTTGATATTGCTAAAGTCTTTCATATGTATCTCCAAATCTATGATAACTCAATTATATAATTAATTTGCATTAATGTAAAGAAAACATAAATAAAAAGAAGCTATACATTGTACAGCTTCCCTTTATGTGTTGTGTGACCTAAAAGATATATGTAAGATTATTGGATATTTTTATTACTTCTCTACCCTGCCAAGAAGATAATCCACTGATACTTCAAGAATGTCAGCTAATGCAACAAGTTCAACATCTGTTACAAATCTGATCTGTCCTTCAAGTTTAGAAAGACCTGATGCGTTCATATCAACACCGTTGACCTGCAACTGTGCAAGCAATTCTTTTTGCTTCATACCCTTTTGCTTTCTTACAAGTTCAACACGGTTTCCTACCAGATTTCTATCTCCGAGTTCCTGCTTACGAAGTCTCATTTTTTACTCTCTCCAAATCATTATAATTCTTTTTTAAAATTCTTTAAAAACATTGTGATGTTATTATAATACTTTATAAGAAAAAAAACAAGCCTTTTTTGTAAATAAATTTAAAATTTTGAAATTTTTTATCAGATTAAGTTACAAATCAATAATTATATAGTAATATTAAACAATGTTTGTAAAACTATTAAGTACATATTATACAAAATAAACTCATTTATTTTCTTTTGTGGAAAGATGTTAATTATGTTAAAAGAGTATTTTTCATCTGTGGAAAATTGTTAGTTATGTTAAAAGCTTTATTTTTTATATTATTTAATAATTATTACAGTTATGTAATAACTGTCAAATCGTAAAAATAACGTGACATTGTACCCTGTCCGAAATTTGAAATATAAAATTATTGGTTCAAATAAATCAAAAAAAGACGCTCAGAATACTGAACGTCTTTAATAAAATTAACCGTTAAATGTACCGTTTTCAATTTCTGCAAGCATTGCAAGACGCTTGTCGTGTCTATCTCCTTCTTCAGGAGTGTTGAGGAATATATCCGTATATTTAACAGCATCTTCCTCAGTAGTCACTCTTCCTCCCATACAAAGAATATTTGCATGATTGTGACGACGAGTCATTTCAGCGCCGAATTCATTGTTTACAACTGCAGCACGAATTCCCTTGACCTTATTGGCCGCAATTGAAATTCCGATACCTGTTCCGCAACAAAGGATTCCACATTCACATTCACCACTTGCAACTGCTGTTGCTACTTTGTAGGCATAAATCGGATAATCAACGCTGTCAGTGCTGAATGTTCCAAACTCCTTATATTCAATGTTCTTTTCATCAAGATATTTTTTTACGGCACAAATAAGATTGTATCCGCCGTGATCACATCCGAGTGCTATCATTTCGTATTAACCCCCAATTTTTTATTAAGTTCTCTCTGTGCTTGCGGTAATCTGAGATATGTAGGCATAAGCTCTGCTGCGGTCATTGTTTCATTATTTTTTAGCTTGTTAAATGCCGCACAAGCAACAGAAGAAGCATTTTGTATTCTGTTATTAATAGGTGCAAGAAAAACGTTTTTAAGCTCGTTTTTGAGGTAATCAGCACATATCTGTGCACCGTCACCAACAAGCACAACCTTTTCTTCAAGTGTTTCAAGTTCAAGCTTTAAATCAGTAAGTGCTAATGCTCTGTCATCTGTCAGCCTTGTAATTTCATTACCGCTAACTTTGAATAATGCATTATATACCTGTGAGCATCGTGCATCCATAACTGCACACACAACGCAATCACTTCCGAGCATATTGTAAGCCATACTCTCGAGTGTTGAAACAGATACACACGGCAGATTTTTACTGAATGCTAACCCTTTAACTGCCGCAACACCGATTCTGACTCCTGTAAAGGAACCCGGACCTGCGTTCACAGCCACAGCATCAATATCATCAAATGTAATTCCTGTTTTCTTTATAACTTCTTCGATCATAGGAATGAGTGTCTGACTATGTGTTAATGCCGTGTTTATTGAAAAAGCACCGATTATTTTATTTTCTTCTGCAACAGCGACTGATGCTGATGTTGCAGATGTATCTACAGCAAGAATTTTCACTGTATATCAACACCTTCTATTTCAAAAACTCTTTCGTTGTCAGTTTCACCTTTTGAAATATTTATTCTGATTGCATTTTCCGGCAATGCGCCTTCAATGTTTTCACTCCACTCGATAACGAGCACTCCATTGTCAATATAATCAAAGAAGCCTGTCGAATACAAATCTTCCCATGTATTAACCCTGTACATATCAAAGTGGTAGATATTGAATTTTCCGTGATACTCGTTGACAAGGGCGAAAGTCGGACTTGAAACTCCGTCCTTTACCCCAAGTGCAGAAGAAAAACCTCTTGTAAAAGCTGTTTTACCCATTCCGAGTCCGCCGAAAAGCGCAATAACCTCATTGCCTGTAAGTTTTTCAGCAACTAAAGCACCGATTCTTTCGGTGTCTTCAGTGCTTTTTGAAATCATTTTAACCATATCAGAATAAACCGACTATCTTGCCGTTCTCAACATCAATGCTGTGAGCAGCAGGAACTTTTGGAAGTCCGGGCATCGTCATAATGTCACCTGTATAGACTACAACGAAACCTGCTCCATTTGAAAGAGTTACGTTTCTTACAGTTATTTCAAAATCCTTCGGTGCACCAAGAAGTGCAGGATTATCAGAAAGTGAATACTGAGTTTTTGCAATACAAACCGGAAGCTCGCCTGCTCCGAGAGATTCAACCTCTTTGATAGCCTTTTCAGCTTCTGTTGTGTAATTAACTTTGCTTGCACCGTAAATTGATGAAGCAATCTTTTCTATCTTCTCTTTGATTGAAAGGTCGAGAGAGTAAATTGGTGTAAAATCAGAAGGCTTTTCACAAGCTTCTACAACTTTTTGTGCAAGCTCTATTCCGCCTTCTCCGCCTTTACCAAATACATTTGAAAGAGCAAAATCAGCACCGTTTTCACGACAATAGTTCTCGATATATTCAAGTTCAGCTTCGGTATCTGTTCCGAACTGGTTGATAGCAACAATTACAGGAACGTTGTATTTACGCATATTTTCAATATGAACACCGAGGTTTACTATGCCCTTTTTGAGTGCTTCGAGATTTTCTTTGGAAACCTCTGACTTTGGCACACCACCGTTATATTTAAGCGCACGACAGGTTGCAACAACTACAATTGCAGAAGGTTTGAGTTCTGCGTATCTGCATTTGATATCAAGGAATTTTTCTGCGCCAAGGTCAGAACCAAATCCAGCCTCAGTAATGCAGTAATCAGCAAGCTTCATAGCAAGCTTTGTCGCACGCACACTGTTACATCCGTGTGCTATATTTGCAAATGGACCGCCGTGCATAATCGCAGGAGTTCCTTCAAGTGTCTGAACAAGGTTCGGTTTGATTGCATCCTTGAGTAATGCAGTCATTGCGCCGTCAGCTTTTAAATCTTTTGCATAAACGGGTTCACCTGAGTATGTGTATGCAACAAGAATTTTACCGAGTCTTTCCTTCAAATCATCTATATCATTTGCAAGGCAAAGAATTGCCATAACCTCAGATGCAACTGTAATTATAAAATTATCTTCTCTCGGAATACCATTTACTTTGCCTCCAAGACCTACAATTATATTTCTTAATGCACGGTCGTTCATATCAAGACAACGCTTAATAAGTATTCTTCTCGGGTCAATCATAAGTTCATTGCCCTGCTGCATATGATTATCGAGCATTGCACAACAAAGATTGTTTGCAGAAGTAATTGCGTGCATATCACCTGTAAAATGAAGATTTATATCCTCCATTGGCAGAACCTGTGCATAACCGCCACCGGCTGCACCGCCTTTAATTCCAAATACAGGACCAAGTGATGGTTCACGAAGAGCAATAACAGCCTTCTTGCCTATCTTAGCCATTGCTTGTCCAAGACCAGCTGTTGTTGTTGTTTTGCCCTCACCTGCAGGGGTTGGATTGATTGCGGTTACAAGGATAAGTTTACCGTCAGGATTAGACTGAACTCTCTGTGCAAGCTCGTCCGAAAGTTTTGCCTTATACTTTCCGTAAAACTCAAGTTCATCTTCAGTTATACCAATCTGAGCGGCTACATCTTTAATCGGCAAAAGTTTTGCCTGCTGAGCTATTTCAATATCTGATAACATACTGAAGCACCTCCATACATTATTGTTATTATTATAACAAACTATAAAGCTTGTATTATTCCAATTTGTAAATATACTTGATATTATGGGGATAATTTAATATAATGATATTGTAATTCAATTTATATATTATTTCAAGAGGCGTTTACTTTGAATAAAATTTCACATTCACTTATCGATTATTTCAAGCGAACAGACTTCGTTTTGTGGCTTCTTACGATCTTTGCTGTGATTTACAGCCTTTTACTTATTTCAAGTATGCAGCGTTCGGGGAATTATAACTTTTTACGAACACAGTTGATTGCAGTTATTCTTGGTCTGGGAGCATCAATAATAATCTCAATAGCAGATTACAGGTTTCTTATCAGAAAATGGTATTTTGCGGCACTGATTGCAGTGTTTCTTGCAGGACTTGTATTTATATTTGGAATTCAGGTTGCGGGTACTGATGACACTGCTTGGATTGAACTGCCCGGCGGCATTACAATCCAACCATCTGAATTTATAAAAATCTGCTTTATTATTACTTTTTCCAAGCACCTTTCCTATATCAATGAAAAAGACTTAATTCATAATATTTTTGGAGTTATATCACTTGTTTTCCACGCACTTATTCCAATGGCTATAATTCATATTCAAGGTGATGACGGTACGGTTTTGATCTTTGGATTTATATTTCTTATTATGTCTTTCACCGCAGGAGTTCAACTGAGATATTTTGCGATTCTTGGCGGAATGTTTATTGTAGGAGTTCCGATAATATGGAACTTTTTTATGAATGATGAGCATCGCAACAGAATTCTTGCCTTATTTGATATTGACGGTAATTCGATGACTAATTACGGTTGGCAACAATATCAGGGAAAAGTTTCAATTGCAAGCGGTGAAGTAAGCGGAAGCGGACTTTATAATGGTTCAAGAGTTGAATACGGAATAGTACCTGAACAGGAAAATGATTTCATTTTTACTGTTGCAGGAGAAGAACTTGGATTCATCGGATGTATGATTCTTTTGCTTATACTTTTCGGTATAGTTATGAAAGTAATTATGAATGCAAGAAATTCAACTGATGTTCAGGGCAAATACATTTGTTGTGGCGTATTTGCAATAATTGCGTCACAGACGATTATTAATCTTGGAATGGTATTGGGATTCTTTCCTGTTGTAGGAATCACGCTTCCGCTTTTCAGTTCAGGCGGTACCTCGGCATTGAGTACATTGATTTGTTTAGGACTTGTACAAAGTGTAAGAAATCATAATATGGACGATATGGATACTGCGAGTGTAAGAAGAGGAAGTCAAAGCAGAATTAAAATTTAATCGCAAAAAAGCCCCTTGTTTCAATAAATAAACAAGGGACTTTTTATGTTTAATAAGCTAAACCATTAATCTTTTTCTGTATGCAAGTAGCATCAATAACATTGATAGTGCCGTTTCCGTCAATATCAGCAAGTTTTACCTGAGTTTCATTTAACTCACAAAGATTAATCGAATATTTCTGAATAAGAGTTGCATCTTTTACGTTAACATATCCGTCGAGGTTAACATCGCCAAGCTCATATTCCTGAGATACACTTCCAACAGTAAACATTTTACTTGATGTGCAGGTATTTCCGTCTTCATCTGTTACTGTAACTGAAATATCATAAATTCCTGCTTCAGTCGGTGTCCAAGTGTATGAATTATCAGTTGAATTCTGAACAGATTCACCGTTTATCATAAAGTTATATGTTGCGTTGCCTGTTGCGTGATATGCATCAGCTGATAGTGTAATGCTTGTTCCGACTTCCTGTCCTGAATTTACGTCAGCACCGAAGTTTACTTCGAGAGGTGCATTGTTGATTACTGTATCACTTAATAACTCACCAACTCTTGCAAGCGGAACTGTTATTGTGTCAACATCTTCCTTTTCGTGAGATGTTGAGCTATCGTAACTGTACTCAACATTTGCATTATCAAGCATTGAAGGATCATGAGGTAATGTGTCCATACCTGATGTACCGTATGTAAGTATCAACATTGCGCCGATACCTTTGTTTTCAATATATTCTCTGTCGATTCCAAGATTTTCAAGCGGAATTGCTGTTTCATAAATAAAGCCGTAAGAATCTTTATATCCGAGATCAAAGAAATCTACCCAATTTGAGTTAGGATCGGTATTGTCACCAAGCAATCTTGAGCCTTTTTCTCCGTTTACACCGTATAAAGTATCACTCTTGGTTCCGTTGGCATACTTGATTTTAAAGCCATTCTGGTTATCCTGAGCCTGATAAGACTTTACACCTATCGGAATTCTTGTGTCATAGTTAAACATATATGTTCCGTCGGTATCAAGTGTATCAGCTTTGTATATTGATGCACCGCCGTTTGAGTTGTTTGAGTCAAAGGCGATAAGCGTATCTACGTTTGTTGAAAAACCAGTACCGCCATCCTTGGCATTGCCGTTATCACAACCCCAAACAAATGGATTTGTATATGTTGTGCCATTGCTGTTTGTACCTACAGCCTTACCGGTTGACTTTTTCGTAGGATTGATTGATAATGCAAGATACATCGGAATACTGTTTCTCCATGGTCTTGCTTCGTTCGAAGCCGCAAAGTTATCGCTTGGAGAAACAATATATGTTGTGTTTGCCATTTCCCACATAAAGTAGAGATTATCGTCATCCCATGCACAATAGAGCGCATAAGCATCCCATGGCTGTTCATGCATTGAAGAAGGCATATAAACTCTTGGGTCATCATTTGCAACGCCCTGTGCAATTATCATTGAGCTGTCCCAATCACTTACATCGCCGTCAACAGTGATAGTCTTATACTGTCCGAGCTGTAAATCCGGGTTAGTTGAATAATAACCTGTTTCAGCTTCTGTTGTATGACCGTCTAATGCAGAAGAAAATGTTGTCTGTGATTCAGTGAATGACTTTTTAAAAGTGTATGTCTGCTGAGTTTCAACACCATCATCGCCTGTAGCATACAAATCAACTGTAACGGTAGAGTTTCCCTTTTTGCCTTCGCCAACAGAAATCACATCGTTATTTGCAAAAGATTTCTGGGCAGAGCCGTCAATTGAATAAAAGCCTGTTTCAGCATTTTTAAGTCCAAGCTTAATATCAAGTTTTTCCTCAGAAAAAGCTGTGCCGGAAGCGGTGTAGCAGAAACCGTAACCATGATCATCAGGCTTACCGTAATCTACCCATTGCAAATCTGCTGTAAGAAGCTTACATTCTCCGCTTTTCAAAGCAAGTCCTGCTGCCTCCGGATATTGTTCCTTACCTTCTCCCTTTTCAAGTCCGTTTGTAAAAATAATGCTTTCTGACTTATAAGTTGACGGGAAAGTCATAGTGTATAAACCGTCATCTGTTTTTTCCATAAGCTCGCCCGGCCATTCAGCATTGTTTTTTGTTCCGTAAGCATACACATACACATTTTCCCAATTGTATTCCGAATTGTCGAAATAAACCTGAGAACCTGTTGTTGCCGCAGATACTGAAATTGCTGAAGTAAATGCAGAAAATACCATTACTGCGACAATTAATATGCTTATGATTTTACGATTTGTTTTCAACTTGATCACTCCTTTTTTTAATATTTTCAAGTCGTATTTATTATATCATTCAAAAAATACCATTACAATATCATTTAATATATTTTGTACAAATAAATAATCTCAAATTGCATTTTTTATTCATTTTGCTATACGCAATGCAAATATGTATAAATTTATATTTTATTATTTATAAAAAATGCGAGTGCCTCGCACGCAATTCGTGCAGATAGCATCATCTTTTAAAATTATTCTGTGCCCGAGCATAACCGAGCAATTTCCTACACAGTAAAAAAATGCAGACAGCAAATGCTGTCTGCATAAATTTTATTTTTCCGTTATGGTCAAATTTGCCTTATAGGTACCGTAAGCCCAACAACTTTTTGCGCCGCTTATTTTGAATGTTACCGGCATCTGAACAGAACCTGTAGTACCCTCTGAAGCAGATGTATCAATTACAGCCGTAATATCAGAAGCTTCGAGTTTTTCAATTTCACTTTTAGGACCGCAAATTGTAACAGAAATGTTTTTCTGTGTAACATCAGCTTTATAACTATCCGAAAGTCCTTCTACCGTAAATTTATCTACAGTAAATTTCTTGCTTGTCAAACTGCTGAGATCAAGAGTAACTTCTGCTGTAGTAGAATTGCTCAGGTTCTTGCAATCTGTCGGAATATCAATACCCTGCGATGGGAAAGTTTTCTTTTCAGGAAGCAAAGTTGAAAAATCAATCGCTTCAAGATTTACAGTATTTGTATTTTCTATAATATCAGACGGACCTGCAAGCAGAATTTCCGAAGGCTCAATCTTGATCATATCATCAGTGATTTCAAGACCACTTGGTTTATTGATAAACACAGGTTCTACATTTACTGTTTTTTCCGGAAGAACCGTTACAGTTACTTTTACGGTCGTCATATCCATTGTGAAAAGTTCTGTAGAAAGCTTATTGTTATTTTTATCATACAAAACGATTTCAGCATCGGTTGAAACAGATTCAGTAAGAGTACCGCTTATTGAAGCAACTGCATAGACTTTATCAATCTTTGAAATTTCAGTCTGAGGACCCGAAATATTGATAGACTTAGAACTAAGTGACGTGAATCCGTAATATCCGTCAGCAACTTTGTAAACAACATTATTGTCCTGAATCTGATAGGTGCTCTCTCGTAAATAATCAACAACCACGTTGATTGTCGAAGGCACTACAGCAGAAGTGATCTGAAAATTACTTGACGGATTAGTTTTTGCGGCAGAAACAGGAAGGGAATAATTTCCAGAAGAGTTGATTGAATTTGCAGCCGCAGTAACTGTCACATCGGTCGAGTCTATTGAACCGAGAATTGCTCTGTTGCCTGTTACCGTAACAGATGCGGTCTGTTCATCACCCGAAAAAATCTGCAAACCGTTGTTTCTTGCCTCATCAGAAAGTTCGATCTGAATAGGAATATTACTCAGCACTACATCGGTATCATTTGTTGAGCCTAAACTCATATATATCCAAATAGAAATTGATATGAGAATGGCAATAACAAAGATAAATTTACTGTTTTGCATCAAATTGTTCAGGGAGAATTTTCTTTCTTTCAAAATCAGTTCTCCCCCTTTTCATCGGATGTGTTATCATCGTTATCTGCGTATTCCTCAAGAAGAAGTTCCTCAAGTTTTTCGATAAGAGTTTCTCTTGTAAAATTACGCAATAAAACTCCGTTTATGGCAATGGATATTATACCCGTTTCCTCGCTTACTATAAGCACAACAGCATCACTTTGCTCACTTATACCAAGAGCCGCCCTGTGACGTGTACCGAGATTGATATCTACATTTTTGTTATCTGTAAGAGGAAGAATACAACCTGCGGCAAACAATTTGCCGTCACGAATAATACTTGCACCGTCATGCAAAGGTGCTTTATTGAAGAAAATATTGCCAAAAAGTGCAACTGAAGTTTCCGCATCAAGAATAGTGCCTGTTGCGGCTATATCAGAAAGCATCGTTTCTCTTTCAAAAACAAGTAAAGCACCGGTTTTTGAACGTGAGAAAAGAAGCGAAGTATCTGCTGCATCTATGATTGACTTTTTAACAGCTTTTTTCCACTCATCGGTTTTTCCGTGTTTTGAAAAAATCTTAATGTATTTTTTATAAGTGTTCTGACGTCCCATTTGTTCAAGCGCTTTTCTGATTTCAGGCTGAAATATTACCACAATCAACACAACAGCCGCTTCAAAAAACATTTGTAAAAGTGTTGATAACATTACAAGACCAAACAAAGAAGATACAGCATATATTACAAAAAGAACTATAACGCCTTTTAATAACTGAACGGCTCGGGTTTCTCTTATAAGCTTAAATAAGCCGAAAATTATGAGTGCAATTGCAAGAATATCAATGATATCACGAATCTGAATAGTCTTTACAATTGAAATAAAAGTATCAAAAATTTCCAAAAGCTTTAACCCTCCCCAATTTAATAATTCCTTTATATTTTAACACAGATTATACATTAATTGCAACCTTTTTCATTGCTTTTTTGAATTTACTGATATCCGCAACAGCGTTTGTAAAATATATAACTTGTCGTTTGTCAGTAAACACGGAAACAACTGCCCTTACAGTTCCGCTTTTATCTGTTTGAAAAAATTCATGTGCCATAGGCGCACAATGAAGTCCTGCTCTTACAGCAATATTATACTTATTGTTAAGAATTGAGGCAGTTTCTTCACTGTCAAGCTCATCAATGTTAAATGAAATTACGGGTACGGAAATATCAGAATCAGGACGTTTTGTATATAATTTTACGCCGTTTATTCTTTCCAATCTGTCATACATAAGCTGTGCAAGCGACATTTCATATTTTTCTACAGATTCTGTGGATTTTCTGAGAACAAATTTTATTCCCTCATTCAATCCTGCTATTCCCGGAAGATTTGGAGTTCCGCTTTCAAATTTATCAGGAAGAATTTCCGGCTGTGATTTATCTGACGACATACTTCCCGTTCCGCCTTGATAAAGACTATCAGGAATTTTGTCAGTATTTATTATCAACAAACCTGTCCCCATAGGACCGTATAAGCCTTTGTGACCTGAGGTACAAAGGAAATCAATGCAACTATCCTTGAGAGAAATCGGCACCACTCCGGCTGTTTGAGCGGCATCAAGACAAAACAAGATACCATGAATTCTGCATAATGCAGATATTCGTTCAACAGGAAACTTGACACCGAAAACATTTGATGCGTGAATACAAATTACAAGCTTTGTATTATCTCTTATCGCATTTCTGAAATTATCAATCGTCTTTTCATCGTCATAAGGTACATAATCAGCTACTGAATATTCAACACCGTACTTTTTCATAAATTCAAGAGGTCGAACAACTGCATTGTGCTCAAGAGATGATATGACTGCATGATCTCCTTCTTTGAGCAAGCCTCGTATTACAGTATTTACCGCTACTGTACAATTTGGTGTAAAAACGACTTTTTCAGGCGAATCAATATTGAACAGTTTAGCGGCATTGCTTCTGCATTCATACATAATTTCCGATGCTTTCATTGACATTTTATGTCCGCTTCTGCCCGGATTAGCTCCATAATATCGCAAAGCATTATTTACTGCATTAACAACCGATTCAGGTTTCGGAAAAGTTGTAGCACCGTTATCAAAATATATCATCTTATATCAACAGCAGCAATCCCTAACAGCGGAATTCTGTTGCTACTGATTAAATCCATTGCTTGTTGAAAATTATTCGTAACAAGAACACTGTATCCGCATGACTTATTTCTCAGGTGAACGGGTGTTCTTATTACTTTGCATACAATTCTATTTTTATTTAATAAATCCTTTGCTCGCATTGCGAGGGTTACTGAACTGAACATTATCAGATTATTTTCCATAGTTTTCACCTTTCTGAATAATTTACTTTATTACAGTTTATGATAAAACTATGTGCAATGTGACTCAACTGAAAATATTCAAAAAAAGAAAAATGCACGACATTTCTGCCGTGCAAAGTAAAAATATCAGTTCATTTTTGATGAGAGAAGATTTCCCATATTGTACATTCCGGCTTTCTGTCCGGCAAGGAATACAGCAGCATTTACCGAGCCTACTGCAAAAACTTCCTTTGACTGAGCCTGATGAGATATTGTAATAACCTCATCGTGACCTGCAAAAATTACATCATGCTCTCCAACAATAGTGCCGCCTCTTACAGCATGAATACCGATTTCGTTCTTTGAACGCTTTTTGCGGTATGTGTGTCTGTCATAAACATACTGAGGTTCATTCTCAAGAGTTTCTGAAATTCCGTCTGCTATCATAAGCGCTGTACCGCTTGGAGCATCAACTTTGAGATTATGATGTTTTTCGATAATTTCGATATCAAAAGAGTTGCCCAATACTTTGGCTGCTTCCTTTGTGAGTTCTATGAGAAGATTGATGCCGAGTGACATATTTCCTGAATGGAACACGGCTATCTTCTTTGAAGCATCCTCAATTTTCTTTATCTGTTCAGCCGAAAAACCTGTTGTGCAGATAACACAAGGAACTGAATTTTCAAGTGCATACTCAAGCATACCATCGAGTACAGCAGGATTTGAAAAATCTATAATTACATCAGGTGCCTCAGTTATCTCAGTAAAACTTTTGTATACAGGAAAGTCATATGAGCTTTCTCCAAAAGCATCTACACCGAACATAGCTATAGCATCGCTATTCTGAGCAACTGCTTCAGCAACAAAATGACCCATTTTGCCGTTACAGCCGACAATTGCAATATTAACCATTTTACATTCCCCTTTTATATTCCTTTTAAAACAATACCGCACAATAAATGTGCGGTATTAAGTGAATTTTATTTTGCGTGCTTACCAAGTAAATCATACTTTGCAAGACAATCCTTGAGGTTATGATAACCTGAAACGCTCATCGGTACAAGCGGAAGTCTGCATTCGCCTGCATCGTAACCGAAGAGATTCATTGCAGTCTTGATCGGAATAGGATTAACGTCGCTGAAAAGTTCATTCATAAGCTCAAGATAATGGAAGTGAAGTTTCTGAGCCTCAGCAAAGTTGTTATCAAGACAAAGCTGACAAATCTGATGCATTTCTGCAGGACAAATATTTGCAAAAACTGAAATTACACCAAGAGCACCGAGTGACATAAACGGTACAGTCTGGTCATCATTGCCTGAGTAAACATCAAGCTTGTCGCCGCAAAGTGAACGAATCAAAGCTACCTGTGAAATATTGCCGCTTGCTTCCTTTGTAGCAACAATATTCTGATGCTTACAAAGTTCAACATATGTCTTTGGCTGAATATTACAGCCTGTTCTTGACGGAACATTGTATACAATGATAGGAAGATCTACTGAATCAGCAATAACGTTAAAATGCTTTATAAGACCTGCCTGTGAAGTTTTATTATAGTATGGAGTTACACATAAAAGTGCATCTGCACCTGTCTTTTGTGCAGATTTTGAAAGCATAACAGCAGTTGAAGTATCATTACTTCCTGTACCTGCAATAACAGGGATTCTTCCGTTAATCTTCTCTGCTACGAAAGAAAGCACTTCACAATGCTCCTTTTCGGAAAGAGTAGCGGCTTCACCTGTTGTACCGCAGGCAATAATTGCGTCTGTACCGTTAGCAACGTGAAATTCAAGAAGCTGTTCAAGAACTTCGTAGTTAACGCTGCCGTCAGACTTCATCGGTGTTATAATAGCAACACCTGAACCTGTGAAAATGTGGTCAGCCATAATTTACCTCCGTTATAATTAGTCCATATAACCTTCAGCACAGAGGAGTTCTGCAAGAAGAACTGCACCGCCTGCTGCGCCTCTTAATGTGTTGTGTGACATACATACGAACTTATAATCGTACTGTGTATCCTCTCTGAGTCTGCCTACTGATACAGCCATACCGTTCTCAAGATTTCTTTCAGACTTGATCTGCGGACGGTCAGGCTCGCTGAAATAGTGTAAGAACTTCTTTGGTGCGCTTGGAAGGTTAAGTTCCTGAGCTCTGCCCTGATAGTTATCCCAAATCTTGATGATTTCATCAACTGTAGGCTTCTTTACGCCATCTTTGAATGACATAAATACTGCTGCTGTGTGTCCGTCAGAAACAGGAACACGAATACACTGTGATGTGATAGAAATATCATCAGTATTAACGATCTTATCGTTCTCAATTTTACCCCAGATCTTGAGCGGCTCTTTTTCTGATTTTTCTTCTTCACCGCCGATGTATGGGATTACGTTATCTATCATTTCAGGCCATGTATTGAATGTTTTGCCTGCGCCTGAGATTGCCTGATATGTACAAGCAAGAACCTTATCAACGCCGAGCTCTTTAAGTGGATTGATTGCAGGAACATAGCTCTGAAGTGAACAGTTTGATTTAACAGCTACAAAACCTCTTTTTGTGCCAAGACGTTTTCTCTGAGCTTCAATAATCTTGATATGATCTGCATTGATTTCAGGAATAACCATTGGCACATCTTCTGTAAAACGGTGTGCAGAGTTATTAGAAACGACTGGGCACTCAGCTTTTGCGTATTTTTCTTCAAGTGCTTTAATTTCGTCTTTTTTCATATTTACTGCACAGAAGCAGAAATCAACTTTTGAAGCTACTTCTTCAACGTTTTCTGCATCAAGAATTACCATATCCTTGTATTTTTCGGGAAGCTCAGCAGTCATATGCCATCTGCCTTCAACAGTTTCGCCGTACTTTTTGCCTGCGCTTCTTGCGCTAGCAGCAAGTGCAGTTACCTCAAACCAAGGATGGTTTTCAAGTAAAAGCGCAAAACGCTGACCTACCATTCCTGTAGCTCCGATAATACCTACTTTGTACTTTTTCACAATAATTCCTCCGAATTAAACAAATTTTAAAAAAGCAGTTGCCTTATTCGATTAAATATTATATTATAGAAACAGTGTGTTGTTTAATATTAATTTATTAAACGAACAGCCAAACTACCCATTATTAATTTATAATATACCATTTATGAAATGCATTGTCAATTATTTTACTGATATGAATGAAAAATAAATTTTATGTATGATGTGAGGATAAAATGAAAACAAGCGATTTTTACTACGATTTACCAAAAGAACTTATTGCACAAACTCCTGTCGAACCAAGGGACAGTTCAAGACTTCTTGTTCTTGGCAGAGAAAGCAAAGAAATACAGCATAAGCACTTTTATGATATAATTGATTATCTTAATGAGGGCGACTTGCTTGTGTGCAATGACTCAAGAGTTCTTCCTGCGAGAATTTTTGGCATAAAAGATGAAACCGGTGCAAAAGTTGAATTCCTTCTTCTTAAACAGATAAGCGGAAATAAATGGGAAACTCTTTGCAAACCGGGCAAAAAAGCAAGAGAAGGTGCTAAATTTTCTTTTGGAAACGGTCTTCTCAGAGCTGAAGTAATTGAAGTAAAAGAGGACGGCAACAGAATTGTTAATTTTGGTTGTGATGAAAACTTTTTTGCCACTCTTGATAAAATCGGCCAGATGCCTCTCCCCCCTTATATTACTGAGGAACTCAAAGACAGAGAAAGATATCAGACTGTTTACAGCCACGAATTAGGTTCGGCAGCTGCTCCTACAGCAGGACTTCATTTCACAAATGAACTTATGGATAAAATCAAAGCAAAAGGTGTTAAAATCGCTTATGTTACACTTCATGTAGGACTTGGAACTTTTCGTCCTGTGAAAGTTGATGATGTTACTAACCACAAAATGCACAGCGAACATTATGAAATTCCAAAGGAAACCGCAGATCTTATAAATGAAACAAAGAAAAACGGCGGACGTGTTATTGCTGTCGGCACAACCTCATGCAGAACACTTGAAAGTGTCGCCACTTTCTTCGGTGAAATCAAACCCTGTGACGGATTTACCGATATTTTTATTTATCCGGGATATGAATTCAAGGTTCTTGACGGACTTATAACTAATTTCCATTTACCTGAAAGTACGCTTATTATGCTCGTATCGGCTTTCTGCGGATATGATAATATAATGAATGCTTATAAAACAGCGGTTGAAGAAAAATACAGATTTTTCTCATTCGGCGACGCCATGTTCATTTCATAGGAGGAATTATGTATAAATTATTAAAAAACGAAGGCAAAGCACGCAGAGGTGAGTTTGTTACTCCGCACGGAACTGTTCAGACTCCTGCTTTTATGAATGTTGCAACCTGCGGTGCTATAAAAGGCGGTGTTTCTGCGCTCGACCTTAAGAATATAAAATGTCAGGTTCAGTTGTGCAATACATATCACCTACATCTCAGACCCGGCGACAAAAATGTTAAAGAGCTCGGCGGACTTCACAAATTCACCCGTTGGGACGGCCCTATTCTTACAGACAGCGGCGGTTTTCAGGTGTTTTCACTTGCAAAACTCAGAAACATCAAAGAAGAAGGCGTATATTTTAATTCACACATTGACGGTCATAAAATCTTTATGGGTCCTGAAGAAAGTATGCAGATTCAATCAAATCTCGGCTCAACCATTGCAATGGCTTTTGATGAATGTGTAGAGAATCCTTCTCCCTATGAATATACCAAGGACAGTGTTCAGAGAACTACAAGATGGCTGAAACGCTGTATTACGGAAATGAAAAGATTGAACAGTCTTGATGACACGATAAACAAACAGCAAATGCTTTTCGGTATTAATCAAGGCGGCACTTATAAAGATTTACGAATAAATCATATGAAGGAAATCGCTCATCTTGATCTCGACGGATACGCTATAGGAGGACTTGCTGTAGGCGAGCCTGCCGAAGTTATGTATGAAATCATCGAATCTGTTGAACCGTATGCGCCCAAAGATAAAATACGTTATCTGATGGGAGTTGGAACTCCTGTGAATATTCTCGAAAGCGTAGCAAGAGGAGTTGACCTTTTTGACTGCGTAATGCCAAGCAGGAACGCAAGACATGGTCAGCTTTTCACATGGGAAGGTGTACGAAATCTTAACAATGCAAAATACGAGCTTGACGACAAGCCGATTGACGAACATTGTGATTGTCCTGTTTGCCGTAATTTTTCAAGAGCATATATAAGGCATCTGCTTAAAAGCGGCGAAATGCTCGGTATGCGTCTTGCAGTGCTTCATAACTTATATTTTTACAATAATCTTATGGAAATTATCAGAAATGAACTTGATAACGGTACATTTACTCAATTTTATGAAAAGTACAGAAATATCCTCGGTGTAAGAATTTAATGTAAAAATTTTATGAAATACCTTGAAAGTGCTTTTCAAAACTGTTATAATCAAAATATTGTATGAAAGGAATGAAGAATATGACAAACTTTTTACCAAAACTCGCCGACACAGCGGCAACAGACGCAAACAGCGGTTCAAGTATGATTATTATGATCGTAATTTATGTTGCTATTTTTGCTGCTCTCTATTTCTTCTTAATCAGACCAAACTCAAAGAAGAAAAAAGAAGAAGCTCAGATGCGCAACTCACTTGAAATCGGTGACGAAATCACTACAATCGGCGGTATTATGGGCAGAGTTGTTGCCATAAAGGACGACGAAGATGCTATTGTTATCGAAACAGGTTCAGACAGAGTTAAGATGAAATTTAAAAAATGGTGTATCTCAACTGTTGACACAGTCAAGGAACAGCCTGCAACTGCTCAGCCTGAAAAGAAAAGCTTCTTTGGTAAGAAAAAGAAGGACGATGTTGAACCAAAAACTTCAACAAACGAATAATTCTGCATTAACTTTGATGCCTCTGAATATAATCTAACAGATTATATTCAGAGGTGTTTTTTATGTCGGACAAAAAACTTCTGCTTAAAGCAGTCTTATTCGGTACAGTTTGCGGACTTCTGATTTCAGTCATTTTAACTTGCGTTTTTACTGTTATTATTCTGACAACAGGTCTGCTCCCTGCCGATATCACAAATTATGTTACTGTTGCAATTCTCGCTGTAGGAACATTTTTAGGCGGAATGATCACTACTAAAATCACAAAATCTGCCGGTCTTACGGCAGGCCTTATAACAGGACTTTCTATTTTTATGCTTGTGACAATAATCGGTCTTACCAAGAGCAACGATTCAGTTACAATTATTACTCTGATAAAACTTGCCGCAACACTGATTTCAGGCGGACTTGGCGGAATTGCAGGACTCAGAAAAAAAGAAAGAATACATATAAAATGATTTTAGCTTTTAAGGACGGTTTTCCGTCCTTTTTTACTGTATAAGAATATGGTGCCTGTCCGCACGAACTGCGTACGAGGCACTCGATTTTTTAGGTGAATCAAATAATAGTAATTAATTTCATAAAATTATAGAAATAATATTTGCTTTATGGTATAATATATTGGATAATACGAATTTACACTTTAATTTAGCATAAAACAATAGAAAATAAGGAGATGTTTAAATGTCAAGATTTGTAAAATTACCGGAGAACCTCAAATCATGGAAAATAATTTCTCGTTTATCTGAAGATAACGACAATGAGCTTTATAAAATCAGTAAAAAAGAATATGATGGCACAACTGTTTCTGCAAACCTCAGATATGTCACACTTTGCGGAGATGAATATACAAGTGAAAATGTAGATTTTATCACCGAGGAAGCTGCATTTCTTAAAGGAATTTCAAAATCAGGTGATAGCTATAATTATATTGATATTGTGGTTGTTAATACACCTGCAAAGGAAAAGCTTGAGCTTTTTATAATTACGGAAGACCTTAAATCATTAAGCGAAGTTATGGATTCAAAGTCATTCGATGAAAATGAAATTATTGATTTTGGTATCCAGATGAGTGCTATACTTGAAAAACTTGAAGCTAACAGTATTTATCATGGAAATCTTTCAACAAAAAATATATTTGTTACATCAGACAACAAATATAAAATCGGCGGTTTCTCAGATTTTGAAAGCAAAATTTCTGATTTTTCTTTTGTTGCACCGGAAATCCATAACAAAAAGGATGCAGACTTTACCACCGACATTTACTCTCTCGGTCTTATTATGTATTATATGAGTAATAACTACTCCCTTCCTTTTGAGTCTGAGAACGTTATTAAAGATGATGCAATAAAAATGCGTCTTGATGGTAAATCGGTAACTGCTCCTGCTCACGGAAGCGAAAAGCTTAAAAGTGTTATTGTCATTGCCTGTCAGCCAAATAATGAAAATCGATGGAAAAATGCAGGCAACATCAAAAACGCCTTAACTTCAATTAAAAGCGAATCTATAACCTCAAAGCCTGAAAATCTTATTATTCCTGAAACAACAGATTTTGACGGCAATGTATTTGAAGAGTTTGAGTATGAAGAGTTTGACAGTGATGCAAATTCTGCCAATGAGGTATTTCCTGTTGCGAGTGCTATAGAAAACAACACTCCTATTTCCGAGGAAATTCAGCCTGAACCGGTAAACGCTCCTGCTGAAGAAACACCTGTTATTGAAGTCGCTCAAGATGAGAACGAATCAGATTTTGTTGAATCAAATTTTGAAGTCGAAGAAGTCACAGAAATCTTTGAACCTGAAAATGATAAAATCGTGACTGAAAGTACAACCGAAATTCCGGTTCCGGAAATCATTGAAGAGCCTGTATCAGATAACGATGTATTTGACAATTTCGAGGTTCAGAAAAAGGCTAAAAGCTTTCAGCAACAAGCTAAAGAAAAAGATTACGGCGATTACTTTGAAGAAAATGTTTCAGCACAACCAAAGACAGAAACACCTGAAAAAACAGAATATGATGTTGACAATGACAAGGAATATAATGTTTTTGAAGAAGAACTTGATAATGAACCTGCCGAATCAACAGGAAACCGTAAGAAAAATGCTGTAATAATTGCAATAAGCGTTATCGTAATTCTTGCCGCACTCGGATTTGTTGCTTTCTGTATAATCAGCGGAATTTCAGGCAAATCAAATACATCCGCAGAAACAACTGCACCTGAAACAACCGTTGCAACTGAAATTGCTACTACTGAACCCGTTACTACTATTCCGACAACAACAGTTGCACCTACAACGATTTCAGCTGAAAAGAATGTTATTCCTGTAGTCGGATATGGTTATAGTTATGCTAAAAAGCTTCTTGAACAGGAAGGATTTGTTGTTCAGGAAGGTAATTATGAATATAGTTCAGAATGGCCGGCAGGATATGTAATTGCTCAGAGTCCTGAAGGAAATGCAACTGCATCATCAGGAGCTGTAGTAACTCTTGATATCTCGCTTGGACCTGAAGAAGTAATTGAAGAAACTGAAGCTGCTGTTGAGGAAAGCTCAGCAGTTCAGGCTATTAACAACAACACAGGCAGTGATGATTATATCTTTGCAAACAGTGCTTCTGCTTATCTGAGCGAGTCAGAAGTTTCTTCACTCAGCAGAGAAAATCTTAATCTTGCACTTAACGAAATTTATGCAAGAAGAGGCAGAATTTTTAAGGACTCAAGCCTTTCTGCTTATTTCAATTCAAAGTCATGGTATGAGCCTAAATACACATCTGATGAATTCAGTAAATATGTTACTTTTAATAAATACGAGCAAGCTAACCTAAACCTTATTATTAACGAACAGAAAGAAAAAGGTTACAGATAAAATTAAGTTCAGGAGCAGATAATTTATGAAGGAAAAAATATTGAGTATTTTGAAAAGCAACTGGCTTTTCGCTATAGTTCTTAATATAATGATTATGCTGTTCTGCATACAGATAACTTCATTTTCATATGATGATTGTAATGATTTTTATAATTCTTTGTATATTTGCAAAAATCATTTTTACTACAGCAATACAATCAATTATATTCTTTCAACTTTAATCGGTTCTGTTCAGTATGCTTTTTCAGACTTTAATTGCTTTGTACTTGCTCAGATTTTATTATCTTGTGTATCATTTATTTCAATAACTTTTGTTTTTGCTGATAAATACAGCAAAAGAAAGGCTTTTGTAGTTTCTGTTATTCTGAATATTTTGTTTTCACTTAATCATTATTCAGCTATTCAAAGCAGTAAAACTTCTGCTGTTCTTCTTACCGCAGGTTTTCTTCTTATACTTAATGCAGTTCATAACAAAAGATATAATCTTCCCTGTTGGATAGGTGTTACTGAAATAGCTTTCGGTTCATTCCTTGACTATAGATATTTCTTTATTGCGCTTGCTTTCGGTATAGCATTTTTTATAGGTGATATGATTTCAAAGCGAAAATATAAGATTCAGTTTCGCAAATTTTTCTGGTATTTCAGACCGTTTCTGCTTATTTTTGCTTTTGTAATACTTGTGGTTATGGGGCTGAATCAATATTCTTTATCAGTCAATCATGCAACCGATGAAGCATCTGATTATTATGAATATGCAAGCCTTACCGATTCGATAAATAACCTTCCCTTTCCCGATTACAGTGACCATATTGATGAATTTAACGAAATAGGCATTTCTACCGAAAGCGATTATGAACTTCTTAAAAATGGTTATTATGATGCAGATAAATCATTAAATATCGATGCTTTAAAGCTTGTTTCTGAAATTCAGCAAAAAGAAAACAGCAAAAATCTTTTGTTCTCGGCAGTAAATATTTTTATGGATATAGCCGGTCATATAGTTCTTTTTGACAGCTACACAATAATAATATTTGCTTTTGTAATTATTTCAGTTTTATTTATTATATTGCAAAAAAGAAGATTTGCCTTCTTCCCTTTCCTGTATCTTTTCACCGGATTTATATCAAGCCTTATATTACGATACTATTATTCGATTCAGAATTATCATATCTACGGAATATGGCTGCTAATGTTGGTATTTTTGCTTTATTCGTTTAATTTTGAACAACTTCGTCCAAGATTCAAAGATTCTTGTACCGGTGTTAAAAAAAGAACTGTTATTTTATCAGGGCTTAGTATTGCATTCTTGCTGACAAGTTACAGTGTTGCTTATATTGTTAACTATAATCCGATAAATGTTAAGGATAAGCCTCAGAGTCTTTTCTCTGAAATTGACCGACATCCCGACAGATATTATGTGCTTGACGTAGCAACTTCTACGGAATATATAAAGTACAGTGAAAACTATATGCATCCATTATGGGGATTCAGGGATTCTTTCCTTGAGAATGTCGATGGATTCGGATATTTTCATCATAACGAAATTTTGAGAAAACGAAATATGTCTGAGAATATCTATGAAGCTGTGCTTACAAACAACAAGATTTATGTTATTGATAAAAATATCACTTTCAGAAAAGAAAGGTATTTTACTCAGAATTATGCTGAAAACGGCAATATCGTAACTTATAATCAGGTTAATGACATTGACGGTTTCAAAATTTATGAAGTAACACAAAATTAAATGTTTTAAATTATTAGAGGATTGACCGAAAATTTCGATCAATCCTCTTTTTTTAGTATTTTTAAAATATCTTTCATATCATCGGGTAAGTCACATTCAACTGTAATTTTTTCTTTGCTGACAGGATGAATAAGTTCAATTTTTCCGCAATGCAGAGTCTGCCTTGAAATAATTTCAAGGCTTCCGCCATATAAATCATCTCCGAGCAAAGGATGACCGAGTGATGCCATATGGCATCTAATCTGATGCGTCTTCCCTGTTTCAAGTTTCAATCTGATAAATGAAAATTCATTACAAGAGCTGATGACCTCATAATGAGTAACTGCAGGAGGGCCGTAGTCAAGAATGAACCTAACCATTTTTGACTCTTCTTTCAGTCCAATGGGAGCCTTTACAGTTCCTCCTTTTTCAATTTTTCCGTGACAAAGTGCATAATATGTCTTATCAACAGTATCCTTGAGTGAATTTGCACAATATCTGTTTTTGGCAATTACAACAAGACCTGATGTATCTTTATCAAGTCTGTTATGTGCTCTGAAAACATAGTTTTCTCCCCTGCTTTTCATATAATAAGACACTATGTTTGCCAAGGTATCCTGCTGATGCTGTTTTACAGGATGCACCGGCATAGATGGCGGCTTATTTACGATGAGCAGATGTTCATCTTCGTATGCAATATCCAAAGTCCCTTTTACGGGAATGATTTCAGAACTTTCGTCCGGCATATTTATAAGAACAATATTTCCCGTATGAACAAAATCAATAGTACGCAAAATTTTTCCGTCCATCAAAATCCCGTCTTTTTCTCGTTTAAGGCGTGTTATCATTCTTGAAGATAAACCGCAATACTCTTTGAAAAAACGAAGTGCGTTTACATTGTCATATTTACTCGGAACGATAAATTTCAATTGCTCAGCCATAAATCGCTCTCCATATAAAAAATATAATTATTGCCTGTAGTATTAATATTACGGGAATTCCAAGCATAAACTTAATATGTCTTGTTTTATGACGAATGATCTGCATTGTCAGATACATACCTACACTTCCGCCGATTGCAGACAACAAAAGTAGCGTGCTTTCTTTGACGCGCCAATGCTTTTTCACTGCACAATACTTGTCGTATATCGTTACAACAACAGAGATAATATTGATTATAATTAAATAGATTATCAGAATATAAAATATAACGTTCATAAAAACTCCGAAGGATGATAATTTTGAATTTTAAAAAGGTCATACCGCTTGTAATATCAATCGTTGTGCTTATCTGTGTAATTGCGTTCAGCGCAAAAAACACTGAAAATATTACGATAAAAACAGACAGCAAACAGACTGTTTCGGAAAACAAAACTACTGAAAACGGCAATGCAACCATAGACAGCGTTCCTCTCAATACAGAGGAAATGCGTGGTGTATGGATCACTTATATGGAACTTAGCATGGTAAATGAACAGGACAAAAGCGAAACAGCTTTCAGAGATAAATTCGATGAAATTGCGAAAAATTGCAGAGGTTATGGCTTTAACACACTTATCGTTCAGGTTCGACCGTTTGGAGATGCGTTATACAAATCCTCATATTATCCGTGGTCACATATTCTCACAGGCACACAGGGTGAAGATCCCGGATATGATGCGCTTGAAATTATGTGTGAAATATGCAATGAATATGGACTTAAAATACACGCATGGATAAATCCATACAGAGTAACGCTGAATGAAACTCCGTCAGAATTATCATCTGATAATCCATACATAAAAAACAAAAGTCTGGGTATAGAAACCGAAAGCGGTATTATTCTTGATCCGTCAGATGATGATGCGAGAACGCTTATTACCGACGGCGTAGAAGAAATCGTAAAAAACTACGATGTAGATGGTATTCAATTTGATGATTACTTCTATCCTACCGATATTGAAAACAACGATGAAAGCGAGTATAAAGCATATGTTTCATCAGTAGGTGAAGAAAACTGTATGGTCATTGATGAATGGCGAAAAACAAATGTAAATATGCTTATTTGCGAGGTTTACAGACGAATTCACAGTATCAAAAATGACGTTATGTTTGGTATATCGCCACAAGGAAACATCAGTAATAATGATAAATTGTATGCCGATGTTAAATCATGGAGCACTTGCAAAGGCTTTGTAGATTATATCTGCCCTCAAATATATTTCAGCCTTGAAAATCCGGCTCTTACATTTGAAGATTGCCTCGAAAGCTGGTCATCTCTTGAATATGACGAAAGCGTTGATCTGTATGTAGGTCTTGCAGGATACAAAGCCTGTACAGACGATGATGAAGGCACATGGCAGGACGATGATGATATACTTGCTCAGGAGTACGACATTATCAAAAATGAGGATACAACAAGCGGTTTTATGCTTTACAGCTATTCAAGTCTTGTTGATGAAAACAGCTTACCTGAAATGCAAAATCTACGAAATATTTTGCTATAGCTTTTCTATAACCATTCGGATACATTCCAAATACAAAATTATTGCTCATCATTCTATTTCACCAATGCAACAATCTTCCACGATACTCACAAGCCTTACTTTTCTGATTGTACCACAAAGGCTTCCATCATCGGAAATAACGTGAACAGGTGTATAGTTTTTAGTATAACCCTCAAGATAACCATGGCGAAGTCTTTCAAAAAGTACATCTTCGCAAAGTCCTATCTGAGAATTTAGAAATTCAAGACGAGAGTTTTCTACAAGTTCACCCATAAGCTTTGCTCTTCTCTCTTTTTCAGCAGGATTTACCTGATTAGGGGCTGTAGCCGCCTTTGTACCTTTTCTCTGAGAATATGGGAAAACGTGCACTTTTGCAAAACCGATACTTTTAACAAACTCCATTGATGCTTTGAAATCTTCTTCCGTTTCACCTGCAAATCCAACCATTACATCAGTCGTCATTGAAGAATTATCAAAATTCCTACGAAGATTTTCTACGATCTGTGCATATTCTTTACTGTCGTAATGGCGGTTCATAGCCTTTAATGTATTATCGCAACCACTCTGAAGTGATAAATGAAACTGTGGACAGAACTTCTCTTGTGACGCAAGGCGAGAAATAAGCTTTTCATCCATTTGTTCAGGCTCTATTGAACCGAGTCGAACTCTTTCAATACCTTCAACCCCACAAGCAGTTTCTACTGCATCTGCAAGGTCAAAATCCTCACCAAGTCCGTATGCAGAAAGATTGATTCCTACAAGCACTACTTCTTTATATCCGTTTGACGCAACGTTCTCAATTTCAGTTTTTAAATCGATCAGCGATTTGGATCTCACTCTGCCTCTTGCGTAAGGTATAATGCAATAAGAACAAAATCTGTTGCATCCGTCCTCTATCTTGATAAACGCTCTTGTGTGCTCACCCAGAGATGAAACAGAAAGGTTTTCAAAAATCTCATTCTTACAAGGGTGCTCGGTAATGTTTACAAAACCATGTTTTTCATTGAGAAACTTTTCAATTGCAGGAATAAGTTCAGCACGTTTTGCATTTCCGAGAACAATATCGCAATTCTTGAAATTCTCAATCTCATCGGGAAATGCCTGAGGCATACATCCTGTAAGAATTATTATTCCGTCGGGATTCATTCTGCGGATTCTGTTGATAAGTTTTCTGTTTTTGGCATCACTTACAGAAGTCACTGTACAACTGTTGACTATCGTTATATCTGCAATGTCTTTATTATCAGACAATTCATATCCGTGACGCAACATATCTTCACGCATAGCCTGAGATTCATACTGATTGACTTTGCAACCGAGTGTAAGTATATTAAAATTCATCTAAAAATCTTCCTTTTTTATATAAATAGTTGAAATTACAAAAAAACATTATTTTGCATTGATTATCGCAAAAAATAATGATAATATATATCAAGATAATAAAACTTTTATGAGGTGATCTTTTGTTCTCAATGCCGATAGCCGCTGAAAATAAAAACGGATTAATCGAAATTTTTGAAACCCTTGCTAAATTTCCTGATGTTATGATGATGCTTAAAAGCGGTGATTATACAGTTGATGCACACTCCTTAATCGGAGTATTTTCAATAGATGTTTCTCGTCCTATGGAACTTATTCTTGAAAACGAACCTGACGACAACTTCAAACAAGCTGTTACTAAATTTGTTCCTGCTCACGCTTAATTATTACATAGTTTTATTTAAAGCCCTATGACATAGTCATAGGGCTTCTGTTTTACTTTATAGGAGAATTCTCCTAAACAATCGAGCTATACCCTCGATTGGTCTGCCATAACAAAATGCAACATCACGTTGCATTTTATCAAGAATTCTTATCTACAACATGGAAATTCTTTAAATTCCCTGTTTTTTCGCTTCTCTTATCAAGTTCTGCAAGAACATCTTCAAGGTCAATTCCCTGCTGAACCATCATAACAGTAAGATGATAAATAAGGTCTGCTATTTCATATACAGTTTCACCGTTATCACCGTTTTTAGCGGCTATGATAGTTTCACTGCACTCCTCGCCTACTTTCTTGAGGATCTTATCAAGTCCTTTATCAAGAAGATAGCAAGTATATGAACCTTCCTTTGGATTATCTCTTCTGTTGATTACTGTAGCATAAAGTGCTGAAAGAACTTCTCTGTCATTCATAATAAATACCTCTTATTTTAATTTTTTGAAAAAGCAAGTATGATTTCCTGTGTGACAAGCTGCACCCGTCTGTTCAACAGTAATGAGCAAAGTATCATCGTCACAATCTGCGTATATATCAATAACTTTCTGAAGATGTCCCGAAGTCGCACCCTTGTTCCAAAGCTCCTGACGACTTCTTGACCAGAACCATGTATATCCTGTTTCAAAAGTTTTTTGCATACTTTCTCTGTTCATATATGCAAGCATAAGAACCTCACCTGTTGACTTTTCCTGAATAATAGCCGGAATGAGGTCAGCTTTTGCAAAATATTTTTCTAAATCCATAATGCACCTTAAATTTTTCTTGTCATTTCGATTGCCTGTTTTAAATCAAGCTTTCCTGTATATATAGCTTTACCGCTTATCGCACCGTAAACATCAAGTTCAGCAAGGTTGAGTATATCCTTTAAAACGGCTACACCACCGCTTGCTATTACATTACAGCTAACCTGATGTACAAGGTCATCAAGCTGTTTAAGATTAGGTCCGGCAAGAGTACCGTCCTGATCAATATCGGTGAAAACGATTGTTCTCACTCCGACATCTTCCATACGCTTTGCAAGCTCGATATAATTGATATCAGAATTATCAAGCCAACCTTCGGCTCTTACCATTCCGTCTTTTGCATCAATTCCCACAACAATTTTATCGCCGTAGTTATTGACCGCATCAATTACAAACTGCTGATTCTTTACAGCGGCTGAACCCAAAATAACTCTGTTGATACCTCTTGAGAGATAATAATCAACAGCCTTCATATCTCTGATACCACCGCCGACTTCTACGGAAAGACCTGATGATTTCGCAACATCAGCAATCAAATCGGCATTGACAAGCTTTGCATCCTTGGCGCCGTCAAGGTCAACCATATGCATCCACTCAGCACCTGCATCTGCAAAACGCTGAGCAGCTATATAAGGAGATTCTGCAACCTTTTCTACAGTTGCATAGTCACCTTTGAAAAGACGGACACAGTTACCGTCTTTGATATCTATAGCAGGTAAAATAATCATTTATAACACTCCCTTTGTGGAAAGAGGCTTATTAGATGTGTTCTGCTTTACTGCAAGTCTTAATGCGTGTGCAACAGCTTTGTACAAAGCCTCTGTAATGTGATGAGAATTATCACCATACATAGACTTCATATGCAATGTAATACCCGCATTGTACGCAAAAGCTCGCATAAACTCAACCGTCATTGAGCAATCATAACCTCCGCATCTCTCCTGAGGAAATTCAGCATCAAATACAAGAAACTGTCTTCCGCTGATGTCTACAGAAGCAAATGCAAGAGCCTCATCCATTGGTACATAAAAACTTCCGAATCTGTCAATTGAACTCTTATCGCCTAATGCTTGTTCAAAAGCTTTTCCGAGAACGATACCGGTGTCCTCAACTGTGTGGTGCTCGTCTACTTCAAGATCACCTTTAACTGAAAGTTCAAGACCGAATCCGCCGTGGGTCGCAAAAGAATTTAGCATATGGTCAAAAAAACCTACGCCGGTATTTATTGAAATATTTCCGCCGTCAAGATTTAAGCTGAGTTTAATATCAGTTTCTTTAGTTTTTCTTTCAACTGTAGCGCAACGCATCGGCTCACCTCGAAAAAAATTCACTTATGTATTTTAAGGTTTCATCAACCTCTTCTTCTGTGCCCGCTGTAATTCTGATATAATCACCCATATATCTGATTACAACAGAATTATCCTTTAAATACTCCCATATAGCCTTACCGTCAGGAGTTTTTACAAAGATAAAATTAGCACAACTATTGAATACTTTAAAATCATTCTGATTTTCAGAAATCTTTACTAAACCATTATACAACTTTTCTCTGTTTCTTACAATTGATTTTTGACGATTTAATAAATATTCTTTATTTTTGTATATTACACTGCCGATTGCCTGCGAAATACTGTTTACATTATACGGAGATTTTACCGCTTTGATGGCATTGGAAATCGTTTTATTTGCGACTGCAAAGCCAAGTCTTAATGCAGCAGAACCTATGGATTTTGATGCAGTTCTCAGAATTATAAGATTTGAATATTTATTCGTTTCAGTGATTAAACTTTCATTCCAGAAATCCATATACGCTTCATCTAAAATTACAAGCGCATTTACAGAGTTTAAAAGCTTTCTTGCTTCATCAGCCGTAATGCCCTGTCCTGTAGGATTGCATGGATTGGAGAAAATCAAAAGCTTGATATTATCTTCATTGATTTTCTTAATAATTGCATCAACATCAATGTTCAAATCTTCATCTTTGATGAATGTTTCACACTCAACTTCGCAGATTGAAGAATAGAAATTGTACATTGAAAAATCCGGCGTCGCAACAAGCATCTTGTCGCCTTTTTCAAGAAAAGCTGATTCTATCAAAAATATGAGTTCATCGGAACCATTGCCGGCTGTTACATTTTCAGGATTTATTCCGTAATATTCCGCAAAAGAATTAACTACTTCAGTTGCCATTGGATCGGGATAACGATTGAAATCAACTTTTTCAACAGCTTCTCTCACCTGCTTCATTATATCCTCAGGATAACTTACAGGACATTCATTGGCATCAAGTCTGATTTTGTATGTACCGCTTATCGGCTCATACGGCTGTAGATTGCGGATTTTTTTGTTAAGTTCATAATTCATAAAAACATTCCTGTCTTAATCTAAATCAAAACGCACCTTAATTGAATTTGCGTGTGCTGTCAAGCCTTCTGTATCAGCAAATCTGATTACGTCTTCAGCATCATTTCTCAATGCATCCTCTGTATAATAAATAAAGCTTGACTTCTTTATAAAGCTGTCTACAGACAAAGGTGAGAAAAATCTTGCTGTGCCGCTTGTCGGAAGAACGTGGTTTGGACCTGCAAAATAATCTCCGAGTGGCTCAGGGCTATAGTTGCCGAGAAATACAGAACCTGCATTATCAAGCTTGCCAACATATTCCATAGGGTTCTTACAGCAAACTTCAAGGTGCTCCGGAGCAAGTTCATTAGCAAAATCTACAGCCTGTGCCATATCGCTGCAAACAATAATAGCACCGAAATTATCAAGTGAAGAACTGATAATTTCATTTCTTGAAAGCTTTTTCATCTGAATTTCAAGTTCTTCTTTTGTTTTCTCGGCAATTTCTGCTGAATCTGTGAGAAGAATTGATGATGCAAGCTTATCGTGTTCTGCCTGACTCATTAAATCAGCCGCAAGGAACTTTGGATTTGCCGAATCATCGGCAATTATGAGAATTTCACTTGGCCCTGCAATCATATCAATGTCTACAGTGCCGTAGAGAAGTTTTTTTGCTGTAGCTACGAAAATATTACCCGGTCCTACAATTTTATCTACCTTAGGAACAGTTTCTGTACCGTATGCAAGTGCAGCAATAGCCTGAGAACCTCCCATAAGGAAAATTCTGTCTACACCAGCAATTTTTGCGGCTGCGATAATATTAGGATTCGGTGTGCCATCCTTCTGAGGAGGAGTGCACATTACAACTTCTTCAACACCTGCGATTTTTGCAGGAATAGCGTTCATAAGCACAGATGAAGGATATGCAGCTGTACCGCCCGGAACATAGATACCTACACGCTTGAGTCCTCGAACTCGCTGTCCCATAATTACGCCGTTTGCTTTTGTTGTAAGCCAACTCTGCTGGAGCTGTCTTTTGTGGAAATCGGCAATATTTGCAGCCGCCTTTTTGACAGTTTCAAGATAAGCGTTGTCGCACTTTGAAATAAGCGCATCAATTTCATCTACAGTGATCTCAGTCTTTTCGGGTGCTTTGCCGTCAAATTTAATTGTGTATTCTTCCACCGCTTTATCACCGTTTTCACGGACATTTTCTATTATCTCCGAAACTGTGGGAATTACATTTTTATCTGAATTCTGAGCTCTTTTTTTGAGGAGTTCAATAAATTCATATTCTCTCTTTCCGTCTGCTGTTACTGTTGTGATCATTGTGTTACAGCCTCCAATTTTTTCTGAAGTTCTTCGATTTCATTCTTTCTGAGTTTAAGACTTGCTGTGTTTGCTATAAGTCTTGCAGAAATATCTGTTACCCACTCAATTACTTCAAGACCGTTTGCCTTGAGCGTTGAACCTGTTTCAACAATATCTACAATGCCGTCTGCAAGTCCTACAAGCGGAGCAAGTTCTACTGAACCTTCAATTTTTATTATTCTTATATCCATATTCTTATCGTCAAAGAATGAACGTGTTACCTTTGGATATTTTGTAGCAATAGTCTTTGTGTTATAACCGCTGTAAAAATCAAAATCTTTCTTTGTTGCAAGGGCAAATCTGCACTTCCCAAATCCTAAATCAAGAAGCTCATAGAATGAGTTACCGTTTTCAAGGATTGTATCCTTACCGACAACGCCTAAATCACACACTCCGTTTTCTACATATGTAATAACGTCAGCAGCTTTCGCAAGTACGACCTCAAACTGGTTGTCGCCTACCGGAAGGATCAATCTTCTGCCTTTGTTTTTTACTTCGTCACAGTTATAACCGATTTTTTCAAAAAGTTCAATTGTTGTCTTTTCAAGTCTGCCCTTTGTCAGAGCAATTCTTAATGGTTTCATATACGAATTCCTTTCAAGCATTAATTATCCGACTGTTTTCACTTCAGCAATTCCACGCTGTTTTGCAAACTCTTTTGTTTCTTCAAGAGTAGGAAGTACGCTGAACTGAGCTTTTATCCCCTGAGAATTCAACTCAGAAACAAGGTTGATTGCTTCAATTTCATGTCCGTCCTCTGCATATACAAGTACATCAGGATTGTCAGAATAACTTACATCTGCATCTGTAAGATGCTTGATTGTGATTGCATCAGTGTCAACTGCAAATCCTGCTGCTCCCATAGGTGCATCAAAAACTGAAAGAAGTTCGTCATATCTTCCACCTGAGATTACAGCATCACCGATTCCATTGATATAGCCTGTAAATACAATGCCTGTATAATAATCATTTCTCTGAACAAGTCCAAGGTCAATTATAAGCTTGTCGCCAAGTCCGAGAGGTGCTAAGTTATTAAAGATTTTATGCAGATACTCAAGCGCAGAAATAGCTTTTGTACCTTCGCAAATTTCATATGCTTTTTCAAATACTTCCTCTCCGCCGAAAAGTGAAGGCAAACTGCGAATAGCATTTACTGCTTTGCACGGTTCGAGCTTATCAAGAAGATTATTGAGAGCTGAATAGTTCTTTCCTTCGATTGATACTCGGATCTTCTCCTTGTAATTTTCATCAATATCGAGTTCATTTGAAAGCGCATCAAATACATCAGCGTGGCCGAGTTCAATTCTGAAATCATCTGCTACAGAAGAAATACAATTTACTGCTGTTGTGAGTATTTCAAGGTCTGCTCTTATTCCCTTTACTCCCAAAAGTTCAACGCCCATCTGCATAAGTTCATTTCTTCTGCCTGTAAGGGTAGGATTGTTGCGATACACAGCCTGTTTGTAGTAAAGTCGTACAGGCATTATGCTGTTTTTCAGACGTGATGAAACCATTCTTGCAATCGGAAGTGTTGAATCAGGACGTGCAACAAGAAGTCTGCCTTTGTTATCGACCATTTTGAACATTGATTCCTGTGAAATTCCACTGCAAGGAACTGAAAATACATCATAAAATTCTATTCCGGGTGTTATAACTCTTTTAAATCCTCTTGAAACAAAAACGTTCTCAATCTTTCCACAGATGTCGTCCATTGCAGAACATTCTGCAAAGAGAAAATCTTTTGTTCCCTCAGGAGTGATTTTTAAATATTTCTTCATAATAACCTCTCTGACTATGCTTACAAATTAAAATAACTATGCATACTAAAATCAATTCGCTTTAGTGTGCTAATGCGCTACTATACTAACATAATAAATTGTATTTGTCAACTTATTTATGAAATCAATTTATTTTATTCATTTTCATCTGAATCAGCTTCTTCGGTTTCTTCAGATTTATTTAAGTGAATAAGCTTTTTAAGCTTTTCTTTCTGCTGATTTTCCTTTTCTTCTCTGATTTTCTTCTGTTCAGCCGCAATCTTCTGATAATTGAGAACTTCAAAATCAAGTGCTTCCTGAGCAATCTTGCCCTTATCATTGATAGAATTGCGTACTCTCTTGCCAACAAGCGAGTATATAACAGCATAAATAGGTGTACCGAGAATGAATCCGGGAAGTCCGAAGAGTGCACCTCCGACAATTACGCTGAACAATACCCAAAAGCTTGAAAGACCAACCTGACTTCCGATAATCTTCGGCTTAAAAAGGTTTCCGTCAAGCTGCTGAATTACAACAACTACTATAATGAACTTTATCATTTCCCAAGGGCTGATTATAAAGAGAATCAATGCACTCGGAACTGCTCCGATGAACGGACCAAAGAACGGAATTATGTTGGTAACACCAACTAATACAGCTATCAATGGTGCATATGGTATCTGTAAAATTGACATTGTTATAAATGTGAGTAAACCGACAAATCCTGCGTCAAGAATATCACCCACAAGGAAACGACCGCATTTTGTATCTGTTATATCGACAATTTCGTAAATTTTAGGGAGATATTTGATCGGTATAAATGCAACCGCAAGTCTTTTAACCTGATTGCAAAGAGATTCTTTTGCAGAAAGAAAATATACTGAAATAACAACACCCATTACAATGTTATAAACACCGTTTGCGGTATTTGAAACAACTGTGAAAATGTTTCCGATAGCCTGCGTTGCATTTCCTGCAAATTTTGTAATATTTTCCATAGAGAAATACTTCATAATTTCAGCAGTAAAGCTATCAATGATAGATTTACTGTCAATATTTGCATTGAAAGTTTTATTGATTGAGTCAATAAATCCATATATATTCTCTACCAATGAATCAAAATACGTCGGAAAACTCTCTACAAGACTTGCAATATTTACGGTGATTTGCGGTACTACAATGGCTATCAATACTGCAATCACTGCTACAACTAATGTATATGTGCATACAAGGGACAGAGGTTTTTTGACTTTTTTAAGAAATTTCCTCTTTGTACCCATTTTACCAAAAGCTTTGGTGTAGAAAAATTTATACGGAAAATTTAAAATATAAGCAATAAAGAATCCGATAATAAAAGGTATAAGAATACCCATTATCGTAGAAAGAACTTTCCATACAACAACAGTATTGTCCTTGATAAATAAGAGAAATACAGTAAATGAAATTGCAATAAGTATTGTTTTGATTGAAGTTAACTTTTTCAAAGAATCACTCCTTAGAATAACGACATCTGTGAACTTTCAGGCATATCACCCAATACACCGACTTCTTTCAGCGTTTCAATTACGCCTTTTGAAACTTTTGTCTTGACCTGCATATCTTCTATTGAAAGATATTCGTATTTTTTGCCTGCTTCGGCAAGAGCTTCCGCAGCTGCACCGCCGACACCGGGCAAACAGGAAAACGGCAATCTGATTTTCCCATCCTCAACAACAAACATTGTAGCCTCAGACTTGTATACATCAATCGGAAGAACTTCTATTCCTCTTGCCATCATTTCGTTTACAATCTGAAGTGTTGCAAGTTCTGCATCGTCTTTGGCTGTAGCTTCGTGTACACTCTGCTTATGCTTGATTTGGTTCATTTTCTCACGAACAGCTTTTCTGCCCTTCATTGCCAACGCTCCGTCAAGGTTTTCACTTCTTACCGTAAAATATGCCGCATAATATTCAGCCGGTCTGTGAACTTTATACCAACCAAGACGTAAAGTTGAAATCATATATGCCGCAGCATGAGCTTTAGGGAACATATACTTGATTTTCATACAGGAATCAATGTACCATTCGGGCACGTTATGTTCTCTCATAGCTTTGAAATGCTCTTCTGTAAGAAGTTTTGTGGCATTACCTTTACGAACGATTTCCATTATCTTAAACGACATTGACGGGTCAAGACCTTTATGCATCAGGTATGTCATAATTGAATCTCGAGTACCGATAACTTCAGAAATTGTACACGTTCCGTTATGAATAAGATCCTGTGCGTTTCCGAGCCATACGTCAGTACCATGTGAAAGACCTGCAATCTGTAAAAGGTCAGTAAATGTCTTTGGCTGTGCTTCAATTAACATTCCTCGTACAAAACCTGTACCACATTCAGGTAAGCTGAATGTTCCCGTTTTTGAATCTATATCTTCTTCGGTAACACCAAGTGCCGCCGGAGATGTGAACAACGACATAACTTCAGGGTCACTCATTGAAACTTCCATAACAGGAATTCCTGTGTACATTTCAAGATAATGATAAATCGTCGGAACATCGTGTCCGAGCTCATCAAGCTTAGTGATAGTATCATGAATTGAATGGAAATCGAAGTGAGTAGTGATATTATCTGAATTAACATCATTTGCAGGATGCTGAACGGGACAGAAATCATATACTTCATTCGTTCTCGGTACAACAACCATTCCTCCGGGATGCTGACCTGTTGTACGTTTTACGCCTGTACAACCAATTGCAAGACGCTTTTCCTCGGCTTTATGCATCGTAATTCCACGTTCCTGTGCAAATTTCTTCACAAAACCTATAGCTGTTTTTTCTGCAACAGTAGCTATCGTACCTGCCTTGAACACGTTGTTCTTACCAAACAGTTCTTCCGTATATCTATGCGATTTTGACTGATACTCACCGCTGAAATTAAGGTCGATATCAGGAACCTTGTCACCCTTAAATCCAAGGAATGTTTCAAACGGAATTTCGTGTCCATCCTGATCCATTCTTGTACCGCAATCGGGACAATCCTTAGGAGGCAAGTCAAAGCCGGAACCGTAACTGCCGTCAGTTATGAATTCACTGTGTTTGCATTTTGGACAAATATAGTGCGGACATAACGGATTAACTTCTGAAATACCTGACATTGTAGCAACGAACGAGGAACCTACTGAACCTCGGGAACCTACAAGATAACCATGAGCTTCGCTGTCGGCAACAAGTTTTTGTGCTGTCATATAGAGCACAGAGAAGCCGTATGTGGTGATCGAATTTAACTCTTTATCAAGTCGTGCCTTAACGATTTCAGGTAACGGATCGCCGTATTTATCCTTTGCACGTTTCCATGTAATATCAACAAGTTCCTGTTCTGCACCTTCAATGTTCGGCGGAAATGTTCCCTTAGGAATCGGACGTATGCTTTCGCACATATCAGCAATCTTATTCGGATTTTCTACGACTACCTCGTATGCTTTATCTTTGCCGAGCCATTCAAATTCTTTTAACATTTCTGCCGTAGTTCTGAAATACAGCGGAGCCTGATCTTCGGCATCTTTAAATCCCTGACCTGCCATAAGAATTTTTCTGAATTCAGAATCTGTAGGATCCATAAAGTGAACGTCGCAGGTTGCACAAACAGGTTTTCCGAGTTCTTTGGCAAGTTTTATTATAGTTCTGTCAATCTCGTGAAGTTCATCTTCAGTTTCAAATCTGCCTTCCCTTATCATAAAAGCATTATTGCCTGTAGGCTGTATTTCAAGATAATCATAGAAGGAAGCGATCTGTTTGAGTTCCGCCCAAGGCTTTCCTTGCAAAATACTGTCATAAAGTTGTCCTGCACAGCAAGCTGAGCCGATAATAAGGCCTTCTCTGTATTTTACAAGTTCACTTTTAGGTATTCTTGGTTTTTTATAAAAATAATTGAGATGACTGTATGAAATAAGTCTGTATAAATTTTTTAAACCTGTTTTATTCTTTACGAGAATTATCTGATGATAGGTTGGCAACTTTTTAAAGTCACCGCCTGCAATTTTCGTATTAATTTCATTTGTTTTAGTGATTGCATAATCATCACGAAGTCTTAAACAGAGTTCAATAAAAATTCTTGCAAGAATCTCAGCATCATCAGTTGCTCTGTGATGATTGAATTCACCAAGTCTTAGATATTTTGCAACTGTATCGAGCTTACAATTCTTTATATCAGTTAATATGGCTCTCGAAATAGCCACTGTATCAATTGAAGTATAATTATACTCCCTCCCCATATCCTCACAAGCTTTGCGTATGAAGGAGGTATCAAACGGTGCATTGTGAGCCACGAGGACATTATCTCCGGCAAATTCAAGAAACGCAGAAACAGCCTCACTCTGTGAAGGCGCATCTTTTACCATAGAGTCTGTGATACCTGTAAGCTGAGTAATTTTTTGAGGTATAGGCATTTCAGGGTTGGCAAAGGTTGAAAATGTATCAACTATTGCTCCGTTGACTACCTTAACCGCACCGATTTCTGTAATTTTATCTCGGGAAGCTGAAAGTCCCGTTGTTTCTATATCAAAACATATGAATGTTCCGTCAAACGAAGTATCTGCCTCGCCTTTTACAGATTCAACAAGGTCATCCATAAAGTAGGCTTCAACACCATAGATGACTTTGATTTTTTCTTCATCCTTATTTATCTTATCAGCCGCTTTCATGGCATCAGGAAAAGCCTGTGCCACACCGTGGTCGGTGATTGCAACGGCTTTGTGACCCCACTTATATGCTCTGTTAACAAGATCGCCGGCTGAAGTTACCGCATCCATCTGCGACATATTTGTATGAAGATGTAATTCTACACGCTTTTTCTCAGCTTTGTCTGTGACTTTTACTTTTTGGGCTGTTCCGATCGAACGTGCATTTACTACAAGTTCGCCTGCATATTTGTCATATTCAACATCACCCATAACGGCGATTGTATCACCCTTTTTTATAGTATCAACAGAAGCTGAATCTTTGATAGTGTTGAATACTTTGACGGTAGTCGAACCTGTATAGTCGGTTATATCAATTGTAAAGATATTTTTATCTCCCGACTTAGTAACTCTTTTTTCGAGGTCAAACACGTCACCCCAGATAACTACTCTTCCAGAATCACCTGCAATTGCACTGATCGGAATCATTTTACCTCTGATACTTCTGCCGTAAAGAGGTCTGATTGATGACTGAATAATCTGAGGAGTTGCGAATTTTCCTTCTCTGATTTCAATTTCATCAGCAATTTCTTCTGCGTGACTTTCTCTTATTTGCTGAACATTCTCTTCTTCTTCACGGTAAAAATCTGCCGCTTTAGCCATATTCTCACGATGCATCTGCACTTCAGCACTTTTTATTGCATCAAGATATTCACTGCTTTCAGCTTCAACTTCAAAAACTCCAGTATATCTGACTGAGATATGTAAGTCAAATTCTTCGGCAATATGTCTGACAAGTGCTTTATCAAAACCTTTCGCATCAAGAAGATTTTTTCCGCCATTTAAGAGATTTATGATAAGTTCATTATTTTCAAAAGTAACTTCTGCATTATTAAGTGTTCCGTTTATACTTGGAATCTCGTGTTTTATTGCAAGATATAACTGTGGGAAATATTCTGTCGAAAATAATTCTGATTTGAAATGAGGATTGATTTTAACAGTATATACTTTAAGCGCTTTGGCAATTTTGCTTTCAGCATCAAAAAGCATATTACGCTCAACAAGCCCGTCGAAATTTACCCAAAGGGTAACCGAACGGGCTTCAGAAGCTATATTAAGTTTTGTAATTACTCCGTTTGAAATATTCTGAGGAAACTCCCCTACTCCAAACAAAGATTTAAAAACTTCGCCGATTGTTTTCATATAATTCCTTCTGCTGTTTTATTGACTTCTTTGTTGATTATAACTTTTCAACTTCCTCTACAAGCGCATCAACAAGCTTTTCTTCAGGTACTTTGTAGAGAATTTCACCTTTTTTGAATACAAGGCCGCAACCGTCACCGCCTGCAATGCCGATATCAGCTTCTCGGGCTTCTCCAGGACCGTTAACTACACACCCCATAACTGCAACCTTGATATTCTTTTTGTAATCTTTCAGTCTTTCTTCAACTTCACCTGCTATTTTTACAAGATCAATTCTTGTTCTGCCACAGGTTGGGCAAGAAACAAACTGAATACCACTCTTCTCAATATCAAGCGCTTTCAATATATCGTATGCGGCATAAACTTCTTTTACTGGGTCTGCTGTAAGCGACACTCTGATTGTGTCACCAATTCCGTGCATAAGAAGCGAACCGATTCCGGCGGCTGATTTGATAATACCCATTCTCTCTGTGCCTGCCTCAGTAACACCGAGATGCAACGGATAATCGCATTGTTCTGATGCAAGCTCGTAGGCTTTTATCATAGTTGGTACTGTTGAGCTTTTCATTGAAAGCACGATATCGTTAAAATCAAACTTTTCAAGAAGTGAAGCGTGATAGAGTGCGCTGTCACAAAGAGCCTGCGGTGTCGGATGACCGTATTTAGCAAGTATTTCCTTCTCAAGCGAACCTGAATTAACTCCGATTCTGATAGGAATATTTCTTGCTTTGCACGCATCTGCCACAGCTTTTACCCTGTCGTCAGAACCGATATTACCCGGATTTATTCTGATTTTATCTACGCCGGCTGCACAAGCTTCCAATGCAAGCTTATAATCGAAGTGAATATCTGCAACTATAGGTGTGCTGACTGCTTCTTTAAGCGCAGGAATAAGTTTTACTGCATCCATATTCGGAATTGCCGCACGAATGATTTTACAGCCTGCTTTTTCAAGCTCTTTAGCCTGCTTTACTGAACCTTCAATATCAGTTGAAGGAATATTGAGCATTGACTGAACAGAAATGTCTGCTCCTCCGCCGATTTTTACATTACCTGCGGTTACTTGTATCTTACTACCCATTTTATCCTCCTGATTTACATTCCCGGAAAGCTGTTCGTGGCAAGCTGCCACACATCTTTCAATGATACTATCAGCATAAACAGCATTAATAACGCAAGTCCTGCTGCATTTACTATCTTTTCAACTTTTCTCGGTACAGGTTTTCTGAATATTCCCTCTATAAGCAGGAATACAAAACGTCCGCCGTCAAGTGCCGGGAAAGGAAGCATATTGAATATACCGAGATTAATTGTAATGAGAATCATAACATATAGAATGTTGTTTACTGCATCTGCAAATCCGGTTTCGAGTCCCTGTGAAGCAACCTGTGTTACTGCTGTCGCTATTCCTACAGGACCTGAAAGGTCATTAAAAGTGAATCTGCCTTGAACAAGCCAAACAAGTGATGTCCATACAGTTTTACCCATTGAACAGGTATTTGAAAACGTCTGGCTCATAACTGAACCAAAAGTTTTTTCAATTTCGTCCACATAAAAGTCAAAGGCTACTGAAGGTTTGTCAGCTTTTTCATCCTCATCGCTCGCATAATGGGTATAGAACTGAACATCTTTTAGCTCAATCTCTTCACCGTCACGGATAACTTTCATATCAGTTTGGAAACGTTTTATCGTTTTCTGCTCTTCAATCTCGGGTAAGGTGTAATCTGTTATATCAAAAAACGCATAAAGTTCTTTACAGACCTCATCGAGATACTGCTTTGCAGTATTCTTATCCTTGGCTGAGTTGATTTTGTCACATCCGTCAGAGAGTATTTTAAAAAATGCATCACTCTGTTCTTCTGTGATTTCATTATCATTTGCAAGCTGCAAATAAACGTCACACGCTCCATTAGTGCATTTCTCTTTATAAACAGAAACAGATTTACCGTCAACTTCCTGACATTGCAATGTTGCAATACCAAACTGAAGATCAGATATGTTCCATACAGAATACCCATTGACTTCAGTTATCTGATCACCTACCTGTAAACCGCTGTTAGCAGAATACGAATTAGGCTCAAATTTTGTGACTGTAGTTGAAGCATAACTGTCAGCCTGTACGGTATAAGTGAACATAAGTATAAATCCGAGAATAATATTCATAACCGCACCAGCAATTATAATTATCATTCTCTTCCAAATTTTTGCATTATTAAATGACCTTGGCTCTTCGCTGTCTTCATCTTCACCTTCCATAGCGCAATATCCGCCTATAGGAAGTAATCTGAAGGAATATTCGGTTTCACCTTTCTTAAATCCGAAAAGCCTTGGTCCCATTCCGAGTGAAAATTCATTCACCTTTACACCCGAAAGTTTTGCGGTTATAAAATGTCCGAATTCATGCGAAAAAATGATAAGCTCAAAGAATAATACACCTATTATAATTAAAGCTATTGTTGTTAAAATCTGCATTAAAATTATTCAACTCCAAATTAAATTACCGCAATTATTTTGTATTGTCTATAACATACTGTCTTGCAAGCGTGTCTGCTTTTAAGACATCCTCAATTGTTTCAGGCTCAAAATTTGTAATATTATTAATTGCTCCGTTAACAAACTCACCAATATCAAGGAAAGATATTTTTCCGTTTCTGAAAAGCATATTTGCCTCTTCATTTGCACCATTTGCAATCGCTGTTGCCACACCGCCCATAGAAAGAGCTTTTTTACAAGCACTAAGACACTTAAATGTATTATAGTCGGGTTCAAAAAATGTCATCTTTCCAATTTGTGACAAATTAAGTTCTTTTGCAGGAGAAGGATATCTGTCAGGATATGTGATCGCATACTGGATCGGAATTCTCATATCAGGCAAACCAAGCTGAGCAATAACCGAATTATCACAATATTCAATCAGAGAATGAATGATACTCTCACGATGAACTACAACGTCAATATCCTCAGAGGGCATATCAAAAAGCCATTTTGCTTCGATTATCTCAAGTCCTTTGTTCATCATCGAAGCTGAGTCAACCGTAATTTTAGCACCCATACTCCAATTCGGATGGTTAAGTGCCTGTTCAATTGTAACGTTTTTAAGCTCATCAACTGTTTTTCCAAAGAATGGACCGCCCGATGCTGTAAGAATAAGCTTCTTTAGCATCTTTTTGTCAGGCATTCCCTGCAAACACTGAAAAATAGCCGAATGTTCGCTGTCAACAGGCAACAACTTCACTCCGTTATTTTTTACTGCGTCAGTAACAAGCTGTCCGCCTGCAACAAGTGTTTCTTTATTTGCAAGTGCGATATCTTTTTTTGCATTTGCAGCAGCAAGCGTAGGTCTAAGACCTACCATCCCCACTACGGAATTCAGAACAAGTTCTGCACTCTCAACTGTTGCCGCCTCAATAAGACCATCCATTCCGCACAGAACTTTTACGGAAGTGTCTTTTACATTTTGTCTGAATATCTTTGCTTTATCTTCATCAAATACAACGGCAAGCTCAGGCTTGTACTTTCTTACCTGTTCTTCAAGTTTGGAAATATTTGTTGATGCTGTAAGCGCACAGACATTCAGACCGAGTTTATCAACAACATCAAGTGTCTGCGTTCCGATTGAACCTGTAGAGCCTAAAATAGAAATGTTTTTAATCATATTTTACACCTGAGTGATAAATGGAATAAACTGATTTACTGCAACCAATACGGGCGCTGTAAAAATTATACTGTCAAATCTGTCAAGCATTCCGCCGTGACCTGGGAAAATTGAACCATAGTCCTTGATATTTAAACTTCTTTTTATAAGAGAAAAACTTAGATCTCCAAGAATCGAAATCGGTGCATCAAGCAATCCGAGCAAAGCAAGTGCCCAGAAATTGATTTTATAGTCAGGCATAATGATATACTGAAAAACAACACCTACGATCAATGCTGATATAATACAGAATATCACTCCGCCTACAGCACCTTCTACAGTTTTCTTAGGGCTGATATTTGGGCAAAGTTTATGCTTACCCATTGTTGCTCCGATAAAAAAGCCACCTGCATCTGCCATCCATGGTAGTGCAAATACTGTGACAAAGTAAAATGCAACTCCGATACCACTACTGCAAATTGTCGGAAGTGCACTCATCCCGAAAGAAATAAGCAATGTTCCGCAAACCGCATAGGCTAAATCAATATAAGAAATCTTCTTGTGACTCAGAATAAGTACCGAAAAAGCAATCATCATAAATACAAGAAATATGAGAAACAAATACTGTGAAATAACCGTTTGAGATAAAACAAAAGATACTAACAAACAAGGTATTGAAAGCTCATATACCTTTAAAAGTCCTTTTGCATTAAGATATTCTCCTGTCATAAAAGCAGAAGCTAAACCTACTATTATTCCTATAATAGGATTCCATTGCTCTGCTACAAACAGAATGCACAAAAGCAATGATATACCAACAACAGCAGTCAGCAGTCTTGGTTTTAGTGATTTCATCCTTATCAACTCTCTTTATACTCCGCCATACCGTCTGTTGCGTTGGGAGTATATATTCAAAGCTTCATCAAGGTCTGATTTCTCAAAATCAGGCCAAAGCTTATTCATTATTACAAATTCTGTGTAAGCGGATTGCCATAACAAAAAGTTTGATATTCTGTATTCACCGCTTGGTCTTATAATCAAGTCAGGGTCAGGCTGACCTGATGTGTAAAGATAATCTGATATAAGTTGTTCATTTATATTATCCTGCAAAATGTTTCCATTTTGAACATCGGTACATATATTTTTTACAGCACGGACGATTTCATCACGACTGCCATAATTCATAGCAATGTTTAAAACCATACCATCTCTTTCTTTTGAACTTTCTTCGTTCTCAATCATAAGATTTCTCAAATCTTCACTGAAAGGTGCTTTATCACCGATGAATTTTACAACAATGCTGTCATCTTTAAAATCCGCAAGGGCTTCTTCAAGATATGATTTGAAAAGCTTCATAAGTGAATTTACTTCATCTTCGGGACGTTTCCAGTTTTCTGTTGAGAATGCGTATACTGTAAGATATTTTATACCGATATCTGAACAATAACGTGTGATTTTTCTGAATGTCTTAGCACCGGCAGAATGTCCGGCTTTTCGAGGAAGTCCTCTTTTCTTAGCCCATCTGCCGTTGCCATCCATTATTATGCCGATATGACTCGGAAGCACCTGCTGAGGTACTTCCGACTGACTCTTTTTTCCTTTACCGAATAAAGCCATATCAGAGCTCCAAAAGTTCTTTCTGTTTGTCAGCAGAAATCTTATCTATATTCTTGATAAATTTATCAGTAAGATCCTGTGTTTTCTTTTCGCCCTGCTTTAAATCATCTTCCGTAAGTTCACCTGACTTCTTCATAGCCTTGAGCTTATCAAGTGCATCACGACGAGCATTTCTAACCTGTACTTTTGTTTCTTCAGCAATCTTCTGTACATCTTTAACGATTTCCTTACGTCTGTCCTCTGTGAGTGGTGGGAAAACGAGTCTGATGATCTTACCGTCGTTCTGCGGATTGATACCGATATCAGAAGTCTGAATCGCCTTTTCAATCTGCTTTAAAACAGAAGCATCCCATGGCTGAATGATAAGCGTACGAGCTTCTGTAACTGATACAGCTGCAAGCTGATTTACAGGTGTAGGTGCACCGTAATAGTCAACTTTTACCTTGTCAAGTACGGCAGGATTAGCTCTTCCTGCTCTGATTTCTGAAAATTCTTTGCACATATGGTCAACTCTTCTACCCATAGTTTCTTCTGCTTTTTTTAACTGAGCCTGCATAATTCAATGCCTCCTAAATAATTATTGTTAGTTTATTCAAAAATTAATCATTTCCGTTAACTACAGTTCCGATGTTCTCTCCGCATACAGCCTTGTAGATATTTTCAGGATCTTCAATGCTGAATACAAGAATCGGAATATCATTGTCTTTACAGAGTGATGCTGCTGTACTGTCCATTACTGCAAGGTCTTTATTGAGCACTTCATGGTATGAAACCGTGTCATACTTTACAGCCTCAGGATTTGACTTAGGATCGCTGTCATAGACACCGTCAACCATTGTAGCCTTCATAATAATGTCAGCTTCAATTTCTGCTGCTCTGAGAGCTGCTGCTGTATCTGTGCTGAAGAACGGGTTACCTGTTCCGCAACCAAAAATTACTACTCTTCCCTTTTCAAGATGACAAATTGCTTTATTTCTGATATATGGCTCCGCAACCTGATGCATTGCGATAGCTGTCTGAACTCTTACGTCAACACCAAGCTGTTCAAGTGCATCACATACGCCAAGCGCATTGATTGTAGTTGCAAGCATTCCCATATGGTCTGCTCGTGTTCTGTCCATTTCGCCTGAACTTCTGCCTCTCCAGAAGTTGCCGCCGCCTACAACGATGCCTACCTGCACGCCTGCATCAACACATTTTTTGATTGGTTCACAGATTTTTACTACTGTATCAAAGTCAATTCCATGCTTTTGCTGACCGGCAAGGGATTCTCCTGAAAGTTTTAATAATATTCTTTTATATTTCGGTTGCATACATAACACCCCACTATAATTTATAATTACTAATATAATACAATAAAATGCCTGTTTTGTAAAGAAGAAACAATTATTATTTTGTTATTTATAATTTTTTACAAAAATACGGCAGACAAACCGATTTCAAAGTTTATCTGCCGCAAATATGAAAATGTTAAAATATCAGAGAACTTTTGAAAGAAAATCTTTAAGTCTTGAATTTTTAGGATTTTCAAAAAATTCCTTCGGATTTCCCTGCTCAACAATTACACCGTCATCAACAAAAACAACTTCCGTTCCCACTTCACGGGCAAATCCCATTTCGTGTGTTACAACTACCATTGTCATTCCTTCTCTGGCAAGCTGTTTCATAACTTCGAGAACTTCACCAACCATTTCGGGGTCAAGTGCACTTGTAGGCTCATCAAAAAGCATTACTTCAGGCTCCATGCAAAGTGCTCTGACAATTGCAATTCTCTGTTTCTGACCGCCTGAAAGCTGTGAAGGATAAGCATTTGCTCTGTCTGCAAGTCCAACTCTTTCAAGCAATTTCATAGCCTCAGCCTCTGCCTCAGCCTTGCTCTTTTTAAGAAGCTTTATCGGTCCGATTGTGAGATTTCTCAACACAGTCATATGCGGAAACAAATTGAATTGCTGGAAAACCATTCCCATTTTCTGTCTGTGAAGATTTATATTTACCGAAGGATCTGTAATATCCGTTCCCTCAAAGATAATCTTACCACCTGTAGGCTCTTCAAGCCTGTTAAGACAACGGAGAAATGTTGATTTACCTGAGCCTGATGCTCCGATAACAACCATTACGTCACCTTTTCTGATTTCTGCATTCACTCCCTTGAGAACTTCAACTGCTCCGAATGACTTACATAAATTATCAACTCTAATCAAAATATTATCAGTGGTCACTGTTACGAAGCCTCCTCTCAAGCTTTTTAAGCAGGAATGTAAGAATAAGAACGATTATAAGATAAATCAAAGCAACTGCAATAAGCGGGAAAAATGCTTTATATGTTCTTGAGCGTATAAGGTTACCCACATAAGTGAGATCCTGAATTGCAACATATCCTGCAACAGAAGTTTCCTTGACAAGCACAATAAACTCATTGCCGAGTGCAGGCAGAATATTCTTGAATGCCTGCGGAAGAATAACGTGAAGCATTGTGCTTTTGTAGTCAAATCCGATTGAACGACTTGCTTCAAACTGACCTTTATCAATTGACATAATACCGGAACGGACAATTTCTGCAACATATGCACCTGAATTGATTCCGAATGAAATTATTGCCGCAACAATACCGTTTCGTGATGAAGCAAACACGATAAAATACATTATCATAAGCTGAATAACTACAGGTGTTCCTCTGATTACAGTTATGTAGATATTGCAGATAAAGTTGAGTATTTTTAATATTACATCGCCAAAACTGCGACATTTTCTGCCTGACAAATTCATATCATGCGTTGAGCGCACTATTGCAATTAAAAATCCGATTACAACACCAATGACTGCCGCAAAAAGTGTGATTTGAACCGTTACCAACAAACCGTTTAGCAACTGTAACCAACGATTATCTGTAATAAACGTGCTGGTAAAGCTGTCAGCTAAACTTGTAAAAAAATCCTGCATAAATAAAATTCCTCTGTTTACAAAATTACGCAGCCGAATTTCTCAAGAAAATCAGCTGCATATTTTATATTATTCTTTAACAATAATTACCTGTGTAGCAGTTGTGTAGGTATCTGTGAAATTAATAGCCTTGAGTCGCTCTTCTGTCACAGTCATACCAGCCATACCAAAGTCAGCTTTTCCTGACTGTACTGCTGTGATGATTGAATCGAAATCCATATCATCAATTACAAGTTCATAACCAAGTTTATCACAAATAGCCTTTGCTGCCATTGCATCAATTCCTACAACAGTGTCCCCGTCATAGTATTCATAGGGTTCAAAGAAAGCGTTTGTAGCCATATGGAGCTTACCGTTAGGATATTCAGTTCCATCAGGAGTTTCATAAGGAGTCTTTCCTTTTGTATCATCACCGATGTAGTTCTTGATAATGCTGTCGAGAGTTCCGTCTTCCTTGAGTTCAGCAATAGCTGTATTGAATTTTTCTGTTAGATCATAGTTGTCTTTTGAAATACAGATTGCATATTCCTCTACTGCAAAAGGCTCATCTAAGATTTTCAAACCATCATTAGCCGCAACAAAAGCTTTTGCAGGCTCATTGTCAATAATTACACAATCGACCTTACCTGATGTAAGTGCAAGAACTGCATCAGCGCCTTTGTTAAAACGCTCAATTGTTGAACCCTTTTTTTCATAATCAGAAGCAAAAATATCACCTGTTGTACCAAGTTGCACACCGATTTTTGCACCTGCAAGATCGTCAATTGAAGCGATTGTCTTAGTGTCTGCTGAATCAGTTGTTCCTCCGCAACCTGATAAAGTTGCTACAGATGCAAAAAGAATAGCAGTTGTGAGAACACATGATAAAATCTTTTTCATAAAAATACCTCTTTTTTATTAAATTTATATTAATCATAATATATGCAAAGAAAAAAATCAAGTGAAAAAGTATAAATTTTTATGGTATTTTTGCTATTAATCAGGTTTTTTGAGAGATTATGGATATATAACGTAACATTTTGTAAATATATAAACTTTCTGTGAAAATTCTGTATATAAACTTTCTGTGAAAATTCAGGCTTGATTTTTACAGATAAATTTGATATAATAATTTGCAGTGTTTGGAGAGATGTCCGAGCTGGCCGAAGGAGCATGATTGGAAATCATGTGTACGGTAATCACCGTACCAGGGGTTCGAATCCCCTTCTCTCCGCCAAAACAAAATCCGATAGGCAAGCCTTAAACTGCAATATGGCTTTTCTGTCGGATTTTTTATTTTCGGAGTTTGTTATGAAACGAATTATATCTTTAATTATAGTTATCATATTGTTTGTTTTGACTTCAACATCTGTTTTTGCTGCTGAAACTGTTTCTTTTGAAATGAGTGACTGTACTACTGATAATAACAGATTATTCACTGTCAGTATGACCGCAAAGTCAGACAAACCTCTGAGTGCGGCTTCGTTTGAATTTGAATATGACAAAAGTATGGTTGAATTCAGAAGTGCAAAAACTGATAACAACTCAAAAATTACAGTAAATGAAACCGATAACATAATAAAAGCTGTTTATCTGAACAGTAACGGTCAAAACATCAAAAATGGTGAAGTAATTTTTTATTTAACTTTTAAATCCATTAAATCCGGAACAAGTTATATAGACTTTTCCGTATATGACTGCATTGATTCAGATGTAAAATCTGTTGAAGTCGGAAATTGCACCTCTGCAAAAATTACTGTAAACGGAAAAAGTTCGGGTTCAAATAGTAACAGCAAAAGTGAAGAATCTTCTGATAACGAAGAAACTGAAAGCAAAAGCAAAAGTTCAAGAGATAAAAATCAAGAAACAACTTCCGAAGCAAGTTTCGATGAACTTGGATTACTAAACCCACTGTTAGTAAGTGATAAGAAATATTTAATTATAGGCATATGTATAGGTGTGGCTGTTGTTCTTCTGATTGGAACAGGATTTTTTATAGGCAGTCGTACTTCAAAGAAAAAAGTTCAAAAAGATAATAACAATGAAAGCTCTGATGGATAATCAGAGCTTTTTTACTGTATAGGAAATTGCTCAGTTATACTCGGACACAGAACAATTTTAAAAGATGATGCTATCTGCACGAACTGCGTGCGAGGCACTTGCCCTGCACAACGTTTCTTTCACGAAATACTTTATTTATAGCGTTGAGAACTCTTTTCTTGTCAGCACTCCACAAAGGTGAAACAAGAAGTCTTTTATCTCCATCACCTGTGAGTCTGTGAATTACGACATTTTCAGGGAGAATTTCTATGCAATCACAAAGCAAATCAATATACTCGTCCATTTCAAATGTGCTGAAATTTCCGTTTTCAAAGTCTTTGAGTAAATCAGTATCTTTAAGAACGTGCAAAAGTTGAAGCTTTATTCCGTTACTTCTCTCTCCTGCGTATTTTACACTTTCAAGCATCATCTGCTTTGTTTCATACGGCAATCCTAAAATTATGTGGGTGATGATTTGTATTTTTTCGCTTGCCAACTTCTTTACTGCATTATCATACACTTCTAATTCATAGCATCTTCTTATATAATCAGAAGTACATTTATGAATCGTCTGAAGTCCGAGTTCGACCCATACAGGTTTGATTTTGTTTAGCTCACTGAGCAATTCTATAACATCATCACCGAGGCAATCTGGACGAGTGGCTATTGAAAGTATCACGATTTCAGGATTTTCAATCGCTTCATAAAATATTTTCCTGAGATAATCAACACCTGCATATGTATTTGTAAAAGGCTGAAAATAAGCAATAAACTTCTTACAATCTGTTTTTGATTTTATGCGAAGCTTTGCTTGTTCAATCTGCTCGGTCACAGACAGCTTTCTGTCTGCTGAAAATTCACCTGAACCGCCTTTGCTGCAAAAAATACATCCTTTGTTGCTCAAGGTTCCGTCACGATTAGGACATGACATTCCGCCATCAAGAGAGATTTTATAAACTTTTTCTCCGTATATGCTCTTTAAATATTCGTTTAAGGAATAATAATGCATAAAGTCCTCCAATCGAGTAGGGCGAAAATAATCGCCCTCTCACACCACCCTGCGTGCCGTTCGGCACAGGGCGGTTCAATTCAAAATTAAATATGTGCTACCTTTAGGTAATAATCGTAAATACTGACTAAGCCTCGCTTGGTCAGTATTT
>JAXJYO010000061.1:0-72144 GCA_036306945.1 Ruminococcus sp. | reverse complement strand
TGAAACAGCAACAATATCGCTCCAATCAGATACATCACGTTGACCGTCATCATTTTCGCCTGTTGTCACAACGGTTCCGTCTGATTTCAAGCCTACAGTATAGCCAGATCCTACTGAAACAGCAACAATATCTTTCCAGTATGATACATCACGTTGATCATAATCATTTTTGCCTGTTGACACTACAGTTCCGTCTGATTTTAAGCCAACAGTATGCCAATTTCCTGCTGAAACAGCAACAATATCGCTCCAATCAGATACATCACATTGACCATCCTCATTTTTGCCTGTTGTCACAACAGTTCCGTCTGATTTTAAACCAACAGTATGACCTCCTCCTGCTGAAACAGCAACAATATCACTCCATCCTGACACATAACATCGACTATCTAAATTATAGCCTGTAGCCACAACAGTTCCGTCTGATTTTAGGCCGACAGTATGATAATCTCCTGCTGAAACAGCAACAATATCACTCCAGCCTGATACATCACATTTACCAAGATAATTACCGCCTGTAGCTACAACAGTTCCGTTTGATTTTAAGCCGACAGTATGGTTTTTTCCTGCTGAAACAGCAACAATATCACTCCAATCAGATACATTGCATTGACCATAATAATTATAGCCTGTTGCTACAACAGTTCCGTCTGATTTTAAGCCGACAGTATGATGATCTCCTGCTGAAATATAATTTTGAAAATCAATTTTATGTTCATTAATCAACTGATTTGAATCTTTGTAATCCCCTAAACTTCGCAGAATGAGATTTGCATGAAGATAATCTTCATTATTTATATATTCGAGAGCTTGATTATACTTGTTATTCGGAATTATTACTGCATTTAAAAGTATTACAAAAGCTACAACAACAGCAATTACACTCGGAATTGAAATTGACAGTATTTTCTTTATTCTTTTCTTTTTAGCTTCTTCTGCTGCTTTTTCCTGTTCAAGTGCCTTTTGCTTGGCTTTGATTTCTTCAATTTCTTTACGGCACAATTCCGCCTGCTTTTCGGCGTCTTTGCATTCGGAAACAGATTCAAATAATTGGATAACCTTTTCCAGATTTTCAATCTTTTTATCCATATCAAGTATTACTTGATTTTTAGTTTCCATTGCTTTGTAATATACCGCATCTTTACGTACTTCCTCAACCTTTTCATCGTACTTATCAAGATACGATTTTGAGTCTTTATAATCACCCAATTTTTCAAAAATGCTCTTTGCTGCTTCGCAATCTGCTTCATTATTGGGATTTTCAAAAAGACTTACTGCTTTATTATACTGAGCATTACGATATGCCTCCTCACCCTTTTCACGGCACTGTTTTGCAAGCTCTTTTGAATCCTTAAATTTTTCGATTGATTCAAACATTTCTGCAGCCTCTAAAAAGACATTTTCGGTTTCTGCATAGTTCATTTTATGTATAGCATCGCTGTATATTTCTTGAAGACGAGCGTTTTCATTTCGGTCGTTTATAAATTTTATATAACCCTCAAGCTCTGATTTGAGTTTATCATCGGCAAATCTATATGCCTTGCGGTAATTGTTGTTATAATCAAAAGGACTTTTGTAGTCTTTAAGCATAGAAACCTGTTTTACACAAAGTTGAGCCATAAGCTTGCCAAGATAAGCCTGCGCATTTTCGGGGTCGAGGTCAAGCACCTTTTCGCAGTATTCATCTGCACTCTGCCAGTCACCGTCCTCAAGGAACATAAACGCACGCTTTAAGAGTGGTGATGTGTTTGTGTTTGCGTTGTTTACAACTACGGTTTCTTTTTTAACGCTCTTTTGCTCGCCTGCATCTGCTATTTTTCTGATACCTCTTATCAAGTCCTGCATAAAGCCGAGCTTTGACATATCCTGTGCCTGTAAGTGTGAAAACTCCTCGGGCAAATCGTAAGGGTCCATATCACGGTAGGCAGGAATCAAGACTTTCTTTGCTCCGTTTCTGATGAGGGCAAGATAACGGCTCCACTCATTCTTTACCCATACGGCGTTGAAGTATTCGGGTTTTGTGCCTATAACTACCATTACCTTTGCGCTGTTCAATGCGGCAAATATGTAAGGCTCATATGCCGTACCGAGCTTATCCTCAAGAGTAATGCGGGAAAAGAACACCTTAAAGCCCTCTTGCGTGAGCTGATGATAAAGGTCGTTTGCAAGCACAGAATCCTGCGTTCTTCTGCCATTTGCGTCGGTTTCTTTATAGCAGATGAACACATCAAACGGCTCTTCCTTTTGTGAAATTTCAAGAATACCCTTCTGAATTTCATCAATAGCCTTTGCTTCTTCTTCATACACAGATTTCTGAACAGGATCTGCATACTCAATTGCAGACTTATAGTCCTCGTCCATAAAAACGGAAGTGAACTGCGCCCTGTTTACTGTCGGCACACGTTTGTGTGTTGCAGGGTCTTCTACATATTCAATTCCATATCGACAAAGCACAAGCGACCAATACGCTTCGGCATCGGTCTTGTCCTCATTGAGAATGTTTTCATAAATCGACATAGCTTTGTCATAATCATTATTTCTTCTGAAATGATTAGCTCTGTCGTAAAGATTTATCTTTTTATCGTCATCAAGCTTCGGAAGCGTCTGCTTTGTACCGCAGTATTCACAAACGCCAACCGTTTCATTATTGTTAATTTCCAGCGTGCCGCCGCACATTTTGCATTTAAATATGGACATAATTTTCTCCTCTTAACAATATCATAAAGATACATCAAAGTCATCTTTTTATTTTTTGCATTTAAGTTGATAAATTTTAAATTCAATCTCGTCAATACTTTTTTTAATTTTTTTCTTCTGATCAGATGACCACCATGAATCAAGCTTATCATACTCTTTCTGAAGTTCTCTTTTTTTGCTTTCAAGATTTGCAATCTGAATATTTTTTTGTCTCTCCTGATCCTGAACTTTTATCTGATCGATACGATTCTGACAAATCAGAGCCTTCTCTTCTGCATCCTTAAAACCTTCTAGTCCTTTAAAAATTTCTAAAGCTTTTTGAAGTACAATTACTGTACTACTGGACATCAAAGAAATTGCTTCTTTATAATCTTCCTCAAACGTTTCGGTGGATTTTTCTTTGTTTGAACATTCCTCTGCAAGTTGTTTAGAATCCTTAAAGTCACCTAACAATCTAAATGAATCTGCAGCTGTCTTGTAATCTTTTATTGTTCTTGCTTTTTGCATAAGGCTTTTAGCATATTCGTATTTTTGATTGTTAACTTTTAACTCATAGCGTTTTTTCGCCTCAACAAGTCCGTTTTCAAGCTCTTTTTTTAAGTCATCATCACCAAAACGAATAATTTTGCTATAATTATTGCTTTCATCATAGTTATTATCACTGCTGATGAGTTCCTGTAAGCTATGGCATTTATATTCAATGAGGAGTTTTCCTAAATATGCCTGAGATTTTTTGGGTTCAATATCCAATACTCTCTCAAAATAATCATTTGCATTGTCCCATTCTCCATCTTCGATAAACATATAGGCACGTTCAAGTAAAGGTGTTGTTCTATCGGATATTTCATTGCTCGTTACGATTGTTTTCTCAATTACAGTGGCTTGTGGTTTGTTTTTAGGAATGAGTTTTTGAATTCCTCTTAATAAATCTTGCATAGCTCCGATTTTGCCTAAATCCTGAGCTTGTAAACGTACAAATTCTTTAGGAATATCATAAGCATCAAGATTTTTAAAACAGGGAATAAGTGTCTTTTTACTGTCATGAGTCATTAACTGCAAAAATCGGCTCCACTCGTTCTTTACCCATACCGCATTGTAATACTCGTAATCAGTACCTATTGCAAGCATAATTTTGGCTGAATTCAATGCCGCAAATATGTAAGGTTCGTACTCCTGACCGAGCTTATCTTCAAGCGTTATACGTGCAAAAAAGACTCTGTAATCATGTTCAGTCAGCATATCGTAAATATCCTGTGCAAGAACGCTGTCAATTGTGCGCTCGCCGTTTTCGTCGGTTTCTTTGTAGCAGATGAAAATATCGTAGGGCTCTTCCTTGCTTGAAACCTCTAAAATACCTTTTCGTATATCCTCTATCGTCTTTGCTTCTTCTCTGTAAACTTTTCTTGCAACAGGGTCTGAATTTTCCATTACCTGCTCAAAGTTTTCGTCATCCATTATGCTGTCAAAAGATGAGCGGTGGCAGGTAGGAATTTTCCTACCCGTTGCAGGGTCGTCAACATACTCAATGCCATATTTGCAAAGCAGCAGCCCCCAATAAGCCTCGGCTTCTTCGGGAAATTCGCTGACGATATTTTCATATATTCCTGACGCCTTATCAAACTCACATGCGGCTCTGAGCCTGTTTGCCCTCGAAAACAAGGTCATTTTCTTTTCGTTATCAACGGTTGGTACAGTCTGCTTTGTGTCACAATACTCACATACTGCAACCGTTTCACCCTCAACTATATTCAAATCTCCGCCGCACATTTTACATTTTAAAACTGCCATTTTATTTACCCTCTCTTTTATCAAATTGTATTTTTATTAAGCTTACAAAGTCTGTTTCTTTCTGCAAGCACGGACTTTGTTTTCTTGCAAAGCTCAATAGCGTTTGCGTCATTTTCAACTACCGCCTTTTGCAATTCTTCAATATAAAAATACAGCTCACGCTCAATATCTTTCAAAGAATCACTGCTTACAGGGTCGCTGTACTTTATGTCTTCTGCCAGGAATTTTACCGCAGTTTTTATTTCTGCGTTATTGCACTGCGAAACAAGCATATTCATCTTTGACTGAAGATTTCTCATATAGCTTACATCTTTTACAATCTTCTTATCCTGACGCACAATTTCATCTCGTGTTGCGTCGGTTGCAATAAAGCCTATTGCGGAAACTCCGAAAAGCACAACAAACAGCACCAACGGAATCCAGAAAGGAATAAACATACCCACAGCCATAAAAACAATGCTCAAAACAACCTGTGCAATTGCGTACACAACTCCGATTCTTGCAATCGGGAAACCGTAAAACTGACTTCTTGCTGTTTTGGTGCCGGTAAAAGCAATTTTCATTACAACAATCTGAACAAGAATTGCAATCATTCCAAAAACGTATGAAATCCAGAATGTTGCATTTTTTGCAAACGGTATTGCAAAAACCACAACATTGAAAATTACAAGCAAAAGTCCCATACACACTAAGAATCTGATAACATTTTTACTGAATTTCATAATTATTCTCCTCTCTTTGCGCCGCAGTTATTGCAGAAATTGCCCATTATATTTTTGTTGCCGCACTTGCAGTCCCATGTCGCAGACTTTTCGTCAGGACGTTTCGCACCGCAATTGTTGCAGAAATTACCTGTTATTCCTTTATTTCCGCAGGCACAATCCCACGTTTTGTTTTCAGGGCGTTTTGCTCCGCAGTTTGTACAAAAATTACCCGTTACACCCTTTGCTCCGCAAACACAATCCCATTTATCTTCTACAGGTTTTTTAGCTCCGCAATTATTACAGAAATTGCCTGTTATGTTTTTGTTACCGCAGTTGCAGTCCCAGCTGTCAGTCATCATATTTCCGACATTCTGTCCGATTGATACAGATGAGTCAAGTGCAGGAGATATTGCGTCTTTCGTCATATTGATAACACTGCCCATTGCTCCGAGGGTAACGCCGAGCCCTGCAACATCTCCTATTCCTCCTGCGACACCGCCGCCATTGCCCGTAATACCGTTCTGCATTGCTTCCATACCAACCATTCGTGAGGTTTCCTGCTGATATGTATAGCCTTTCATTTTCATTTCAGCGGCTTCGGCTTCTGCCTGCATTCTGTAAGATTCAGCCTCGGCAGCCTTTTGTATTTTAAGTGCTTCCGCATTACCTTGAGCACCGATAATTTTCATTCGTGCTTCTGTTTGTGCTTCAACAGTTTTGCGCTCAGCAGCGGCTTCGGCTTCTTTTTTTCTTATTTCTTCTTCACGGATTTTGAGATATTGGTCAGCATATTGCTGTTTCATTCTCTTAAAATTCGGGTCATCATCAGGAGTGAGTATACTGCTGACATAGAATTCCGTCATTTCAAGACCGTACTCATCGAGTGCCTTGTTTATTTTTACCTTCAGGTTTTCAGACAAGGTCATTAAGTGCGAATCAATCTCAAGAATATTTATATTGTTTTCTTTGATTGTCTGGGCAAGATAAGACTTAACCTGAGTCATTACCATTGCTCTGAAAAAGCCTTTGCCTCCGTTTTTGCCGATAAGTTCACTCTGGGACATTCCGCCTGCTGTGCCTACAAGCCTGAGGAGAAGTTTTCTTGAATTTATTACGTGGATATTGAATTCACCGCAGGCACCGATTTCAATATGTATTCCCGATGTAGGGTCAAAAAGACGGACCTTTGAATCCGTACCCCATTTTATGCCCATCTGTGTAGTGAGATTTATGTAGTAAACCTCAGAATGGAATGTGCCCTCAGTATCGGTAGGCAACTTATATAAGCTCTCAAGTATAGGCAGCTGTTGGGTTTCAAGGGTATATCTGCCAGCTCCGAATAAATCAAGAGCCTGACCGTCCTTGAAAAATACTGCTTCCTGACTTTCGTGTACGATAAGCTGAGAGCCGAGGTTGAAATCTTCAATCGGATGCTTCCATATAAAAGTTTCGTTGTCACCCTCGTACTTTATAATACTTGCAAGTCCGTCCTTCTTGATTCTTTCTGTAGTAAGGCGTTCCTGAACATCGTTTACATGGTCGCAGACAGGGCAAGTGTATGTTTCTGCACCTTTTGAAGTCATCAGCCTTACCCCGCACTGTGCACAGGAAAATTCTTCAACCTTTGTCTTATCTGTAAGCTCATTTATAGGCTCGTGACAAACAGGGCAGTAGGCTTTATTTCCTTTTGACTGGTCAAAAACTACTTCATTGCCGCAATGTGAGCAGGTTCTACTCGTAAGCTTGTCAGTTTTTACATTGATAGTATATCCGCAAGCACAATTAATTTTTTTGCGGGAAAAGAAACCGGTTTTAGCCTCTGCATATTTTCCGCAATTCGGACATTCAATTACAAATTTTGACATAATATTAACACCTCATTAATTAAAAAGTAATTTCCATATTTATTAATGCGTATTCAAGACACATAAGCATTATTTCGTTTCGAGTTCTGCCTGTCATTTCAGCCGTGTTGTCAAGATCTTTAAGCATATCCTTTGGCAATCGCATCGAAATGACAGATGTTTCACCTGTATATTTTTTTTGTGAAATTTTTAGTTTTGGCTTTTCTGATTCCATAAAAATCATCCTTATTATTTTTTTAATCACTAAATCAGCAATTAATACAACAATTATATTACAAATGTATTCATATTTCAAGTGTTTTCTACATAATATTTCACAATACACCTTATTTTATGTGATTTTTGACAACATTATAGTTTTTATATATCATATTCACATTTCATTTCTTTACGCCTTAATCTCCGTATCATTGTTAGATGTCAGACAAAAAAAATAATGCCCGTCAGAGAAATCAATCTCCGACGGGCATAAGTGCTTTAAGGATATTCAGTTAAATTCTTGTTGTGTAGTCAAGCGCAATCCAGCCGGCACCGCTTTTCAGCTTACCCCAGCCTTTGGTGGAGCCTGTGCCTTGCTTTGTTTCTACAATGGTGAAAACTCCTTTGCCGGTAAACTTTCCTGTTGCGGCATAGTTTGTGCCGGGACCTTTGCGGATATTCAGGTCTGAAATTGAAATCTGCACCTTGAAGGAGCTTGTGCTGTTCGTTGTTTTTGATGTATAAACAGCCTTGCCGTTCTCATCAAATACAGAATAGCCGTTGTTCTGGTCGGCGCACTTCTTTGCATTTGATAAATCATAAAATGCGCCCTTTTGTGATTGTGCGTCATTCCATGTCTTTCTTACTCTATAGAGCGTTTTGTTTGTCGTTGTTGCCGTTGAAGATGTGCCTGAGCCAAGCTGTGCGTTTACTTCCTTTGCAATCTGACCGTGGAGATTGTAGAGATAATCGCCGGGGCAGGACTTGTTAGCGTAGTCACGATGAACTGTCATATTACATCCGTTGAGATGGTTCATCCTCTCCGACTTGTTTGTTGACCACACAAGCTTTTTGATACCGTTACGCTTGCAGATGTCAACGAGAAGCTTAATCAAAGACTTGTAGGCTACATCTTTAACTCTGTAAGGGTGGTATGTGTCAGACGCAACCTCAATGGTGATTGCTCTGTTATCGTTTGATGAAGACGAGGTACACCAACTGCGGTCCTTTTCCTCTACATACATTCCGATTCGTCCGTCATAGCCGATACCGTAGTTCGAGCTTGCCTCCTTGCTTGTTGATGCAAAGATTGAGCCGAGGGTTTCAACAGAACACTGACCCACCACGCAGTGAATGGAAATGGTATCAATTTTATGATTTCTGTTGATGATCCTGTTCGGTGAAATTCTTGTGTAGTTTACTAATTTGCTGTTTGTGTAAGCCATAGTTATTCCTCTCCTTTGTTGTTTGATAAATTCTCAAGTGTTTCTGCAGGAATATCCTGCTCGGTTGTAATTACTTTTTCATCAGCCATTTATTTTTCCTCCCTTTTGTGTAATTGTGAAAGTACATCCTTTAATTTCTGCGGAATCGGAAGTCCGAGATGTGCCGAGTTTTCTAAAATTGAAACTCCCTCGTTTGATAGGTAGAAAAAGATTACTGCCGTTCGCAGCACTCCCACTTCCTGCAAAATGAACACATCAATCAGATTTGCAATTCCTACAAGTGCGAAAATCAGCACCTTTCGGCAGATGCCCTTAAATCCTATCTCGCTTGACAGATTGCGGTCTGCAAAAGCGCACATAAGTCCTGTTATGTAGTCGGTAACTACAAAGGCAATAAGTGCGTACAAAAAGCCGTCTGCTCCGCCTAAAAACCAGCCGAGAAAGCCGCCGAAAGCGGAGAAAACAATTTGTATTGTGTTCCAGATTTGTTTCATTAAAATTCCTCCATTCTGTTTTGAAATTTTCTTTATTTTTTAACCCACGCACTCCACGAGGAGTTCACCCTTGAACGAATATACATATCAAAGGGTGAATCCCTTGCGGTGTAACGCTGAATTACAAGATTTACGCTGCAGGAAAACACCTCAAGCATACCGAACACAAGTGCCGGATAATTAAGGTTTTCCTGCGGTACTGCTCGTCTGAAATAGATGCCGGGTGAGGTCAGTTCGTTAAGGCTTACGTCATCGGCAATAGCCGCCTGCTGAAGTCCCATAACGCTGAAACCGTTCATATATATTTCGCCTGTCACATCAAGAGCCGCCTTTGGGTTTGGGTTGTTAATTCCAACCATCTTCTTTCGAAGTGCAACAAGCGGAGTTCCCTGCGGTACGGTGAAATACATATCCGTAACAGTCATAGAGCCGAAAACGTCACAAATTTCAAGATGGAAGTTGTATGATGAATTTACATCAAAGTCACAAAGCTCCAAATTTGAAAAAGAAAAGCTCGTGCCGCTTATTTCGACCGAGCTTGATAAATCTGTGAAGTTTCCGTATGATGATGCGTTTGTTTTCTTGTATCGGTAGCGGACTGATTTAAGACTGTTTTTGTCTGTACCGTCAATGGTGATTGCTGAAATTGAGCCATTAAATACAAGCTGCATTTCCGACTCAATTTCATTAGTCCTGCGGAGTGTAATTGAATATACATTTGGTCTGTCATAGGGGATAACATTTATCGTTTTGAAAACGCTTTTTGTATATCCTCGTGAATCTGTGACCGTCACCTTTACGGTAATATTTCCACTCTTTGAAATTTTGCCGAGATTTAAAATACCACCGTCAGTATTTGAAACAGTCACTCCATTACATACTGCTGTGTATTTTGTAATTTGCGACCAGTTCCTTGATGTGGCAGTCCCCGGAGTTATCTTTAAGGTAGAGTAACCCTGAATGTAATAGGGGTTTCCGCCTGTTACGGCTGATGTGGTACTGTTGCTGTCGGTACAGGTGAATTCTGAAAGCAGAGGTGCAGAGTTTGCCGCCTTTGTCCGTATTGTCGCAGTCTTTGATGAAGTGTCGATAAGAGTTGAACCGTTGTAGGTCGCAAGCACAAAGGTTGCCGTTACAGACTTGTCCTCAAACATATATTTCTGAACTGCCTCTTTTGTTCCGGCTGAAAGGGTTACTGTCCTTTGTGCAGTTCCTGTTGACCATGAAATATTGTCCTCACTTGCAATCGGAACTCCTCGTATATGTATCGTCAGCTTATGCTTGTATGAAGAACTGTAAACTGTTGAGTTCAGTGAAATCAGTACGGTATCGGTGTCAATAGAAACCGTTTCAACCCTGTTTAAAACAGATGCTTTTGCCGCCATTTAAAAACCTCCTTAATCAAGTATTACAATGTTCAGTCCCTGCGATATATCAGCCATAGGAATGAACTTTGTTTTGCCTATTGTGAGTTCTCCGTCAACAGTGGTTTTCTTCGTTTGTGTTTCGTCCTTGTTTAAGGTGAAAATCTTCTCGTTGTTGTAGTAGCCGGAGAACTCTGTGTTTGTGATTACAGTTTTCTGCTTTGATTTGCTGTTTGAAACCTCAATTCCTTTGCGGTCAATTTTGACCTCGTTTGTGTATATCTCATTTGGAGCAGGAGTCCACTTACGAGCGATACTTCCGTCTGTCAGCATAATATCTGAAATATACAGTGGTGCGTCACGACTGTATGCACATATGGTAATTGACGAGTCTGAAACATCCGGCAGTACAACAGAAAAATCTGTCCAGTCGAATGAATCGGTTGTGTCAAAGAGATATTCTTTTTTCACACCGTTGTACTGAATGAAGAAATACGCGGTATATGATGAATACGGCTTTCTTGCTCTGATTGATACCGTATATGACCTGTCGGGAACAATTTCATTCACCGTCTGACTAAGTGTTGATGAACTGCCGAGAATAAAACAGGAATTTGAGCTTGTGTTACTGCTGATGTCGGTTGAAGTTCCTGTACTGACCTTTCCCGAATATTCCCAGTCATCGCTCATTCCGTTAAGTCCTGCGGAATTCTGAATGTAGTTCATACCGCCTACATACTGCTCCTCAATTTTTACGGAAAGATTGTCTGCGGTCTGTTCAAGAACGGATATTTTGTTTTCGGCATCAGTTACTCGCTCCTGTTCTGTTTCAAGAGTGCTGTCAATCGTTTCAACAGTTTTAGTAAGAGAAGAAACTGTACTGCTTATCTTGTCAGCATTAATCTGTAATTCAGCAGTTTTTTCTATGACGGTTGAGATAGTTCCACGCACACCGTCAAGCTGATTATTCACATCATCTATCTTATCGTTTGTTTCGTCAACTCGCTTGTCTGCTGCATCAATTCTTTCATTTATTTTCTCGACTGTTTCTGTGCTTGCATAGGCTTTTAGATGAACCTCTCCGCTTTCCAAATCCCACCACGAGGAATTGTCAAAGGAGCTTATCACTCCTGCTTTTATGATGTTTGCAGTGAGAGTGCCGCTTGTTATAAAGTCGGCTACAATCTGTCCGTCAGAGGTTATCGCAGTTTCGTAAGGACCGTTGTAGCCGTTCTTTGAAAATCCTAAGCCGCCAACATTCCACCGCCATACATTTACGGCACCTTCGATTGTCGGTGCATCAAGAATTAAAAGTTCATACGGCTGACCGCTCACGCTGTTTGTGTTTATTACAACATATCCGCCGTTCTGACCAGTGATGAGTGAGGTTGCATTTTTTACTGCGGTGTTTATGAGAAGCGGAAAATGTTCCGTCTTGTTCTTTACCTCTGAAAGCTCTGTTTTAATATCACCGACCGTGTTTACAAAATTTGACTTTGCAGTTCCAAGGGTTATTGAAACATACTTCTCTGCAAGGGAATCATAGACGGTTTTGATAACCTTTGATTTTGCCGTGATGCCTAATGCAGAATGTCTGATTGTCACCGTATCGCAGAGGGAAACACGCTCTAATATTGCAGAGTATTCAGGCTGTTTCCACAGTGGCTCAAAAGCAACTGTCAATGTCGGAGTTTCTACTCCCAGCGGATTTTCCTTTATGATCTCCTTTGCTTTATTACGCAGGCTGTTTTCATTTATGCTTGATTTATCCTCAAAGAACTCTGTAAAGTCCTTTATCAGCGTTTTCTGCCTTGTAGGCCTGTCGATGATGGGCAGAGTAATCTCTGACAGAGTAATAACCTTTTCCGTATTCTCATCAGAGAAAACAGCATAGGGCAGAAGGTCTGTGTAAACATCGGTAAAATCATTGTCCTGCTCCATATCTGTGAGGTTTTTGCCGTACTCGATTACAACACCGTTGTCCTTGCCACGCTTTGAATGAAGTATCACATTGAAGTTATCCCATTCATACTCACCGCCCCACAGGTCGAGCATTGAACCCTCACTGCCGCCAAGACAGGCTCTTACACTTTTTGGCTTTGAAACCGAAAAAGGCTTTGCAGAGGAAAAGTCTGTACTGCATTTGAAATTGTGTGTTGTTGCCGTTTTTGTAAAAATTCTGCTTATCGCAAGTGAGGGTGAAATAAACCCACTCGACCACACAAGCTCGGCTATGTTTGAAAGATCGTAGGAAATGTGCTGTGCATAGATTGTGACAATTCCGTTTATGGGTGTTGTAATACGGTAAATTCTGAAAAGCTGTTCTTTTGATGTATCGTTAGGTTTTGCTTTTATCAGCCTTTCGTTTTTAAGTTCTGCAAACAGTATGCCTGTTACGGGATATTTCAAGGTACATTCAAATGCACCGTTTCGCTCCTCTGTTACTTCGCATAAGGTACATTCAGATAAAGCACCTATACCAAATGTTGAAAAATCAACTGCATCTGCCTTGTAAAGAATAGGAATCATAGCGTACACCACCTTGGAAATACAGAAAGACTTGTAACCCCACCGCCGAGAATGAATTTGTTTTCACCCGGAGCAAGTATCGGAAATCCACTTCCTGTTACAGTATCATTTTTAAGGACGGTATCCTTGTAGAAGTTCATCTGCTCGCTGTCAATTTCAAGGTATTCATCAATGCTTTTAAAATTCCACTGCTGTCTGCCGTTCTGCGTTTCAATGGCAAGAGTTCCGTCGCCGTTTCCGAACACTCGGATATACGGCTTGCTCTCAAAAGCATATGGATTTGTAAGGGTTGTGTATGAGGGTGTCGGCAAAACAGCACTATAAATATTGTCTGTTACCTTTGTCGTTGAATACCAATACTCACCTTTACTGCCGAATGTAAAAACCGCAAAACGGGCATTGTCCTTTTTCCAGTTTTCGTTGACTTTAAGATAAACTGTGTTTGGCTGTGCAGGCGAATATATACCCCAGTTACCGTCACCCCAGGAGTTCTCGGCAATTATATACATATTGTTCTCACCGCTGAGCTTTAAATCAACAGTCTGATTCCAACGATTGCCCCAGTTATTTACACTGCTTGAACCGTCCATTCGGCAGAAAATCAAGCTGAAATCCGACACCGTACCTTTTATGTAATGGGGCAGATTGCCGTCAAAGCTGTATTTAAACGGCTTGCAGTTAAAGCTGATTGTAAATACACCGATTTTGTTAAGCTCGTCCTCAATATCAAGTGATGATGCAAACACCGCCTTGCGGAAGAATTTCTTGTCATAGCTGTCCGTAAGAGTGTGGTAGCCTGTAGGTTGCGAATATAACCAAGTCTTGACTTTTCTCAATTTTTCTGCAAGCTCATCAACAGATTTTGCCGACAGAAAAACATTGTAGCTTATCTGAATGTTTTCAAACCTGTTGTTTGAAACAATAAGGTCACCGTTTCTGCCCGGTACTGATACGAACTGTGAATCAAATTTCGGAGAAGAATAGACATTCTTGCTCTTGATATGCAGACCCATATCAGACGATTTAACGCCATTGTATTCAAAATAGTTCACGCAAACACCATACCTTTCCTTTTTGCAAACTGTCCTGCAGTTTCCATAATTTCGTTTGTAAGCTGATTTATATCCTCGTTTGAATAGTTGTTGAAGTTTGTAATGTTGAGTATTAGAGATAAACCGCCTTGTCCGCCAATAGACGAATTAACAGAATCAAGTGAACTCTTTATATTTCCGTCAACCGAAAAATCAGTCGGCAACGCAGTTTTCATATCATCAGAAAGTGTGTTCATCACATCAGAAATATCACTGCTCATATTTTCGGCAGCTTTTACAGCCTTGTCACCGTTATCGTCAATCGAACCTGCAAGACCTTTTACAAGCATTTCACCGACCCAAGCCATCTCCTTTGACGGAGAGTGAATACCGAAAAAGCTGCAAATGCCGTCCCAGATACCTGAAATCCAACCGGACACCTGCTCCCACAGCCACGATGCAAGACCGCAGATACCGTCCCACAGACCTTTTACAATGTTGCCGCCGATTTCAACGATTTTGCCCATCAGTGAGCCGAATGCCTTAACAATGCCTGCGATAATCTGAGGAACTGCCTTTACAATTTCAACAATGATAGTCGGCAGATTTTCAATCAGTGCGATGAACAGCTCAACACCTGCCATAATAATCTTGTCGATGTTTCCGATTAACGCATCAACTATTCCCGAAATTATCTGCGGAATTGCCTTGACAATCGTTGTTATAATCTGCGGTAAGGCTCTTATTAAGGCAATAAGCAGGTCTATACCGGCTTGGATAATTTGCGGTATAGCACCTATTACCGCATTTATAATCCCGTTTATGATTTTCGGTATTGCGTTCACGATTGCGGTAATAATCTGTGGCAGAGCGTCAACAAGGGAAGTGAGGAGTTTTATGCCGGCATCAATAATCTGCGGAATGGAATCAAGAAGGAAGTTCACTATTCCGATGATAATATCCGGCAGAGCGGCTATGAGGACAGGAAGTGCGTCAAGCAATCCCTGTGCAAGTCCTGTTATTAGCTGCAGTGCGGCATCAAGTAAAAGGGGAAGATTGTCGATTAGTCCTTGCACCATTGTGACAATGCACTCAACCATTGAAGGAATCAGCTGCGGCAGTGATTCTGCTATGCCTGTTACAAGGGTTGCAATTACCTGAATAGCTGCTGTTAAGAGTAAAGGCAAGTTCTCAATTATGCCGTTTAGCAGTGTCAGTATCAGCTGAACAGCCGCCTGTGAAATCTGCGGAAGTGCCTGTATGATGCTCGACACAAAGGTCATAATTATATTAGTTGCCGATTCAACAAGTGACGGCAGATTTTCTGCAATTCCTGTGACAAGTGCCTGAATGATTGACGGTGCTACTCCTGCGATTGCGGTGACGAGTGTCAAAAGAATTTCAGTCAGCTGTGGAAATATTCCTGATATTGATGTTACAATCTCCTGTGCGCCGAGCTGGAGCTGTTGTTTTGCTCCGTCAGTACCTGTCATAAGTCCGGTAAGACCTAAGAGAATGTCATTAAAGCCGGGCAGGATATCACCCATAATCGAATTTTTCAGGCCGCTGAAGGTTCTCTGCAGAGTGTCCATATTGTCTGTGTAATCAACAGCCGCCTGCACCGCCTCATCGGACATAACCATACCAAGCTCGTGTGCCTTGTCCTTTAGGTTTTGTGTGCTGTCGGCTGTGGAGTTTAAAAGGGGCATAATATTCTGACCGCTTTTTCCGAAGAGGTCATTCGCAAGAGCTGCCTTTGTTGTATCGTCAGTGATGTTTTGCAGTCCCTCAACCGCCTTGCCAAAAATATCCTCACGGCTCATTGTCTTTAAATCCGACATTGAAACTCCCAAATCTGTGAACTTTTTAATCGCAGTTTCAGAGCCGTTTTTCGCATCGTCAATGGAATTTGTCATTGACTTAAATCCTGTCTGAACACTGTTTATATCAACGCCCGACTGCGAAAGAACATAGTCCCACTCCTGATATGCTGTTTTGGAAAGTCCGAGCCGTTGAGAGTTCTTGTCGATTTCATCTCCAGCGGCGGCAGTAACGTCTGCCATATCCTTCAGCTTTTTGCCTGTAGCAACTGCGGCGGCACCTATTGCAGCTGTCGCACCGGCAAGTGCCTTACCAAAGCCTGCAACAACTCCTTTTACCTTGCTGAATTTGCCGCCTGCACTGTCGCTTTGCTTTCCGGCATCATCAATTTCATCACCGAAATCGTCAGCCTCTTTTTCGGCATCGTTAAGCTCGTCAGCCGTTTTGTCGAGGGTATCGTTGTTGTCCTTTAACTCCTTTTCAAGGTCGTTGAGAGCTGCCTGTGCGTTATTGAGCTTTATCTGCCACTGCTGTGTTCTGCGGTCATTCTCACCAAAGGAAGTTGATGCGTTGTCGAGAGCCTGTTTCAACAGTTCAATCTTGTTTTTTTGCTCGTCAATCTCTTTGTTAAGAACCTTGTTTCGAGCGGTGAGTGCATCTACCGATTTATCGTTCTTATCAAACTGCGAGGAAACAAGCTTCATTTCAGAACCCAGCATCTTGAAATTCTGATTTATTTCAGACAAAGCTTTCTTAAATTCCTTTTCGCCCTCAACACCGATTTTCAGTCCGAAATTATCTGCCATTCTGTCACCTCCTCATTTTAGGGTATAAAAAAAGAGCCATAAGGCTCTGTGCTAAATGCATATTAAAAGGAGCAACCCCAAAAAGGTTACTCCTTGAAATTATTGTATAGATAAATTGAATTTTGATATTGCGAGCTAAAATAATCTCCAAGAAATCAATTATCAATTTTGGATAAAATAACTTTTATAGTATCACAATACAGTTTCGGATTATCCATAAACATACTGTGCCCTGTATTTTCAAGCCAATAAAAGTCTTTGTCGGGTGCTTCTATATTTTCATAATAAGCCTCAACATCTTTCTGACAAACAGCATAATCGCTCTTGCCGGCAAGATAATATACAGGCACATCATAGGCTTTTGAAAGCGTATCAATATCAAAGCCAAAGAAAGCATACTCCATTATTTCTCTGTTCTGAGAAAAGAATTTTTCTGTATCCATTTGTGACATAAACCATTTCACATCATCAAAATTCATATCAGGAGAAGTAATGCCCGTAATCATCTGAGAAAGTCCTGACATTTCACCTTCACAGGCAATGTACTTTGAAGTTATTGAAACAAGCTGACTAAGGTCGTCAATCGACATATCGTCATATTTTTTGACCTGACTCATTCTTTTGATAAGTTCTGTAAGCTTTTGTTCATCTTCTGTTCCTTTGATTTCATCTTTTTCAAGAGCCGTTCGTGCGGCGTTCAGCTTGTTTTCATAGAGGTTTGTAACCTGACTGATGCCGATATAACAGCTTACATTTTCAGGATGTTCCTGCACATAGATACTGCCGATTACAGTCCCCCAAGAATGTCCTGCAATAATTACATTATCCTTGCCAAAGCGTTCTTTTGCATATTCAACGATTGAATTAAGGTCGTCAACAAGCAAATCAATGTCGGCATTTGTGTCGCAGTCATTTGCGTAGTAAGTTCTTCCGCATCCACGCTGGTCATAGTTGATAATAGTAAGCTGGGATTCAAGTTCTCTCTGATAATAAGCCGAAACATATCCCATAGGACTTGCAGGACCACCGTGAATGAAAATCATAACAGGATTTTCGGTATTTTCTCCACGAATCTGAATATACTGTTTCATCCCGTCTATGTCTATGTATGTGGATTCCTGAATTCCGTTCTGGGTATCAATTTTGTTTTTATTGCTGTTTATCAGGCGTGAAACAAAAACTGACAGTACCGCAAGCACAATAACAGCGGTAATAATAATTAATAGAATAAGCATGATTTTCTTAAGTTTCCTTTTCATAATTCCATTCTTTCTTTTAAAACTGCAAATAAAATATAAATGTCTGTTTTCAAATTCCGATTTATCAATGAGCTAATTATATCATACCGCTTAATAAATCTCAATCCTTTTCAGAATAATCAAATTCCATACGGAATAATATCATCAATCGTCAAATTTCTTTTCGGCTTTGCAAGGCCGTTGTACTGCTTATGACATTCAAGCAAGTCAAGGAGAAGTCCGAGGGGCATAAGCATAGTTTCGTCAAGTGATAAGTTCAGCTGAACTACACCGTAATAAAGCAGTCGGGTAAAGAACTCATCGTCACTTACCCGACTGCTGTGTTTTTTTGGTTGTCCTCGCTTTTGATATTTCTCTTTGTGCCTTTGTACATCGACTCCATAATTGCTGATTTGTACTCTGCCAAATCAAACGGTGATGTCAAAAGCTCGACCTCGTCCTCTTTAAGCAACGGCTTTTTATCATCGGGATTTTTGAGGTTGTGAATGAGAACACTTTGATTGGCAAGGAGAGTAATAAGCCAGATAACCTCATCGAGAGCCATTTCAAAGTTTTCACTTTTCATCAGCTTGTCACCAAGGTTCTCAAGGCCGCCGTACCTTGCGGCAATCTCTTTTGTAGCCTTTGTAGTTAAAACAAGGCTATATTCGTTACCACCGATTTTTATTTTTGTACTTCTTTCACTGTCCATAGCATTACCCTCCGTTATTATCCTGCTGAATAAACAGGCTCGTAAACCTGCTTGTACCAGTTTGAAATTGTGGTTGAATTAACTGCGGTATCGTCCTCGTTTACCTCTGCTTTCCACGGGTGCTTGCCCTGTGTGTCAGGCTTGTTTCTCCTTGTCACCGTACCCTCGATTGACGGTGTGGAAAATTCTATGCTTTCACCCTTTGTGGTGAGGTTCGTTGTAGGGATTCCGAATTTAACTCTGTAAAGCCAGAAGTAGCGGTATTTGCCGTTTGACTTCTTCGCTCTGAAACCCACTGCAACAGGAGTTCCTCCGTCCTCACCTGCGGAAATGAGAACCTTGTTGCTGTCAATTTTCGCACCCGTCAAGTCCTCTGCAACAGCAGTTCCGATATCGTCAATGCCGAGTGTCAGCGTTCCGCTTTGAAACTCCTTTACAATTTCTGACGCACCATCATCTGCGTAGAGTGTTGCCTCGGCAAGCTCTATTGAAAGCTCTGCGGTCATTGCCTTTGCAAGAGGTACAGGTGTTGCGTATGTTTCTTCGCCGTTTTCATCTTCTGTAATCTTTGAATAAAATAGCTTATCAAGTCCGATTGTTGCCATTAAAATTCCTCCAATATAAATGATTTTGCCGTATCTACGGCATAGTGGTGATAGCCGGTATCGTCCTCGTGACCTATGTATCTTCGGTCAGTAATTGAAATATCGGCTGTTAATATTGATGCAGTCAACTTGCGTTTTAAGGCTGTGTAATTGCCCTTTGAAAAAATCGAAATCCGCACCTCTTGAATTTCGTATTCCGGCAGATTGTCGCAGTGCATTTCAAAGCTGTCGGCAAGAGGTGTCAGCACAATGTATTCATCAGGCGGTGTGTCCGAAAACACACCTGTTTCAACTTTTACTCCGCAATTTTCTGCGATGTCCTTTAACTCGGACAGCAGGCTCATAGGTTCTTTACCTCCTGTTCAAGAGTTTCAACCATAGCCCTTACGCAAGCCTTTTTTGACGATGTTCTTGCAGGCTTTAAGAAAGGCTTAGACGGCTGACCTTGCTTACCGTATTCAATAATACTTGCGATTTTAGCGTTGCTTTCGCCGTCAGAACGAGGTTCTTTAAAGCCTATCTTGATGTTTGCGTTTCCGTTATCATCAATCAGGACAGGAGAAAGTCCGAGAGACTTTTCAAGCTCACCTGTGGAGCGTGAATCCGTTTTTGTATCCTTGCCGATAACAGAGGAGAGGTTGCTCTTAACCTTTGCAAGAACAACCTCACCGCCGGCATTGAGCGCCTTTTCGCAGATTGAATCTGTATTTTCCCCTAATTTTGAAATTTTCATAAGGAAGTCATCGGGAAGTTTTACATCACATTTAGCCACTGGGTTTTACCTCCTTTGCAAGTACCTCAATGTACATATTTCTGCCTTTTACATTCTCAACCGATGTGATTTCAAACTTTCTGTTATCGCAAAGTATCAGCATATCGGTTGTTACTTCTGTGTTTGGAATACAACGAAAACGAAACAGGTCGGTAGCAGTTGAAAAGGTGGCTCTGTTTGCCCACTTTTCACTGCCGTGCCGACCCTCACGATACGCTCTGACCTTTGCAACGGTTTTCAGATTTTCCGTTTTGAAACCCTCGTCATCGGTGTCAATGCTTTTCTTTAAGATTTCAATAAATGAATTCATCTTGCCAAAGCTCATAACTACACCTTCCAATTACGGTCAAGCCGCAACAATAGATTTACTGTATTCCAGACCTGTGCAGATGCGTTTGTGCTGTCAGCGAAAAATCCGCCTGTTGAGCCATCTCTGCTTTCGTAGAAATGGCTTGCAAGCATTATTACCGCTTGTTCTGTTGTAGGCGGCATAGAGTTTTCGGAATAATATCCCTCGCTGATGTGCTGATAGCTTTCGGCATAGGAAACGGCGGCTGTTAAGTACATTTTCAAAAGCTCATCATCTGCATTGTGTTCAAGGATAAGGTTCTGCTTTACCTTTTGTAAAAGCTCATCAGTCATTTAAAGCACTCCTATCAGCCTGTTGATGCTACAGTGCCTTTCATCTTGAGGAGCTTTACAGCTTCCGGTAAAATCAGTCTTGCATCAAGTCGCTTTGTTGCAAGGAAACCGACCTGTCCGTTTGCTGCATACAACTCATTAAGTCGCTTAAAGGTTACACCCTGTCTGTCACCAATCCAGTAATACGAAAGGTCGCCGAATGCAATCGGCTTTGTGCCGGACGCTGCATTTGCGATTGATGCTGATGTATAAACAGGCTTGCCGAGAAGAGTGTCGGTTTCACCGTCTTTGATTGACGGCTGCCATAAATACTGTCCGTTGCTATCCTTAAGTTTTCTGATACTGTTTACCGTACTGTCATTTAAGAGCCATACACCGTTTTTGCGGTATGGCGCTTTAAGACTGTAGTAAAGGTCGATGAGTTCATCGGCTGTGATTGTTACCGTTGATGCGGCTGTCACACCGATTTCACCGCCCTCGCTGTCATCAAAAATACCGTAAGGCTTTGCACTGCCGTCACCGATAACAAAGGCTTCCTCTTCAGCTTCACCGATTCGTCTTGCAAACTCCTGATTGAAGTAGCTTTCAAGGTCGAATGCAGAGTCGTTCAAAAGCTCTTCAGATACCTTGATTAAAGCACACAGCTTATGCGCACCGATTGTTTTCTGACCGAATGATGTATCGCTGTCGGTAATTGCAGCATTCTCCTCTGTCCACATCGCTTTACCTCTTGTAGCAACAACAGGAATTTTGTGTGCGTTTGACGCAGTTGTAAATGTGTGTGCAAGCTGACGAATTACAAGTTCTTCATCAAGCGCCTGAACAAGTGTGTTTTCAAAGGTTTCCGGCACAAGAAAACCGCCCTCGCTGTCAACACCCTCACTGAGAATGTTTCTGACCTCCTGTGTTGAGCGGTTTCTCATTTGATTCCAGAATGCTTTGTTGTACTTTTCAGAAGCTGTGCCTGTTTTACTCTCACGATTGGCGTTATCGGGTTTTGAAACAAGGGGTATGCTTGTCGGGAGATTTAACTCTCTTTCAAGGTCGTCTGCTCTTTGCTGACGCTCAATTTCGTGACCGAGATCAACAATATCCTTTTCCATCTTTTCATAAACTGCGGTATCCTCCGCCGAAAGGATACCGGTTTCGTTTCTGTGGGAATCAAGGAATGCTTTTGCCTGTTCCCAGATTTTTGCTCGCTTCTCACGAAGTTCGTTAATTTTTGCCATAGTAAAATTCCTCCTTAAGGTTTTAATAAATTAAGTCTTTTTTCGAGGTCTGTGATGTCTGTTCCTGTGTTTCTTGAAACATTCTTTGAATAATGCTTTACAAGCTTGTTCTGAAGAGCCGCATTTACAGCCTTGCGTGAAAACAGGACTGAATTTTCACAGGGGTTATTTTTATCCTTTTCCTCTTCATCTTCGTCCTCGTCCTCTTCATCAGGCTCTATAGTTGGATTTTCTCTTGCGATGATGCCATCTGCAAATCCAAGCTCAACAGCTTTGTTTGCGTTCATCCAAGTTTCAGAATCCATTAAGTGTGACAGCTTTGCTCTTGATAAGCCTGTTTTAATTTCGTAGGCATTTATGATACTTTCCTTGACCTCGTTAAGCATCTCAATAGCCTTCTGCATTTCGTTGTGGTCGCCCATAGCGACGGTAGCAGGGTTATGAATCATCATTGTTGAAACAGGTGACATCAAAACCTCTGTGCCTGCCATTGCAATTACCGATGCGGCACTTGCGGCAATACCGTCAATCTTCACAGTTACATTACCCTTGTAGTCCATCAGCATATTGTAAATCTGTGCGGCGGCAACGCAATCACCGCCGGGTGAATTTATCCATACGGTAATATTACCCGTACCACTGTTTAACTCGTCTTTGAAAAGCTGTGGAGTAATATCATCGTCAAACCAGCTTTCCTCGGCGATTGTGCCGTTGAGAGTCAGAACTCTCTCGGTCGGACTGTTCTGAGTCTGATTCTTCCACTTCCAGAACTTCTTCATCTTCTTCCTCCTTGTTATTAGTTTCAGCAAATGCGCCAGCATTTTTGAGAGGTAGCATATTGCCGTTTATGAGGTACAAATCCCCGCCTTCTTCCGGTGATATGCGGTCAAGGTTTTCAAGCTCTCGTATGTCGTTTGCCGACATCCAGCCGTTCTGCCTTGCTGTTGCATATCCGTTCATTCGGCTTTGATAGTCACCTCGGAGCAGTCCGTCAACATTGAATTTTACAAAGTATTTTCTTTTTTCTTCAATAGATAACAGAGAACGAGAAATCGACTGTTCCCACCGAATTATCCAAGGTTCAAGTGTGTACTTTACAAATTCAAGTGACTGCTGCTCAATATTAGAAAAGCTCGACTTTTCAAGGTCACCTACCATATGGGGTGGAACTCTGAAAATTCGAGCTATTTCGTTTATCTGAAATTTTCTTGTTTCAAGGAATTGTGCCTGTTCGGGCGAGATTGAAATAGGTGTGTATTTCATACCCTCCTCAAGTACTGCAACCTTGTGTGCATTTGCACTGCCGCCAAAGGACTGAGTCCAGCTTTCTCTTACTCTTGACGGGTCCTTTATTGTGCCGGGGTGTTCAAGCACACCGCTGGGTGCGGCACCGTTTGCAAAGAACTTTGAACCGTACTCCTCGCAGGCAATAGCCATACCGATTGAGTTTTTAGCCATAGCAATAGGTGAATAACCCACAAGTCCGTCAAAACCCAGTCCCGGAATATGCAGAACATCGAATGGTTGCAGCCTTACAATCGACTTTTTGTTGATTGGTGCATCGTCAGAGCTTACAATGTACTCATAATACAGTCTGCCGTTTTCATCTCTGTCAACCGTCATTCTGTCCGGCATAAGTGGATAAAAGGCTGTGACTTCACCCTTGCCGTTGCGTATGATTTGTGCATAGGCGTTGCCCCACAATAGCAGATGCGTCATCAGGGTTTCTCTGAAAACAAATGATGTCATTTCCGGGTTCGGTTCATCGTGGAGTAAAAAGTACAGAGGACTGTCTGTTGCTTTTTCCTTGCCGCCACTATCTGTGTATCTGTAAAGGTGCAAGGGCAGACTAGCAATAGCCTCCGACAGAATACGAACACAGGAGTACACTGCCGTCATTTGCATAGCAGAACGCTGTGTCACAGCTTTCCCGGCTGTTGTCCTGCCTGTGTAAAAGGTGTAGGCACTGCCTGCTGTTCTGTTTTTAGGCTTATCTCTTGAACGGAAAAGTCCTGAAAATATGCTCATATATATCACTATCCTTTCATAATGGGCAAAAGAAAAGCACCTACCATTTTTGATAGATGCTCTCCGCTATTACATTATCGCATTATTTGTTGCAGTAAATTTTAATAGCCTTAAAAACAAATTCTGCTGTGCCTTTTCCACCGGTCATATCAATGTTTTCCGTGAAATCTCCACCACTGACATACATACTGCCAAGACTGTATAAAATTTCATCTGAACAGTTATAGAAGTTTTCGGTAATAAAATCCTGCAGTTTTTTTACCTGTGATTGAACTTTTTCTGCGCTAGGGTCAAGTTTAAGCATTGTTCCGAACTCGGCAAATATACCCATCATCTGTGTACTGATAGTTTGCTCTTCCTGTGCTGTTCGGTTTTTGCTTTTTTCTTCAAATTCACGGTATTCGGGAGTGTTTCCCCATAATGATTTTGCCTGTGCTGCATATTCATCAATCTTACTTGTATCAAATGCCGTAAAATCCATTTTATTCACTCCAATATCTTTTATATCACGAGCAAGGTCTATAAGGTTTTTTAAATGCTCCTTTTTTAATGTAAGTAGAGCAATCTGTTGTTCCAAGGCTTTTCTTCGGTCAAAATTCGGATTGTCCATAATCGCCTTTATATCCTTAAGCGAAAATTCCAGTTCACGAAACAATAAAATCTGTTGCAGCTTTTCCAGTGCCGTATCGTCATACAGCCTGTAGCCCGACTCGGTATATTTTGCAGGGTGTAAAAGACCTATCTTGTCGTAGTATTGCAGGGTGCGTATACTCACCCCGGCTAACTTGCTTACTTCATGTACTGTTTTCATCTGGCATTCCTCCTCGTGTGATTGTATTATAAACTATTACGCAGCGTAAGAGTCAATACCTTTTTTACATTTTTATAAAAAAAGCAAACCACGACTGTCATATACGCTTTCACTCATATCATTCCCACAGCGAATTGCTCTGTCCAGTGCCATAATCGTGGCAACAGCACCGTCAATTTTCTCTGTGGATTTTTCTTTGTCTGCTTTTATGTTTCCGGCAGGGTCTGTACGAATGAAGATGTTGTCCATATTCCAACGCAAGACAGGGTGACCGCCGTGTGCGATTTTCTGTTCAAGAGTTAGTTTCATAAGCTCCTTTGTGGGTGGTGACATATCCTTAAAGCCCTGTCCGAAGGGAACAACGGTAAATCCCATACCCTCAAGGTTCTGTACCATCTGAACAGCGCCCCATCTATCAAATGCAATCTCACGAATGTTGAATTTCTTTCCGAGCTGTTCTATAAACCTTTCTATGTAGCCGTAATGGACAACATTTCCTTCGGTTGTATGCAAATATCCCTGTCGCTCCCACACATCATACGGCACATGGTCACGCTTTACTCGCAGGTCGAGTGTGTCCTCGGGTATCCAGAAGTATGGCAGAATGATGTACTTATCATCTTCATCAAGCGGAGGGAACACAAGCACAAATGCAGTAATATCTGTTGTACTTGATAGGTCAAGTCCGCCATAGCAAACTCTGCCTTCAAGCTGTTCTTCGTTTACGGCAAAGGCGCACTTATCCCACTTATCCATTGGCATCCAACGGACTGCCTGTTTTACCCACTGATTAAGTCTTAGCTGTCGGAATGAGTTTTCTTCGCCGGGATTTTGCTTTGCACTCTCGCAAGCGGTTTTAACTTTATCCATTCCGATAGTTTCACCCAGAGATGGATTGCACTTTTTCCAGACCTTCGGACTTGTCCAGTCCTCGGTATCATCAGCGCCGTAAATTACAGGATAGAATGTAGGGTCGATTTTTCGCCCATCAATAATATCCTGTGCCTTTTGATGAACCTCATAGCAGATTGAGTGTGTATCTGTGCCGGCTGTTGTGATCAGAAAAAAGAGCGGCTGCATTCGTGCATCACCGCTACCCTTTGTAAGGACATCATAAAGTTTTCTGTTCGGCTGACTGTGCAGTTCATCAAACACAACTCCGTGAACATTAAAGCCGTGCTTACTGTATGCCTCGGCGGAAAGAACCTGATAAAAGCTGTTTGTGGGTTCGTAAATGAGCCTTTTCTGTGAGGCAAGTATTTTCACTCTTTTATTAAGTGCCGGACACATACGCACCATATCGGCGGCAACATCAAATACGATTGATGCCTGTTGTCTGTCGGCAGCCGCACCGTAAACCTCGGCTCTTTGCTCACCGTCACCACAGGTGAGAAGAAGTGCAACAGCCGCAGCTAATTCAGACTTGCCGTTCTTTTTCGGAATCTCAATATATGCAGTGTTGAACTGCCTGTATCCGTTAGGCTTTAAAATTCCGAAAAGGTCACGAATAATCTGCTCCTGCCAGTCCATAAGCTCAAAAGGCTTTCCCGCCCAAGTGCCTTTGGTGTGGCATAGGCTTTCAATAAAGGCAACGGCAAAATCAGCGTATTCTTTATCATAATAGCTGTCCTTTGCTTTAAATTTTGTCGGCTTGTAATTTTTAAGTTTTCTCGTAAAATCACCTCCGAATGGCATAAAAATAGCCTGCCTATATTGGCAAGCTAATAAAATAAAGTGTACTTTATAATCCTTACATAAGATATTGTTGTAGTTCCGGTATTCTTTCAATTCGGAATTTTAGAAAAAGTCCAAATGTTAGAATTTTACCGATTTCATTTGGACCATCTAATGTACCTCTATAATTTTGATATATAGGTTGAAATTCTTCTGCTAAACGCAATAAGGTTTGCTTATTAGCTGTATGAACTAAAGTGGGGTTAGCAATATATTTATTTAGCAGATTTGATATTTCTATTCCAGTTTCAGATTTTATAAATTGTTTAATTGCATCTTTTGACTTTCCTTTGTATATGTAAGGGAAACTCTCAATCATTACAGTAGTCCTCCTTTTTTGGTGTTATCTGTCTTAGCAATTCATACAGCATCTTGGTTTTTTTCTTTCTTGCTCCCGGATGGGGCATTTTAATGATCTGCCCCTCGTAATCATGGAGTGACTTAACAACTGTGTTATATGTACCGCAGCAGACAATCAGTTGAGGCTTTATTATTTCAACTTCTCGTCGCAGCAGTTCTCCTGCAATACGGGACTTTGTAAGTTGATGGTATTCGTTTCTGCTGCTTTTTTTCCCACGAACTTTGTTTATGTTTGTAAATGCTATCATACCAATAGCAGAAATAGCAGAAGCCTTCATATCAGCTATCTCATCAATAGAAGTGGATGGACCACAAATCAGTGTTGCCCATCTGCCTATGTTGTACCACATATTCGGATGCTGGCTGATATGATCTCCACCGGCAAGCCCATGCTGAGTAATGCCCTCCATCCAACTACGAAAAAGTATCCCTTTTTCATAGTCCTCATTATCCCAATTATTTGTTTCTTTGCCAATAAAGAGGACTCCTTTGTCAGTATCGTAGCGTTTTTCGTCGATTATACCGAACTCATTTATCCTGGAAGGAGGGACTTCTTTATCAAACGCAGCAGACCATTCCGTAAGAAACGGAACAGTAAAACTATAATACTCATTTCGTAGTATCTCATTTATCTCCGCGTTTCGGTCAGCTCGAATCATATCATCACCCCGTTATGCTTGAATAATTTGCTTTCTAGTTATTTAGTACTTTATAATTAGAGATTAAATTTCACCTTATGAAAAATCCAGTAAATCTGATTTCATAAGTCCGTTTTCTCACCCTTATAGGATAACGAAATAACAGTGCCTTTCATGGCTTCAGTATAAATAAATCTAAAGATTTTATTATCAAAATTCTTCTTGTCATACTCCATACCCTGTATCAAAAGAAATTCGACTTTTATCCTTACACAACTTATCCTATCAAATTCATTGTTAAAAATCAATTGATAGCAAAAAAATTTTTAATAATTTACATTACGAAATTATGAATAACATCAAGAATTTTCCCCTGCTCCTTTTCATCAACGCCTATGCTTTCAAGAGCCTCTCGTGTGCCACAGTCGGGACAGATAACGGTTAAATTGTCTGCCCTTGAAACTGCACCGTGGCCGGAATAAACCCCGCCACAACGGGGACAGGTGCGTAACTGAACAAGGTTATCGGTCATTTTCGTACAGCTCCTTTGACTTGTGATAGGCATTGAGAAGTATCTGCTTGTCAAAGTAAAAGGTATCGTAACCTTCAAGGCAGGTGTTGAGGTAGAAAAGGCTTGGTACACCGATTTGCCTTTCCTCGTGCATAATGTAGGCGAAGGCGGTAACCGTTCTGCGATTGCCTGTTCTGATGCCCTTGTATTGCACCTTGATGTCCTTCTTGTAGTAGAAGGTCGGATAGCCTTCATAACGGTCGAGTGCTTTTTCATCGGATTTGCTTACCTCCCAGATTACCACAGGCACAATGCCGTTTTCCTTTTTCTCAATCGTGAGGTACGAACCTGACTTGCTCCCTTTGAAAAGCAACTCCCAGCCTTTCAGCTTTGCCGTACCGAGAATTTTTGCGTTCGGACATCTCGTTTTCATCTGCATTACATTTAGGTTACTTCCGTAGGCTATGTATAACCTTTTCATAAAATCAATCCTTTCCGAAGATATGTTCTTCTACCACCTTAAGACCGCCAAAGCGGTCAGTGGGGCATTTAACCTAATCACTTCAAGCAACTCTGCCGTTCCTAAAAGCCGTGTCTCCCGAAAGTCTGCTTGTGAACACATCTCTCGCTGTCTTGAACTCGTCACCGATAAAGCCAAGTCGCAAAAGCCAAGTTCTCATTGCGTATTTTGGGTTTTCGCTTTGCTGTGGTTTAGGACTTGCTGTTCTGACTTCCTTTGCCATTTGGCTAAGGGCTAAACAAAGCTGAATGTAGCTTTTAAGCTGTCCTGCGTGAAGTCCGTTCTGCTTGCCGTTTGATGGCTTGTCAAATTGGAAAAGTCTGAATTCAACCGTTCCCTTTGTAAAGGTTGCGTGGAGGTTGAGCATATGGTATCGGCTACCGTTGTAATGGTGATTTCTTCCGTAGTTTTCATCGTGGCTTTTGTACCATACATCTGCAAGCTCCGACATTGTTTTCGGCTTTCTTCTGTTGACCTGCTCTAAAAATCTTGTATCAACCGTTCTGCAGTATCTTCTCACTCTGACCTCGTCAAGGTTCAAAGCGTCAATCAAAAGCTGTTCATGGCTTGCCATAATGTTTGCAAGGTTTCTAAGGGTTTGTGCTGTGTGGCCTTTTGCTCCGATGTGAATGTGAACCCCGCAACCCCTTGTTGAATCGCTCTTTGCTCCTGCTTTTCTCAACCTTCTTACAAGCTCCTGCAAGGTTTCAATGTCGTTATAGTTAAGGATTGGTGTAACCATTTCGCACTTCTCGCTGTCGGGTCCTGTGATGCTGACATCCTTTTGGAATTTCCACTCTCTGCCTTGCTCGTCATATGCTGACCAGGTGCAGTAGCCGTTTCTGTCGGCTGTGTTCTCAAATCTGCCTGTGCCGAAGAACTCGGCTGCGATTTTTGCGGCTTTGTTCCTTGCGATGTTGTTCATCTCCACCTCAACACCGATTGTCTGATTTTTCATTTCCTCGATTTGTCTTAATGCCTTTGCGTTCATATTTTTCCTCCGTTGTTCGGCTTTTCTTTGCCTTTCGTTGTGTGTATATTACCGTCATAACGGAGTAATAGCAATACGATTACTGCACAAACATATACACTATATATTGTGTATATCTGTGCTGTATATATCTATATCTTGATTACAATATCCTCACAATGTATCACATTCAGACCACAACCGTTATCCCAATTAACAAGTAAGCTTGCCGTATCATCGACACCTCTTACAGTGCCTTTCGTACCAACAGGCGGAGCTTGCACATCGTCCATTTTTACAAGCTCAACTCTTGTACCGATTGGATATTCTGCTCGTACTTTTTCAACAATTTCTTTGCTTGGAAACTTCATCTGATTTTCCTCCTTGATGTTAGTACTACATATATCACTCAGAACAGACAAGATTGCAAGTGTAATTTTGAAATTCTGTCAAATAAACAAACCGCCTAAAATTCAGCGGTTTTAAGTGTGAGTATTAAACAGTAGTAAATACCTTGATAGGAACATTCTCCTTTTTGCAGTTTTCTATTACAAAGCGTGTTCCTTGGGATTTACCGTCCCAAAAAGCGAGGACCATATCGGCATATCTGATTATTTGCAGATTTCTTTTTAAAGGTGCTGACCGTCCGTATCGTTCATATTCGGGCAAAAATTCCGTCAGCTTTATGTTGTGAGATTTTGCATACGCTCTTGCACACCTGTCAATCCCTCTTGCACCGCCGCTGACTATTTCCGTTGTATCTTTGGGAAGATAGTCACCCAGATTGTTGATTGTAAGGTTTCGTGAACCTACTACTGCTACCTTCATAAATTTCAATCTCCTTTTAAAAATATGACACCACTATGACATCATAATACCACCACTTTCGTTATGATGCAATAATTGCGTTAAAATGATGTCATAATAACATCGAGGAGATTTGATTATGGACGATAACATTTTAAGATACACACTAAGAGTAAACCGAACACTTTTTCAAAAGTTCAGATATATTGCAGACTACGAAGGGCGTTCAGCCAATCGTGAGATTGAGCAATATATTAAGCAGAGGGTAAAAGCCTTTGAGGAAAAGCATGGCGAGATTGAAGTGGATAAGGATTAATTTTTGCTTGACAATTCTGTATTGTTGTGTTAATTTTAAAATAGCCTATAAAGAGTGCGTGAGAGACAAGCTCGTTGACCGCACAGCAACCTGCCAAAAGGTAAGGTGCTAAAGCTTGACCGATAGGGTTATAAAGATATTTTGCAATCCTGTCGGAACGATGGGATTGTTTTTTTACGCTCTTTTAGGAAACTAATGAAAGGAGCGTATTTTTTATGCGTACAATCAGACAACTCATCAATTCAGATAAGAAGGTTTATATCTTCTTGAAAAACAAAGCTATCCAATCTCGCTTTATGAGTGATGCCGAGGGTGAGGGCATTACCTTCGGAGATAAGGTGAAACCCACAGAACGATATGCAGATAATATTATGGCACTTAATGCTGACGAAACGATATGTTTCCTCGGCTGGGCTGGCAGAATGTGCTATCACTACGGCGGTAACACAGCTATCCGTATTGATTATGAAAAATATATTGACGATGCTGACGATTATGTTGTCAACCCGTAGATATAGTTTTGTTAAGGCTTGCAATCCTTGAAAGTACAAAGAAAACACAGGGGAGTGCCACTCCGTTGCCCCACATCTTATATTCTGCACTATCAGAATGAGGATTTTTCAGCCACTTTATTATCTGTTTATCAGATTTTACTTTTGTGCCGTTAATCTCGGCAAAGGTTTTGAAAACATCTCTCCAGAAATTAAGCTCTTCATCAGTCGGATTTTTCGTTTCAAGACCACTGCACCACCAGTCGGGAAAGCCTTGCAGTCTGGCACATTCTGTTGGTGTGAGTCGTCTGACTATGTAGTAGGGTTCTTGTGAAACTGTAGGAGGATCCTTATAGTCTGTCGCTACAAGTGTATTTACAATGTTCTCTTCTGCGTTTGTATGATGCGAGTTCTTGCTTGTGCTATAGGTCGGTGCAGCAACAGCACCGGGACCCTTTGCAACCATTGTCGGCTGTTTTTCAGTTTCAACGGCAAAGTCATACTTTGCGTTTTGACCTTGATTAAAAGCTGAACGGTCAATGCCGTAGGCAACTGCGTGTTTGTCAGTTGCGTTAAGAGTAAAGCTGACATCTTCGTTTATGCCGTCACCCTGTGGACCGTTCTCGTCTTTTCTTCCAATCATTGAGCCTTGAATAGATACAACTGCAATACCGCCTTGATTACAAGAGGGGTTTCCTCCGTTTAAATCAAGTGTCCGTGAAGTTTCAGCCTTGTAAAAACCACTGTTCGGATTATCGGACTTCATTGAATTGCTGTCCTTTGAGCAGATGCCGTAGGCTTGCGGTACAAATACAGTCTGGTCATTGTTGCAGGACAGTGTTGCGGATTTATTATCCTGAACTAAAGCACCTTTGCCGCCACCGTCACAGCCACTTCTGATTTTCAGAGTTTTTGGTGTTTCAATCACAAACGGCTGATTGTTTCCGCCTGTACCGTAGGTTGAAAGAACTGTGGGAGCTTTCTCAACAGGTCCTGTGTATCTTGTATCCTGACTATGGTTTTCAAACATCACGGCAGCCGGAACTGTACCGGCACGAATTGTAGGTGAGGTTTCTTCCTCATAACCTATGCCACGACTCTTTGCGGAATGTTCCGTGCAAAAGCCTGCCGACTCCAATACACAGGGCGGATGGTGTGCCTCGGCACGGAGTGTGCAGGTCACATCATTTGTAATATCCATTCTGTTGCCGCCTTGGTCATTTAAAACTATACCGTTTCTGCCTGTGGACATACCGCAGTTCACACCTATTGTCGCAGATACATCTCCTGTCAGCTGACCATTGTATCCGTCAAAGCCTGTTGCTCCAACGCAATCTTTAGCATCGGTGGGAGTTCTTTCCCTCTTGCTGACGCTCTGCGAAGAATCCCCTGACAGGCTTTTTTGCTCAAATAGTATTTCTCCGGCACATTCTCCTTCAAAATCTGCGACAAGGTAGATGCGTTTTCTTCGTTGGGGAACTCCCCAATATTGAGCGTCAAACACTCGCCACGCAACGGAGAACGCATCTCCCACGATTTCTCCTGCGTTTGTCCACTTTTCAGATTTAGGAACAGATAATGTATCGTCTTTGATTTTGCAGATTTCTTCGAGGACTGCTTTGAAGTCTTCGCCTTTGTTTGACGAGAACGCTCCGGGGACATTTTCCCAGACCACAAATCTTGGATATTCGCCATTCGTTTTACACCTCATTTCCTTTACAATTCTTACCGCCTCATAAAAGAGGTTACTTCTTGAACCGGACAGACCGGCTCTTTTTCCTGCAACACTCATATCCTGACAAGGACTTCCGAATGTGATTATATCCACAGGTGGAAGTTCTGCTCCGTTTAATTTTGATACATCACCGTAATGTTTCATCTGCGGAAGTCTTTTTGTTGTCACACGAATAGGGAACGGTTCGATTTCCGATGCCCACACAGGTGTAATTCCTGAAAGAAGTCCTCCTAAAGGAAAACCTCCTGAGCCGTCAAACAAGCTGCCGAGGGTTAATGTTTTACTGCTCATCAGCACTAACCTCCAAATCATCAAACTTAATAGTCTGACCGTCACGCACCACATACACATTTTCAGTAGTGCCGGCCTGTTCGATATATCTTTTCACAATAACATCGCAGTATTTTTCATCAAGCTCTGATGTGCAGCAGATTCTGTTTGTCTGTTCACAGGCAATAAGTGTTGAGCCACTACCGCCAAAGGGGTCAAGGACGATGCAGTTTGCAACGCTTGAGTTTTTAATCGGATATGCAATCAGCGGAACAGGTTTCATTGTGGGGTGGTCGCCGTTTTTCTTTGGCTTGTCGAACTCCCAGATTGTTGTCTGCTTTCTGTCGGAGTACCATTTGTGTTTGCCGTTCTTCTTCCAGCCGAACAGAACAGGCTCGTGCTGCCACTGGTATGGACTTCTGCCGAGGACAAGGCTCTGCTTTTTCCATATGCAAGTGCCTGATAGATAAAAGCCTGCGTCTGCAAATGCTTTTCTGAAATTTAGTCCCTCTGTATCTGCGTGGAAAACATAGATGCTTGCATCATCAGCCATAGCCTTTTCTGTGTTCTGAAAGGCATCGAGCAAAAACTGATAGAACTTATCATTTTCAAGGTTATCGTTCTTGATTTTTCCGGCACTGCCTTCGTAGTTGACATTGTACGGCGGGTCCGTCACAACAAGGTTTGCTTTCTTTCCGTCCATAAGGCGAGTATATGTATCTTCCTTTGTGCTGTCACCGCAGATAAGTCTGTGATTGCCAAGCAGCCACAGGTCACTGCTTTTTGTTACTGGCGGTTTCTCAAGCTCACCCTCAACATCAAAATCATCATCTTTGACATCATCGTTGTCATCTGCAAAAAGCTCTGCGATTTCAGCTTCATCAAAGCCTGTGAGAGATACATCAAAATCCGAACCCTGCAAGGACTCAATTTCAACTCTCAAAAGCTCCTCGTCCCAGCCGGCATCCATAGCCATACGGTTGTCTGCCAGTATGTAGGCTTTCTTCTGTGCATCGTTCAAGTAATCAACAAACACACAGGGGACTTCTGATATATTTTCTGCCTTTGCAGCTAAAATTCTGCCGTGTCCGGCTATGACATTGAATTCTCTGTCGATGATAACGGGATTGATAAAGCCAAACTCACGCAGTGATGAGCGGAGTTTCTTTATCTGCTCGTCACTGTGAGTTCTTGCATTGTTGATATATGGTATCAGCTTTTCAACGGGAATGAGCTGCATTTCTGTTGTTGTGTTCATACGCACACCTCCTCAAAAGTGAATTCAGACCTTTCTCCGCACCGTCAATATCTCCCGAAAGAGCCTGACCTTTGATTGTGCGGTACTGTTGCTTTGTGAGATACGGTCTGCAGTTTTTAAGTTTTTTCATAAAGTTGTTTATTCTGAAATTCATATTAGTTTCCTCTCTTTCTTCTGAGCAACAACTCCATTGTGTCGTTGGGATTGTCCTCAAAAGGAACTGTGCAGTTTTCCTTCACGATGCCATAAATCTCATACCAGATGAGATTTGCACTCTTTTGGTACTGCTGCGACATCTGCACAAACGGAGAAGTAATAACACCGCCTGTGGTAGGGTGCTTGCCGAGCAATCCGTAGGTGCTTGTGGCCTCCTCACACTGAATGTATCTTGCGAATGCCTGAGCATACGCTTCAATCAATCTCGGATTTACCAAACGCTCACAGCCACGCTCTTTAAGCCACAGCCAGGTTTCCTTGTATATTTCATCAGCGCCGAGCGGAACTCCGTTTTTCTGCCTTGCTGACAGGTAGTCGCTGGGCTTTGGCATATCCGCTCCCTCAATAACTGCTCCCTCGGGCAAATCCACAGCGTCAAGCTCTGTGGGAGTAAGTACGGGCAGATTGTTTTCCATCACCCGCACAGTCTGACCCTTTTGTATTTTCTCCGCAGCAGACATAGGCTTGTCGCCTGCACGAACTCGTCTGCCACCACGGTTTGTACCGTCTTTCGCCATATTAAAATCACCTCCGTTTTCTGTTCGGGTTTAATACCCCGTTTGAACCGCAATTTTTGTGTGTGACACCCCGGGCCGTTGTCCGAGATGATAGCTGTAGAGATTTTCACCCCCCTACCGGTCACCGTCTTATTTGTCTGTCACCGATTTCAATGTGAATTTTATTGTGACAGCTTTTGCACAGTGACATAAGATTACTTTCATCATTCGTTCCGCCTTGTGATACAGGAATAATATGATGCACTTCATCAACAGGTGTCATTCGTCCTTTCTTAAGGCAACGCTCACACAATGGGTGTGCCGACACATAACGCTGACGAACCCTTCGCCACGCTCTGCCGTACTTGATGTTTACATCAGCTCTGCGTTCATATTTGTTGTAGCGCTTGTTCTGTACTTTCTCGTGCTGTTCACAATACTGTTTGTCAGTAAGGTTGGGACAGCCGGGGAAGGCACAGGGTCTTTTCGGTTTTCTTGGCAAGCGTCACACCTCCTCGGGGCATAAGAAAAGCCCTGCGGATTTCTCCACAAGGCTTTCAAAGTCTATTTCACTGTTTATATTATAGCAGATGTCCATACTGTAATTCTATGGAATTTACTGTCAACTTTCAGGAATTTCAAAAATTTTTAAGGCTTTATTCCTCATCTTGAACACATTGTCGATACTGCAATTCATTTTAACCGCAATTTCCTCCCAGGTCTTAAAGCATAAATATCGCAGTTCAAGAAGTATCTGATACTCCGGCTTTTTAACCCTTTTTATTGCTCGCACAATATCACGCTTTAAGTCAACAAGCCTGTCTATGTCCCTGTTTATCTCCTCCTGTAAATCAACAATCTTAACAACGGTATCCTCTAAACGAGAGTTGCTGATACTTTGACTTTTCGGCATATCCGATAATGTAGATGTGCATTTTGTTGCAAGAAGATTGAGTGCTTTCAGCTGTTCAATCTTTGAGTCTATTCTCTTGTCAAGGTGATATGCCTGACTTAAATATTCCTTTGCTGTCATTTTAGAAAACCTCCCAAATCTGCCTTTACAGCATCTATCAAATCCGACTGTGTTTTATCCTTCCTTTGCAGAGCCTTTAAAATCTGCTCATCAATAGTGCCTTTTGCGATTATATGCTGAATTACAACTGTGCTTTTCTGACCTTGTCTGTAAAGCCTTGCATTTGTCTGCTGATACAGTTCAAGACTCCATGTTAAACCGAACCACACAAGTGTTGAACCTCCGCTTTGAAGATTAAGTCCGTGACCTGACGATGCAGGGTGGATAAGTGCAACGGGAATTTCACCGTTATTCCACCGGCTGATACTCTCGTCTGTATCAAGCTTTGAAAACGGAATATGCAGGCTTTCAAGCCGTTTTGCAATTCTTTCATAATCGTGCTTGTACCAATATGCGACTAAAAGCGGTTTGCCGTTCATACTTTCGATAATATCCTCAAGTGCATCAAGTTTTCGACTGTGAATTTCAATGATGTTTTGCTTATCATCGTAAATCGCACCGTTTGACATCTGACAAAGCTTGTTTGAAAGTGATGCAGCGTTTGATGCTGTGATTTCACCGTCAGCTAATTCAAGGACTAAATTTTTCTTCATTTCGTCATAGTGCTTTCTCTCTTTGTCCGATAACTGGGCCTCATAATTGCTGACTACAAGTTCCGGCATTTTCAGATATTCATTTGCTTTCATCGAAACTGTGATGTCGGAGATTTTTTCATATATGTCTTGTTCTGCATATGGTAAAGGCTTGTATGAATAAACAACCTGTCCGTTCATCTTGTCGGGTTTGAAATATTTGTTTCTGTACTGTCCGATAAATCTCCCAAGTCGCTCGCCCATATCAAGAATTTTGAATTCAGCAAATAAATCCATAAGTCCGTTACTTGACGGAGTGCCTGTCAAACCCACTATGCGTTTCACCTTTGGCCGTACTTTCATCAGTGATTTAAACCTTTTGGTTTGATGATTTTTGAATGACGAAAGCTCGTCTATCACAAGCATATCAAAATCAAAGGGAACACCGCTTTTCTCAACAAGCCACTGAATGTTTTCTCGGTTGATTATGTAAATGTCAGCCTGTGTTTTCAAAGCACTGAGCCTTTCTGTTTCAGTACCCACAGCCACGGAGTATTTCAGATTTTGCAGATGCTCCCATTTCTTAATTTCATCACACCAAGTGTTCTTTGCAACTCTGAGTGGTGCGATTACAAGCACCTTACGCACCTCAAAGCTGTCAAACAACAGGTCATTGATAGCCGTCAGCGTGATTGAAGTTTTTCCTAAACCGCAATCCAAAAACAATGCTGAAACAGGGTGTGATTTCAAATATTCAATAGCATATTTCTGATAGCTATGTGGTTCGTATTTCATCAATTATCCCTCCAATCTGCTCTGCATCATCAAGCACATACACCTTGAAACCCAGTTTTTTAAGTAGTCTATGCCTTTCCTTTTGTAAAGGGCGAGGCTTTTTATTTGCTGCTTTCACTTCAACAAAGGCAATTTTCCCAAAAGGCAAAAGTACCAATCTGTCCGGCATTCCGTCAAAGCCGGGACTAACAAATTTCGGACATATACCGCCGCACTTTTTTACCGTCAGGGTTAATTTTTGCTCGATTGATTTTTCGGATTTATTTGAATAATTCATCTGCCACCCTTTTTGCTGTTTCAATAATTTCTGCATCAACTTCATTTCTTGGCGCACAGTTTAATGCTCCGTAAAACACATCGGTATACTCATTTGAAAGTTTCGGATAATCCTTAAACATATTTTCTTCAGCCTTTGAACATATTAAGCAAATCTTATCAAGTTCGTTAATAATCTTATCTGTTTCAGTAGCAGTCAACACCTTTGAAACATCAACTGTTACCTTGGATAAAATGCTTTTAAGCAAGCGCATTTCCGCTCCTACCCTTTTATACACATCAATTGTTCTATCTTTTGCTCTAATCATAATTTACCTCCGATTATTTATTTTGTCCTTTTTGTCCTTATGTCCTCAAGCGTATATATATATATGTGTCCCTATGCTTAAGCGTATATATATAAATAATAATAATAAATATATAAATATAAGTATTATATATAGGTGTTACTATAAGGACAAGCAATCATATATATACGGATATATATAAGGGACTAAAAGGACAGAAAGGACTAAAAGTTATCTTTTTCAAAAACATATGGGTTTGTAATATAAACCTGTGCCGGCGGTCTTCCCTTACCCGAATAACCTTCCTGTGGTTTTTCGGCAATATATCCGTAATCCGCAAGGCGATTGAGAACACTCTGCACATCATCGGCTTTTTTAAAATTTCTGCAAAAGCGCATAATATCTCTACGAGTAAATTCTTTTATCCCGTTTTCTCGAATAGTTTCAACTACTCTTTTACTCTGATGAATAACGGGATCCGCTCCCATCATCATAAATGCAGCCTTTGCGTGTTCTGTAAAATACTCTCCGATTTTTATTGCTTTTTTCATCATTTCGGCATCTACCGTCAATGGCTCGGGAATTTCCAAAAACTCGTGACTTCTGTAGACCGATGAACGGGTAAGCAGTGCCGATATACGCAGTATATTGCCTACAAGCTTACCGCACCAATCCGCTATATCTGCATACTCTTTTTTTAATTTAGGCTCTAACTGTTCTGCAAAATTCTCTATCATCTCGTCCGCTTCTTTTGAAAGTGTAATTATTTCCATTTCATTTTCAGGCTCATCTTCCAAAAGATTTATAATACATCTTTCGTACGCACGATAAATCTCATCGGATACAGGCTTTGAACGATACTTCCTCATTCCTACAAATGATTTCGGAATACAGTATAAAAACCTTGCGGTCAGACCTCGTCCACGGAACGTCCCGTTTTGCATAAGTCCCGACAACACACTCGGCTGAACCATTAAAAGTACAGTAAGAGCCGGGTTCATTATACTTTCGCTGTTCCTTCCGATACGGTCAACACGAATACTGTCCCCAGAATAACCTTTCAACATAACGTCAATATTTACTGATTTTGAATAAGTGCCTGCAAGCGTATCAAATATTCCGCCCTCTGTAGAAAGAATAGCGGCACAACCGTTATTACCGGCAAGAACAGATGTGAGCTTTTCGGTTGTTATATCGTCAACATACAACTTCATAGGTTTTATATCTTTGTAATTTGCGATTTCCTCTGCGATTTTTCTTACTTCCTCTGCATCGGCTTTTCCTTTTGCCGCCTGATCTTCAAGAGCCTTTTGTCTGCGTTCAAGTATTCTCTTCTGCATTTTGCTTGACTCTATTGCAGGGGCGTTTTGAGAATTGCGTTCAGACTCAAATAAATTAATAGGTTTTATCATTGCATTTTCAACCGCCGATTTTCTTTCGGATGGGTTCATAACATCAAGGACAAATATGTTGACAGGTTCAGTCCAGTCAGCTTTTGCCTTTATTTTATACTTTCCCTGCATACATACCGAAATAACAGCTAAAGCCGAAGATGCAGCCATATCTACGGGTGTTTGTGTACTTTCTGCCAATGCAGTAACATAATCTCCTATAGTCTTTGGCAAAGCATCAACAGGAAAAACAGGCAGTTCATATTCATCAAAAGGAATCGGCGTTTCCCATTCGGGCGGTTTATTGTATTGCTCCGGCGGTATGTATCCGTCCTGTTTTTCTAATTTCCTGCCGAATTTAACTGCACTCTTCCAAATTGTATTAAGTTCATTTTGTGAAAGTACGGGAGAACACAGTTTAGATTTATCAATAAAAATCTGATGTGCCTTTTCTGTAATACCGTATTTTTTTATAACACGACCCGCAAAATGTGACATCGCAGAGTTTCGATTGCCCTCGGGAATTACTTTGTTGTCACCGTAAGAACCATCGGACATATCCGCATCAAAATCATCTGCGTACAGATATTCGCTGAGTGTAATTTCTCCTTGATATAGTTCAACATTTGGCGTATCAGTACCAAAGAAAAAGCGAGCTGAGTCCAAAGCCTTGGTATCGAAATAAGGAAAAATTGCGTTTACAAGTTTCTTCATTTCACTGTAAACATCAGCATCAGTTATGCGTTCGACCGGAAACAACACATGAAACTTAGGCCTTGCAACCTTTCCGTTTTTCTCACGCATATTGTAGCGACTGAAATGCACCGCAAAGCTGACGTTTGGAAAAGCCTTTTTTATATCGTCCGGTGTAACCCAGTCGGCAGGATTTTCGGAGTGGTCATTGTCACAATCAACCGGCAAACAATCAGCACCGATGAAATTAACACTATTGCGATAGTTGTTTTTGTACTCTGCACACACATAATCTTTGCTGACTGCTTTTGCAAGGCTTGTACTATCCGTTACTTCTGTTTTGTTTGGATAGACGCAGTTACTCGGAGTGTTAATTAAATTTGCACTATACAAAGTAAATGTCATTTCATTACCTCCTCTGAATCTTCGTTAAAATACCTCAATCGGTAGTTCTTCCATTTGGCTCTTTTGATCTCCGCTTCCATTCCGTTGGAGATGTATTCGCCGAACACCCAAACCTCGGAGCATTTACTCATAACAGCGTTACCGAAAAATATCCCGAGCTGTCGCTCCTTGGGGTTATCATCGTTTAGAAATTGTGTGAACAGCAAGTGCGGTGCGATTGGTATGTAACCTTTATCAACAGCAAAACGGCAATATCGCCTTGCTTTTTGCACATTGGTTTCTACATCTCCGGCATAGGGAGAACAGATATACACAATAGGTCTGAATGTACGAAGAGAGCGTTCCTCTTTTTCTATTGAGGAAAGAGCTTCATATGTTGTGGGGTCGTAATAACCCTCGCTGTTGTATTTACTTGCCATATAAACTCTCCTGTTTATATACAGTTTCCGATAATGATTTTCTTTTATCTCGCTCTGTCTTTAAATCTGTAAGTGCCGCAATCAGCATATCCGGATTGTTCAAAACCTCATCTATTGCATAGATACCGCACTTACTGACAGACGGCAAAACTTCTGATGTTACCCAACGCTTGAACTTCTTTGCACCCGGGAGTTTGCTTGAAAGGATAAGGCTGTACAGACCGCTTTCATTGATTAAGACCGGTTTCTGATCTCTGCCTATGGAGTCGCAAATTGCTACCCCATCTAACTTATCCTCATCATCAACTCTTTTTGCAAGTGCATCTCTTGTGTTGCTGTAACCGAGTATCTCCGCTACATCCTTACCTACAAAAAAAGGTTTGCTGTCAATGGTTACTGTTCTTACAGAGCCAAGCTCTGCATTACTGAATATTTGTAATTCATACATACGAATTACCTCCGATTTCTAAAAAGTAAGGCATATATTCTGCCTTCTGTGGCTATAGGCAAAAGAAAACGGGGTAATCCGAAGTACCTACAAAAAATTTCACAGAAAAACAGGGCATCTGCCTTCTGAAAGTTAAAGGACAGATACCCTGTTTTTAAGAACCGCAATATCAATCTTTTTTATAAAACATTGTTTCATAGCCGTCAGCTCGCAGTAAAAGTCCGGGTATCCACGGCGGTGTTTTTTCCATTTGATTACAGATTTCTTCAACGGTTGTATTTTCACTGCACTCAATTATTATTTCATCATGTACATGACCCACGATAAAACATTTCGACAGCGTTTTCATAGCATAACAAAGAATATCTCTGCTGATAGCCTGAACTATGTTCTCAACGAATTTCGGACCGTAACTTTCAATGCGTTCCCATTTCTTTGTACTGCCTGTACCTTCATAGGTAACAGACTCACCGCCGAATTTATTTTCACCAATCCGAGGTTTTGCATATGACAGTCGTCTGCCGCTTGGTAACTGTATAAACAGCATACCGCTCTGATAAATGAATTTAATACCGTGTGTTTGAGTTACAGTTCTCTTTTTTACAGTTTCCTTGACGCATCGGTCAACATTCCACCACAGTTTTACGATATTGGGATTGGCACTTCTCCAGCTGTCAACAAGAGGTTGTAACTCATCTTCCGAAAGACCCATTTCAAGTGCGCCCATAGCTTTTAAAGCTCCGACAGCACCGCCGTAACCCAGAGCCAATTCTGCGATTTTGCCCTTTTGACGGAGATGAGCATTCTCTCCGTGCTTTTCCACCTTGCAGTGAAACATCTGACTTGCAGACGCACAGTAAATGTCACCGCCGTTCTTAAATACCTCGGTTCTCCATGTTTCACCGGCAATATGGGCAATCACCCTCGCCTCAATGGCGGAGAAGTCGGATACTATAAATTTCATTCCTTTTCTCGGAACAAATGCTGTGCGTATAAGCTGGGAAAGCGTATCAGGAATATCATCATAGAGAATTTCAAGTGCTTTAAAATTTCCCGTTCTTACCAATTCACGAGCCTGTTCCAAATCGGGCATATGGTTCTGTGGTAAATTTTGCAGTTGAATCAGTCTGCCGCTGAACCGTCCTGTTCTGTTTGCACCGTAAAATTGAAACATTCCTCTTGCACGGTTATCCTCACACACCGCATTCTGCATAGCCTGATATTTCTTTACCGATGATTTGGCAAGCTGTTGACGGAGTTCCAGTACCGCTGCCGGTTCAGGCGGCGCAGTTATTAAGAGCTCTTTAACTTTCTTTTTACCAAGAGATTCTACCTCCACACCGTTATTGCAGAGCCACTCCTTTATCTGTACCACAGAGTTCGGATTCTCAAGGTCGGTAATATTCTGCATTACCGATTTCAGCTTTTCATTGGTAACTTCATCAAGAGTTATGGCATTTGTAACCACCTCCATATCAAGAGCAATACCACGGTCGTTTATTTCCTGGTCAAGCCAATACTCCTCCCATACAAAATCCGGAACCGCGAAATTGCACAGCTTTTTCTGTATGCCCATTTCTACCTCAACATCTCGCTTGTTATATACTTTGAAGGTTTCCCACTTTTCAATATCATCTTCAGGAAGATTTCTCATTCTGTTTCCGTTGGCTTTGGTAGGCTTGCAGGGGACAGAGAAATATCTTATAAGTGCCTTACCCTCATCCATTTTCTGCTGTGAAAGTTTCAAAACCTCTCCCACGGCTTTTAAGGATAACGGCAGTCCCATATATGCCGACCACATCATAGTACATTTCCATGATGTGGGATTTAAATACCTTTTCAAAGCTATGTCATCGGAATTGTAGCTTTTAAAGTATTGAGGATAATTTGTTCTCAGATACTTTGACAGACATATGCGTTCAAAAGATGCGTTAAATGCCCACTTTGTGACTTTTTCATCAGACAGTGCTTTTAATATTTCATCAGGTATTGTTTCTCCGCAGGCAAGGTCTGTAACACAAACTTCTCCACCGTCAACAGAATAGCCGAAAAGTAGAATTTCAAATTCATCCGATTCCGTGTACTTATATACACCGCATTTATTAAGGTCAACATCTGAAAATGTTTCAATATCAATACTTATGTTTTTCACTTTGCCCTCCTTATGAAGTAAATGGCGGAGATTTATTAACCTCCGCCGCTATTCAGCTATTTCTTATCTTTCTTTTTGCATTTATGCTTTTCAATTGCAGACTCAATCAAAACCATAATGCAACTAATAAATACACCTACGGAAGTACCGAATGACATATAAATCATAAAATCTTTCATTTGATTGTACCTCCGTTAATTAAGAAAATCATCGTCATCATCTGTTGCAAAGTCGGATTCAGCACTCGCTTTGCCACCGAGAGGTTCACCGTCTCTGATTTTCTGCAGATTGTTCAGACCGCAAGCGATACCCTTGTTTCCGTTGGAGTTAAAGGCATAGAAGTTGATAGAAGCTCTGCCGTACACACCGCTGTACACCTCACTTCTGTCGATAATCTGCTGTCTGTCGGCATCTACAATTCCGGGTGCTGTTGCAGAATTAGCATTTACAAAGTAAGCATTCTTGTAAGCCTCATCATCAGGTCTTTCGAGGTCACCGTCACGAAGAGGTGTCTTGAGAACAGAGAGGGACGGTACCGATTTGCCACTGCCTTTCAGCTTGCTTTCACCTTCCTCGTAAGCCGCCTGAATAGCAGCCTTGATTTTCTGAATGGTTACCTTGTCAGACTTCGGTATGATAAGCGAAACGCTGTACTTCGGTGCACCTCCGTTGATTGACTTCGGATCCCAGACATTTGCGTAACTCCATCTGGTATCCACTCCTGTGATAACTTTTGTCGGGTTATTGAACTTTGCCATTTTAAATTTCCTCCTTAAAATCTTCTTTTGCTGTATTTTTCATAGTCGGACGCTTGTCCGACATAGGCACTAAAGTTGGTTTGCCCTGTGGCTTTTCGATGAAGTCACCGAGCAGTTCATTGAATTTTGTTTTGCCGAGCATTTTTGTCATAGCAGTTATTCCCAGAACCTTATGTTCATACGGGTCAAAACCTGCATCTTCAACAATCTTTGCCGCAGCACTTTCGTTTTTGTACTTTCTGTTGGAACGACCTTCAACAAGTTTATAATCTTTCCACTGCTTGCCTTGCAGTGCCTGATTCAGAGCATATTCCTTCACATCACCAAGCCACGATATGAACTCATCTGCCTTTGACAGTATGATTTCAATTTCATCGTCCTCAAGACTGTCGGGCATTTCAAAATCATACCTTGCAAGTTCAAGGTTGTATTCCGCCCTTTTGCGACAGGTTGCTTTCACCTTGCAGAACTGACAGTGACTGCCCGCATTAAATTCTCCCTCGCCCTTATAGGCAAGTTCAGCCTTTGGTTTCAGCACATTTTCTGCCCAGTCAATAAGCTCGGATTTTCTCATTGAAAAAGTGCTTACATTATCCCGTCTTGGCTGAAAAATGGTCATTGTGACTGTTTCAATATCATAGATACCGTCAAACATAAGCAAAGCACCCAGGGCATAAAGCATCATCTGTGTATTTTGTTCTGCATCGACAAGTATTCCAACCCCATACTTCAAATCAATTACAGTTAGAGTATCATCTGCTACAATTACGCAATCTGCTGTTCCGAATGAATCAGGCACATATTTTGAAAAATCAAGTTTCTGCTCTACAAGAACAACAGGGTCTTTGCATATCTGCTTTATCTCGGTAAGTTTTTCAATTACATACTGCTGATAGCTGTCTGTGCAATCGTCCATTTCCTTATCAAAATATGTAAGGTTTTCTGTCGGGTCCTCGGTCGGCTGTCCCAATGATTTTTTCAGTTTGTATTCCGCAAGAGCATGTGCGGAAGTACCCTGTATTGCATACTCGCTTGTCTTATCTTCTTTTGCTACACACAAACGAGCTGAAGGAGTACAAGCTAACCACCTTGCACTGGAAGAAGGTGACAAAACTGCATGTGTATCAGGCATATTAAAGCACCTCCACTTCTTTAAGCACCGCCTCATATTCTGACGGATTCACCGCAGACAGCTTTTCAGCACCGTGCTTTACAAGGATTTCTCTGATTTGAACTGTAAATCCTGCACGGGATTTTTCAGCAAGAACTGCTCTCACTTCTTCAAGCGTTAAGACTTTTTCCTCGGCTGTTTTTGACTGTTCTTCCGTCACAGTTGTCGGCTCATCTGATTTTTGATTTTCGGCTGCACCGCTGAACAGTTCAGACAAGCCTTGTGAAATACCTATCAGCGTTTCACCGCAGTATTTAAGTTCATCAATGAGAATTGACAACTCGCTTGTTTTTCCCATTGAGGTTTCCTCCTTTCTCGACTTCATGAACTTCTACCGATTCAACACTCTGTCCGGGTGACAGCAGATATACCGTTGTGAACTCTCCGAAAAGAAAACGGAGCAATTTCATCGGCAACCTGCGTTCAGCACCTTCAAGAACTTTTGTCTTGGATTTTTCATCAGTGACATTGATGCATATCCTATGTTTGAGTGCCATATCAGTTACCTACCTTTCTGTAAGGGCTATATCGTTTTCCCCTTACACCCCTATAGGCAAACGAAAACAGGAAAATCCGAAGTGCTATTTATATAAATTTTTCAAAATCTCATCATCAGCAATTCTGGCATTTATTTTTCTTACCAACTGACCCACACGAACGTCGCTGATACCGATAATCCTTCCTGTTTTAGCCTTTGAAAAACCTTCTATAAACACAAGCTGATATACTCTCTGCCACTGTATCGGCATAGCCGTTATTATTTCTCTCAAACGAATTATTGTGTCCGGTACTTCCTCTTCGTCTGTCACAGCAAGTTTTTCTTCAAGGTGGCTACTATCTCCAAGATCATCTCCGTCTGCATCACTCTGGGCATCAATAGACTCATACATACGATGCTTGTCTGGGATTTCGTCTGCGAAAGGTTCACGACCATATTTATCTTTAAAATCAGCTATAAACTTTACTTTCCACTCATCGTAGATTGGCTGGTACCATTCGGGCAGTTTATTTTCTTTACTGTTTATGTAGACCTCGTGATCATCAATTCTATGTAGGTTGAGGATATCGACCTCGGTAATTCCGTCCTCCCCGGGCTTGTACTCTGTTACAAACTTTCCATTGTCATCAAACAGTATATAAGTACCTCTTTTGTCTTGCGGTGTTTTTTTGTATCTCATAGTTTTTCCTTCCTACCTGGTTGACGGGAAGGGCAATGAAGATACAAAAAGAGTCGGGTGCAGTATATGCGACCCGACCACTATGCCTGAAAAGGGTATAGGAAACAAAGGGTACGCATATTACTTCTCTTGCTGAAAAATTCAGCAAGCCGTAATATATGTATCCAACATTGCCCTATACGTACTCAGGCTCTATATGAATTTATTTGTATTTGGAGATAACACTCTCCATCGGCGTTTATCTATCAGCACCGAAATGCGTGATATTCTTATAATGATTTTTCTCCAGGGGATGAAATCCAATAAATCTGAAGCAGCAAACAAAAAAGACGGTCAAGTGAATCCGGTTCATTCCTCTATGATGAGGTCTGAATGAATTCGCTCGGCCGTCTTTGCGTTCTGGCGAAATAGTTATGCTGCTTCGTTTAAAGCGATGTTTTCAATTAACAATGTCCCGTCTGGATTGGCTGTTATGCGTGTTATATAGCCACGCTGTATGATTTCAACAGTTTTGCGATCCTCGCTGACATCACACACTCTTTTTCCTGCCGCATTTTTCCATGCTTCCAAAGGTAAAACCTCCTTTCTTTTTCGCTACTATAATTATATCAAATCTAGTTAGTAAATAAAAATTGCATTATTTAAAATTTGGTGGTATTTGTAAATTTTTATCATAAAATGTATTGTTTTGTTTGATTTTTGGTGGTATAATTTAATAAAAAGAGAATGGGGGTATTATGACTTGGGCAAGAAAACTTATAGTAAATCCGACATTTCAAAAGAAAAAACTAAAATTCTTGGAATAGATAGTCTGCAAGTTCTCGAAGCCGAAAGTAATGATACATGTTTTCACGTTGTGCATAAACGATACTTTAGAAAAGAAAAATGTGCTTGTCCTGCTTGTCACTCAACTCAGACAAGAAGTTCCAAGGTCATCGCACGAAAATTCAAGGATATTCTCGAAGATGCCGAGGGCTTTCGTATAGTTGACTTGATTTTTCATCAACGCTATATGCGTTGTGATGGGTGTAAAAGTAGCGTTTTTCCCGAAGATATAGATTTTGCAGAAAAAGGTTGCCGATATACTAATCGGTTGTCCGACAAATTAGCAGAAGGAACTTTCAGATATTCTTATAAAAAGGTATGTGATTATTATGGCGTTCCTGCTTCCACCGCTTCTGTCGGAGCCATTATGCGAAGGCAGATTCAGTACCGAGAGTCACGGTTTCCAAGGTTGGAAACACCACATACTATTGCAATCATCGAGTTGCACTATTTCAGAAATACTTATCCTCTGATATTAAGTATCGATGATTCTTCTATTTATTGTATCGATATTTTGAAAGATACATCCGAGACCTCCTACATAAACTTCTTTCGCAAACTGGATGCTAGTAAGCTGAATCAAATATACATAGAACCAAATGTGGAATTAGAAAGTGCTGTTGCAACCTGTTTCCCTTGTATATCACCATTTATATCACAGGAGTGCATATTCCGACATGGGCGTAACGCTTTTATTAAAATTATTCATTCAGATGGCAAAAGATTTCCTGTCGTACACAAAGATACTGTACTTACACAGAATCGTAAATTTATCACATCTAAAAGAGATAAAACTCAAATCAAACAAGGTATGAGCAGTCGTGAACGTCTTAGTAAGGCATATGAGCATTATCAGTCGTTGTTAGGCATTTTTGAAAATACATGGGATTATTCACAGTTATCCGCATGGGCATCCAAAACACCCGATAACTTGAACGAATTTATAGAACTTATTGATATTATCGAGTTCCATGAGAAAGAAATACAGGGGGCTCTTTCCGCAGAGAAATCGTTGCCCGAAAACTTCTCAGCAGTGGTTCAAGGAATATGCGATGCTATTGACGAAATGCCGCACTGCATATTTGATGTTTTACGAGCACGGTGTATGCTGACATCTCCATACGACACAATAGTCGAAAATGGCGAAACCAAACGACTGGGTATTCCTGTCGAGCGATTTATCGAGAATATTAAGGACATCACGAACAATATCAAGGAGGAACGAGACTATGAACTCTAACGAAAAGATACAAATCGTTGGCACCAACATCGGTGAAAAGGCCAACCTGATATGGAATGTAGCAAATTCTCTGTTCGGTGCGTATAAGCCGCATGAATACGGACTGGTTATATTGCCTATGGCAGTTATTAAGCGTTTTCATGATTGCCTTTTGCCGACCAGAGAAAAAGTGCTTGAAACCTATGAGAAAGTGAAACAGCTTGCTGTAAAGGACGGCTTTCTCCGCAAAGCATCCGGTTATCGTTTTTATAATACTAGCCAATACACCTTTGAAAAGTTGAAAGCTGATCCAGAAAATATCAAGGTCAACTTCGAGGATTATATCAATGGTTTTTCTGACAATGTAATTGATATTCTCGCCAGCATGGGTTTTTTCACCCAGATTGAAAGAATGTCAGACGCAGGAGTACTGTATCAAGTTATCAGCGATTTTTGCAGCGATGATGCAGATATGGATCCCGAAAAAATTTCTGCTGTTGATATGGGATATGTTTTTGAAAACCTTGTACAGCGTTTTTCAGAAAGCTATGATGAAGAAGCCGGAGCCCATTTCACAAGCCGTGATATTATTTATCTGATGTGCGATCTGCTCACCACCAACGCTGACTTTTCTGATGAAGTGGCTCCCGCAAAAACTGTGTATGATATGGCAATGGGTACGAGCCAGATGCTCACCTGTATGGAGGAACGCATAAAAGCACTTGACAACGATGCCGAAATCATCTGCTACGGACAGGAAATAAACCCATTCACATTTGGAATTGCCAAGGCAGATATGCTGATTCGTGGCGGTGATCCCGAAAATATGCAGTTTGGCAACACGCTAAATGACGACAAATTCTCCGGTTGCTCCTTCGACTATATCATCTCGAACCCTCCGTTCGGCATTGATTGGAAACGTGAAGCTACTGATATTGAGGCAGAACACAAAAAAGGTGATGCCGGTCGATTCGGCGTTGGACTTCCTGCAAAATCCGATGGACAGATGCTGTTTCTGCTGAATGGTCTTTCCAAACTGAAAGATACCGGACGCATGGCCATTATTCAGAATGGTTCTTCTCTCTTTACCGGAGATGCGGGAAGCGGTCAAAGTGAAATCCGCCGCTACCTGCTTGAGAACGATTGGCTGGATGCCATTGTTCAGCTTCCGAATGACAGCTTTTATAATACAGGTATTGCAACCTATGTGTGGATTGTTACAAAGGATAAGCCGGAAACACACAGAGAGCAAGTTATGCTTATCGATGCAAGCAAGTGTTATGAACAGCGCCGCAAACCTATCGGTAACAAGCGTGTGGATATCTCCGAGCCTTGCCGCGATTTGATTGTAAAAGCATATGGTGCATATATCTCCCATGATTATACACATGAGATTTCTGAAGGAAAAACCATTGTATGTAAATGCAAGGTCATGGATTCTGTAAGTCTTGGATACAATAAGATTACGATTGAAAGCCCTGAACTTGATGAAAATGGCAATCCTGTCATGAAGGGCAAAAAAATGGTTGCAGACAAGAATAAACGTGACACAGAAAATGTTCCGCTTGATGAGGATATCGATAATTACTTCGAACGTGAGGTTTTGCCTTATCGTCCGAATGCGTGGATTGACCGCAATAAAACAAAGGTTGGATATCAGATCCCGTTCACCCGTACTTTCTATGAATACAAGAAACTGGAACCTGCCGCCGACATTGCAAAGCGAATCGAAGAACATGAACACTCCATGATGTCAAAGCTTCATGAGTTGTTCGGGAATGGTGGTAAGTGATATGGCTGTATATGAATCAATGAAGGATAGCGGCATTGAATGGGTTGGCAAAATTCCTACTACATGGAAGACTCATACTCTCTATCAGCTTGTCACACAGGTAAAAAATAAAAATACCGATTTAAGTGAACAAAACTTACTTTCATTAAGTTATGGAAAAATCAAACGTAAAGATATCAACTCAAACGGTGGATTACTACCCGAATCTTTCAATGGTTACAATATTATTGAAGATGGAGATATTGTCCTACGATTAACTGACCTGCAAAACGACCATACCAGTCTACGGGTAGGTCGAGCTACTGAACGAGGAATTATCACTTCAGCTTATACCACCCTGCGTCCTATCAGCAAAGATAGTTCAAAATATTTATATTATTTGTTGCACGCCTTTGATATAAAAAAAGGGTTCTATGGTATGGGTTCTGGTGTTCGACAGGGCTTAAATTATGATGAGGTAAAAGAACTTCGTGTTATTATGCCTTCTTCAATTGCTGAGCAATCCGCCATCGCTTCCTATCTGGATGACCAGTGTGCCAAAATCGATGCACTGATTGCCGAGGCAAAAGCCAGCATCGAGGAGTACAAACAGTGGAAAGCCTCTCTTATTTTTGAGGCGGTTACCAAGGGACTCGATCCAAATGTTGAAATGAAAGATAGCAGGGTTGAGTGGATTGGAAAGATACCCTCATCGTGGTCAATGCATCGGATAAGAATTAATTATTCGATTATATCAGGCAACGGTTTTTCTCCTGCATTACAGGGAGTAACAGAAGGCGATCTACCTGTATGTAAGGCAAGCGATATAAGCATTGCTGGAAAGGTGATAACATCAGCAGCCAATTTTATATCTTACGAAACTGCAAATGCGAACAGATTTAATATCGTTCCCGCAGGAAGCATAATTTTCGCAAAAATCGGCGAAGCAATGAAAAAAAATAACAGAGCAATTTGTGGCGTTCCTTGTTGCATTGATAATAATTGTCAAGCTCTTGTACCTGAAGAGATAGATAGCAGTTACAGCTATTATTTGTTGAGATGCATCGATATGGCGTGGTTTGACAATGCAGGTACTATACCTTGCATTAGTAACTCGAAACTGAAAGATTGTCATATCCCATTTCCAACCATTCATGAGCAAGAAGAAATTGCAGAGTTTTTGGACTGTAAATGCTCAGAAATTGATTCTTTAGTCAGGGAAAAGCAGGAATTAATTATCGACTTTGAACAATATAAACATTCTCTTATCTACGAAACAGTCACAGGTAAAAGAAAGGTGGTATAATTGATGAATGAAACAGAAAAAATCTTTGAAGAATACATTGAAAGCTACCTTATTTCTAAAGAAGGTGGCTGGACAAAAGCAACAGATGAGGGCTACTGCAGCGAAATCAGCAAAGGAATGTCCCTGGACATCACTACTCTTACTGATTTTGTTAAAGCTACACAGCCAATGTCATGGCGAAGATTCGAGCGTATGTGTACAATTAATCCTCTTCGCCAATTCTACAAGGCTTTTGAAAATGCTGTCACACAGGACGGTTTGATTTCAGTGCTACGTCATGGTTTCAAGCACCGTGGCATTCCTTTTCGTGTTTGTTATTTCAAGCCAGAATCTGAGTTGAATGAACTTGCAAATGAGCATTATCGTCAAAATATCTGCCATTGCATTCGCCAGTGGCATTACACCGAAGCTAACAAAAACAGCATTGATATGATGCTTGCCATTAACGGCATTCCGGTTGTAGCCATCGAATTAAAAAATCAGCTTACAGGACAGTCTGTCGATGATGCAAAACGCCAGTGGGCATATAACCGCAACCCGAAAGACCCGGCTTTCGGATTCAATAAGCGTATTCTGGCATACTTCGCCTGCGATTTATACGATGTCTATATGACAACCAGACTGGAAGGCGCACAGACGTACTTCTTACCTTTCAATCAAGGCAGTAACGGTCCAGGCAAAGATGGTGGTGCAGGAAATCCTCGCAACAAAGAAGAAGGGCAGGATTATGTAACAGAGTACTTCTGGAGAAACGTTCTGCAAAAAGACAAGCTACTGGATATTCTACAAAAGTTCATCAGCTTCGAACGAACCGAGAAAAAGAAGATAAAGCAGGACGGTTCTACGGAAACAACTATCTCTACAAAAGTTATTTTTCCTCGTTATCATCAGTTGGATGTAGTTCGAAAACTGGTCGATCATGTTCGTGAGAATGGCGCCGGACACAACTATCTCATTCAGCATAGTGCCGGTTCGGGCAAATCAAACTCCATAGCCTGGACAGCCTACCGTATGGCAAGCCTACACGATGAAAATAATAATCCTATCTTTGACAGCGTCATCATCGTTACTGACCGCAGAGTTCTCGATCAGCAACTCCAGGCTACTGTATCCGGATTTGACCATACTCTCGGCAGTGTTGTTACGATTGATGAAAAGAAAAATTCCGGCCATCTGCGCGATGCTATCAATGATGGAAAAAGAATCATCATTTCCACTCTGCAGAAGTTCCCGGTTATCTATGACGAGGTGAATTCGTCTGTCGGCAAGCACTATGCGATTATTGTAGACGAAGCACACAGCAGTCAGACGGGTCAAAGTGCATTAAAGCTAAAGGCGGCACTTGCCGATGTCAGTGACGCCTTAAAAGAATATGCCGAAATCGAAGAAAAAGCCGTTGAGGAAGTAGAAAAGAATGACCCACTTGTGCAGGATATGCTCAGTCAAGGCAAACACAGCAACCTGAGCTTTTTTGCATTCACTGCTACTCCTAAAGGGAAAACACTGGAAATCTTCGGTGAACCAAGACCGGACGGTTCTTTCCACCCATTCCATGTTTATTCCATGCGACAGGCAATTGAAGAAGGATTTATTTTGGACGTACTTGCAAACTACACAACTTATAAGATGTGCTATAAAATTGCAAAGAATGTTCCGGATAATCCGGACGTTCCAACCTCAAAAGCTGTCAGCACAATTCGCCGCTATGAAGAATTGCATCCGCATAACCTTCAGCAAAAAGCTGCAATCATTGTGGAAACTTTCCGCGATGTTACGAAGAAGAAAATCGGCGGTCTTGGAAAGATGATGGTTGTCACGGCTTCCCGACTGGCCGCAGTACGCTATTATCATGAAATCAAGCGGTATCTTGAATCCAATAATTATGATGATGTCGAAATCATGATTGCATTTAGTGGCAGCTTGAAAGATCCAGAGGATCCGGAGGGAATCGAATATACAGAATCCGGCATGAATGTTGACAGCAATGGCAATCGAGTCAAAGAGAGTCAGACTGCCAATGTATTCCACGATGAAGGTAACATTCTGATTGTTGCAGAAAAATATCAGACTGGTTTTGATGAGCCGCTTCTGCATACAATGATTATTGATAAGGAACTGCGAGATGTAAAAGCTGTGCAAACCTTAAGCCGAGTGAACAGAATCTATCCTGGTAAGGAAGACACCTATATTCTTGATTTTGTAAATCCTGTTGAGCGTATCAAAGAGGCATTCCAGCGATTCTATAAAGAAACAAGTCTTACTGAGGAAATCAACTTCGATTTGATTTATACAACGCAAAAAATCATTCGTGGTATGAATGTGTATACAGACGAAGATGTGGAAAATGTCGCAAAGATTTATTTTGACCCCGATGTAAGAAAGGCCAATGCCACACAGGGTAAAATCTCGAATGCATTGAAACCTATCGCTGACCGATATAATAAGCTTACTGAAGAAGAACGCTATCAGTTCCGCCGTGAGGTGCGTGCTTTTGCAAAATGGTATAACTATATTTCGCAGATTACCAGAATGTTTGATAAAGAGCTTCATAAGGAGTATATACTCTGCTCTTACCTTGGTAAATTGCTCCCGGCAGACCCTGCTCCGGAATTTGACCTTGATAATCGCGTCAAGCTGGAATACTATCATCTTGAAAAGACCTTTGAAGGTGCTATTGAGTTGGAAGGCATTCAGGGCGAGTGGAAACCGACCAATCCGAAAAAGGCAGGTAGTAAAAAGGATAAACTCCGTCCCCTTGATGAAATTATCGAACGAATTAATGAAGAATTTTACGGTGAATTTACAGATGCTGACAAAGTTATTGTCGACACTCTTTACAACAAAATGAAACAGGATTCTAAAGTCAAGCGTGCTACTAAGACAGACGATCGGCAGGTCTATGAACGCAGTATTTTCCCGACAATTTTTGAAGATACTGCACAAGAGGCTTATATGGAAAATATGGCAGCCTACGAGCAACTCTTTATGGATGCAGAAAAATACCGCATTATCCAAAAGGCACTTGCTGAACGTCTTTATCAAGATCTGCATAACCGTTCTGAATAAATTTAAGTCCGAGCAAGGTGCATCATGTGCTCGGACTTTCGGTTTTCCTTACCGACATCGCATATAATGAAAATCAGGTCTTCAGGTCTTTCGTAAAGGTTGATAGATTTGCATAAACTTTTATAGCAAAATCATCTTCCACACGAATACCCATCTTTCACACGATTACCTATCTTTCACACGAATACTCTTGTGCAATTAAATTTAAAAGTCCTTATAAACACAAAACACCTCGGCAGAAAGTCAATCCGCCGAGGTGCTGTCATTTGTATTCGTGTGGAAGAAGTCAGAAAAGGCTTGAAAACAAGCACTTTAAAATTTAATCGGTGCAAAAAGAAAAGAACCGCAGTCTTGACACATTGTATCAAAATTGCGGTTCTTATTTGGTGGAGGTGAGGGGAATCGAACCCCTGTCCGAAAAACGCTTGCCAAGGCTTTCTACGAGCGTAGTCGATGTATTAACATTCCCTTACTGCATCGCCCAAAGACAGGCTATACAGCTTGGTAGCTCCTGATGTGTGACAAAGCCCGGAGCACTGCTCTGTTCACATTTACCACTAATCGACGCCCCTTACACAGCCGTGGTACTCTGTGCAGGAACGAGCAGCATTAAGCTGCTAAAGCAACTGTATTTTTGTCAGTTATTTTTAAGTTGCGGATTTTATGGCGGTTCCGCACCGCCGCTCGCTTACCAAGGTTTACATTCCCCGTCGAAGCCTTTACACCCCCGTATATGTTCAATGCCGAAATTTCGACATTGAAACTATATGTCACCGTTGATGACGTTATATTCGCTTGTGCGAGTTATATTCCGCTGTTGCGGAGTGATATATTTGCTTCGCAAATGTTTTCCTATTAACATTATATCAAATACGTTTTGTTTTTCAATCGAAAAATGTTTCCAATTATATTATATCATTTTTAATTGATTTATAGTATCTATATTTTAAAAACATTGAAATTGCACATTCTACAACCACTATAACCGTTACTACCAAAACAGCTACAATCATCACTTCAAGCAATGCAGGAATCATTGAAACCCAGAATGAATCATATGGGTTCCCTGTTGCAGTAACATTATCAAGCTCTTTGATAGAGTTTTGCGTACATATAAAATAAATTATATAATTCACAACATTTGATAACGCTAATAGCAAAGTAAATACATAGTATGGCTTTTTCTCTTTTAAAACATTGTGAAAATAAAATACAACAAAAACCTGAATAAATCCTGTAATTAAACCTAAACAACCACCGTCATCAATCGGAAGCCACCCAATAAACACAGAAACCGCAAGAACAGAGCAGAAAATGTAATTGATAATACTCAAAGCTTTATCCACTTTCATCTTCTCACCTTACATTCTTGACTGCTCTTTCATTGCACGTTCGATGTCTCTTTTTGCACTGCGCTTAGCCATATCTTCACGCTTGTCATAAAGCTTTTTACCTCTGCAAAGACCCACCTGAAGCTTTACCTTGCTGTCTTTAAAATACAGGCTTATCGGAATCAGCGAATAGCCTGTCTGCTTAACAGTTCCATATAGCTTGTTGATCTCTTTTTTGTGCATAAGAAGTTTGCGGACACGCATAGGGTCACGGTTAAAAATATTGCCGTGCTCATACGGTGAAATATGCATACCGTTCACGAAAATTTCGCCCTCTACTATCGAACACCAACTGTCCTTGAGGTTTACTCTTCCCTGTCGGATAGACTTCACTTCTGTACCGCACAATTCTATTCCTGCCTCATACGACTCTTCGATAAAGTAATCGTGATGAGCCTTTTTGTTCTGCGCAATTGTTCTGAGTGAACTCATTATATCTCGTTCCTGCCTTCCAATGCTTTTGCAAGAGTGTATTCGTCTGCATATTCAAGGTCACCGCCCACAGGAATTCCGTAGGCAAGCCGTGTAACCTTTACGCCCATAGGCTTTAAAAGCTTTGAAATATACAACGCAGTTGCATCTCCCTCAACCGTAGGATTTGTCGCCATAATGACCTCTTTGACGGTGTCATCTGAAAGTCGGGCAACAAGCTGTTTTATCGTGAGATTATCGGGTCCGATGTCATTAAGCGGAGAAATCGCACCGTGCAAAACGTGATATGTACCCTTGAATTCGTGGGTATTCTCAACGGCAGTTGCATCTCTCGGAGTTTCAACAACACATATCACCGAATTATCTCTCACGGGGCTTGCACACACGGGGCAAAGCTCCTTATCAGTGAGGTTACAGCATTTACTGCAATAGTGTATCTTTGTATGAGCGTCAAGAACAGCGTTTGCAAGCTCGTCTGCCTGTGTTTTTGACAGATTGAGCACATAATATGCAAGTCGCTGAGCAGTTTTATGTCCGATTCCGGGCATTTTTTCAAATTGCTCCACCAGATTTTCCAGCGGAGCGACATTATACTGAGCCATATCAGAACATTCCCGGAATGTTGAGTCCGCCTGAAATGGTTTCCATCTTCTCTTCTTTTTCCTTTGCGGCTGTTCTTAAAGCTTCGTTTGCAGCAGCCATAACGAGGTCTGAGAGCATCTCAACATCCTCAGGGTCAACGACCTCAGGTGAGATTTCTACCTTTGTGAGTTCCATTTTACCTGTTACAGTAACTTTTACTGCACCGCCGCCTGCTGTAGCGTTATATTCTTTAGCTTCAAGTTCTGCTGAAGCCTGCTCCATATCCTCCTGAAGCTTCTGTGCCTGACGTGCAAGCTGCTGAATGTTGTTTGCTCCGCCATTGCCGTATCCCTTTGGTAATCTTGCTTTCATAATATTAATTTCCTTTCAGTTTTATTCCTCTGTTATTACAATTCCTGAGCCCTCAAGTCCCTTTTTAAGAGTTTCGAGGGGGTCGGTTTCTTTCTTCTTTTCTTCAACTCTCTTATACGGTCCGAGTTTGTAAACTTTTCCCGTAGTTTCAAGAATAATTTTTCTTATTCCTTCACGTCTGGTCACATCTTTAAGAAGCTCAAACGCCATTTCATTGCTTGTATCAATAAGCAGATATCCTCCGCTTTCGTAGGCTGTTGATCCCGAAAATGCCGCTGAAATTGCCCTTGAAATAGGCTTCAAGTTATTTATGACCTCCACCCACTGAGGAAACGGCTTTGCATTTCTGTAGATTTCCTCCAGATTAGCCGCATTTTTTACAGGTTTCTGCAAAGGAGCAGGTGCAGGCTTTGCCACAGGTGCTTTCGGAAGAGGTTTTTCTTCCTCCTGCACAGGCTCAATAACTTCAACAGGCTTTGGCTCTTCCCTAACTATCGGCTGTGGTTCAGGCTTTGGCTGAGGGCTTTCAGGAGCGCTCTGCACAGGTGTCTGTACAGGCTCGCTAACTACAGTTATGCCCTTTTTGACAGCCTTTTCAAGCGCAGTTATCCTCTCGGTGAGAGCCTCTGTTGTGCCGTCAAGTTCAGGAGATGATAGCTTTACCATAGCCATTTCAAGCTCTGTTCTGTCGCCTGTTCCGTGACCCATTCTCTGATACGAACGTGAAAGCACGTCCATATAGTAGACAATGTCTGCAAGGGAGAGGTAATCCGACTGTGTCTGTGCATCCTCAAATTCATCATCAGACATCACAAGAATATCTCTCGGATTTTTCACGGATTTTATGAGCATAAGTGCTCTGAAATGCGAAAGCAGTTCATCGCACAATCTTGCCATATCTTTGGACTCACAATAGAGTCGGTCGATTATTTCAAGTGATTTTGCGGTATTCTTATTGATTACACACGACGCAAGTTCATAAAGATAAGTCTTTCTGGCAAGACCTGCCGCATTTCTGACAACTTCTTCGTCAATATCACTGCTTATCGCAATGCATCTGTCGAGCAGAGAAAGCGCATCTCGCAATGCACCATCTGCAACCGATGCAACAAGCATAGCCGCACTGTCGGAAAGCTGAACATTTTCCTGCTGTGCCACAAAAAGCAGTCTGTCTGCAATGGCACGAGGCGGAATGCGGTGAAAATCAAAACGCTGACATCTTGAAAGAATAGTCTGCGGAAGTTTATGAACTTCGGTTGTCGCAAGTATGAAAATAACGTGTTCGGGAGGCTCTTCAAGCGTTTTTAAAAGCGCATTGAAGGCTTCGGTCGTGAGCATATGAACCTCATCGACAATATACACCCTGTATTTGCACTTTGACGGTTTGAACTGCACCTCGTCAATAATCTGACGGATATCGTCAATTTTACGGTTTGATGCGGCGTCCATTTCGACAATATCAAAAATGCTGTCCTCATCAATGCCACGGCAAATCTCGCACTTACCGCAGGGGTTACCGTTTTGGATATCAAGGCAGTTGACTGCTTTGGAAAGAATTTTTGCACAGGTAGTCTTACCCGTACCACGAGAACCGGTAAAAAGGTAGGCATGATTAAGTCTGCCGGCAACAAGCTCATTTTTTAGGGTAGTAGTGATATGCTCCTGACCCGAAACATCATCGAATGTCTGCGGTCGCCATTTGCGATATAAAACCTGATACAAGAAATCCACCTCCGCATCAACAAAAAATGCAAGCCGTCAGCCGAAAACAACGGCAATCGTACAAATAAGCAAACGGCAGACTTACTGCATCGCATCAGAAATACTGCTTAATGCTGCTCGGTTCCCCGCCTGACATGGTTCACAAACCCCAATCGCACAGGGCCTGCCGTTCGCTTAATTGCACGCAATGACTTCTTGCAATTCTTGTTTATTGTACCACACAAATCACCCAAAATCAATACTTTTTTCAACTGTTTTTTATATTTGGGCAGATAGGTTGTTTTTATATAAAACGTTTCGTGCCCAACTGTTAACTTGATATATCGGCAACTGCTACATTTGTTTTTAATAACATAAACCTTTATTATTTAAAAATGTAATATCAAAACCATGATTTGTAAAACAAAAAAATTTGTGTTAGAATTAAATGAGAAAATGAGGCGGTTATTTTGAAAAAATTGATAATTCACAAATTCACTTCGGCGTGCCAATATGTCAAAACCTTTCTGAAATGGGCACTCATTGCATCTGTCACGGGTGTTATCGGCGGAGGAATCGGCACGCTTTTCAGCTATTGCATAAAACAAGCTAATATTCTTGAAAGCAGTTTATGGTTTCTCGTTCTGTTTATGCCGCTTGGCGGTATTGTAATTGTTTTTCTCTATAAACTCCTTAAAGTTGAAAATGACCTCGGCACAAACTGTGTGATTGAGTCCGTACGAAATAAAAATCACGTTCCGTATGCTGTTGCGCCGCTGATTTTTATAAGTTCTGTCATTACGCACCTGACGGGAGGTTCATCGGGCAGAGAAGGTGCGGCTCTTCAGCTTGGAGGAAGCCTCGGAACTATCGTCGGAAAACTTTTCAGGCTCGATGAAAGCGATATGCACATCGCACTGATGTGCGGTATGAGTGGTCTTTTCTCTTCTCTTTTCGGAACTCCGATTGCCGCCGCATTCTTTGCACTTGAGGTCATCAGCGTAGGTGTTGCATACTACTCGGCTCTTGTACCGTGCTTTACTTCTTCGGTGGTTGCATATTTTGTTTCTATCAATCTTGGAAGTGAACCGTTCAGATTTGACATAAGCAAGTATGTTCCCGAATTTGACCTTATCTCACTTGCTCAGGTTATCGGTCTTGCGGCTGTCTGTGCCGTGGTGAGCATTGTTTTCTGCGTGGCTATGAAAAAAACTCACCACTACGCCAAAAAGTTTTTTAAAAATGATTATGTTCGCATTATTGCAGGCGGATGCATTGTAATTCTGCTGACTTTTCTTGTGGGTAGCCGTGACTACAACGGTGCAGGCTCTCAGGTCATTGTTGACGCAATAGGCGGAAATGCTAAACCCGAAGCCTTTCTTTTAAAAATCATCTTCACCTGCGCTACAATTGGTTTTGGCTACAAGGGCGGCGAAATCGTTCCGACGCTGTTTATCGGCTCAACATTCGGATGTGTATTTTCACAGTTTATAGGTCTTGACCCATCCTTTGGCGCGGCTGTGGGACTTATCTGTATGTTCTGCGGTGTGGTGAATTGCCCTGTGGCTTCAATTCTTCTGAGTGTTGAGATTTTTGGTGCAGAGGGCTTCATCTTGTTTGCAGTGGGATGTGCCGTAAGCTATATGCTGAGTGGTTATTACGGTTTATACAGCAGTCAGAAAATTTTATATTCAAAACTCAAGGCAGAGTTTATTAATATTAATGCAAAATAAATCGGAGGTACAGTTTCAGTCTGTACCTCCGTTTACTATTCTGTTAAATTTTCTCTGCAACCTCACCGAGTCGCTTATAGATACTGTTTTCGGCAACATATCCTCTTACAAATGAAAGCGGATAAATATTGGTGTTTCTGCCGATCACCGATCCGGGATTTAACACGCTGTTACAGCCTACCTCAACAAAATCACCCAGCATTGCGCCAAACTTTTTCACGTTAGTTTCAACCTTTTCGCCGTCACACATAACGGTAACAAGGCTCTTATCGCTCTTGAGATTCGAGGTGATAGTACCTGCTCCCGTGTGCGACTTGTAGCCGAGAATACTGTCACCGATGTAGTTATAGTGCGGAACCTGAACTCCGTCAAATAGAATTGAATTTTTAAGTTCGGTTGAGTTGCCCACAACTGCTCCTCTGCCCACGATTGCACTTCCTCTGATAAAAGCACAGTGACGCACCTCTGCGTCCTCGCAGATAATAAGCGGACCGCCGAGGTATGCAGAAGGGAATATCTTTGCGCTCTTTGCCACCCAGATATCCTCGCCTCTTTTTTCGTAGATTTCAGGGTCGAGTGTCTTTCCTATCTCAAGAATAAAATCCTTAATTTTCGGCAGAGCCTCCCACGGAAATTCTACACTCTCAAGAAGCGGTTTCGCAATTGTTTTGCTGTAATCATACAGATTTACAGCAAGCATCTTGTCTTTACTCATTTTTTAAATCTCCAATCAAAATACAGTTTTATGTACTGCATTAATTTTTCACAAAGAACAGCCAGTATCCGTTTGCATCTTTGCCCGCAACAAACTCAACATCACCGCTCATATATTTTGAAAAAACGTATGAACGTCCGTTCTGCGGATTTATAACGGTCGCACATTCTCCCGTACGCATCCACTTTTCCGAAAACACATTGATACCTTTTATCAAAAAAGTTTCCTTTGAAGTTTTTCCGATAAATCTGTAATTATCAGCCATTGTCATCAACCTTCTTGTATTTAAGATCGCCCGAAAGCTTTTTGTCGAGACCTGTTTTTCTGAAAACAACAATTGTGATTATTGCACAGGTCACACCGAGTATGATTCCGCAAAGCACGTCGGACGGAAAATGAACATAATTGTACAGTCTTGAAAACGCAATCAGCGTTGCCACTGCAAATGCAGGAATACCAAATCTTTTGCCTCTTGACATCAGCACGGTTGCCGCTGCAAATGATGAGCAACTGTGTCCCGACGGAAAGCTGTATCCGGACGGAAGTTTAATTGCAGGAACAACAAGCGGATTTTCGGTAAAGGGTCGGGCTCTGCAAACGATATTTTTCAAGCCGATCTCTCCGATAAGGAATCCTGCAAGGACTGCAGTTATCAGCATAACACCTGTTGCCCTTGTTTTGCGGAAGCACAACATAATTACTGCGGTAATTATCCATATGCCGCCTGCTTCTCCCATATAACTGAAAACAGCCATCACAACATCGAGAAATGCACACCGCATTGTTTCCTGAATGAAATCAAGAACTGCAAAATCAATTGAATAAATCATTTCAAAAAAATTCACAGTTTACCTCTTTCCTGTATTATATCAATTTTTTCTAACATTTTCAACATAGATGTTAACATTAAATAATAATTTTAGTTTTCTTTTTCAAATTTGCTCACTTTTGCATAAAGAGCTTCATCTACAATTGCTTCAACCTCAACACCTTCTGCAACGTATTCTTCGCAGATCAGCGTGCCGTTTGTGCGTATTTCATTTGCAAGTCCTGCCTGTGCAAACGGAATAAGAAGCTTCACCCTCTTGACCCTTACGGGAAGATTATCGTCGATAGCCTGCAAAAGTTCGTCAATGCCTGTTCCGTTCTTTGCGCTGATTTTTACATAAGACTTGAAATCCTGCGCCATCGTTTCGTTTTCAATAAGGTCACACTTGTTGAGAACTGTAATAATCGGAGTATCTCCGCAACCAAGCGACTCCAAAAGGTCTGTCGTCACCTGCATATGAGTTCTCGCCTCCTCGCTTGAGGCATCGCATACATTTAATATGATATCGGACTGTGCCGCCTCTTCAAGCGTTGAACGGAAAGCTTCAACAAGATGATGCGGAAGTCGACGGACAAGACCTACGGTGTCAATAAGCATTACCGTCACTCCGCTCGGAAGCTTGAGTGCCCTTGAAGTCGGGTCGAGCGTTGCAAAAAGCTTATCCTGTGCAAGCACTCCTGCATCGGTTAAATAGTTCATAAGTGTTGACTTTCCTGCGTTTGTATAGCCGACTATTGCACAGGTGATCACACCGTCCTTTTCACGTCTTTTTCTGAGCATTGAACGGTGTTTTTCAAGGTCGGCAAGTTCGTCCTTGAGGGTTTCCATTTTGCGTCTTATGTGACGTCTGTCGGTTTCAAGTTTTGTTTCGCCCGGACCTCTTGTGCCAATACCGCCGCCAAGTCGTGACATCGCTATACCTTTACCTGTCAATCTCGGAAGCATATATTTGAGCTGTGCAAGTTCTACCTGAAGCTTGCCTTCCTTTGAACGCGCTCTCTGTGCAAAGATATCGAGAATCAGCGTCGTACGGTCAATCACTCTCACGTCCGTTTCAGTTTCGATATTTCTTATCTGTGTGGGCGAAAGTTCGGCATCTGCAACGATCAAATCAATCTCCTGCTGTTGACAGGTTTCTGTTATCTCCTGAAGCTTGCCTGTTCCCACATATGTTGCAGTTTCTATTTTATTCAGGTTCTGTGTAACTGCAAGCACAGGGTCAGCACCTGCACTTTTTACAAGTTCAAAAAGCTCTGCAAGCGATGCTTCGGCATCATATGCGCCCGTATCTACGCTGATAAGCAGAGCACGGGTTACTTTTTCTTCATTACTTTTAAGTTCCATAATATATTCCTTTAAAAATTTTAATTACTGTTATTTACTATTTTTCTAAATAGTAGTATAATATATTAGAATAAATTTGTAAATGACTGACTTTACATAAATTTTCATTAATGGGGTCTTAATATGGATAAAAAATACGACGTCATAATCGTCGGTACAGGTGCGGCAGGACTTTATGCGGCTATAAACTTTCCGAGTAACATAAGCGTTCTGCTGGTTTCAAAACGTGAGCTTGATCTTTCAAACAGTTCTCTTGCTCAGGGTGGTGTTGCGGCTGTTCTTGACACAATACACGACAGCTATAAACTTCACATAAACGATACACTCATTGCGGGCAAGTACAAAAACAACCTTTCGGCTGTTGAAAAGCTTGTTGAAGAAGGTCCTTCCGATGTTCTCAGAATCAACGAACTCGGTGTTGACTTTGACTTGAATGAAGACGGCTCGCTGTGCAAAACTCTTGAAGCAGGACACAGCCGCCACAGAATCGTACATCACAAAGACTCAACAGGCAAAGCAATTGTTGACGGACTCATCGAAGTCGTAAAAACACTTCCCAACGTTACTATTTGTGATAACGCTCTTGTTTATTCAATCAAAAAGGTGTATAACGGCTTTTATCTGAGTATTCTCAGGGACGGAAAAAGCAGTTATTACGGATGCAGTTATTGTCTGCTTGCAACAGGCGGAATCGGTCGTGTGTACAAGTATACCACCAATTCTGCCATCGCCACAGGTGACGGCATTGCATTTGCTCATATGCTCGGCGCAAAAATCAGCCACCTTTCAAGAGTTCAGTTCCATCCGACTGCATTTGCCGCTGATCAGGGTCGTGAACGTTTTCTCATCAGTGAAGCTGTGCGTGGCGAAGGTGCAGTTCTTCTCAACTGCAACGGCGAACGCTTTGCTTTCAACTACGACCAGCGTGGCGAACTTGCTCCTCGAGATGTTGTGTCAAATGCAATTATCAGAGAGTCAATCAAAACTAACAGCGAGAAGTTCTATCTTGACATCACCCACAAACCTGCTGAGTTTGTAAAGGAACGCTTCCCGATGATTTCCGAAAGATGCCTTGAAGAGGGTATTGACATCACCAAAGACAGAATCCCGGTATTCCCTTGTCAACACTATCTTATGGGCGGCATCAATGTTGACCTTGATGCAAAAACATCTGTTGAAGGTCTTTACGCCGCAGGTGAATGTGCACACACAGGTGTTCACGGTGCAAACAGACTTGCAAGCAACTCTCTGCTTGAAGCTCTTGTTTTCTCAAGGGCGGCGGCACAGGATATTACATACAGAATCAAAAAATACGGAAGAAAACCTCTCGGAAACGAACCTGCTCACCGCAGTATTGAGGGCAAGCCTATGCCAAGCGGATTCCGTTCTCAGATAAGAGAAATTTTACAGGACACTTATTTTGTTATTCCTAAGCCTGAAAACTTTGCCGAAGGCTATAAAAAGGTTGAAACTATCCTCAATCAGCTTTTCAGCGAGGAATATGAAATTACACCTAATCTTGTTGAAGCACGAAGCATTGCAATTGTGGCAAGCATAATTTTAGACGAAGTCAGGGAGGGTATCAACCTATGATTTTAAACAGCATTTACGTTGATGACATTATAAAAAAGGCATTACTTGAGGACATCAATTACCTCGACACAACAACTGACTACCTCATTGACGAGGAGCAGGAAAATACTGCAAAGTTTCTTGCAAAGAGCGACGGTGTTCTCTGCGGACTTGAGGTTGCGCTCAGAGTATTTGAGATTTTACAGCCGAATGGCTTTGAAGTGAAAATTTACAAGCACGACGGTGACAAGCTCGCAAAAGGCGACATCATCGCAGAAGTTCACGGCAAGACACGCACTATTTTGAAGGGTGAGCGTACAGCTCTCAACTTAATTCAGCATATGAGCGGAATTGCAACAGCAACAAACAAGGCTGTTGAGATTGTAAAGGGCACAAAAGCATCAATTGCTGACACAAGAAAGACTCTTCCGGGTATGCGTCCTCTTCAGAAATACGCTGTTACGGTAGGCGGAGGAAGAAATCACCGCTACAATCTTTCTGATGCGGCTATGCTCAAAGACAACCACGTTGATGCAGGAGGCGGAATCGCAAACGCAGTTGCAAAGCTTAAAGCAAAGCTCGGTCATATGACAAAGGTTGAACTTGAAGTGCGAAATCTGGACGAGCTTCAGCAGGCACTTGACGCAAAAGTTGATGTTATTATGCTCGACAATATGAGCCCTGAACTTATGAAACAGGCTGTTGAAATTACAAACGGCAGAGCATTGCTTGAAGCAAGCGGCGGAATCACCGACGAAACTCTGCGTGAGATTGCAGAAACAGGCGTTGACATCATTTCAATGGGAGCACTCACTCATTCGGTTAAAGCATTTGATATTTCATTAAAAATCGCTGATTGATATAATTAAAATTACGAGTGATTTTGACAATTCAATAAAATAAACAGGGGAGCCGTTACGGCTGAGAAAAGGCATTTGCCTTGACCCTTATCACCTGCTGCGGATAATGCCGACGAAGGGAGTTTGAACGCAAAAATTGCACCCTTGTCGCATCAAGGGTGCTTTTGTTTTTGAAATTACATTATATTAAATATGAAAATGAGGTATGATATTATGAACAAAAAAGTTATGATGCTGTGCGAAAGTGCAGTTATGATTGCTCTTGCGACTGTACTCAGTCTTGTAAAAATCGAATGGCCGTTCGGCGGAAGTATTACGATTTGCAGTATGCTTCCGATTCTGCTCATTGCCTACCGCTACAACGTTGCATGGGGTTGCTTTACGGGAGTTGTTTACGGACTTATCCAACTTCTTTTCGGCATGTCAAATTTCGCTTATGCTACATCGGGTCTTGCGGTTGCTATGATCGCACTGTTTGACTATCTTGTTGCATACGGCGCAATCGGCATTGGCGGTATGTTCAGAAAGATGAATAATCAGGCTGTAGGACTTGGACTCGGTGCAGTCCTTGCAGGATTTTTAAGATTTGTATGCCATTTCATCAGCGGTGTCACTGTATGGAGTGGTTTTGCCGAGGATATGCCTGCGTGGCTGTATTCGCTTACATACAACGGCGCATATATGCTCCCCGAAACAATTATTCTTGTTGCAGGTGCAGTAATCGTCGGTCTTGTGGTGGATTTCAGAAGCCCAACATTAAAGGCTGTAAAAAGAAAATAAATCCCTAACAAATATTGAAACACAAAATCACGACAGATTTACGCAAAATTCGTAAGTTTGTCGTGGTTTTTTATTTATTTTTCTAAAATCATTGACATAGATTATCTGTAATGTTATACTTTAATTAGTACAATGGTGCAAAACAGAGGTGAACTATATGGGCGATATTTTTATAAATTTAAACGAAGGAGAATCATTATGAAAAAAGAAATGAGATTATACAATTTAATTTTTCCGACATTTATGTTATTTGCATTTCATCCTATTCTCCTCTCAATCAGCCTCGCAGGAAACTTTATCATTGACTCACTTATTTTAATTATAATAAGCCTGGTAATATTCAAAAATCTTGATTTGACCCTTTATAAAAGAGCAATACTTAAAGTATGGATTTGCGGATTTATTGCTGACTTTCTCGGAGCAATAACATTGACCGCAGTAAGCTTTGCTGTTGATGCCGAATATAAAATTGGAAACGACCTCTACAGCAAAATTATTACCGGCATTTATTGTGCCGTTAACCACTCCCCTTTTGACAGCATATGGGGTGTTGTATATGTGTGCTGCGGAATCGCATTTTCCGCAATTCTGCTGTTCATTTTTAATTATTATTTTTGTTTGCATAATACATCACTCAGCAAAAAGCAACGTCTTTTTTCGGCTCTTGCAATAGCTATTTTCACCGCACCGTATACATTTCTACTGCCCAAAGATTTGTTTTATTAATCAAATTTTAAAAGCCCGATTAAAATTATTACGCCCCCTTAAACACGGCACACCCCGTACTGCATAACTGCATACGAGGTGTGCCGGATTTTTATTTTATACTAAATAATTTCAGAACTTGCATTTAACTAAATTCGCAGAGTTTTGCTCATTTAATCTCATCTTAGCAATATAAAGTTTATAATACGTTAATTTAAAAATAAAACTCCTTTAAATCGTCAAGTCTTAAAAGCATTGGCGAAAATCCGCAGGATGCGCCTGTATCAATATCAATCCATGTATCGGTTACGACTGCTTTACCTTTGTATTCTTCGCCGTAATAAATCGTTGGGGTATGTCCAAATACAGTTATTACATCATCGAAATATCTGTCATCAATTTTCGGTCTGTTCCATAAAAAGTCCTCGTTGGAATACTTTGAAATACTTTTATTTTTATCGAAGTTTTTTAAGCCGCTGTGCGTAAGCAAGAAATCTTTTCCGTTTACACTGACGGTTTCGTATAGTGGTGCTTCGTGCAGATACTCAAGAATGTATTTTATCTCATTAGGTTCAAGTGAATGTAAAGCGTTTATTGTCGGTCTTGCACCGTTTTGCTCCCATAATAAGTATATGTCCAATTTATTGCCTGTGATTTTGCTGATCGACTCTTCGGTAATTTCATCAAACAGGAACTCGCAAGCAAGCATCATTGCCTCATGATTGCCCAAAATCAACTCCATATTTGGCTTAGTCATCAGCCACTTTAAAATTTCAATTCCGTCCTTTCCCCTGTCAATTACATCACCCAATACAAAGCAAAAATCGTCGTCTGAAAATCCTACTTTGCTGAACATTTCTTTGATTTTTTCAAGAGAATAACCGTGTAAATCCGAAGTTACATAAATCATTATTAATTCCTCATATTTTTATAAATTCTGTCAGGGTACTTTACAAGTTCCTTTATCTTACCGTCACCGTAAAAATCCTAATTTCAGATGTTTTTTCGGTTTCTATGACGCCACAAACATTCCATATTCTTTCGGAACTTTTAGAACTCCATTTGTTAAATTCTGCATTAATGCATCTTTTACCATATATTTCGGCACATTATGCAGTGATGTCATATCGGAAAGCGAATAAATATACTCTACCATATCATCAACATCAGTTACTTCCAATGAATCTATATATTCTAATTTTTTAACATTAACAAACACTTTACTTAAAATTTCATATCCATTTTGAAGAGTAAAGTTCTTATTTGTATTATCTTCAACACCATACACAGCAAGAATTTTTGAAAGATACTCTATAATTCCGTGTTCTCCGTATGTCGCACAGTAAAAACAACCATTTCTCTTTAATACCCGTCGCACTTCAGCCAAGCCTTTATATATATCAGGTACATGATATAACATCATATTAGCTATAACAATGTCAAAGGTTTCATCTTTATAAGGTATCTTTTGAATATCCATAACCTTGTACTCTACATTATCATAGTCGCCAATATTCTCTTTTGTTGTTGCTACCATTGCTTCTGAAAAATCTGAAAGTATAAGTTGTGAACAGTTGCTGATCAAATACTCCCTGTTTTTCCACATACTTCCTGTTCCGCAACCCAATTCCAGAACTTTAAATCCTTTTTCAATTCTATAATTTGAAATGATCCAGTTTCCGAATCCCATCTTATTTGTTGAGTATTTATCATGGATAGATATTCTTGTACTTAAATTATTTGCGGTAGCATATTGCTGTTTTACAACCGAAGCATCATTTATTTTACTCATAGTAAACCTCGTTAAATTTTAAAAAATTCAGTATCTTTTACTTCTAAGAAATTATTTTCTACATTCTTTGCAGTAGTATCCCTGCGAACAAGGATCAAAAAAGACGACTTTGCGTCTTAAAAACTTCTCTATTTCTTTTTCTTTGGAGCCGGAAGTTCATCGTACATAGCATTGAACAGTTTTGTCAAGAATTCTTTACTGTCAACATCATCAACTAATAACATTTCCCTCGCTCCCTCATAAGGTAATTGATAGGTTGCATTTGGCATAAGCAAAACAGCCGATTTAACAGGTTTTACAAGAAATCTATCATCATATATACCGCCAACGATTTTACCACGATAATATATGATATATTCACCCATCATTGCTCTATATGTTATTTCCTCTAATTCTGATAACCGGTCTAATATAAAATCTAAATACGCTCTGCTTGAAGCCATAATTTCCTCCACAAATTGGAATTTGTCAGTTTGTTATGCAGTAACAAACTTCACCTTTGGAAGATTTGTTTTCTCTGACAAATCTCTCGACCGTATCAGTCCGTTTCATAGAGGATTTTTTCAAAACCTTACCCGACTTGATATTTTCTTCCCGATGATATGCTTCAAGTTTGTGAAAACCTGTATTTTTGAAGGTAAACTCAATAACAGCCGTCAAAGCTTCTCCCGCATAACCATTGCCCCAAAAGCTTTCGCCGATACAATATTCTATCTCGGCGGTATTACAATCAGAGTAAATACGGCAAAAGGCTATTTGTCCTATATTCTCCATGGATTTCTTTTCAATAATTGCCCATCGGTAAAAATCCAACCGCGAGTATCCTTTTTTCCACTCTCCCAACAAAGCTGTTACTTCTTGGGCTGTTGTATAGATAGGTTCTCCGTATTCTAATTGCACATTAGGGTTAGCTATCCAATTCTTTATCATATCATCACAATCATCGTCGATAAATGCTCTTAAAAGCAGGCGAGGTGTTTCAATTTGTAGTGTTCCGCAGTGTTTCATCTCATCGTCTCCGATTCTATCCGTCAAATTCAAATTTGTCTGCGACTATTATAAATCCTTTTGTATTAAAAATCAATATCAGCCGAAATCAGATTTTGTTTCCGACGGACATTTTTCAGGTTATAACTTATCTAAAGTTTTCATTGTGGGAAATCCAAACAATACGCAGAAACATCGCATACGTCAGCTACACGAATTGGAAGTTGATGGTTCGTGCTGTTATTTCTTTGCTATGACAATAGGCTGATAGAATCCCGTTTCTTCCGGGAACTTCCATACCACTTCACTGCAACCATTATTAATTAGCAAGTTTGTCAACTCTTCTCTGCGTGTTGCTCTGTATTCACAATCGAATTTGCTTATTTGAAGAGTTTTTTCATCGTCAATGATATATTGCGTAAGTTTGTAATGTTCGCCGTCCCAGACCCATGTTTGGAAAGATACTCTTTGCCCCTTGTCGGTCTTATGGATATAGGGAGGAGAATATGGTGGCTTATCCATAAGCAGTGCATCATAATCTCTGATACTGGCAACAAACATACCACCATCTGTAATCTGATTTATGATGCTCTTAATTGCGGTCTCCAATGCACTCTTTGTGAGCATATGCGGCAGTGCGTTATCCATACAAATCACAATGTCAAACTGTTCTGAAAAAGTTTTTGACAAAGCGCAGAAATCGGCATGCTCAAAGCGAATATTTACATTGTTCTTCTTGGCTCGTTCTTTCGCTTCAGCGATTTCTCCATCGCTGATATCCGAACCTGTTACATTGTAGCCAATGCTGGCAAGGCCGATTGCCTGTGTTCCAATGCCACAAGCACAGTCCAAAATATGTGCAGATTTGTTAAATCCATTGTCTACAAAAAGTCTGTCCAGAATGACAGCTTGCTCCTGTGTGGTAGCTTGCCAATCAAAAAACAGTTTATCGTATTGAGAAGCTAAGCTATCATAAAAGGTCTGGGTGATATCCACGTCAATGTCTTCCTTTCCAATTTATCTCATAATTTCATTTTTGAAAAACTTTCGTATAACACTTCTTAAACTCACACAAATCGGCAGACTAACTATCATAACAACTGCATCAGCAACAAACGCATAAGAGTTTTTGGCAATTCTTATGAATATCGGCTGAGCATACAAGAGTGCTTCAATAATAGATTTTACACCAAGCATGGCAATAGCAACAGAAACAACTACTGAAATTGCTATAAGTATATGCCTGAGCCATTTCTTGTTCATATTTATTGTGAATTTGCAAATACATCCTACAATAAAGCCAATGACAAGATTTCCAACAGCCCACCCCGGCATACCACGCAATCCGCTTGTCAGCAAACAATAGAGCACCACACCGAGTCCTCCGACAGTCATTCCGCTAATTGGTCCAAAGTAATAGCAGAAAAGTGTCATAACTACATAGCCAAGACAAAGGTAATAATTTTCAAACACAGGAACCTGCAAGCAAAGTGATAGTACAACAAACAATGCAACGCCCATCGCCGTAATACAAATCTTTTTCGTTGACGATTTCATATCATTTGAGACCACCGAAAATTTTGTGTAAAAGTGAATAGCGAACTTCCTTTCAAGCAATAATGGAAACAGAAAACCAAAGCTTGAAAGGAAGTTTTTTTAATGACAAAAGTACCGGCAGAATTAATGAGAGAATTTGTAAGA
>JAXJYO010000060.1:0-88126 GCA_036306945.1 Ruminococcus sp. | reverse complement strand
TGACTACTGATACGAGTTGCGGTACTGTTATGACGGTGCATTTCAATCCACACCTTCCGTGTGGAAGGTGACTAAATTCACGACCTGTTATCCCATACTCATAAGTAGATTTCAATCCACACCTTCCGTGTGGAAGGTGACACCGCTTTATTATGGTTGATAACGATATGAGCGAATTTCAATCCACACCTTCCGTGTGGAAGGTGACTTGAAGCTCTGTGTCACTATGACCGTGCGGAGTTAGAATTTCAATCCACACCTTCCGTGTGGAAGGTGACAGCAAAAATATACAAACTAAAAATCTTACGCATACTTATCTTTATAAAATAGACACTAAAAATTAATTTTATCTATTTTCAGCATGGGTATATTTTTGTATTGCATATTGAATTTTTTATTTTTCGTGGTGCGAATACTCCTGCAAAACAATGTGCGCTTCATATTCGCACTAAAATAGCAACACTCCTTCAATATCTAAACTTTCTTTCACACCATAGTGCTCTACCTTTGTTTTATAGTTATTTCCAAGGTAATAAAAACGAATACTATCCTCTGATTCGTCTATAATTTCAAGAAGTTTTTCTTTTACCTCTCTGCTTTTTGCCGCATCCATAACACACTCAAAAACAGAATTCTGAACTCGCTGACCATAATTGCAACATTCTTTTGCAACTTTTCTGAGTCGCTTTTTTCCGTTGGGCGTATCTGTACTCACATCATAAGTAATTAATACAAGCATAATATAACCTACTTCCATAAAAACGGCGGATAACCGTCAATGTCGCCTCTTAAAAATCTTGCAAGCAAGAGTGCTTGTACATACGGCACCATTCCCCACTCAACTTTTTCTTTTAAGAACGGATGCATAATCGTATTCTGCTTTTTTGATTGCCACGATTGTAAAAATTTCTTTTTGCCGTCATCCGTAAAATAAACTGCACCGTTTTCTTTTGTAAAAAAATCTTTTTTGTTTATTATGCGTTTATTTATCATCGTGAGAACAAATCTGTCTGCAAACACAGAACGTAATTCTTCCATTAAATCAAGCGACAATGAAGTTCTTCCCGGTCTGTCCTTATGCATAAAACCAACATATGGGTCTAAACCTACGCAATATAGAGCTGATGTTGTCATACTGTTGAGCAAGGTATATGAAAATGAAAGCATAGCATTTACTTCATCGGTGGGAGGACGTCTTACTCTTGTTAAAAAGGAAAAATCTTTTTTCTGTTGCAGAATTAAATCGTCAAATACCGAAAAATATCGAGAAGCCGCTTCTCCTTCAATTCCTCTTAGCTGTTCAGTATTCTGACATTGTTCAATACTGCTCATCGAAATTTTTAAGTCATCTGACACTTTCTTCAATTTGCTGACATCCAAAGATGCAGAATAGTCACGAATTGCACGTTCTATTACGCTTCTCGAATTAAATAATTTTCCAGTAATGATATTTTGGGAAATTGAGGTACACTTTTCTTCATCATCTGAATATCTGTATTGTGTTTTTCTTAAAATTACATTTCCGTTGTATGGACCAACAGAATGTGCAAGAAATCTGCCGCTTCTTGATAGAAATGAAATAACAATTCCGTATTCAGCGCATTTACCCAACAAAGCAGGACTTACCCCTGCGTATCCCATGGTCACTATAGATTCAAGGTTATGCAGAGGTATTCTTGCACATTCAATATTGTTCTCAGTCACAACTACCGTTTCGCCATCAAGAGAAAGATATTTTTCAAAAGATGTTATATAAAGTGTATTAAGTAACTTTTTCATTGGAAATCTCCTCTATATTTCTCCTGATATACTTTGCTACAGATTCAGATTTTGATAGCTTCGGCAAACAAATCTCCTTTAATGAGCAGGCATTGCATTGCTTTCCTTTTTTGACTGTCGGAGTATACCTTCTGTCATACAACATATGCATCTCATTTACGATATCGAGTAATCTCTGACGAAGCTCATCATCAAACGGAATTTTTATTCTGTGTCTTGTTTTTCCGTAATAGATATCAAGTTCTTCAACTGTGGTACAAAACATATTTTCAAGGCAGTATGCCTGTGCCGCAACCTGAAGAATATCAGAATCTGTTTCTTTCGGTTCACCAAGTTTGTATTCTACAGGAATAATTTTATACAAACCGTCGTAACCGTGTATCAAAGCACCATCGTCCGAACGATGAAATTCAACTATATCACAAACACCTGTAAGCCCAAGCTCGTGCGATGTGATTGACATTCCTCTTGAAATTATAACATTATTTCTTTTTTCTGAGAAAGAATTATCATGGGCATTTTTATGCATAATGTTGCCGCTGACGGTGAGAAGATTTTCCTCCCATTGCTGTTCAATATGTATCAATGCCCATTGACGTCTGCAAAACACAAAGTGTTGTATTCCCGATATACTCAGAAGCTGTTCGTCTGTGTAGCTCATCTTACTGTACAGGTTACACCCTGAGGAATTTCAGATTCTGCAATAGAGATATTATAATCGCTAAAACTTCTTGCAACTTCTACATCTTTCTTGCGTTCAATTTTAATTGCATCAAAAAGTTTATATGCAGGAACATTGCCCAGCTCGCTGTCGTGCTTGAAGATTACAAGCTTGCGAACAGCCATTTTTCCTCTTGCTGCTGCATGGTCAAACTCAAACATATTGATAATTGCATCCCACAACAATTCAAGATCATCTACAGAAAAACCTGTTACTTTTCTTGCAAGATTTGCTGAAATATAACCTTCTGCAATATACAGACCGTATGGAACTATGAATTTATTTCCCATTGTATTTGTATTCTTCTCTGCATCAGCTTCGGTTGTAATTGCACATCTTGTGATTGTTATCTCCTGAGGAAAAATCGGATCCACAGAACGTGCAAAGCCAAGCTGTACAGGACCTCTGACCTGTCCGCAATTGAGAGCTGCCTTGACAAAAGTCGTCATTACTGCGCCGAAAGCTCTGATATCAAAAAAGTTTTTGCACATAAAATCTCGTATTTTAGCGTCGATTTCAGGATTATCCTTCTTCATTTTCTTTACTTCCGACTCTTCAATACCGAGATATTCAAAAGCCTTTTTATCGCTTGTCTGAAGAGGCACTCCGCTCTTTATATATATACCGTACCCTGATTCATTCTCTTTTACGGTTTCAACATAGTTTCTGATTTTTCGTTTAAGACAAACATCGGTTACAATGCCATAACCTGTTTCAGGGTCAACTCTCGGCATATTACCTGCATCCGGATCACCGTTTGGATTTCCGTTTTCCACGTCGAAAATTATTGCAAATTCGTATCTGTTTTTTATAGCTTCTGACATATTATTTTTCCTCCTGTTTTGTAAATTTGCTCTGTCTGTAATGATAATAGCCTATCTGGAAAATTCCTTTTTCTTGCATTGTCATTCTTGCCGGTAAATTCTTGTCAATCTTTGCGTACAATTCAGCGATTTCTTTCTGCTTTACATAGCTGTAACCTGCTTTATCACTTTTAATCTTTCTCAGATGTTTCTGAGAAAGGTCAATAAGGAACGGGAATATCGAGGCAGGTATTGAACTTGCCGAAGTAAAATATTTGTCTTTGATAGTAGTTTTAATGTCGGGATTTGCCATTGTCTGAATTTCTTCAAGCAATGCAAAAAGCTCTCCGAGTACATAAGCCTGATTTTTGCAATCTTTGTTTAGTTCCATTGTTAAAGCCTCCTTATAAATGGGATAATTTCTGGTAAGATATGCTTTGATCACTGATGCTCTCACAGCCTCACGTTCTGCGTTCACATCTCTTTCAGCTTTGATCCTTATCATTATGTTGTTGTACAGCGTTGCAGGGTATTTGTATCCTGTAAGAATTGAATAGACAAAGCTTCCTGCAAGCTGAGGTTTTGCGCTCTTATTTTTTGAATTCTGATTAACTGTTTCTTTCAGAATCTTCCACAAAGGGAAATGATTATTTGTTATGAACTTCGGTGTAATTATGCTCATCTCTTCATCGTGCTTTAAAATATTTTTCATAAAGTTTCCAAAGCTGTTTTCCAAAAAGAAACGAACCGACAACCTCGCCGCATTAGGTGACAAACCGAGTATGTAAAACTTATTATCAGGATCTATGGGGATATCTTTCCAGCAAACACTTTCTCCATGTGAAAGACGGTGAATTACGTTCCATAAATCGTCCTGTGAAATCTCATTATCGCTATCACCGAATGCTTTATTAAAAATATCCTGACAGCCTTCATTATTATCCTGAGCCCAACAAACTACTGTTGTATCTCCAAAATAATTTACATATCTGCTGTCAGAAAGCAGATAATTCAGTGCCGTAGTGTACGCAAATGTCGCATATTCACTTACAGGCGAATTCATTCCCTGTGTCTTTTCAAATGACTCAAAAGCCGGTGCATTAAAGGAAATCAGCGATGTTCCCATAGACTGTCCTCCACGCACACCCTTGATTGACGGATGAAGTATAGCTATGGGCATTTTTTCGCCTGTTACAAGACACAGACCACTTTCAGCATTGCTTTTATTGTAGTGATCGTCCCAACATTTTCGTATATCTTCATAATCTGAGGCAATCTTTCCTAACGGCATAAAAACTAAATTTGCACCGTTTTTGAATATATCTGTAATAATATTCTCCGTACAACCTATCTCGGTAAGATAATTTTCAATATTATCTGCATCAAGATTTTCAAAGTAAAGCATAATTGATTTTGATGCTACTGAGTCATTATTACTCAGCAACTCAGTATGCAGTATTTTTGAAGCTTCAAAGCACTGCTTGTTTCGTTCAGGTTTACCCTTACGATCACAGCCAAAGATATATGACGATGTATCCCATAAAAAGTTTCCGGCTATATTGACCGACCTTTTCACAGCCATCGGCATACTCAATGATGACGCAATTTCTTTTTTTCCGCTTTTATCAGTAGTTTTAAGCGAAACTACATTTTTAAGCGTGCCATTTTCGTCAATAACAAGTCCGTAGGATATCTTCGTTTTTGCCCATCCGAGCTTATCCACTTTTCCCTCTTCAATCAACGCTTCATACAGATTTACAAGTGACTGCAAAATCATTATCTGTACACCTCGCAATCGGTCAGGTCGACAACACCTTTATTTATTGTTGCGTTAAAATACATTGGGGTGATCGAATTTTTGTCTGAGTAATCAAGGTCATAAAGCATAAATCCGAGTTGCTTTGTAATATCAACAGTCGGAACGGTATCAAACTCCCATTTTCTGAATTTTGCAGGGAATTCTCTGCAACCGAAATACGGCTGATGATAACATTGTCCCTTCTCAAGCCGACGCCTCATAATATCCTGAAACTTTCCGGGATTATCGCTTTCATTCGCTTTGTCCGTCATTTCAAAATGTGCCTCAATCACATAATGAACGTTTTTCAGCACTGTCGCCGCTCTCTGCTGTATATCTGATGTAGTATCAATATACAATTCAGTATTTTTGCCTGTCATGGCGCTTTTGACCTTTGTATGAGAGATTTTTGATTTCACTTCGTTTCGCCTGATATTGGTAAACTCTATCGGACTAAGAATATAAACTCTGTCGACAATCCAAATCAAACCAGGGTGCCAATATATAGCTTCCAAAATGCCTCTCGCCGCAGACGGAGTTATGATTTCATAAGTAAATTTTTCCGTTTTCAGTTCCGGTCTTGAGAAGCAGGCATAATCTCCCCACACTTCAACTTTTACGCTCATTACATCACATCCTTTCTGTTGTTCTATAATATCACGATATATTTTTAAAGTCAAGTTCATTATAATTGAATATTAGGTTTTTTTGATTTTTTTATAATAACATAGTATAATTAAATTAATGTCTGTGAAAACAGTGGATTGAAATATTAACAATTGCATATTTGCAAAGTTAGGCGGAACATTTGATGTTCTGCCTTTCTTTTTACTTTACAAAAATATACCTTTCAGTCTGTTTTCATCAGGAAAAACCACTCCTACCTTTTCATCGTAAAAGCCATCTGACAAAATATAAAAACTGTCATCAACGTATTCTATAGCGCAGGCATCGTCAAGTTTTTTGAAATCATATTCATAAAGATTGACGATATACTGCTGAAGTTTTCGGAAAAGTTCTTTTGAATAATTTCCTTTGCGTAAATTATTGATTTCTTCTTTATTTTCTTCAACAGAAATATAAACTAATTTTGTGTTGTTTTCAATCAATCTGAATTTATTGGCTACTGTTGCAAACTCAACCTTTTTAAGACTTTCCAGAATTCCTTTTTTATCAAATACTTTATGGGTCTTGTCTATGTCCCTGTAATAATAAAGCTGATCAAAGTACATTTTGATTGCATCTGAATCATAGATTTTATCACCGAATTTTTCAATTACACCTCTTGTCACAGCCGTATTCACCTGCTGATACGACACCACCTCATCGGTATCAAAAATATGTACTACGCTTTCAGAAATCTCACGTTTATTCTCTCTGTTGCACCTGCCTCCTGCCTGCAAAACAGAATCAATTCCCGAAATTGCTCTGTAAACTGTCGGGAAATCAATATCGACACCTGCTTCTATAAGACTCGTTGAAATTACCCTGCACGGTTTATTTTCACTGAGCCTTTTTCTTATTATGTCAATAATCTCCTTTCTGTGAGCAGGGTACATATAAGTAGACAAATGAAAATTATCGTCTGAATTTTCTAAAAGAGAAAATAACTTTTGTGCATGAGCCTTTTTATTTACAACACACAAAACCTGTTCGCACTTACTTAATTCAAAGACAAGTTCATCGTCATCAAGTTTCCCGTCATATCTGAATTCGGTTCTTCTGAAGTCATCTGTCAGATTTTTGGACGACTTACATATTTCGGTCAAGTTTATTTTTGAGCCGTTTTTATCTGTCATATTGAATATTACATCAAGATTAGGTTGCGTTGCAGTGCACAAAACTACAGCCGAATTTCCATATTCTGCAAGCTGACGCATAGCCAAAACACAAGGAAGCAGATAGTCAACAGGCAACATCTGGGCTTCATCAAAAATGATTACACTGTCAAATATATTGTGTATTTTACGACACTTTGAAGGCTTGTTTGAAAATAATGATTCAAAAAACTGAACGGCTGTGGTTACTACGACAGGTGAATCCCAATTTTCACAGGCAAGCATTTTCTGCACTTTTATCTCTTCCTGATAATCATCAAAAGAAACATTGCAATGATTTTCAAGTACATTTTCTTCACCGAGAATGTTTCTGAAAACTTCGGCATTCTGCTCAATTATGCTTGTGTACGGAATAACATAAATTATTCTCTTTTTGTTGTGTTTTACTGCGTAATTCAAAGCGAATGCAAGCGAAGAAATCGTCTTTCCGCCACCTGTAGGAACTGTTAGCGTAAAAAGCTTTTCATCACTTTCTTTGCCTGCATTAATGCACTCTTCAAGCATCTGAGTTCTTAAAATATTCAGCTTTGAAGTCGGATTTTTCCACTTTGATATATAGCTGTTCAACTTATCCAAAAGTACATCAACAGTATCGCCCTTTTCACGATGAACAGTGCCGTTGCTCATAAATTTTTCTGTATCGAGATAATCGGCATCGACAAGACATGAAAATAACACACGGGTAATAAATGTAAACAACTGCATGTCGGAGGACCGAGTGTCAGGCTTACAGTTGAATTGATTTTCAGATATTTCATTTTTCCAATCTGCATAATCAACTGTGTTCCTGCTCATTCTTGCCTTTAATGTAGGTGCATCTTCAAACGCACCCTTGGCGCCAAAATCAGGCAATCCGCCGTGATGACCCGCAATGCAGAAGGAAGCCATCAGCAATTTTCTTTTAAAAGCTTCCTGTGCACCGCATGTTGAGTGTTCAACTCTTATATTTTCACCGTTAATTCTTCTTTGAAATTCAACACTGTATTTTCCGATATCGTGAAGCAACCCTATCGTTTTTGCATAATCAGGCATATTTATGCACTTTGCAAACTCTGAACAGATATCAGCTGTGTTAGTGAGGTGTTCAATAAGCAGTTGCTCGGCTCCGTCAGTTTCATTTCTTTTATGAGCGATATATTTCATATAGACACCTTTTCCCATTTTTTATTATTTTTAACTGTTTTTTTACAAAAGAACAAGTATTGTACAAAAATTTTACCATTTACAGTTCAATAATAGCACTTGTATCGTAAAATTTCAATAGTTTTCACGTTATTTTATTTATATTTTTATACTATTTGTTTTCTTGTGGCAACATAAAACCTCAGGCTTTGAACAAATCAAGCCTGAGGTCGTAATTTTTATATATTTATACCGTTAAGTGCTATTCTTTCCCTATGAGAAATATTTTCTCTCCGGAACCGCCACATTCATTATGACATCATATTCATAGCTGAACACAAAATTATCTGTATCCGCATTCCTTCATTACTTCTAAAATTGTATTTATGTTTGCAAGTTCATACTTATTAAACACATTTTCATTAAAATCACTTGGCTCTACAGTTCCTCTGTACCAGCTTTTAGAGTTAAAGTAATTCGAAAGTTCCTGTGAAGCGAATTTTCTTCCGTGTCTTGCATAGATTTCATTAAGAGCAATTTCCATATTATCTTTACTTAGACAATATACCTCACTCTTGTCGATATATCTCATATCAGAGCCAATAAGAACGTACTCATCAGAATTTGCATAGTTTTCCGGATAATAAGTAGCAATTTGATTTTCAGGACCTTTTGACAAGTAAATTATTACTCTGTCATTCTTGCTTATGGTATTTCCTGATGTCGGTGACTGACTTATTACATAATCCGATGCAACCGTATCGCTGTAAGTCAGAGTTACCGAGTATCTAACCCCTGCGCTGTTCAGCGCATTGTATGCATCAACCGATTTCATTCCAACCACATCGGGAATTACTGCCATACTCACCGTTGTAGGTTTTGTTTCAGGAATCGTTGTCGGAGCTTCGGTTGTGATTTCCGTTTGCTGTGTTGAGGGAACAGTTGTTTCTTCAACTTGACCTGATGAACCTCCTAAAATACCACTGCTTAAAAGAAAAAACACACCTGCCCCGATTGCAATTACGACAACTGCTGTTACTGCAATAATTATCGGAATTTTATATGATTTTTTATTCGTATTTTTATATTCAAAGTTATCAGAATAATTCATCTGATTCTGATAATTATTTTTCTGCTGTGAAAGATTATTACCGCAATTTTTACAGAACATATCACTATGATTATTTTCAGTGCCGCATCTGTTACATTTCATATCCATTCCACCCTTATATAGAATAAATTTACAATTTAATTTTAACTCTTACCGCAGATTTTGTCAATATTATCACTTAACAAAAATAAAAAGACCTCAAACTGCAAAATTAACAGTCTGAGGTCTGATAAATCATTATGCTCTTGCTTTGGCATCATCAGTAAGCCTTGCCATCATGGCAATTGCTGTGATAAAGCTTAAAAGAATATAAACTAAAAGTGAAAGCAATGAACCGTAGTTTATAAAGTTAAGTGAAACGACAGTAAGAATTGAAAATACACCTACAAGGCAACAGAATATTGAAACGATATTCTTTAAATTTCTCTCTTTGTCAAGTGCACAGAAGAAAAATCCGACAATCGGAACTATTATGAAAATAAAATAGAACGGAAGCACTGATTTGAAAGACTCACTCAATGTACTGTCGGGAAATTCTCCGCCCATATATCCGAGCATATCAAATACTGTTGCGTAGAAATCCTTGCCTGAACCGTCAGGGTTAGGGATATGTACAAAAGTGAATGAGCAAAAAACAGCAAGTATAAGAAACAACACACACTGAGTTATTCTGAGTTTTTTTCTTGTTTTGTTTTCAGGTATTTTTAACATTGTATTCCTCCAAAAATTTATAATTATCGCTGATTAGTATTATTATAGCACAAATTACAGCGTTGCACAATAGACAAATTTGTGATATAATCTAATTCAAGACAATACTGTTCTCATATTGAACAGATTAGCTTATATCAAACCGCTTTTACAATTTTCTGTTTAGGCAAAAGGAGTTTTTATGAGTTTTATTAACGAATCAGTTATCTATAATATTTATCCGCTCGGATTTTGCGGTGCACCTAAAGAAAACGACGGCAAGCTTGTTTACAGACTTGACAAAATTTATGACTGCATCGAACATATGAAAAAAATGTCGGTCAACGTTCTTGTGTTTAACCCTCTGTTTGAAAGTTCACGTCACGGTTACGACACGATCGACTACAGAAAAGTTGACTGTCGTTTAGGTGATAATAATTCTTTTAAGAAAATATGCAAGGCACTTCACGACAACGACATCAAAATTATGCTTGACGGTGTTTTCAATCACGTCGGAAGAGATTTTTTTGCTTTCAAAGATGTTCAGCGAAACCTTCAGAATTCACGCTACTGCGGCTGGTTTCAGAACCTCAATTTCGGAGGAAACAGCCCAAAAGGCGATCCATTCTGGTATGAAGGCTGGGCAGGTCACTACGACCTTGTTAAGCTTAATCTTCAAAATGAAGATGTTGTAAACTATCTTCTTGATTCGGTCAAATTCTGGATAGATGAATTTGATATTGACGGTTTAAGACTTGATGCAGCAGATTGTGTTGACATTGAATTTTTCAAAAAACTCAGACACACCTGCAAATCAAAAAAGCCTGATTTCTGGCTTTACGGCGAGATAACTCACGGTGACTACAACCGTTGGGCAAACAATGATACTCTTGATTCCGTTACAAACTACGAATGTTACAAGGGTATCTACTCGAGCCACAATGACCACAACTACTTTGAAATTGCACATTCACTCAACAGACAGTTTGCAAACGGCGGTATTTATCAGAATATTTACACTTTTAATTTTGTTGACAACCACGATGTCAACCGTGTTGCAAGTATGCTCAGGGACAAAAATCACCTTGAAAACATCTATACACTTATGTACACAATGCCCGGCGTACCTTCAATCTACTACGGCAGTGAGTTCGGAATTGAAGGCAAAAGGAGTCAGTTCAGCGATTATGAACTTCGCCCCTGTCTTGATCTTAACAATGTGCCGAACGCAAATTACAAGCTGTTTGACCATATCGTAAAGCTCGGAAAAATCAGGCTTTCACTTGATGCCCTCAAATACGGAAAATTTGAGAATGTAAATATTCAGAATGAAAAGCTTGTTTACAAAAGACAATGCGACAATCAGACTGTTTTTGTTGCGTTCAACCTTTGCGACCACGATGAGAGAATCGGCTTTGATACAGGATGCAACGCAAAGCTTACCGATGTTCTCAACGACAACGAAGTTATAGATGTGAACGGCTACTATGAAATCTCACTGAAACCTTACTCAGCAAGAATACTCGTTGTGAACGACGGAAACTTTAAGGTTGATTTTGACAAAGCTGTTGAAACAAAGCCTTTTGATGTTCCGACAAGAGAGTCTGAGCCTGAAAGCAACAAAGAGCCAGTGCGCCTTGAAAAAGTTTATCCCGGCAGATATCGCCATTTCAAGGGCACTGAATACGAAGTTCTCGGCTTTGCAAAGCACACCGAAAGCGGTGAAAAGCTTGTTATCTACATTGAAAACAACAATCCCGATAAAGTCTGGGCAAGACCTTATGATATGTTCTGCGATGTTGTTGAACATAACGGCGAAAAAGTTTTAAGATTCACCCCACTCGCTTAATCAAAGGGGCTGTCTCACTAAATGAAAGTGAGGCAGCCCCTTAATTTTATTCAATATTATTCAGAGTCTCGAGCAAAAGTTTTACTTTTTCTTTTGCAACCTCACCGCATTGAGGTGAAACGACATCGTCAATTTTAAAGTCCCTTCTTGTTGCGTCAACAAGCACAGCAAGAATCTCTTCCATATCCTCAGGCTCTGCCTTTATGATTTTTTCGGCACAATCATACGCTATGGAAAACTCTGCTATCTGTGTTGAACTGAGAGCCTTTATGTAATCGCCTTTAACATTGCTCCATAGATTTCTGCTGTCACAGGGCAAAAGGTTTGCAACTATTCTCCAAATATTCCAACGGAGAAATGTTTCGCCTTCTTTGACTTTTTCGGTTATATACTCAAAAAACGGATAAACCGAACACGGATTCTTGGCACTTATCTTCTCAAGCAATAATTCAGCCCAATGGCTGTGATCATTTTCCGAAAACATTATATCAATCATTACAGGAATCACGAGAAATTCTTTCTCAGCCAGTTCGACATAATATTCATCATCCATATTTTTTGACAGTTCAAAATATATTTTTTCGAGAATCATTAAAATCCTTCCATTTCGCACCAAAAATTCATACTTATGGATTTATGATACTATATCAGATGACTTTTTTCAATATAGTGTGCAAAAATGAAGGTCGAATTGACATTTTCGCAATCCGACCTCGCAATTATGTTCAATAAATTCCCGTTGAGAGATATCTTTCGCCCGTATCAGGCAGAAGTGCAACAATTGTTTTGTCTGCATTTTCAGGACGCTTTGCAAGCTCAAGTGCCGCCCATAACGCTGCTCCTGATGAAATTCCCACAAGGATACCTTCCGTTTTTGCAATTTCATTCGCTGTCTGTGTTGCTGCTTCGTTTGCAACTTTGATGATCTCATCATAAATTTGCGTATCAAGAGTTTCGGGAACAAATCCCGCACCGATTCCCTGAATTTTGTGAGGACCAGCCTTGCCCTCTGAGAGTACAGGTGAGGTTTCAGGCTCAACAGCCACAACTTTCACATTCGGATTCTGAGATTTCAGGTACTTTCCTGTTCCGCTTATTGTACCGCCTGTGCCGACTCCTGCAACGAAAATATCCACCTTGCCGTCTGTATCTTCCCAGATTTCGGGACCTGTTGTATCAAAATGAGCCTTTGGATTTGCTGAATTGACAAACTGACCGAGAATGACTGAATTTTCAATCTCTTCTTTAAGCTCGTTTGCTCTTTTGATTGCACCGCTCATTCCTTTGCTTCCGTCTGTAAGAACGATTTCAGCTCCGTATGCTTTGAGAAGATTTCTTCTTTCAACACTCATTGTTTCGGGCATTGTGAGAACTGTTTTGTATCCCTTCGATGTGGCAACTGATGCAAGACCGATACCGGTATTTCCCGATGTGGGTTCAATAATAGTTGCTCCTTTTTTGAGAATTCCTTTCTGCTCTGCATCCTCGATCATAGCCTTCGCTACTCTGTCCTTGACGCTTCCCGCAGGATTGAAATACTCAAGCTTCGCAAGAACTTTTGCAGAAACTGAATGTTTACTTTCTATATTTGTAAGTTCAACGATAGGTGTTCTTCCAATCAACTCGGAAACACTTTTATATACCTTTGACATATTAATCACCTCAGTATTATTATATGGCATCAAATGCCTGTTGTAAATCATAAATTATATCTTCAATGTTTTCTGTTCCGATTGAAAGTCTGATCGTGTTAGGCTTGATGCCCTGTTCTTCCATCTCCTGCTCGTTAAGCTGTGAATGAGTTGTTGATGCAGGGTGAATTGCGAGGGATTTTACGTCTGCAACATTTGCAAGAAGCGAGAAAATCTGAAGATTGTCAATAAACTTCTGAGCCTCCTCTGCGCCTCCCTTGATTTCAAATGTAAATATAGAGCCGCCGCCCTTTGGAAAATATTTATTATATAAAGCGTTGTACTTGCTGTCAGGCAGTGAAGGGTGATTTACATTTTCAACCTTTGGATTCTTACTGAGGTATTCAACTACCTTTAATGCGTTTTCAACGTGACGTTCCACTCTGAGAGAAAGCGTTTCAAGACCCTGCAGGAAAATGAATGCATGGAACGGTGAAAGTGTTGCACCTGTATCTCTGAGAAGTGTTGCTCTGATGAATGTCACAAAAGCGGCATTTGGTGCAGCTTCGGTGAATACTGCGCCGTGATATGAAGCATTCGGTTCCGAGAACTGAGGAAACTTGCCTGAAGCTTTCCAATCAAATTTTCCGCTTTCGATAATCACACCGCCGATTGCAGTTCCGTGTCCGCCGATAAACTTTGTTGCTGAGTGCACAACGATATCTGCTCCGTGCTCGATAGGTCTTAGCAAATAAGGAGTTGCAAATGTGCTGTCAACTACAAGCGGAATATTATGTGAATGGGCTATCTGTGCGATCTTTTCTATGTCAATTATGTTTGAATTAGGATTACCGAGTGCTTCAATGTATATCGCCTTTGTGTTGCCGTCAATAGCTTTTTCAAATGAGCCTTCTTCGTCGGGATCTACAAAAGTAGTTGTAATGCCATAATTAGGAAGTGTATGTTCAAATAGATTATAGCTTCCGCCGTAAATAGTCTTTGCGGCTACAATATTATCACCGGCTTTTGCAAGTGCCTGAATTGTGTATGTTACTGCCGCTGCACCTGAAGATACCGCAAGAGCTGCCGAACCTCCCTCTAAAGCCGCAATTCTCTGTTCAAAAATATCCTGTGTCGGGTTTGTAAGTCTGCCGTAGATGTTTCCGGCATCTTTAAGTGCAAAGCGGTCTGCTGCGTGCTGACTGTTGTGAAAAACATATGATGTTGTAGCATAAATCGGTACTGCTCTTGCATCTGTTACAGGGTCTGCCTGCTCCTGTCCCACATGAAGCTGAAGTGTTTCAAAGTGAAGTTTTCTGTCTTTTAATGTGCTCATAATTATATCCTCTTTTCAATGTTATTTTGTCAGATAAAATGTATTTGTTATTGCTTGAGTTAAATTTACATTCGTGTGTCAAAACAACATCGATTGAAAAATATATTCATTAAAATCACCTTTCCTATAATTCCTATTGTTTTGGTAGGAATTAATATTGTAACTATATGATACCACATAAAATTCATTTGTCAATAGTTTTTCGGAAAATAATTCCTACTAATTCAATATGATTTATGAGTATCCAAAGGCAAAGAACAGAAAAGGTATGGTAACCACTGAACAAATTTGTGAAACAAGAGCCATACTTGCACCTGTTTCGGGATTCTCTCCGTAGGCTGACGGAATAATTACAGTGTTTAGTCCGAGAGGCATTGCGTTTGCACAAAGCGTCGCAATGATTATTTCGTCAGGAGTATTTAACAATCTTAACACTATGCATATTACCACAGGCAAACCGATTAGTCTTATTCCTGCAACAATATAAGTCTGCCATTGTCTGAAAAGCGATGACAGATTATAGCTTCCGATAACAAATCCCGTGAGTATCATCGCAATCGGTGACATACAATCAGCCGCACCTGAAATCAGCGTTGTCAGGAGTTTGAATTTCGGCAATGACAAAAGTCCCCACAATGCACCGATAAAAAGAGAAATGAATATAGGATTAATAAATGATTTTATTGAAAAAGCTTTTCCGCCGTTTGGAACAAGCCACGCAACTCCTATCGAGTAAGTAAACATATTGAGTGGAAGTGTAAACATAAGATAGTCAAAAAGTTCTATGCTGTTCGCTCCGTAAATTCCCGATACCATTGCGGTGCCCACAAATCCAAAATTTGAAACGGATATTGAGTATCTGTAGATTTTCTGAAGATACTCAGTTTTCCCGAGAAGCCTTCCTACGATATATCCGACAATGATGCAAAAAACAAGGATAACTGTACTGTAAACAATGAATATCCACTTTTCCTTTATGTTTTCCACCGTACAGTTAGCCATAAAGGTGTTGATTACGACAGCAGGCATAAATATCTTATTTTCAAGCCTTGAAAATACTGTTCCCGATTCTTTGGGAATGAAATTTCCCCTGCACAGGATAAATCCCACTAATATATATGAAAACATTACGGCTATCTGGAATATTACAGAAGAAAAGATATTCATTTTTCTGCCTCCTGTTTTGCGAGTAATATTATATGTACCTTTGAGCCAAAACACCCCCAACTATTGTTGAGGGCGTTTAGTATGGTCGGGCATTATAAAAAACTGAATACCCGAATGGTGAGCGAATTTTCTTCGCTTACTTACAATCTGACTTTGCTACAAAGCTCTGACAGTCTGTGCACTGACACATTGTAGGGTTAGATTCGTGTGTACCAACCTTGATTGACTCAAGTGAACAGAAGTTCTTTGAGCTGTTGTGATTTTTACAGTTTGTTACTGTGCAAGCAATGCTCTGATTTGCGTATGAGTTGTCTGTCATTTTGTTTCACCTCAGTTTTATTGTGCGGTTTTCCGCCATGACATTACCGCACAATGTTATTGTGTGGTTACGTCTTTATTATTCTTGCAGATATTTTTTAAATTATACTGCACCGTTTTCAAATTTTTTAATAAAATATATTGAGGTGAATTGCATGGATATTTTATCGGCTGTCTTACTTGTTGTTTTTGCCGTAATAGGTGTCATTTCATTGGTGCGTGACATATCGCTTTATATTTTCAGATATAAAAACGACAATTCGGTTATGTTTGTCACGCCTGTTGAAGGAAAATGCGATGACGCTGAACTTATGCTGAGAAGTGCTGCCACAAAGGTGAAATGGGTAAGCAGAGGTAAACATGATTATGTAATCTGCCTCGACTGTGATATGGACGAAGAAACAAAGAAGATATGCGAAAATATATGCGAGGAATACGGATTTGCAAAGCTTATAAGTAAAAATGAATTTTTTGAATTATTAAAATGAAATCCCTCTGACAAAACCTGCTTTAAACGGCAGGTTTTGTTTTTGTGAAATAATTTGTGAAATAATATTGATGAATATGTATTTTTGCCGTGCAATAAGTGTTAGTTTATGGTATAATAATAAAATAATGTAGTGTTGCATCCTATTCGGGCGGACAGGTTGTTATCAACATACTTTTTCAACTCGATTATTCAGGAGCAAATTTCCATTAATATAATTTTTAGCGCAGGAAGTGGATTTATGAAAATGTTATTTACTATAATCGTTTGCAAATTGCTCAGATTTGCAGGCAAGCTTATCGGCAAAGGAAGCAGTCTTCCGGGTCAGATTGCACTTAAAATATGCCCTGATATTCTCAAAAGGGTCAAACTTCCGAAATACATCATTGCTGTTACGGGAAGCAACGGCAAAACATCTACCGTTGAGATGATTGCACATATTCTTCAGAAAAACGGCAAAAGCGTTGCATGGAACAAGGAAGGTTCAAATCAGATCGAAGGTGTTACAACTCTCATTCTCAATAGCTGTACACTGACAGGTAAAGTAAACTGTGATATTCTTCTCATTGAAAGCGATGAACGTTTTGCAAAATACACGTTCAGATATATCGTTCCCACTCACTATGTAATTACTAATCTTTATCGTGATCAGCTTACAAGAAACGGTCATCCTCAGTGGGTTTATAACGCTATTCTCGACAGTATTCATCCTGAAACACAGCTCATTCTCAATGCAGATGACCCTCTCGTTTCACATTTTGGCTACAAAAAGAACGATGTTATCTGGTTTGGTGCAGGTGAGCTTGAAACAGACGCAACTGAAAATACAAGCGTTTACAATGACGGTGCTTACTGCCCTGAATGTAATTCTCCGATGACATACAGCAGATATCACTACAACCATATCGGTCACTACAAATGTACAGGCTGTGACTACAAACGCAACGACACATCATACACGGTTACATCTGTTGACCTTGAAAACGGACTTGCTGTAATCAACGACAAGTATTCTATTTCACTTGCACTCAAGTCACTTTACAACATCTACAATATTCTTGCGGCATTCACCGTGGCTTCACTTGTGGGAATTGATGAAAGCAAGATTGCTTCCGACATCAGCAATTATGTTCTCAAAAACGGCAGAGTTGTTACTTTTACTCTCGGCAACAGAAAGGGTACTCTTCTCACTTCAAAGCACGAAAACAGTATTTCTTACGACCAGTCGATCAGCCTTGCCTGCAACGACAATAACGGTTGTGACGTTATGTTTATTGTTGACGCCGTAAGCAGAAAATATTTTACAAGCGATGTTTCATGGTTGTGGGATATCGACTTTCATAAGCTCAACTGCGACAACATCAAAGAAATCGTTCTTTCAGGCAAATACTGCAACGACCTCGCTGTGAGATTTTCATACACTGACATTCCGCAGGACAAAATCAGAATTATTGAGGATATCGAACAGGCGGCTGAATATCTTGACAGCGACAAAAAGGAAAATATCTATGTCATTACCTGTTTCTCGGACAAAGACAAATTTCTCGGCAAGGTAAAGGGTGAATAATTATGAAAATACTTCATTTATATTACGATATTATGAATTTGTACGGCGAATATGCAAATGTTTCGGCTGTTGAACGTATTCTTGAAAAAAGCGGTATTGAGGTTCAGACTGACAGACTTTCACTTGCCGATGATGCGAATTTTGCTGACTACGACTTCATATATATAGGTTCGGGTACAGAAAATAATCAGAAGCTTGTACTCGCTGATTTTGCAAAATACAAGGAACAGTTACAAGCATATATTGACAGCGAAAAACCTGTGCTTATGACGGGAAATTCCTTTGAAATGCTCGGAAAATCCATTACAGATTGCAACGGAAAGGTTTATGACGGGCTTGGAATATTTGATTTTACCGTTACCGAACAGAACAAAAAACGTGTTACCGGCGATATAATCTACACTGCAAAACTTATTGACAAGCCTGTTGTCGGCTTTGTAAACAAGTGCAGTGAGATAAACGGAATTGAAAACACACTTTTTTCTGTTGAAATGGGACTTGCAAACAACTGCGAGAGTAAAGAAGAAGGCTTGCACTGCAATAATCTTTTAGGCACTCACGTCACAGGCCCTATTCTTATGAAGAATCCGGCTCTCCTTGAGTATATCGCTCAATTGATCATCAAACCTTATGAAGAATACACCCTCACCACAGACTATCTCATCTATGAAAACAAAGCATATGATGTGACTTTGGGTGAACTCAAAAAACGAATGGAAAATATGTCTTAAAGGAACGAATAATTTATGTCAGATGAAAAGCTGCTTCAGCTTGAGGGAGCTGTTGAAAACATTGTCTACAGAAACGAAGAAAACGGCTACACGGTAATCGAGATTTCTGACAGCGATGATTATATTACTGCTGTCGGAATTATGCCTCAGGTGGGTGTTGGCGATACCGTGAAGCTTACGGGAAATTATATTACTCACCGAAACTACGGCAGACAATTTTCTGCAAACATTTGCGAGATTTGTCGACCTACAGAAAGTGCAGATATTCTCAGATATCTGTCCTCCGGTGCTGTCAAAGGAATCGGTGCGGCTACGGCACAAAGACTTGTCGCTGAGTTCGGTGAAGCAACTCTTGATGTAATGGAAAACGAACCTGAACGTGTGGCTCTTCTCAAGGGTATTTCAAAATCCAAAGCAGAGGATTTTTCTTTACAACTCAAGACAAATTCAGGAGTTCGAACTCTTATGCTGTACCTCGGTGAATACGGAATATCTAACACAGCCTCGGTAAAAATCTATAATTCATTCGGTCCGAGCTGTGTTGACAGAATAAAAGCAAATCCTTACATACTCTGCGAAGGCGACTTTGGTGTTTCATTTGAAAGTGCCGATTTCATCGCAAAAAAAGAAAGCCTTGAACCCGAAAGCAATGTAAGGCTTCGTGCAGGAATAACGTATGTTCTGCGACATAACGAAAGAAATGGCCACACTTGTCTTCCTAAAGATAAGCTTTTGAAAACCTCCGCAGACTTTCTGGGTGTTGATCCTGAAAAGGTCAATGAGTGTATGGAGGAAATGCTTTTTGACCGTTCACTCATCGGGGACAGGTTTGATGAAACCGAATTTGTGTTCACACCTCAGCTTCACCTGAGCGAAACTTATGTTTCATCAAGAATAAAAATGCTTCTCAAATTTCCTTCAGAGAAAATTAAAGATATTGACAGGGAAATTGAAATATGTGAAAAGAATGACGGCATTACATACGCAGAACTTCAGAAACAGGCTATAACCTCTGCTCTCAGCGAAGGTATGCTTGTTCTCACGGGCGGTCCCGGTACAGGCAAAACAACCACCCTCAATGCAATTATAAAAATTATGAAGGAGAAGGGCAAAAAAGTTCTTCTCTCTGCTCCGACAGGTCGTGCGGCTCAGCGAATGAGCGAACTTACAGGCGATGAGGCAAAAACTCTTCATCGGTTACTTGAAGTAAGCTGGGATAAGCAGGATAATCCTGTTTTTAACAAAAACGAAAGAAATCAGCTCAAATGCGATGCGCTTATCGTTGATGAGGTTTCAATGGTAGATACATTCATTTTTGAAAGCGTTATGCGTGCTCTGCCACTCGGTTGCAGGCTTATTCTTGTCGGTGACTCCGACCAGCTTCCGTCCGTTGGACCCGGAAATGTTTTAGGCGATCTTATTGACAGCGGAATTCTTCCCGTTGTAAGGCTGAATGAAATTTTCCGTCAGGCTCAGCAAAGCCTGATAGTAACCAACGCTCATAAAATTGTTAACGGTGAAATGCCTGTGCTTAACAAAGCCGACAAGGATTTCTTTTTTCTCCAAAGGAACAATAAAACCGAAGTAACAAATGTTATCACCGACCTGTGCGTAAATCGTCTGCCTAAAGCCTACGGCTACTCTGCTTTTGAAAATATTCAGGTTCTCTCCCCTTCCAAAAAGGGCGAACTCGGAACTGCTGAACTTAATCACAAACTTCAAAATGCTCTGAATCCAAAGTCTGATGACAAAGCCGAGGTCACAATCGGTTCAAAAACTTTCCGCACAGGCGACAAGGTTATGCAGATAAAAAACAACTACGATATTCGATGGTTCAAAGATAACGGAGAAACGGGTGAGGGAATTTTCAACGGCGATATCGGTATCATTGAACGAATTGACAAAAAAGTTAAAATGCTGAAAATCAGCTTCTACGACAAAACTGCTATGTACACCTATGAAAGCGCATCTGACCTTGATTTTGCCTATGCCGTGACAGTTCACAAAAGTCAGGGTAACGAGTTTGACGCTGTAATCATCCCGATGTTTTCAGGTCCGCCACAGCTTTATTACAGGAATTTGCTTTACACGGCTGTTACAAGAGCAAAGAAAACACTCATTTTGGTCGGAAATCCACAAACTGTAGAATATATGGTAAACAACAACCGCCGTACAAAGAGATACAGCGGTTTGAAAGAATTTTTATTGCGTGATGACGGACTTTATTTCTAAGCTAAAAAATCTCAAAACGGCTGTCGCTGACAGTATTTTTCCTGTCAGATGCCCATACTGCGGTAAAGTAATCGAGCGAAACGACTATGCCTGCTTCGACTGCAAAAGCAAGTTTCCCGAAAAAGCAATCACACGCTATGCAATCGGAGGATGCAAATGTGCTTCTGCTCTTCCCTATGACGGAATTTTTGCAAACGGTGTAAAGCGGTTCAAGTTCAATAACAATGCGTCTTATGCAAAGCAACTTGCAGTTGTACTTGTTATGTCGATACTTGAAATATATCAGGGTGAAAAATTTGACCTTATAACCTGCGTTCCGATGCACAAAGACGGATTGAAAGAACGTGGCTACAATCAGGCTGAACTGCTTGCAAAGGAATGTGCTGAAATTATGCAGATCCCGTATGTGGATACTCTCGAAAAATTCAGAAAAAACAGGACTCAGCACAGTATAAAAGCTTCTGAGAGAGCCGATAATGTCAGAGGAGTTTTCAGGATCATCGACAAATCAATCGTCAAAAACAAAAATATACTTATCATCGACGACATTATAACCACCGGTCACACCCTCGGAGAATGCACAAGGATTCTCGCTAAAAGCGGTTGCAGTTTTGTAAGCTGTGCAACACTCTGTTCTGTAACCATGTAAATTCTATTGAAATGCAAACAAAGATATAATATAATAGATTAACTCAATATTTTATGAGGTGATTTTATGGATATAGCTATTGACCTCGGTTCGGACAGAACTCGGGTTTTCATTGAAAATAAAGGCAAAGTGCTTGACGAAGCAAGCGTTGTGACATATGACATTGACACTGATGAGATATATGCTGTAGGCGACGAGGCTTATGCTATGATAGGCAAAACTCCTGTGGGAATCAGGGCAGTTCACCCGCTTGACAGTGGAGTTATTGCTCAGTCTGAGCTTGTTGAGGATATGGTGTCGATTCTTCTCAAAGAAGTATGCTCTGTGAAGGTAGTTATGCCGAGAGTCGTTACTGCTATTCCCTGCGACGTTACAGAAGTTGAAAAACGTGCCGTGGTAAACGCTGTGAGCTCTTTCGGTGTAAGAAAAGTTTATCTTATCGAAAGTCCTAAAGCGGCTGCTTTAGGGTGCGGAATTGATATCACAAGCCCTCACGGTGTACTTATAGCCGATATAGGAAGCGGAACTGCTGACATTGCGGTCCTCTCTCTCGGAGGAATTTCAGTGTCCAAAACCGTAAAAAATGCAGGAAGCAGGATGGACGAAGAAATCGTAAAATACATCAGAAAAAAATACAACCTAATCATCGGCACAAATATGGCTGAAAGCTGTAAAAAAGCTATCGGCTGTGTAAAGGTTCCGCTTGAACAGCAGACTTTTAAAGTAAAAGGAAGAGATGCCGTAAGCGGTATGCCGAGATTTGTTGAGGTAAAATCCGAAGAAATAAAAGAAGCTATTGAGGAAATAGCAACTGAAATTGTGAACGCAATCAAAGATGTACTTGAAAAGACTCCTCCTGAGCTCATCGGTGATATTCACAGCGACGGAATTATTCTTTCAGGCGGTCTTGCCAAGCTAACAGGCTTTGCAAGACTTGTAAGCGAGGCAACAAAACTCAGAGTAAGAGTCCACAAAAACGCCGCAGACTGTGTGATTATGGGATGCGGAAAAGCAATCGGATACATTGCCGATGCCGAAAAGCCGACTACAGGTGCAGTTTCACCGATTTTAGCGGCATTTTAAAAATATTATCATCAAGGTTTTCAACGAATTTGATGATTCATATTTTCAGAAAAAACAAAAAGCGAGCGCCTTGCACGCAATTAATGCGTACAGCTTGATATATTTCAGTCCATCTATGCCCCAGCAGTTTCATATAAAGCAAAAATATTCTCAAAGAGAAATAAAAAACAAAATTTCAAGGCTATATACCATTTGTGACGGTATATAGCCTTTGCTTCTTTTTAGATATATGCCATGTATTTAGCACAATCATCAGAAATGCAATTGTTCGCCGAGCATATTCTAATAGTTCACTGCTTACTTCTTTTTTAATTCAGCAATTGCTGCATAATGTAAAACGTCAAATTCGTTGGGTGCAATCCGGTTTAACATTTTTATATGTTCATTTTCCCAGTTTGTAATTTCGCTTTCCGTAAGAGAAGCACCTATTCCCCGACACGCTTTCATTCTTCCGTTCCAGCTTTCCCTTGTAAAATGTACAAATAACGGATATTCCTCGTGATATATCACATCAAACTTCTCCTTGTAACAATTCGGAATGTCTATAGGATGCATAGTTTCACCTGCACCACTCCAATTCGGGCTGTACTTCAATACAAGTTTCTCACTTTCTCCTGCTATTTTATCTTCATAAGGAAGCCACGCCATATACAGCACCAATATGCGTCCATCAGCTTTTAAAAGACTATGCAAAACAGGCATAATTTGCTCATGTTTGAAATACCAAAAGCACTGGCAGGCTGTGATAACATCAAATGAGTTATGCGGAAAGTCAATATTTTCTGCCGACATCGGATAATACTCAATATCCATTCCGACAGACAACTCTTTCGCTTTGTTGATTTGATTTTCCGAGATATCCGTTCCTACCCATTTTGCTCCATACTTATACATATTTCTCGGAATCACACCTGTACCTGTTCCCAAATCCAATACACGTTGACCTGATATGCACAAATTTCTATGTGCTATTTTATCATAAAAATCTTTTGGATATATGTCCCTGTATTTTGCATAATCTTCGGAAGTTCTTCCCCAATCAAAAGCCTTTCCCGAGTCTATTCTTTTATCGGTTATATTCATAGCAACCTCCATAAATTATCAACTGTATGATCACTAAAACAGTTATATAGCTAAATACTCCTCCGATTTCTCGGAGGAGTTGTCATCTGTTTATACGGGGTGAATCATATTTTCTTTGTCGAGCTTGTCACCGTTAATGCCTGCTTTTGCATTTCTTCTCTTTTCAAAGAAATCAAGCGCAACCTTCGGGAACTGAGCATATGAAAGAACGTCTTCAGGCTGTTCCATATACTCTGCAATTTCTGCTCTGAGCTTGTCAAGTTCCGGTTCGAGAAGGTCTGCCGGTCTGCCTGTAACCACCTTCTTATCACCTATAATTTTCTTCTGAAATTCAGGGTTGATCGGCATAGGTGTTGTTCCATACTCGCCTGCTACAAGTCCTTTGAATTCGTTTGTACACATACTGTAACGTTCGCCTGAAATTACATTGAACACAGCCTGTGTGCCTACAATCTGTGATGTAGGAGTTACGAGAGGCGGATAACCTGAGTCTTCTCGTACTCTCGGTACTTCCTCAAGAACTTTGTCAAGCTGATCTTCTTTGCCTGCCTGCTTGAGCTGTGAAAGTAAGTTTGATAACATTCCGCCCGGCACCTGATAGATGAGTGCCTTTGCATCTGTTGCAAGCATTTTTGTATCGAGAAGTCCTGATTTGATGTACTTTTCTCTGAGCGTCATAAAGTATGCACGGATTTCTGCAAGTGCCTTGATATCAAGTCCTGTGTCAAACTCTGTTCCCTCAAGAGCCGCTACCATTGATTCTGTCGGCGCGTGTGATGTTCCTAGTGCAAGAGGACTGATTGCTGTGTCAATTCCGTCTGCGCCTGCTTCTACGCCCTTTAAAAGACACATTGAAGCAAGACCTGAGGTATAATGTGTGTGAATCTGAACAGGCATTTCAGGAAGTTCCTTCTTGATTGCCTTTACAAGACTTTCTGTTCTTGACGGTGTCAAAAGTGCCGCCATATCTTTGATACAGATTGAATCTGCACCTGCATCTGCAATTCTCTTGGCATATTCAACATAGTATTCGTCTGTGAACACAGGTCCCGTAGTATAGCTGATTGCTACCTGAGCGTGACCGCCCTCTTTGTTTGCCGCCTTGATTGCGGTCTGAAGATTCTTTATATCATTTAGAGCGTCAAAAATTCTGATTATATCAATTCCGTTTGCGATTGAACGCTGAACAAGATATTCAACGCAGTCATCTGCATAATGACGGTATCCCAGCATATTCTGACCTCTGAAAAGCATCTGCAGCTTTGTATTAGGACAGTGGTCCTTTATTGTGCGAAGTCTTTGCCATGGATCCTCATTCAGAAAGCGCAAACAAGAGTCATAAGTTGCTCCGCCCCAACATTCGAGTGAATAGTAACCGATTTTGTCAAGCTTATCGAGAATCGGAAGCATATCTTCGGTCGTCATTCTTGTTGCAATAAGCGACTGGTGAGCATCACGCAGTGCGGTTTCGGTTATTCTGATTTTCTTTGCCATATCTGACACTCCTTTGAGGCATTGTGTGTTAATTTAACTATCGGAAAATAAACTCCGGCTTATAAGCGGTTTCACACCGTTTAGTTGAGTGTTACAAGAACTTTTCCTGAGTCTACTGCTTCACCCTTTGAAACATCAACTGTTGCAATAGTTCCGTCCTGAGGAGCTTTTACAGGTGTTTCCATCTTCATTGCTTCGATAAACACAAGGTCATCGCCTGCCTTTACAGACTGACCTGCCGAAACAACAACGTTTACAATTGTTCCCGGCATAGGAGCTTTTACCACTATTGAACCTGCTGTACCTGCAGGAGTTGCCGGTTTTGCCGCAGGAGCCGTTGCAGGGGCTGATGGTGCCGATACAGGAGCTGATGACGGTGTTGAACCGAGTTCTTCAACCTGAACGTCGTATGATGTGCCGTTTACTGTTATTCTGAAATTCTTCATTTTGATTTCCCCTTTATTTTGACAAGTTCTCTTTTATCAGATAGTTGAATGTTTCTTTGAAAGTGTAGGCACTCTCTTGCCTGCAAGCATATCAAGTGCGCTGATAAGCATCTGACGAAGCTGTTCTTCCTCTACAATCCCGTCAACATAACCGTTTTGAGCCGCATTGAAGGCTGATAGGTTTTCCTGAGCAAATTTTTCTGCAACTGATTTCTGCTCTTCAACAGGGACTTTCATAGCTTCAGGTGCCATAATAAATGCCGCTGCTTCAACATTGACAGGTGAAATCACTGCATCGGGAAGAGCATACACAACGTCGGCATTTGCACCTGTTCCTGCAAGTGCTATATAAGCTGAGCCTATCGCCTTACCTGTGACAACAGAAATTTTCACAGTTGTCGCCTCTGCATACGCTGAAGAAAGCTTAGCCGCTGATTTTACAGACTCAAAGCCGTCACAGTTTACAAAAGTAATCAAAGGAAGTGAAAATGCATCGCAGAAGCGAACGAATTTTGCAAGCTTGTCCGTATCGTTGCACTCAAGCATACCGCCCTTTGTCGATACAATTCCCACAACCTGTCCGCCGAGTCGTGCAAGGCGAACATTTGAATTCTTGCTTCCGTATTCGCTGAAAAGTTTAAGACCGCTGTTGCCGTCTATCGTTTTGCTTACCAAACAACCACAATCGCACTCAGGTGACTCTTCAAAAGACTGCGGAGCCATATTGAGATTGTTTGACGGAAGGTAGAGTATAATATTCTTTGCCATTGAAATTGCTTCCTGTGTATCTTTTGCAACGAGTGAAGCAATTCCGTTTTCTGCGTTATATGCAGAATCTGAATTTTCACCTGTTACAGACAGTGAAAGCTGAGCTTTTTCGCTCATTATCACGACATCTGCGCTCACTGCGTTGAGAGCAGATGTGCCCAGACAAGTTCCCAAAACAACTGAGATCTGAGGTACAACACCCGAAAGTGATGCCGCACTCTTGAGAACCTCTCCGCATCCTGCAAGAAGCTCTGTACCCTGTGAAAGTCTGCCGCCTATGCTATCATAAAATCCCACTACAGGTGCACCTGTTTTGAGGGCAAGGTCGTACACTTTTTTGAGTTTTGCCGCCTGAGCCTTGCTCATTGCGCCTGAACAGATGTCGCTGTTCTGTGCAAATGCATACACGGGCAAGCCCTCTACGGTTCCGAAACCTGCAACCGCTTCAGCATAACTGTCACCTGACTTTGCAAATGCGTCAATTTCACAAAAGCTGTCGTCATCAAAAAACTCGGTTATGATTTTGTAGGCATTGGTAGCCTGAATTTCTGCCTTAGCCTGATTGATTTTTTCTATACTCATTCTGACTTCCTCCAATTATATTGGTCTGCCGTTTACTATCGGGCTTGCAAGAAGCTTTTTGACTTCCATTTCAGTGAGATCTCTCCAATCGCCCTGCTTGAGCATTCCCATTTTCACACATCCGATCTGTGTTCTTCTGAGTCTTGCAACTTCAAGTCCCAACGCTTCGCACATTCTGCGGATTTCTCTGTTCTTGCCCTCATGGAGGATCATTTCAAGAACTACTCTTCCCGGCTCTTTGTGCACAACGTGAACTATTGCGGGTGCTGTCTTTTTGCCGTCAAGCTCTACACCTGTTTCAAGCTTGACGATCTGCTCTTCGTCGATTGACGGTCTGACTGTTACTCGGTAGATTTTATATACGCTGTTGCGTGGGTGCATTACCTTGTTTGCAAATTCTCCGTCGTTTGTGAGAACAAGCATTCCTTCGGAATCTTTATCGAGTCTGCCTATCGGATAAACTCTTTCTCCGACGTCCTTTACAAGCTCAGCAACGCACTTTCTTCCTCGTTCATCGCTCATTGTTGTAATGAAACCTCTCGGCTTGTTGAGCATTATATATCTGTGGTTTGCCTTGGGCATTACGATTCTTTTGCCCTTTACAAACACCTTATCACTTGCTGTTACTTTATCTCCGAGGATAGCTGTTTTACCGTTGATTTTAACGTGTCCTCCGAGTATAAGCTCTTCAGCCTTTCTTCTTGATGCTATTCCGCACTGCGAAATAAATTTTTGAAGTCTTATAGGTTCATTCTTAGCCATATGTAAACAAATCCTTTATTTTCGTAAATATATTTTTAATTTCCTTTTTGGAATTAACTTTATCAACTGCTATCAAATCAACTACTGATATCACCTTGTCGTCTATCAGGTACTCGATCCTACCCACTGCCTCGTTTTTCTTTATCGGGGCATAAACAAAGCTGTCAATGTACACCTTTCGGCTGACTCTGTCTTTATCCTCAGACGGAATTACAATTGAAGCGTTTTTCTCGCCTGTAACGGTTACCGTGTCACTTTCTCCGCCCACACAGGGAATATCTGCAAAAAACTCCGTATCAGCCGAGCTGTAACACGAATACTGAGAAAAACCGTAATCATAGAGCGAAATATGGTCGTTCCAATCATTTTTATCATTCAGCGTTACACATATAAGCGTAAGACCGTCCTTTTTTGATGCTGAAACAAGGCATCTGCCTGCCGCCATTGTGTAGCCTGTCTTTCCGCCTATGCAATATTCATACAGCGACAAAAGTTTGTTGTGATTTGAGTATGTCGTCTTTTTTGACGACGGTTCTATAAAATTGACTGTTGCACTTTTCTGAGAAGTGAGCTGTGCAAAATCCTCGTTTTCAAGCGCATACGACATAAGCACTGCAAGGTCGTATGCCGTTGAATAATGCTCTTCATCATCAAGTCCGCTCGGCGTTACAAAATGGGTATTTTTCATACCAATCTGCTGTGCACGCTCGTTCATTTTTGCGGCAAACTTCTCTGTGCTCCCCGATATTGATATCGCTGTCGCATTTGCCGCATCGTTGCCTGATGCCATCATCATTCCCGATGCAAGATCTTTAAGCGTAACGACTTCTCCGACCTTGAGATACATCGAACTGCCCTCGGCAATCATCTCATCGGTAAACTTTACCTTTTTGTTGCCTGATGCCGCTTCTTCAAGCGCAATCAGCGAAGTCATAAGCTTTGTTGTACTGGCAGGCTTCATCTGCTTGTTTTCGTCTTTTGAGCAAATTATCTTTCCGTTGTCAGCGCAGTACAGAACATACGATTGTGCCGAAACTGACGGCACAGCATTGTCTTCTGCACTTACTGTCACGGAAAATGAAAATACAAGCAGAACCGACAGAACTGCTGAGATCACTTTTTTCATACGGACACTCCCTGCATTACTTTATGCAGGAAAAATGTGCGTTATGATATCAGATGTCAGTATCGTCCATTGTTATTTCTGAAAAGTCATCGTTTTCAGATGCTTTTTTCTTGTTATCCTTCTTGAAAATATCCTTAACCTTATCAATCACGTCAGGAATCATTCCTACAAGACGGTCAGGTGTACCCTCATATTTTTCAACAGGTATAAGCTTTACATCGCCCTTGTAAACGGTGAGAAACGCTACAGGCTGTATTGTCACGCCTGCACCACTGCCTCCGCCGAAGCAATCCTTATTCTCCTTTTTTGTCGGGAGGTCTGAACCGCCTGAAGCAAAGCCGTAGCTTACCTTTGAAACGGGAATGATCAAAGTGCCGTCGGGTGATACTATAGGCTCACCTACAATAGTATTAACGTCAACCATTTCCTTGATTTTGTTCATTGTTGTGTCCATAAGATTTCCAATCGGATGTTCCATAATCATTCTCCTTAATTTTTCAAATCGAGCAAAAGTTTTAAACCCTTGTACCCGTGTTTTATAATCAATGTTACGAGCCAAAATGTAAGTATCTTTGCTTCAAGGTCAATATCTGCATTTGACTCTGCTTTTTCTTCAAAGTCGGGTGAAATATCAATGCCGTAGTTTTTGCATTTTACTGCGCCGACTATAAGTCCCACCGCAGGATAAACCGCAGAACAGCAATAACCGTATTTTACTGCGGTATCTGCCGCATCATCTCCGGCAACTTTTATGCTCAGCATAAATCTTTTTACTATTATGTGCCTGAAAAAGTCCTTTAATGCATCTTTAGCAAGATCTGCCACACGTTTTATTACGTCAACAAGCCAATCAAGACCTTTTTCTTTGATGAGATTAGTTTTCTTTTCTTTCTCTTCGGGCTTTTTTTCAGGTTCTTTTTTAGTCTTTTCTTTCTTCTTTTTCTTCGGTTTTGTCGGGAAAAGGGTAAGTTTTACAAATCCGATATACAGATTACAAACCAAATCCTTGTGATAGCTTATTTTTAATCCGACAGGAACAAGCATAAGGAGCGTGATTACCAACAATATGCCAAGCAATATATACAACCATATCATCGGGCAATCCTCCTTTTTCGCTATTCTGTTACTTCGTCGTTGTTATCACTTAATTGAAGCTGTTCAGCTTCGCCTTCATCTTTGTTTTCGTCTTTGTTTTCTTCTTCACTTTCGGGAAGTGGAGGAAGCTCTTCGATGCTCGGTATATTGAAGCATCTCAAAAAGTGCTCCGTTGTTCCGTAAAGCAATGGTCTGCCTGGGAGTTCAAGTCTGCCCTTTTCTTCCACAAGACCTTTTGCCGTAAGGCTTCCGATTACACCACTGCAATCAACACCTCTAACCTGCTCAACAAAAGCTTTTGTTACCGGCTGATTGTAGGCTACCACTGCAAGCACTTCAAGCGCAGCCTGAGAAAGCGGAGTGTTTCTGCGCAGATCCATTACGGTTCTTATCTGAGGTGCGTACTCCTTGCAGGAAACCATCTGATAAGCCGTATCAAGCTTAATTATCGTTATTCCCCTATTCTGCGTGGAATAATCATCCATTAGTGCAGAAATGTGCTTTTCGGCTTCTTTTTCTTTGATTTCAAGAGCCTGTGCAATTCTTGAAAGCTCAACTGATGAGCCGCTTGCAAAAAGAATCGCTTCTATTGCGGCTTTTATATTTTCAACTGCCATTACTGCACCTCCTCATCTTTCTTTTCAATCATATGCACCACGGCGTTTTCGCCTGTGCCTTCAATTCTTATGCGCTTGCCTTTGACAAGCTCAAGCGTAGCAAGAAATGTCGCCACAAGGTCACTTTTACCTTCGCAAACCTCAAATATCTCGTGATATTCAAGGCGCTTTCCGTGCCACAACCTACGCATAAGATGTATTATCTTACTGTTTACCGAAACTATCTTGTGTGATACGATTCCCGAAAAAGCCTGCTCGGGCGGCGGAAGTTTTCGTTTTCCCCTGCCGACTGCGCTTACATAGGCTTTTGCGATATCTTCACTCGGGTGAATTCGGTTGTATGTCAAATCGAACTCCACTGGAGAGGCATCTCTGTAATATGTGTCAAAATCGTAGATATCTCCAAGCTTTGCCGCCATTTCACGACACACGGCATATTCGAGAAGCTGTCCCGAAAGTTCTTTTTTGAGCTCCTCTGCCTCCTCCTCATACTTTGGCAACAGCATTACCGACTTGATATATACAAGTCGTGATGCCATTGTGAGGAATTCCGACTCGATATCCATCTGATTTTCCTGCATACGGTTAATCTGTTCCATATACTGCTCAAGCAGTTCGGAAATTTGGATATCATAGATGTCTATTTTATTTTTTGAAATCAATGTGAGCAATAAATCAAGCGGGCCCTCAAATACGGGCAGCTTATATTGCAGTTGTGTTTCCATAAGTTGCCCTCCTAACTTTATGAAAATAGCTTAAAGGGCAGTGATGCAACCCAGTCAAGACCTGAATAAATACCGTTTACAGCCCAACTGAGCGGAATATCAAGGATATTTGTATAGAGAAGTGCAAACAAAACTATAAAGAAAATCTGCTGATATCTGTAGCAAAAATCAACTGCTTTGTCAGGCAGAAACAGGAAAAGAACCTTTGAACCGTCAAGAGGCGGAACAGAAATAAGATTAAACACCGCAAGACCGACATTACAGGAAATATAAAATTGAAGGAATGTATATACAAATCCGCCGATATCTGTAAACAAAAATGCAAAATTAAAGAACATAATGCATTTGAGAACGATCATACCAACCAAAGCCGCCAAAACATTTGCCACAGGACCCATAATTGCGGTTATAGCCATACCGAGTTTCGGATTTTTGAAGTTTCTGGAATCAACAGGAACAGGCTTTGCCCAACCGAAACCAAATAAAAGCAAGCACAATGCACCGACAGGATCAACGTGATTAAGCGGATTGAAAGTGAGTCTGCCACGATATTTTATTGACTTGTCCCCCAAAAGCGAAGCTGTAAAAGCGTGAGCCCACTCGTGGAACGGTAATATCAAAAATACTATGAGTAACACTGCTAAAATTTCAGCAATAATCGACTGTAAATCAAAGTTGCCTGATAAAAGTTGCGAAAGCATAATATCCTCCCATTATGATAAGTTATACTTAATTTATATTATACAATAAAGCAATATAAAAAACAAGTTAAGAAATTTTGAAAAAACACTTGCATTTTCTTTGAATTTCTGTTATTATAACAAAGTTAGAGATAGAATTTGACTTTTTTAAGGAGGTGCAGACGCATGGCAAAATGTGAATTCTGCGGTAAGGATGTAAAGTTCGGCATCAAGGTATCTCACTCTCACAGACGTTCCAACAGAACATGGAAGCCCAACGTTCAGCGTGTAAAGGCTATTGTTGACGGTTCTCCGAAGCGTGTATATGCTTGCACCCGTTGCTTACGTTCAGGCAAGGTTACCAGAGCTAACTAATCTAACTGAATACTAAATGCAAACCGCTTGCTGTTGCAGGCGGTCTTTTAGTTTTTTGCCTTAATTGCTATATGAAATTGGAAAATGCAAAATGACTGCAAGGCACACGCTTATCTTATATCAAATAAACACACGGGTCGTCTGTTTACAGATCAGCCCGTGTGTTGTTTTTTATAAATGTTCTATAACTTCTTTTAATTCTTCTAAAGAATATAAACAATTCAAAGCCGTAAGCATAGCATTTGTGGAAAGGTATGACGGCAAATTCAAATGTTTCAGCAGATATTTTCTGTTATGTTCTGCGTTTTCTGTCCCCGTCAATCCGAGGAGATACAAATCTGATTTTGTGATTTCGTTTTCTTTTTGAGTTTCTTCTCCGATTATCGTTGCTCCGCTTCGACGTATTGCATTAATTATCACTTCATCGCTCACGCCTTCAACTCCGAGCAAACCCTCTTTGCTCCTCTGCTGTTTGCGCTTTTCCTTTCCCTCAATCTGAGGAATATAGCAATGCTTAATTTTTGAATTATCTACAGCCCCTCTGAGAAAATTTCGTATCACAAACCCTGCTCTGTCACTGTCGGTCAATACGAGTATTCCCCTTGCATCTGCTATCTGTCGTATAAGATTCTGCTTTTCCTTGTCAGAAAATACTCTGAAGCCGTTTGTTTCAATTATCGGAGCATCTACTATTGAACTGAGTTTTATTTTGTCATATCGTCCTTCAACGATTATCGCTTCTTTGATTTTCAGCAATTACACACGCCCCTCCTTTGCTATCAGCAAAAGCTGTGCTATAAGCTGTTCCATATATATTCGTGCGTTGACGGTTGTGCTCTTGAACTTCAAGTCAGCTTCGATAAGCACATCAAGACTTTTTCTCAACGCTTCTGTCGTTACCTTTGCAGTCGCTTTGCGTGCGTTGTTGAGTGTGAATGCACGGTTTTTATAGCTGAAATCCTTTGCTACATCGTCTTTGAGCACTCCGCACTCATCTGCCACCCTGATTCTGTAGGCATCTATATACGATGTTGACAACACATAGAGCATCATTATAGGCTCTTCACGCTGATAAAAAAGCAAGTCGAGTGTAGTGAATGCCTTTTGACCGTTTCCGTTTAAAACTGCATCTGAGAGCGCAAATATCTTGGTTTCGAGATTTACCGTTGCAAGTTTATTGATATCATCAAGCGTTACCTCTTCTCCCGATGCATATGAGCAGATTTTTGCGGTTTCATTCTTCAGCAGATTCAGGTCATCTCCGCAATAGGATATAAGCTTTGATGCATTGACGTGCGAAATAAGCTTTCCGTATTCATTTGCCCACTTTGCAACATATCTTTCGAGCATTGACTGATTAAGTTTATTAAATTCACACACCGAACCGACTTTTTCAGCTTTTTTTATCAAAGCTTTGAACGCTGACATATTCTTTGACGGTATGTATGTCGGCATTGAAACAATTAAAACAGTGCCTTCAACAATATTGTCCGTTATCTCCTTGAAGCGGTCAAGCGAGTCTTTATCCATTGTGTCAAAATGCACATCTGAGGCAAGCACACAGTTATATTCGCTCATAAACGGTATCATCTGCAAAGTTGCCGCAAAGTCATCGAGATTTATATCTCCGCTGAAGGTGTGAAAATTAAAATCAGAGGGTTCTTTGCCGGCAACAGCTTGTACAAGCAGTTCTGTATATCTTTTGACAAACATCTGCTCATCACCGTAAATCACATAAACAGGCGAAAACTGCTTTGTCTTTATTTGTTTTTTCAGTTCTGCTTCTGTCAGTTTAGCCATTTTGTCCTCCGTTAAAATTCAAACTCCATAGTTTTGTTGCAATATATTATTTTATCTGATATTTCTGATAAAGAATTATACTTTTCCGTAAGTTTATTCTTTTCGCCTGCAAAAATCACTTCATCGCAACTGAGCAAATCATAATTTTCAGGCAGAGTATCCGTCAGCAAGTAATCAGCCTTTCTGTACTGTTCAGGTAACTTTGAAATATCTGCACCTGTCGGCGCAAACAACATTGATTTATTGTCAGAGCTGATATACTGATATGTCACCCCGTCTATACACAGAACTTCATCTGTCATATCGGCACCGATATTCAGCGAAAAATGCACATTTCCCGAAAATGTGCTTCTGTTATGCCCGTCAAAGTTCTCAAGAAGCGTCTGATATTCACTGTTACTATCATATACCAAAATGTTTGAAACGTCAAATTCACTGAGAAATTCCGACAGATATTTTGAATATTTATTTTTCTGATTCAGAATTATTATATTATCAATGCTCAGATGGTCATTTGAAATACTTTCAATAATATCTTCCTGATATTGCACCGAACCACCGCAGGAGAGCATGGTTATATTATCACCGCTTTCAGCACTTGCAGTAATTCCGTAGCCTGTGCTGTAAATTCTGACAACAGAAATATCATCAATTACGAATGAATACATCGCCCATCCCAAAATCAAAGTCGAAACCGAAAACGTTACTGCACATTTAATATAAAAGCCTTTTGCTTTGACCGCATACCCTATGATTACAAGCAACACACTCACTGCTATCCACACATAGAAATAGACTTTATCTGAATTTACAGAACAATACGGAACTGACGCAAAGAACGTGATTATAAAAAGAAAAAGCTTTGCAAGCAGACCCGCTATAAGTGCCGACGGATAGGCTAAAAATGATATCACGGGACAGAGATATAAAAGTGATGCGAGCATTGCAAAAATGAGCAACAGACTTACTATCGGCTGACTGAAAAACGATATTATCACAACATAAGGCGAGATTTTGCCGAATGCAATCGTTGTTATCGGAATTATCCACAGCGATGCTGAAAGTGAAACTGCTATCGCATTTACGCAGTATTTTATAATTTTATTTTTAACATTTAATTTTTTTACTATATAATCAGTGATTTTCTGTGACCACAGAATTATTCCGAATGTTGCAGAGAATGACAACAACATTCCGATATCTCCGACAGAGTAAGGATTGAACAAAGTCAATACCAAAGCGGCAATTCCGAGCGAATTTATCGAATCGGAACGTCTGAACATCAGCGTTGCACAACAGGTTACTATTACCATTACACCCGACCTTATAACCGAAGGCGTAAAGCCTGTTATTGCCATAAATGATATCACTACCGCAATTATAACAACGCATTGAACTATTCTGTTTTTAGTTATTTTCTTTAAAAGAAATAATATGAATCCTACTACTATTGCGAGGTGCATTCCCGATACAACTATCAGAAACGAAGTTCCGGTGTCTGAAAAGGATGATTTAATGTCTTGTGACAACGCCTTTTTATCACCAAGCAATACTGCTTTGCAAAGTGCAGAATAATCTTCGCTGAGTAACGAATCAAGTGATTCTTTCATTGTCATTCTTGCTGACACGGCATAACTGTATAACGAAAACTGTGTTTCACCTGTAGGTTCAACCTTGCATTCTTCGTCATAATAAGAGGTCAGAAAAATGCCTTTGCTCAGGTTATATCCGTTGTCAGTACCGCAGGTGTACAGTTTTGCATTTACTCGTTCAAATTCATCTGCTCTTAAATCAGCATAGGACACAAGATTGATTTTTAGTCTTTTATCCTCACCGTTTATTTTATCCGTTGTGATCGTGTATGTAAGGTTTCCCTCATTTTTCTGTACTTCTTCAGAAACATATCCGCTGACATTTAATTCTTTATCAGAATAATTATCAATTACAGGAAGATAAACAATATTCGCATAAAGAATTATAGATAAGCACGCACAAACTATTGTAATGCCCGAAACCACAAGTGTATTTCTCTTGCTTTTATTTCTTCTAAAGAACAATCCCGATATAACTGCAACTGCTCCGCAAATAATAATCGGAATTGTGAGTATATCACCAAAATAAAAAACGACCGCAAGAACTGTAAGGTAAGTTAATCCTATCAGTCCGAACGGTCGTTTCATAATCATTCAATCCTTTATTACTTAAAGAACAACGGAAGTTCTTCAAGAAAAATTATATCGTCACGGTCTTTTGCATCGCCCTCTGCAAGAACTGCCGCTTTGCCGACAATTTTGGCACCGGTCATTTCTACAAGCATTTCAAGTGCATTAAGGCTGTTTCCTGTTGAAATAACGTCATCTACTAAGAGTACCCTCTTGCCCTTGAGGAATTCTGCGTCATTTTCTCCAAAGAAAAGTTTCTGCTCATTCTGTGTGGTGATTGAATTAACAGTAACTTCAAGCGGGTTACGCATATAAACTTTAACACCCTTGCGTGCTACCACATAGTTGCGGCAACCCTGACGAGCCATTTCATAGCAAAGCGGTATTCCCTTTGCCTCGGCTGTAACAACTACATCGTGCTCAGGACAGATTTTTAGAAGCTCTTCAGCAACCTTTTCTGTCATTTCAACATCACCGAACATTATAAATGCCGCAATATCAAGCTTATCGTTTACAGGAAATCTCTCAAGTTCACGTTCAAGTCCTGCAATTTTCATTTTATATGTACTCATTGCACCCTCACTTATGCCATCTGACTGTTAAGCTTTTTGCCGCCGAGAATATGGAAATGCATATGCTTTACTGTCTGGCAACCGTCATCACCGCAGTTATTAACAATTCGATAACCGTTGTCAAGTCCGAGTGTCTTTGTAATTTCAGGAATTTTTGTGAAAATATATGCAATTACATCTGCATTTGATTCATCAACAGCATTTGCACAGCAAATGTGCTGTTTTGGAATTACAAGCACATGAGTAGGAGCCTGAGGTTCAAGATCGTGGAAAGCAAGGATTTTTTCGTCCTCATATACTTTTCTTGACGGAATAGAGCCGTCAACTATTTTACAAAAAATGCAATCTGACATTATTATCGTCCTTTCAAATATAAGGTTAATTATATTTTACTTCTAAATTCCCGCAAGGTCAATTCTTTTTTGCAGTAATTTTCTTTTCCTCGCCCTTCATAAGACGTTTGATATTATCTTTATGCTTGATAATTACAAACAAACCTATGCCGAATGACGCCACTGTGCAGAATGTTACATATAAAGCAGAACCGTGGTCTGCAAAATATGCAAGAATAAATGTATAGAAACCGAAAAGCACAGCTGACACTAAACTTGAAAGTGAAATGATTTTTGAACAAATGAATACTATAAGGAATGTACCGAGGATCAAAAGGAATACTCTCCAATCGAGCACAAGCATCATTCCTGCGGCTGTAACAATACCTTTTCCGCCCTTGAAGTGGAAATATATCGGATAGCTGTGACCTATTATACAGGCAAAGCCGCTGATGTACATACCGATTTTCGCAACATTTTCAATTGACAAATCGCCGACGCTCATAAACGAAAACAGAAGTCCGCCCACATAAACAGCAATGATAGCTTTCAAAGCATCACATACAATTGTAAAAATTGCAGGAACTTTGCCCACTGAACGAAGCACATTTGTAAACCCTGCGTTTCCGCTTCCCATTTCTCTGATGTCTTTCTTGCCTTTAGTCACGATTCTTGTAACGATTACGGCTGTGTTAATACTGCCGAGAAGATATGCAATCACGACAGCTCCTAAAATAAAATACCAATTGTTAAGAATTAGTGTTCCAAGATTCATTTATTTATCTCCTCGTTCTCTGATAATTATTCTTACAGGTGTACCCTCAAGTGCAAAAGCTTCACGGATTCTGTTTTCAAGATAACGCTGATAGGAAAAATGAAACAATTCAGCATCATTACAGAAAAATACGAATGTCGGTGGTTTTACCGAAGCCTGAGTCATATAGAATATTTTTAGTCTTTTGCCCTTGTCTGAAGGCGGCTGAACTCTTGTTGTTGCCTGTGCAAGGAGTTCATTGAGCATACCTGTCTTGATTCTGCGGTTTGCGGAATCATTACAACTTACTATATATTCAAACAGTTTGTCGATTCTCATACCTGTCTTTGCAGAGATGAACACCTGAGGCGCATATGACATAAATGCAAAGTCAGTGTCAAGCTTTTTGCGGAATTCCTGCATCGTCTTGTCATTCTTTTCAATTGCGTCCCACTTGTTGACCGCAATTATACAAGCTCTGCCTGCTTCGTGTGCAAGACCTGCCACCTTTGTATCCTGCTCAGTAACGCCTTCTGTTGCATCTATCATAATAACGCACACATCACTGCGTTCTATAGCCATTTTTGCACGAATAATACTGTACTTTTCAATATTGTCGTAGATTTTGCTCTGACGTCTTAAACCTGCTGTATCAGTAAAATTAAATTTGCCGTATTTATTTTCAACAAGTGTATCAATTGTATCACGGGTAGTTCCTGCGATATCTGAAACGATACAGCGTTCTTCGTTTGTGATTTTGTTTACGAGTGAGGATTTTCCTGCGTTTGGCTTGCCAATTACTGCAACGTTGATTATAGTTTCATCCTCTTCCATTGCGTTGTCAAAATTAACACACTCAAAAGCTCTGTCAAGCAAGTCACCTGTTCCGTGACCGTGAACTGCCGAAACCTGCACAGGGTCACCGAGTCCGAGATTATAAAACTCGTAAAAATCAGGGTCAGGCTCTCCGAGTCCGTCGCATTTATTGACACATACGATTACAGGTTTTCCGGACTTCTGAAGCATCTGTGCAACGTCCATATCAGTTGCAACCATACCTGTTTTGCAGTCTGTCACAAGAATAATTACATTTGCTGTGTCAATTGCAAGCTGTGCCTGTCTGCGCATCTGACTAAGTATTATATCAGTCGATTTAGGCTCGATACCGCCTGTGTCAACTATAAATGCAGTTTTTCCGCACCATTCAACCTCACCGTAAATTCTGTCACGGGTAACACCCGGAGTATCATCTACGATCGAGAGTCTTTGACCGATAAGCTTATTGAAAAGTGTTGACTTTCCTACATTCGGTCTGCCTACTATTGCTATAACGGGTTTGTTCATTTTATCGCCCTCCGTTTTGTTAATCCTCTGAGATGACAGCGTTTACAAGCTGTTCACCGTTGTTATTTACTATAACAAGCTTTATGCCAAGTTCACGTTCAACATCCTCTGTTGACACGTCATCAAGAAACAAATCATTTTCAAATCTGAGCATTGATGACGGTATCAGTAGTCTGTCACCGAGTTTTTCTCCCCTGAGCTGTTCTATAAGATCTCCGCCTGTTACAAGTCCCGAAACGTTTACTCCGCCTCCGAAGAATCTATTCTCAATGGCTTTTGTGTTTATCGTTATATTCGGGAATTTTTCATTTATCATCTTCATTATATTCTGCATAAACGGATGCACACCTGTTCCGCAGGCGACCGTTACAGAATGATTCAGGTTTTCATTATAATCAAACTCTTCAAGCACCCACTTTACATCGTCTGTAAGGTAGGCTATCATTCCCACACCGTCCTCAAGAGCTGAAAAATCCTCGTAAAATTCAGGTTTTGGGATTTCTCGTTCTGCAAGGATATAGAATTCATCTCCTGCAAAGAAAATTCTTCTGCCGTGCTTTTTAATGCACTCTTCACCGAATTTCTCTATAATATCGAGGGTTTCCGATGCTGTCTGCTTTGTGTATGGTACAAGCGGATAAAGTCCTTCTCTGTAGGCTGTAAGTCCCACAGGCACTATTGCCGTCATTTCAACACCGAGTGCTTCAAGGTCTTTCATCGTCCTGATGAGTTCTTCTCCGTCATTTATACCAGGGCAGGAAACTATCTGACAATTGAGCGTTATCCCTGCATCTGCAAAGCGTTTGAGGTATTTCAGCGAATCACCTGCAAAGCGATTGTTCATCATTTTGCATCTGAGTTCGGGATTTGTTGTATGAACCGACACGTTTATCGGACTTATATGCATCTTGATTATGCGTTCAATTTCGTGCTCGGTGATGTTTGTAAGAGTGATGTAGTTGCCAAACAAAAACGATAATCTGCTGTCGTCGTCCTTGAAATACAGCGAGTCACGAAGTCCTTTCGGAAGCTGGTCTATAAAACAAAATATGCACTTGTTACGACAGGAATGTTGTTTGTCCATTAGATATGTTTCAAACTCAAGGCCGATTTCATCGTACTCACTTTTTGTTATGCTGACTGAACGTACATTTCCGCTTTCGTCCTGAACTTCAAGCTCAAGACTTCTATTCACCTGATAAAAACGGTAATCGAGCACATCGACAATTTCATTTGAATTTATCGTAAGAAGAGTTTCGTTCTTTTTGATTCCTGCTTTGTCTGCGTGACTGCCTTTTGTCACGTCATATATTTTTACAGCCACACTTTCACCTCGTTAGATTGATGGGTTTCTGCAATCATTATTTTACACAATTTCACTCAATTAATCAATATTATCCGAACAAAACAAAAGGGCGAACAGATTCCTGCCGCCCATAGTGTTTTAGTAAGATAAAATTACTTTTCGTCGTTCTTTACGATAACCTGTCTGCCGTTGTACATACCACAGTTACCGCAAGCTCTGTGAGCTGCCATTAACTCGCCGCAGTTTGGGCAAGTTGCAAGTGTTGGAGCGTTGAGCTTCCATACTGTTGAACGTCTTGAGCTCTTTCTTGCGTGTGATGTTTTTCTCTTTGGTACTGCCATTACAAAGACCTCCTTGCAAAATTTATATTAATCCATAAACTGTTTGAGAATCTCAAGCCTCGGATCTATCTGACGTTTGTCACAGTTGCAATCGCCTTCATTGAGGTTCTTGCCGCACATATGACATAAACCTTTGCAATCATCCTTGCAGAGATTTTTCTGCGGTAATGATAGCAATACGTCTGATATCACGATTTCGTCAAGCTCGAGTGTAAAATCAGGAGTTTCAATATAATCGTCGTTGCCGTCATCAACCAAAGTCTGTGCAAGCTTGTGGACAAATTCCATATCCATATGTCTTGTGCTCTCTTCACCGCATCTGTCACAATTACGAGTGTAATCAAAACAGACATTGATCGTGAGTGTCACAAGGCTCGCCCTGTTCTTTGCTGTTGCGGTAACATCAAGCGGAGTTCTGAATGGAAAAACACCGTCAATGTCAATATCTGCAATATCAAGCTTATAATTAACTTGTTTTTCTTCGCCTTCATTTTGAAAGACAGTTTTAAGTTCAAAAAGCATTGTTTGCACCTCTTGACCGCATAAACGCATATTAAAACGCTGTCTATTATTATACAAAAGGTTTTCCCCTTTGTCAACCGAAAAATATGATAAATTAAGTAATATTTTTCGTAAATTTATCGTTAAATGCGATTAATTTTCTATGATAGAAAATTAATCGCCATAACAATTTTATTTTTCTATATTAGAATTATAATTTACTGTTAGAAATATAAAAGCACCCTTTAAATTCAGGGTGCCAATATATAGCCATAAATTATTTATTGAAGATAGACATAATGTCATAGAATGTATCATCTTCATCATCAGTCTTGTCCATTGTTGATGAAGAAGGCTTCTTCTCGTCTTTTTCAATGATAACAGAATCATTCTCAAGCTTCTTCTTAGCAACCTGTCCGTCTGCATTGAAGCCTGTAGCGATAACTGTAACGCTCATTTCGTCGTCCATCTTCTCGTCGATAACAGCACCCCAGATAATGTTTGCATCGTCTGAAACCTTATCCTTAATCATTGTTGAAGCAGCGTCGATATCATCAAGACTTACATCAGCAGAAGCTGTGATATTGATGATAAGACCCTTTGCACCGTCGATTGAAGTTTCAAGAAGCGGGCTTGAAATAGCCATATCAGCAGCAACAGTAGCTTTGTCCTTACCTGTTGCACTGCCCATACCCATATGAGCATATCCGGCATCCTTCATTACAGAAGTAACGTCAGCAAAGTCGAGGTTTACAAGACCCGGTAAGAGAATGAGGTCAGAAATACTCTGAACACCCTGTCTTAAAACGTCATCTGCAATGGCAAATGCATTCTGAAGTGTGATGCTTGTATCTGAAACATACTTGAGTCTTTCGTTAGGAACGATGATAAGTGAATCTACGCAAGCTGAAAGTTCTGCAATACCCTGCTCAGCCTGAGTCATTCTTCTCTTGCCTTCAAAACCGAAAGGCTTTGTAACAACGCCGACTGTAAGGATTCCCATATCCTTTGCAATTCTGGCAACTACAGGAGCTGCACCTGTACCTGTGCCACCGCCCATACCGGCTGTAACGAACACCATATCTGTATCTTTAAGAAGAGCAGCAATTTCGTCCTTGCTCTCTTCTGCTGCACTCTGACCGATTGCAGGCATTGAACCTGCGCCCTTACCCTTTGTAAGCTTTTCACCGATCTGAATCTTCTGAGAAGCCTTTGAAAGTCTTAAAACGTGCTCATCTGTATTTATAGCGATAAATTCAACATTCTTTACTTCGGTTGCCACCATTCGGTTAACAGCGTTTCCGCCGCCTCCGCCGACACCTATAACCTTAATCTTAGGCATATACTCATTTTCCAATTCCAGTTCAAAAGCCATTTTGACGTCCTCCTTAAAATCTTTTAAGTTCTATAACGATAAAAGTCCATAATACTTTAAAGTACGCAATTATAAAAGTATATTACCATACTTTTGAAAAAATATCAATGCTTTTAAGCCTTTTTTCTATTTTTTATTATGATTTTTATACCTTTTTCTTATTCAATTTAATAATATTGATTTTCTGTAATGTTATTATCAACGGTATCTCCATAATTATCTTCATATGTATCCGTTGAATCATTGCTTTCATAGCCGTTTTGTGCACTCAAATCATTTGTCTGATCCCAAGTGTAAGCATCATCACTCACTGTACTTTCCTGAGTTGCGCCTGTTGACGGTTCTGTACCTGCAACAGTTGTTTCAAAAGGCTTATAGCGTGATACTTTTGTAGTGTTGCAAGACGAAACGTCAAGCGTACCTGCAACAGTTCCCGTATTATTCGGGTCAAGTTTTTCATTGATTATAGCCATTGCAGTTCTGATTTTATAATCAATATCCTCAGGCAGACCGATATTTATTGTAATTCTGTCATCATATACGATCTGTATATTCGCAGTATCCGATATATCAAAACCAGTAACATCTTTTACTTCGTTAGCTTTCAGGCTTTCTGTAACACTTGCGAGAATTTCGGCAATATTTTCATCGTTGAATGACACATAATCTCCGACTTTTGTGCTCTTGAGTTCATCACAGGTAAGTTCAGGAAGGTTGTCCGTATTTTCGGAAGCTTCATCAAGTATTCTTCCCTTTGCGCTGACAATAAGATAACCATCACCGTTTTTGATTACATATGACGGAACTGCATCAGTAATTTTGATTATCACCGTATCAGGAACCGAAAAACTGATCTCCGCATTTTCAACATACGGAAGATTTTCTTCAATGATTTCAGGTGTACTTTTCATAGCCGCAATAAATATATTTTGCTGAAGTTCAACACCGCTGAATGCGATTATCTGATCTTCATAATAATATTTATCGCCTTCGATCTCAATTTTTTCAGTTTTAAAAAGAACTGTCAAACTGAGCGTTATGCCGATTGCAAGCACAATTGCAAAAATTGCACCGTAAAGCAATCTTCTTCTGATTTTAAGCTGTTTCTGAGTTACAGGCTTTTTGCGTCTGCGAATCACTTCAGCTTCCTGTTCGTGAATTTCCTTTGCACGTTTTTTCTGCTTCTGACGTGCACTGTATTCATCTATATAGTAGCCGTCCTCAAAGTCCTGAGGCTCAAGATTTCTTATTTTCTTATCGCTTTCACGCTTGAATCTTTCTTCACGGCTGATATTTTCAAATTGAATTGTTTTGCGTGAATTTACAGCCTGTTCAATCTTACTCGACGAAGGCTTTTTCTGGTTGAGGGAGGATTTTTTTGCCTTTTTGTCCTGCTCTTTATGAAATTTTTGAGCCTGCTTTGCAATTTCTTTTCTCTGCTTCGCAAGCTGTTTTTTATCTTTGGACGAAAGCATCTCTTTCTCCTTCATCGGCAAACCCTCCTTTTTTAACTTTGGGCAGACAGGTCGGAATCAGTTCCGACGTCGGTGTCCCAATTATATACTTCGTTTTGGAATTACAATTCCTATTATTACATTAACGTATATTTATATCTTCTTTATTTCTGCTCCAAGCGATGTCAGTACAAGCTCAAGATTTTCATATCCACGCTCAAGGTACTCCACACCGCTGATTTCTGTTTCTGACTCAGCGCAAAGTCCTGCAACTACAAGTGCCGCCGCCCCACGCAAATCTGTAGCCGTCACAGAAGCTCCGTAGAGAGTATTTACACCCTCTATAACGGCAACTTTTCCTACTGTCTTTATAGACGCTCCCATTCTGACAAGTTCACTTGTATGTCTGTATCTGTTTTCAAAAATATTTTCAACAAACACCGTTGTTCCCTCAGCCACGCAGGACACGGCAAGCATTGGAGCCTGAGCATCTGTAGGGAATCCGGGATAAGGCATCGTACGCACTGTTTTCATTGATGAAAGCCTTTGCGGTGCCGAAAATTTTAAATTTCCCTCACTGCTTGTTACTATACAACCTGCCTCTTCAAAAACAGGTATCACCGAAGCAAGGTGGCCGGTCACTATTCCTTTGAGCGTTACTTCCGAACCTGTAGCGGCAGCACATGACATCAATGTTGCAGCTACAATTCTATCAGGGATAATCGAATGTTGTGTACCGTTCAGAGAATGTACACCGTCTATAACAATAACACCCTCGCCTGCGCCGTAAATCTTTGCGCCGCATTTATTGAGATACTCAGCAAGATCACTTATTTCAGGCTCTCTTGCCGCATTTGTTATTGTAGTTGTGCCCTGAGCAAGACAAGCGGCTATCATTATGTCTTCTGTTGCACCAACACTCGGGAATGATAATGCGATTTTAGTCCCTTTGAGCCCTGACGGAGCACTGCACACGAGATATCCGTGTTTTTCCTTAATGACTGCACCCATCTCTCTGAGCGCCTTCAGATGCATATCTATCGGTCGTGGTCCGATTTCACAGCCTCCGGGAAATGACAGCTTAGCTTTTCCTGTTCTTGCAAGAACTGCACCGAGAAAAACAATTGAACTTCTTGTTTTTCTCATCAATTCATCGGGAATATCATATCTGTTTACTCCGTCGGCTCTGACTATCATTGTATGGTCACAGCGTTCTACCTCGCAACCGAGATAACGGAGTATTCGTGTTGACGCTTCTATGTCAGAAAGTTCGGGGCAATTAAAAATTACATTTTCGCCCTTGGTAAGTATTGTTGCCGCAAGTACAGGCAACGCACTGTTTTTCGCTCCCTGAACATATGTTTCTCCACTCAGCCTATGTTTTCCTGTTACAAGCAGTTTTGACACAGTAACACCCTCTCAAAAAGAATACCTTTACATTCTATGAGAAAACGTCCTGCCTGTGACAGTTTATAAAATTCCGAGTGTCTTTTTTACCACTGAATATATTCTTTCATTTGCGTCAGTAATTGCCATTTTTCGTGAATTTTCGCTGATTTCATTCAGCTTTTCGGGACTTACAAGCATCTTATCGGCTTTTTCAGTAAGAAGTTCTCCCGTAAGCTCTGATTCTTCAATTATTTCAGCCGCACCTGCATTTACAAGTGCCATTGCGTTGTGATACTGATGATTTTCCGCTACGTTCGGTGACGGGATCAAGATTGCAGGCTTGCCCATCGCCTGAATTTCGCTAAGAGTTATCGCACCTGCACGGCAGATCACAAGGTCAGCCGCCGCCATACAGGTTGGCATATTGTCGATATACGGTCTGATATCAAGGTTACTGCACTCTGAAATATCAGCACCTTTTTCCTTAACAAGGTCAGGAAACCAATCACCGTATTTTCCGTATGCGTGTATATGCTGATACTTGCCGTCCTTACCGCTTCTTGCAATGATGTCAGCTACGGCTTCGTTGATTTTTCTTGCACCTAAACTTCCGCCGAACGACAGAATCACAGGGCGGTTGTCAAGTCGGAGTTCCTGTCTTGACTTTGCCTTATCTGCTGTGAGAATATCGCCACGAACCGGATTTCCTGTTACAACACAATCAGCGTTTTCAAAATATTTCTTTGCATCGGGCACTGCAAGCATAACTTTGCAGACGCTCTTTGCGAGCATTTTGTTTGTAACGCCCGGATATGCGTTTTGCTCGTGAATTATGCACGGGATTCCCATTTTTGCCGCTGTTCTGATCACAGGACCGGAAACATATCCGCCTGTTCCGATGCAGATATCAGGCTTGAATTCTGCTATTATCTTTTTGGCTTCTCGAGAAGAAGTAAACGTTCTTGTCACTGTTTTTACATTTTCAACAATGCTTTTTGGGGAAAAGCTTCTCTTAAAGCCGCTTATTGTTATTGATTTGATTTCAAAGCCCGCCTGAGGAACAAGTCTTTGCTCCATTCCGCCACGATTTCCTATGAACAGAAATTCCGTGTCGGGACGTTTGCTTTTTATATATCCGGCAATGGCAAGTGCAGGGTTTATGTGTCCTGCGGTGCCGCCGCCTGCAAGCAATACTTTCATATTAGCCTCCGTATATGCGTATTCTGTATGCCTGATTCATAAAATCATTGTCTTTCAATATTCGCAGTTCTCGAGATTGACAGGACAATTCCCATCTGTGCAAGAAGCATGATCAGCGAACTTCCTCCGTAACTGAAGAACGGCAAACTGATACCTGTATTAGGCAACCAGTCGGTGATAACAAGAATATTCAGCACAACCTGAATACCAATCTGCGAAGTAAGACCTATGCCGAGAAGCTTTCCGAATTTATCTTTTGCACGAAGTGAAAGTGTTATTCCTCTCCAAACAAGAAGTGCAAATATAAGAAGTATCATTGTTGCACCGATAAGACCAAGTTCTTCGACAACGATTGCAAATATAAAGTCATTCTGAGGTTCAGGAAGATAGAGATACTTCTGTCTTGACTGACCAAGACCAAGTCCCCATAATCCGCCGGAACCGATTGCATAAAGCGAATTTCTGGTCTGCCATGTTGACTGCCACATATCCTCTGTGGTGTACTCAAGAGCCTGACCCCAACCGTCCATACGGCTCATAGCGTATGAAAGACCGCCTGTCATCGCAAGGATAAGAACCAGACCGACCATTACCGCAAAGCCGACGATAAGATATTTTGCTTTCATACCGCCTATATACAACATAAGCACTGTGAGCATTGCAATGATTACAATACCGGAATAGTGCGGTTCAAGAAACAAAAGCAATGCTACTGTTCCGAAAACTACAACTCCCGGAAGAACGCTGTAGCGAGCCAAATGCATTTTATTATAATACTTACTTGCCCAATGAGCAAAGAACAGTATGATTGCAAATTTTGCAACCTCTGACGGCTGAATATTAAACATACCAAGAGGTATCCAACGTTTTACGCCGTTGGTACCGGGAAGCACAAGCACCACAATAAGTGCTATGTATGCAATTCCCAAAACTATCGGGGCTATTTTATGTAGCTTATTATAATTGAAGAACGACATAATTGTCATACCGACAAGTCCTAAAACTATAAATATAAGCTGTCGAATGAGATAGTAGTAACTATCCCCCTGCGTATAGTACGAAAATGCGTAACTTGCGGAGAACATCATTATAGTACCGATTGTAAGAAGTATGAGAATGATAATACAAAACGGAAGATCTATTCCCATTCCGATTGAAAACCACTTGGCTTTCTTCATTTTGCGCTGACGGGAGGGACGTATAAAAAACTTTTCCTGTTTAATTTTCTGTTCTGAATAATATTCTTCGTCGTAAATTCTGTTGACATCAGCTTTGAATATCATTTTTTCTCTCGGAGCCATATGACTGTTCCCTCCTTTTCATAAAAGTTATTGAGTGTGCTTTACACTCCGAAATATACAAGTACAAATGCTATTGCACCGAAAACTGCCGTAACTGCACTGAACACGGCAACGATTTTAACTTCGCTCCAACCGCACATCTCAAAATGATGATGGATAGGGCTCATTTTGAAAAGACGTTTGCCGTGTGTAATTTTGAAGTAGCTAACCTGAAGAACTACCGAAACTTCCTCTGCAATATATACGAAACCAATGAGGAGAAGCAATATCGGCATATCAATCGCAAATGCGAGTGCAACGACAAGACCGCCAAGGAAAAGTGAACCTGTATCGCCCATAAACACCTTTGCAGGGTGAAAATTCCAAACAAGGAATCCAAGGCAAGCACCTGCGGCTGCCGCACTCATTGCCGTAACGCCGAGATAATCGAGCATACTTGCGATGAGCATATATGCAACGCAGGCAAAGAAAGTTATTGAAGCGTCAAGTCCGTCAACACCGTCTGTAAGGTTAACCGAATTTACCACACCCACAATGGCAACAGCCGCAATGATGTAGTAGAAAAATCCAAGGTCGATCTGACCGATAAACGGAATAGTAGTTGTTGTGCCGTAGCCTGCAAAACTTAAAACTGCAAGATAAATTGCCGCAACAATGAACTGAAGAATAAGCTTCTGAATTGCAGTAAGTCCGAGATTACGTTTTTTTACAACCTTTGTATAGTCATCAATAAAACCGATAAGCCCGTTTGCAAGTGCAAGACCGAGACCTGCGAAAATGAATACAGCTTCACGAGGAATGTCTGCAAAGAACGTTTTTATAAAATCGGAGCCTGTAAAAATATAGAGCACTGTGCTGACAATAGTAACGACCGTAATCGCAACGATAAACATTATACCACCCATTATCGGAGTACCCTGTTTATTCTTGTGCCAGCTTGGTCCGACATCGAGAATCGTCTGACCAAAGTTGAGTTTGTGAAGATACGGGATCAAAAATTTTCCGAGCACTGCGGAAATTATGAATGCCGCAAGAGCCGCACAAAATGTCCATATTCCATATACCATCATAGTTATCGTTCCTTTCAGACTTTTTGATTTTGAACGTTTGTTAATCGTTAAATGTTGAGGAGGAAGCGAATGTAACCTTTATTACCGTACCGGGACTTACCTGAGTACCCGACGCAATATCCTGCGCCGTGCTTATTACGCCCGAATCGGCAGCTCCCTCAAAGCTGACATTGAGTCCGTACTGGCTTGCAACATAGTTTGCATCCGAAACAGAGTAGCCCACAAGATTAGGAACTGTTACCGTTTCCGATGTACTTGCGCTGTCTGTGTAGAGCACGATGTTACCGCCCGTCGGAATTGACGCATTAGATGCCGGAATCTGGGAAATAACCTTTTCTCCCTCTCCCTTTACTGTTGTTGTAAACCCATCATTCTGTGCCGCAGCCTGAGCTTCGCTGACTGTAAGACCTGTATAATCGCCTGCCGAAATATCAACATACTCAAGCTCATTTTCAGTATATTCCGTCTTGATTTCAAGATACGGAAGAACTTCTGACATAATATTTATGGATACAGGAGATGATACCTGTGAACCGTAATAAGCATCACCTGAAGGTGTATCAAAGAATACAAGCATTGCTATCTGAGGGTCATCGGCAGGAGCATATCCGCAAAATGATGCGATGTAGTCCTCCGAGAATGTACTCTCGACTTCTGAGCCGATTTTCTCAGATGTACCTGTTTTACCTGCTATTTTATAACCTGCTATATATCCTGCTGTCGCACCGGCTGTTTCTGTATTGTAACCGAGAATTTCGTTCATCTTATCAGAAGTAGCCCCTGAGATAACCTGACGTTTAACAGTCTTTTCTGTAGTTTTAATTACATTGCCCTCAGAATCGGTAATCTTTGAAACCATATACGGCTGAAGAACATATCCACCGTTTGCAACTGCTGAACAAGCTGTAATCATCTGAATAGGTGTAATTGAGAAGTTCTGTCCGAATGAGGCAACCGCCAAATCGACTTCAGACATTGTACCTTCCGGCCAGAAGCGGTCCTCTGCTTCACCGGGGAGATCAATTCCTGTTTTCTCAGAAAAACCGAATCCCTGATAATACTGACAGAATTTGTTTATCCCGAGCAACTGTCCTATCTGAATGAATGCAGGGTTACAGGAGTTACAGATCGCCTGTGTAAACGTCTGCGTACCGTGTCCGCTCAACTGATGACAATGAATCGGCTTTGCATCGGCAATTGTCATTGAACCTGTGCAGACAAATGTGGTATTGTCATCAATCTTACCCTCTTCAAGAGCCATTGATGCTGTACAGATTTTGAATACCGAACCCGGCATATAGGTATCTGTGATAGCCTTGTTTCTCCACATTGCGGCAAGTGCTTCACTCTCAGCCTGAGCCTGTTCTTTTTCAGGCAGAGCGCTGATTTCTTTCTGATCACTTTTAGGCAAAGTGTAGGGGTCGTTAAGGTCGTAACCGTCAACCGTTACCATCGCAAGGATTGCACCTGTGTTTACATCCATTGCTATGCAGACACCTCTGTTGAGTACATTATTATCTGCAATTCCCTGCTTCATATATTTTTCGCAGATTGACTGAATTGTTTCATCAATCGTAAGATATATGTTATTGCCGTCCTCTGCATCTACATTTTGTTCATACTGGAACGGCATATCGGTTCCCTGTGCATTTTTAGCCGTGATGAGTCGTCCCGGCGTTCCTGAGAGGTAATCATCATACTGATATTCAATTCCTTCAAGACCTTGTTCATCGCTACCTGTAAAACCGATTACACAGGAAGCAAGGTCATTGTGAGGATAGTATCTTTTGTAGTCATCAAGAAGGTCGATTACATTTCCGCAATCGTATTCTTCGTCAAGCTTATCTATGAGTTCAAGAACTTTATCTCTTGCCTCAACCTCGATTTTTCTCTTGACTACAACATAATAGCTTTCCTGCTGTGTCTTTTCATAGACGTTATCATAGTCAAGTCCAAGAATCTCGGAAAGACCTTCTGCACAAGCCTTGCGCTGTTCATCTGTTTTGAAATATATAGGTGCCATTACCACCTGCCATACAGACGCACTTTCTGCAAGAATCTTTCCGTTTTTATCGTAAATCGTACCTCGTTTTGCCGGAATCGTTGTATCTTTAAGCTGCTGATCTACAGCAGATTCCTGAAGCGTTGCTCCCTGAACAAGAGTAAGATATGACAGTCTTGCAATTGCCGCTCCGAATCCGACTATAAGAATCAATATTATCAATATTGCCGTACGCTGTCTAAGACGTTGGTTCGGACCTTTTGCGGCTCTCTTGTTTGTATTACGAGAATTTCCGTTATTTTCCAAATCAAAGCTCCTTCCACCGCAATTTTAATTTTACAATATTTGGTATACCCGTATATATACCGAAAAAAGAGTCAAGACGCAGTCTTAACTCTCATTCTCTCATAACATATTTATTAAATTGAAATGAATGTTATGACCAAAGATTTTTTATGGAATCAATAAACTGAGTAAAAAGGTTTTCGCTCTGCTGAGCAGATACCTCTGCCTTATCTCCGCCGGAAAGTGTTACGAACTCTTTCTGAGCGTTTGATGCTTTGGTCATACCAAGCACATTTTCTGCATACTCTTCGATTTCAGCGTTAGAAAGTTCAGACTCTACTTTCATCTGATTCTGAGTGTAAATACTCTGACAATCTGCAAGTGTTGCCTTTGCTGAAATAATCTCCTGATTGAGCTCTGTAAGCTGAACCTGTCCCACAATTATGAATCCGATTACGAGAGCTACTGACAATCCGCCTATGCTTCCGACTACAAGCTTTAAAGGATTGTGCTTGCGTCGTCTGATTTTGTTAAGTTCTTCCTGCGGCAGGGTTACAACTTTATTCGTTTTACCTGTCTTTTTTCTTGCATCTTTTTTATGTACTTCCTTTTTGTGACGCTCAGGAGCAGTTGATCCCGATGTATAGTCAGTATCATCAAAAAGACTCAAATCATAAGCTGCATTTCTGTTTTCATATGCCATTAGTATGCACCTTGTGCCTTTCTATATCCCAAAATTTTCATAAAACACACACACTTTTTCATCTTAATTCTTTAAAACAAAAAAGTTTCAATTTTTTAACAATTACTCCGAATCGTTATACACACAATCTGTTCTTATTTCAAGAACTTATTAAAATTGAACCGTATATGTAGTAATTACAACTAATTCAAACACAATTACTTGTATTTGTAACACTCTTTACAACTTTGTTATATTTTACTACAAATAAGTTACTTTGTCTATAGTTGAGAGAAAATTTCTTTAAATTTTTTCGCATATTCTCAACTTTGCACTTCTTGCTCTCGGGTTTTCATCTAATTCTGTTTCATTTGCACAAATAGGCTTTCGATTTACAAGTTTCGCCTTCGGCTTATTTCCGCATACGCAAACAGGAAAATCCTTTGGACAAGTACAGCCCTGACACCACGATGCCATTTTCTGCTTGACTATTCTGTCTTCAAGCGAATGGAAAGTGATAACTGCAAGTCTGCCGCCGCTTCCGAGCATTTCAAATGCTCCGTCAAGACCTTTCACAAGCACTCCGAGTTCGTCATTTACTGCGATTCGTATAGCTTGAAACGTTTTTCTTGCAGGGTGTCCGTCACGTCTTACCTTCTGAGGGACATTGGCTTTGATAATTTCTGCAAGTTCAAGCGTTGTCTTTATCGGACTCTCTTCTCTTGCATTTACAATGCCTCTGGCTATAGACGCAGCATACTTTTCCTCACCGTAAGTGCTGATTATATGCCTGAGTTCACCCATCGGAAGGGTGTTGACAAGTTCTTCAGCCGTCGTGCCGCTTTGGCTCATACGCATATCAAGAGGTGCGTCTTCGTGGAAAGAAAAACCTCTTGACGCAGTATCAAGTTGATGGGAGGAAACACCGATATCAAGCAACACTCCGTCAAGCCTGCCAACACCCCTAAGCTGCAATAACTCTTTGATGTCAGCAAAGTTGCCCTTTATTATTATCGAATTCTCGTTATTTTTAAACCTCTGAGTAAGTGTACCGATAGCATCGGGATCCTGATCAATCGAGATAAGCTTGCCTGTTGTAAGTCGCTTTAGTATCTCGCTGCTGTGACCTCCGCCGCCTGCAGTACCGTCGGCATAAATGCCGTTTTCTTTTATGTCAAGCCCTTCTATTGTTTCGTTAAGAAGGACCGGAACGTGGGAAAATTCCATATTGCCTCCTTAAAATCTGAGCATCGACAAGGCTTCTGCTATTGTGTTCTGCTGTGAAGCCATATATTCGTCAAACTTAGGCTGACTCCAAATTTCGATTCTTGTATTCATTCCGATTACAAGCGCATCGCCCTCAATTCCTGCAAATTCACGCAGATTCTGAGGAATGATGACTCTTCCCTGAGCATTTGGTGTCACTTCAACGGCTGTAGCGCTGAAAGTGTACTGCAAAGCCATCGCCTTGTCGGCAGGGAGCTCAAGAATTCTGGAGCAGATCGTATTGAACTGTTCGGTTGACATAGCCTGAATACAGCAATTTCCGAAACCTCGTGCAAGATAAAATGTGTTTCCGAGTTCTTCACGAAATTTGGCAGGCAAAACGATTCGACCTTTTGAGTCGATTGAATGATTTGACATTCCCGAAAACATTTTGCCACCTCCATCACATTTTTCTTGATTTTGCTTCAAAAACCGTAGTTTTCAGTCACCAAATGACACAATATGCCACCGTTTGATATAATTATACTCTAAGACATCAAAAAAATCAAGTAAAAGTTACGAATGACAGTAATAAAATTTACAAAATAATTTAAAATTTATCAGATTTGCAATTTTTGGAAATTAACAGGCACTTATTATTCTCAAAATGAAAAATAAACAGCCGAATATGTCCTGAAAACAGATCATAATTCGGCTGTTAAGTGTTTTATCTGATTAAAAAAGTTACAATTCCACGCAAATTATTACAAACAAACGTTCTAATTTATTTTCTCTGCGCAAAACAAATGTCATATATCACAAAAAGGTCGGACAAAATGTCCGACCTTCTGAAAATTAACCCTGTGGTTTCTGCTTCTGTGAGTTGACAATGTTTGATCTTGTCTTTCTGATCTCCTCAAGCTGTGTAGCTATACCCTCTTCAGTACGCTTGATAATGCTTTCAACATAAACATTGGCAGCTTTTCTGATTTCAGCTGACTTCTGCTTTGCATCATCTACGATTTCTTTAGCCTTAGCCTGAGCTTCTCTTACGATTTCATTCTGATTGAGCATTGCCTTTTTGCGCTCTTCCGCTGCTCTGATAATGTTTTCAGACTCACGGTTTGCTTCTGAGAGAATCTGCTTTCTGTCAGCCACAATATTCTTTGCCTGTCTTACTTCAGCAGGCATAGCGTCCTGAATCTGATCAATGATGTCATAAATCTCATCACTGCTTACCATTACCTTGCCACCTGAAAACGGCATTGACTTTGCGTCATTAATAACATCCTGAAGCTGTAAAATTAAATCATCAACTTTCATTTTTGTCCACTCCTTATATCTCCGAAAATTTATTTCCTAAATCTGTTTATTCTCTCAACAATTCTGTCATGAATACACTCCGGTACAAAATTGCTGATATCGCCACCCATTGAAGCAACCTCTCTCACCATACTTGAGCTGAGGTACATTGAATCCGCATCAGCTGTGAGAAAAATAGTTTCAAGCTGAGGATTGAGTTTTTTATTTGTTATCGCCATCTGGAATTCATACTCAAAGTCAGAAACTGCCCGCAACCCCTTTACTATTGCGTCAACATTTCTTTCTTTGCAATACTCTGCAAGAAGACCTTCAAAGCTTGCCACTTCAACATTTTCAATATCCTGAGTTACTTCTCTTAAAAATTCCATACGCTCGTCAATTGAAAAACACGGTGACTTTGATGAATTCACCAATACGGCTACTATAACATGGTCAAACATCTTTGATGCTCTTCTGATTACATCGAGATGACCGTATGTCACAGGGTCAAAACTGCCCGGACATATTACTGTTTTATTCATTTTGCAAAATCCTTATGTCTGAATGTACTTATTTTTATTTTACCATAGCGATACTGTCTGTCAAGTACAAAATTTCCGTAATTCGACAAAATTTCTTCATCAAGAGGATTTTCTGCAATAATAACACCCGTATCTTTCATCATCTCAGGTATGAGCTCAAGCGATTTCTGCAACATCCCGGTTCTGTAAGGAGGATCAAGAAAAGCTATATCAAAATTTTCTGAATTCATTGAAAGAAAACTCTGATAATCCATCGAAAAAACCTTTGCATCCTGCTCAAGCTTTGTAGTTTTGAGATTTCTTTTGAGAGTTTCAACGGATTTTTTTGCATTGTCAACAAAGTATGCTGTTTTTGCACCTCTGCTGAGTGCTTCGATTCCCATTTGTCCCGAGCCTGCAAAAAGGTCGAGAAAAACTCTGCCCTCAGTTTCAAACTGGATAATTGAAAATACTGCTTCTTTTATTCTGTCGGTTGTGGGTCTTACATCTTCACCCTCAAGTGTTTCAAGACGTCTGCCTCTTGCAATGCCTGTAATTACTCTCATAATATCTATCCTTTGCCTTTGTGATGTCAGTATAACACATTATCGTGAATTTTACAACAATATTTTAGTTTTCATCGTTTTGGTGAAAATATTTATAAACAGCAAGTGCCGTATCCTTTGTCATTTTAGGTGCATTTTCAAGTTCCTCAAGGTCAGCCTTTGAAATGTTGTCAATGGTTCTGAAATACTTGAGCAGGGATTTCGCCCTGACTTCACCTACTCCGTCAATATTTGTAAGTGAGCTTCTGAAAGTATTCTTGCTTCGTCTGCTGTGATGATAACCGATTGCAAAGCGATGAACCTCGTCCTGTAATTTACTGAGAAATGTAAAAAGTGCCCTCTTTGAACTGATTGCGACTTCTCCGCCGTCACCTGTCACGGCTCTTGTGCGGTGCTTATCATCTTTGACCATACCAAAAAGCGGAACTTTTATATTTTTCTGTTCAAGTACCTGCTTTACAACTGCAACCTGCCCTTTACCACCGTCAAGCAAAATAAGGTCAGGAAGTCTTCCGAATCCCTCTTCGCTATCCTCTGCTTTATAGTATTCATCAAATCGTCGTGAAATAACCTCTACCATTGACGCATAATCGTCCTGACCATCAAAACCTTTGATCTTGAATTTTTTGTATGCTGATTTGAGAGGTTTGCCGTTTTTGTAAACCACCATTCCTGCAACATTTTCAGTTCCGGCAAGGTTTGAAATATCGTAAGATTCGATATATTCAGGCAGTTTTTCAAGCCCGAGAGTTTCCTTGAGTTCTTCAAGAACTCCGTATTCACGCACAGTCGCTCCCTTTTTCTGTGCAAGCGCTTCGGCTGCATTAGAACGGCACATCGCAACAAGCTGTGCCTGTTCACCTCTTTGAGGAACAGTTACATTGACCTTATTGCCACGTTTTTCAGACAGCCATTTTGAGATATCTTCAATTCCGTCAAAAGTTTTATCAAGTGCAATATTTTTAGGAATATCATTTCTGAGGGTATAGTAACTGAGGAGAAATTCCTCAATATCGCTTTCGGAATCTCCGCTGTCAAAGATAAAACTTTCTCTGTCAAAAAGCCTTCCACCTTCAAATCTGAACACCTGAAAGCAGATTTTACCGTCGTCTGAAAAACTTCCTATTACGTCCTCGTCAAGCACCTTGTTGGCTACGACTTTCTGCTTGTCGCCCATTTTCTTTACGGCATTTATTTTATCACGGATCCTTGCCGCACGCTCAAATTCAAGATTTTCTGCGGCTTCGTTCATCTGTTCGGTAAGCTGTTTTATTGAATTTGATGAACCGCCTTTAAGAAAATCAAGAGCCTGTTCAAGACTTTCCCTGTAATCTTTGAGTTTTACTCTTCCTGTGCAAGGTGCCATACACTGCTTGATATGATAATTCAGGCACGGTCTGCCTTTTCTGAAATCCTGCGGAAAACGTCTGTTGCAGGTTGGAAGCATAAATATTTTGTTAGCTTCCTCCACCGCACTCTTCACATAAAAGCTGCTCTTGTACGGCCCGATATATTCGGCACCGTCATCGGTTTTCTGCAAAGTGTACGAAATTCTGCTCCAATCGCCTTTACTGACCTTTATATAACTGTAGCCCTTGTCGTCCTTGAGCAGAATATTATATTTAGGCGTATGCTGTTTGATAAGACTGCACTCAAGAATAAGTGCCTCAAACTCGCTGTCGGTGATGATATATTCAAAATCATCGACATTATCAACCATTCTGCGTACTTTTTCAGCGTGATTATTCTGTGAGCCGAAATACTGACTGACTCTGTTTTTGAGAGCCTTTGCCTTGCCGATATATATAATTTCTCCGTCCTTGCCGTGCATTATATACACTCCCGGCAAAAGCGGAAGAGCCATTGCTTTTTTTCTGAGTTCGGAAAGTTTCGGATTCATAATCAATCACCGCCTATAGCCTATATAAAACAAAAGGGCGGAATAATCCGCCCATAATCTATTTGACTGTTACTGTCTAAAATTATTCAGCAAAGCCTGATTCAACAAGAGCAACAAGGCCTTCAACTGCATCAGTTTCGTCTGAACCGTCAGCAATTACTTTGATTGTTGTGCCGCCGATGATACCGAGTGAAAGCACACCAAGAAGACTCTTTGCGTTAACACGGCGCTCTTCCTTCTCAACCCAGATTGTTGACTTATACTCATTAGCCTTCTGAATAAAGAATGTAGCGGGACGAGCGTGTAAACCAGCTTTATTCTGTACTAAAACTTCCTTAACATACATTTTGAAAACCCTCTCTGCCTTATTAAAATTTAAACTTATCAGCCAATAAAGGCTTGTTTTAATAAACATTATATACGTTTTTTTGTGCAAGGTCAATACACTAAAATAATTTCGTATTAATCATCACTTGTAGACAAAAATTCAAGCCGTTTATTGTGCATTTTAACAATTTGTATTATTTTCCTTCAAGAAGTTCGGGACGTTTCTGACGGGTAACTTCTATGCTTTTTTCACGTCGCCACTTTTCGATATTTGCATGATGACCGCTGAGCAAAACCTCGGGAACTTCCATACCTCTCCACTCGCTCGGCTTTGTGTACTGAGGGTACTCAAGAAGTCCGTTAAAATGGCTTTCTTCGGTAAAACATTCGTTGTTTGAAAGCACCCCCGGAACCATTCTTGCAAGTGCATCGGTAAACACCATTGCAGGAAGTTCACCGCCTGTCAAAACATAGTCACCGATTGAAATTTCCTCATCTATGAATGAATCGAGTAATCTCTGGTCAACACCCTCGTAATGACCGCAGAGAACACAGATATTTTCAATTTCGGAAAGTTCTCTGAGCCTTTGCTGGCTGAGAGTTTTGCCCTGTGGTGACATATATACAAAATGAGGCTTTGTGCCTGTCTGTTTACAGATATCCTCAAAGCAAAGCGCAATGGGTTCTGCTTTCATAAGCATTCCCATTCCCCCGCCGTATGGAGTGTCGTCAACTCGTCTGTGCTTGTCAAAAGCATAGTCCCTGAGCTGATGACAATTGATTTCAATTGCACCGCTTTTCTGAGCCCTGCCTATAATACTTTCATTAAGAACAGGTTCAAACATTTCGGGGAACAGTGTTATTATGTCAATCCTCATCGTCAAAAATTCCTTTCATCGGACGAATAAGTACAAATCCGTTGTCTATGTCTGTTTCAATTATAACTTCATCAATAACAGGTGCTAAGTATTTTTTGCCGTCCGAATCTGTAATTTCATAAACGTCATTTGCACCTGTGCGGATAACATCGGAAATTTTACCGTAAACCATGTCATTGTCAGCATCTCTGACTTCAAGACCGATAAGATCCTGAACAAAGTTTACACCCTCTTCAAGACTGATGTCATTTCGGTTGATGTAGACTATTTTTCCACGAAGCTTTTCAGCATCTTCAATTGTATCAACTCCCTTGATTTTTGCAAGGGTAATGTTCTTATGCGGACGTGATTTCACCTCGATAAAAGTTTGACCCTTTTCATCGAGATAAAGTTTTTTGAACATACATAAAAATTCAGGCGAATCACACCAAGGGTCAATTCTCACTTCACCCTTTATACCGTGTGTCCCTACGATTTTTCCGCTGTCAAGGTATTGTTTTTTCATATTCTGCTCCTGTTATTTTAGTTCGACAATCGTTACACCGTCTTCGCCCTCACCGAATACTCCGAGGCGGTGACTTTTTACGGCTTTATTTGACTTCAGATATTGATTGATCTCTCGGCGGAGAACGCCCGTTCCCTTGCCGTGAATAATCGTCAGCTTGCCAACTCCTGCAAGCACGGCATTATCAATCGACTTATCAACAATATTGATCGCATCAAAAGCTGTTTCACCTCTGACATCGACCTCAGTTTCCGGACGAACATCCATTTTGCTCGGAACATTTCGTCTGTTTGAGAACTTGCTGACTTCGGGCTTGTTCTGAGATTTTAACAATCTCAGATTTTTGATATCAACTCTTGTCTTTATAATTCCCGCCTGCACAAGTACAAGTCCCTCTTTATTGGGCGGCGCAAGAACAGTTGCGTTTTTGTCAATATCATATATCAGCACACTGTCGCCGACTTTAAGCGGACGTGGCAATTTGTACTCCTCATTCGGTGTATTCTTAGCCTGAATCGGGTCTGCGTGAGCTTCCATTTTGTCGATGTCACGCTTCAATTTTGAACGTGCTTCGGCTGTCATTTCTTTTGCTTTGCGTGCCTTTTCAAGTTCTTCTACGAGTGCGTCAGCTTGTGCTCTTGTGCGTGAAATAATGCGTTGTGCTTCCTGCTTTGCTCGCTCTATCTCACGTTCGGCGTCACGCTTTGCCTTGAGCATTTCGTTCTCGGCTTTCTGCTTTTCGGTATTCGCCTTTGCTGTAAGCTTGTTTGCATTTTCAAGCTGTTTTTCAAGGCTCTGGCGACGCTTTTCAAGCTTTTCAACAACGTCCTCAAACTGTCTGCTTTCAGCAGATACAAGTTCCTGTGCACGGTCTACAATTTCGGTATCCATACCGAGTCTTTTTGAAATCGCAAACGCATTACTCTTTCCGGGAACACCTATCAAAAGTCTGTAGGTCGGCTTCAATGTGGCAACGTCAAATTCGCAACAACCGTTTTCTACTCCCTCAGTGCGAAGCGCATATTCTTTTAACTCTGCATAGTGGGTGGTCGATGCAATTTTTGCGTGACGTGCTCTGAGCTTTTCAAGTATAGCAATTGCAAGTGCCGCACCCTCTACAGGGTCGGTTCCTGCACCCAATTCGTCGATAAGACAGAGCGAACCCGCATTTGCAAGTTTGATTATCTGAATTATATTTGTCATATGTGCAGAGAATGTCGAAAGCGACTGCTCAATGCTCTGCTCATCACCGATATCAACCAAAACTCTTCTGAAAACGGACAACTCGCTGTTGTCAGCACACGGAACCAAAAGTCCGCACATCGCCATTAAAGTCAGAAGTCCGAGTGTCTTTAATGTTACGGTCTTACCACCCGTGTTAGGACCTGTAATCATCAGAGTGTCAAATGACTTTCCGAGCACGATATCCACAGGCACAACTCTATCCTTATCAATGAGCGGATGTCTTGCCTGCTTGATATCAACAACTCCCCTGTCGTTCATAATCGGCATTGTTGCCTTCATAGAATACGCAAGGTTTGCCTTTGCAAAAATAAGATTGAGATTTGCAAGATTTGTGTAGCTTCTTATAATACTGTCTGCAAAATCTCCTGCATTGGCAGACAATTCAAAGAGGATTCGCTCAATTTCTTCCTCTTCCTTTGATTTTAGCATTTTGATGTCATTGTTAGCCTGTACAACTCCCATAGGCTCAATGAATACAGTCTGTCCGCTTGATGAAGTATCATGCACAAGACCGGGGACGTTATTTCGGCACTCGCTCCTTACAGGCACAACATATCTTCCGTCACGTTGTGTAACGATAGCATCTTGCAGATACTTTATGTATGTTGAGCTGTGAATAATTTTATCGAGCACTTCTCTGGCTTTTGACGAAGCTGTGCGGATTTTTCTGCGGATATCTGCAAGTGCAGTGCTTGCACCGTCTGCGATTTCGTCCTCGCTCAGAATTGCAGAATTAATTTTCTCTTCGAGAAATTTATTTGATATAAGTCCGCTGAAATATCCGTCGAGCGAAGTTTCGGTATTTGCAAACCGTGAATGCCACTCCTTAACGGTGCGGATTATTCTGAGAGTCTGGGCAATTTTGAGAAGTTCACCTGTTGTAAGGCAACCTCCTGCCTGCGCTCTTCTGAGTTGATTTGCACAGTTCTTTGCTCCGCCAAAGGATGGTGCACCGAACTTTCCGCTGAGAATAACGGCATCATCAGTTTGCTTCAAAAGCGTCTGAACCTTATTCAAATCAAACTGAGGTTCAAGATTCAGAGCCATTTCTTTGGCATCGTCAAGATTAGTCTGACCTGCCAGCTTTTCGAGTATTTTATCAAGTTCAAGTGTTTTGTAATGTCTGTTCATAGCAACACCTTTATAGTATAGTTTTATAAAATGTAAGGGTTTTAAAATCCTTCTCAAATCTGTATTTGAGATAACTTTCGCTTGCCTGATTGAGAACATCAAGCCCCTCCTGCGAAAGTGCAAATGAAAACAATTTGTTGTCATCTGCATAGATAGTATGGCGAAGTGCCGTAAGAACCGATGGATTCATCGCAATTGCAAGTTCGCCGTTTTTTATATGGCAGTTTCCGCACTCAAGCATACCTGTGCGTGGCAGAAAATACATTATCTCGGCTGAGTATTCACCACATTCTCTGCAAATTCTGAGATCCGGCATATAACCTGCCATACTCGCAAGGCGCATTTCAAAGCACGGTTTTATGAGATCAGCACTGCGCTTATTCTCCGACAACAGATAAAGTGAGTTGAGAATAAGGCTCAAAAAAGCGTCACTTTTCTGTTCTCTGGGGCAAATTGTGAGTGCAAGCTCGCAAAAATACTGTGCAAGGCACATCTTTCTGACATCGCTTCTCAGCTTTGAAAATATACGGATAGTTCTTGCCTCGCCGATTATGTAGCTATCCCGACCTTTGTAGATTGTGAGTCGGGAATATGACAGAAGCGACGTTGAAGCGCACTTCTGATTTTTTATATTTTTAGCACCTCTGACAAAGGCTTTGATCACGCCGTTTGACTTTGTAAGTGCATAAACAAGCTTGTCCTGTTCACCGATATTCTGTTCCCTGATTATAAGACCTTCCGTCCGGAATTTCATCGGTTTCCTCCCTGCGAATAGTATCTGCACCTGTATCTTTTGCATTCTGAATTTCTTTGTAGCGAAGATAGTCAAGTACGTTTCCTGTTGTAAAAAATGCCTGCCACATATACCAGTCATCCATAAAAACACCTCCGAATTTAGTGTTTTTAGATAGACGGGTTTTATTTGTTGTAAATATTGGTTGAAAATAATTTTATTTCTTTTTCGGAAATTTGTTTTTGAATTTTCTTACTAAAGCTTTTGAACACGGTTTCGTATGCGTGATCTATCATATTCAAAAGTTCATCATCCGGAAAATCATCAAGATAAATCGTGTTCCAATACGGTTGCTGAACAGGCGGACAATGATAACCTCTTACTACCTTATTTGGATAAATCGTTCTGTAAAATTCGCCTACATCGGCAGTACATTTGAGGGTTATTTTAAAATCAGTTTCTTTTGGATAAATTTGAGCAAATATTTTATTATTAAGCTTGTAGCAAATCGGAATTTTTCCGAAAGGATATGTTTCATACGCTTTGTGCTTGCTCAAACAATAATTTTTGATTTCTTCCAATAACATTATACCACCCTAATCAAGCAATAAAATTAACAATACCATATATCAGATGGCATATTGTAAAAATTGAAACAGGTACAATTGCAATCATATTTTTTCTGTCTATTGCAAAAAACAAAAATGACAGACACGGCATAACGCATAAATCAAGAATGACTGCGGCATTTATCACACCGTTATAATAAAATATCCACCCGATAAAGTACAGCAAACAACTGATTAGTATCGTAATAACCAGCGGATTTATGCGAAATTTTTTACGTTCTTTATTAACAAATATACATAAAGATATCACCATAAGAACCTGACACACAGACGCTATTGTATCTATTGCTTCGGTTTTTGACTCTGCCCTTAGTATGTCATCAGGTGCAGGAACCGCGAACCAAATAAAATTCGGTATCATTATTATAAAAAACAGCACCAAACCCCACAAATCAAAGCCAAATTTATATTTCTGTTTCATCTTGTTTCCTCTGTAAATTGAAAATCGCCGAGTACCTCGGCTTGTAATTCGGGTGGAAAGATTAATATATAAGTGAATTTCACTGTCAGGATCATGTCGTAATTTTTATACAACTTTATCTTCTCAAATTGTCAGTGGTGTCACGACGTCGACATCTAATTCAATGTATTTCATAGTATTATTTGATTACCTTCTGATAATAAATGATTGTCATTCCCTGCTTGATATCCTCTTCCCTGCCTGTTTTTGTATATCCGAGTTTTTCGTAAAGATAACAGAGCTTTTCTTCCTGTTTTATGGTATCTAACTGCCACACCTTTATATACGGGTATTTCTTCTCCATTTCATAAAAGGTTTTCTGTGCAAAGCCTTTATTTTGATACTCGGGCAAAATCATCACAGGTGAAATTCTCATTGTCGTTTCATCTATACTCACAAGCCTTATTACTCCGATTTTTACGTTTTCGGACATAATAAAATAGTACTTAGTGACGTCTTGATTAAATTTGTACTGTATTTTTTCGAGAGTTTCAGTTGCAGGATTGGTATCAAAATCCTGATATTTTTCCAAAAGCGCCGCAAAAGATTTTTCTTGTATTCTTTGTATTTCTTCACAGTCTGTAAAAACTGCATTTTTAAAACTAATTTCCATATCAATCAAAGTTCTTTTCATCAAAGCCAAAGTTCTGCAAAATCTGGGCACGGTTGCGCCAATCTTCTTTTACTTTGACCCAAGTCTGTAAAAACACCTTGCAGTCAAAGAAATTCTCAATGTCCTGACGTGCATATGTGCTGATTTTCTTGAGCATCGAACCGCTTTTGCCGATGATAATTCTCTTGTGCGTATCACGTTCACAGAAAATCGTTGCGTCAATGTCAAGGATTCCGTTCTCTCGTGTTTTCATTTTCTCAATTACAACGGCTGTTCCGTGCGGAATTTCCTTATCGCAAAGTCTTAAAATCTTTTCACGGATAATTTCTGCAACAATTACTCTTTCAGGCTGGTCTGTAAGAGTATCATCATCAAAATAATGTCCGCCCTCGCTTGACTGCTTTTTGAGCTCATCTAAAAGCTCATTCATTCCGTTTCCGTCCTGTGCGCTTACGGGCACAACAGCATCAAAATCATATAGCTTTGTATACTCAAGAATCTGCTTCATAAGTTCGTCTTTTTCTTTGAGCATATCAATTTTATTGATTGCAAGAATTGCAGGCATATCAAGAGCCTTGAATTTTTCAATCAATGTCAGGTCCGTCTGTGTCGGTTCTTTGCCTGCCTCAACAACGAGCATACAGCAATCAACCCCGCCTACCGACTCATTTACGGAACGCACCATATATTTGCCGAGTGAATTTTTCGGCTTGTGCATACCGGGTGTATCAAAGAAAACAAGCTGATATTCCCCGTCGGTGAGGACACCTGTGATCCTGTTTCTGGTAGTCTGTGGCTTGCTTGATACGATTGCAATTTTCTGTCCTAAAAGTCTGTTAAGTATTGAGCTTTTGCCCACATTAGGTCTGCCTACGATAGCTATAAAAGCTGATTTGTCATTAGTGTTCATTAATTGTACCTCTTATTAAAATCGGGGCAAACCAAAAAAGATTGCCCCTTTTATGTCTTTATAATAATTTACTGATTTATAACAATCGGGCATTAAAGTTTATCATAAATACAACCTATCTGCTCGATTTGGAAGCAACATCACGTTGCTTTTTATTTTTTAATTTCCAACGAAGTAACTTTTCTTTGAGTCCCACAGGTCCGAGCCATATAAATAATATAGAAACGACCGCAGAAATCACAAGCACTGCTATCAACACGGGATTAGCAATGAAAAATTTAAAAATTCCAATAATTACTTCAATATCAAAAAAGAAAACTACCGCCACTGCAACAGCAGCAATTGACAGCACAAGCACAGCCCCTGCGGCTGCATCTTTTGCAGTTTTCACGAGGGGTTCGTATCTGTCAGCCGTGAGATTGCAAAGCTCCTCGATACAGGTATTTATAATTTCAGCCGCCATTACAGACGCAATGAGAAATATCAGCAATGCAATCTGCGCAGGCGAAAAATCATAGAAAAGCGAAAAAATCAGAACATAAGCCCCTACAACCATATGAAATCTCATATGGCTTTCGCTTTTCACCGTATTCCATATACCTCTGAAGGCACATCTGAAGCTTGAAATCTGTTTTCTCATGCCATATCTTCGTCAACTATGTAGCTTGATGATGCCGGAAGTCCGAGCTGATCCATAATGAGCTCTTCTTTCTCTCTCATTCTTACCTTTTCAAGTTTTTCCATATGATCATATCCAAGAAGGTGAAGCACACTGTGCGCTGTAAGATAACCCACTTCTCTCTGAAGGCTGTGTCCGAAAAGTTCAGCCTGATCTCTTGCCTTTTCCATTGAAATTACAACGTCACCGAGAATCTTTGCGCCTGTTTCCATATCGGTGTCATAAACACCGTTTTCGCCCATAGGAAATGAAAGTACATCTGTTTCGATGTCCTTGTCACGATACTGTTTGTTGAGTTCCTTAATACCCTTGTTATCTGTAAAAGTTACGCTGATTTCAGCAGGGCCTTCAAATTTTTCAAGCTGAAGAACAGCATTACAGCAACGACGCACAAGCATTCTGATACCTGTTGGAATTTTTACTGTTTTCTGTTTGTTCGTTATCACTACTCTTATCTTGTTATCTGCCATTAGAATCATTCCTTTCAGATTTTATATTTTTATAACATTACCCCAATGTTATATTCTGGCATTTTCATATTTTGCATACGCCTTGATGATGTCCTGTACAAGTCTGTGGCGCACAACATCTTTTTCATCGAATGTACAGTTGCCTATTCCTTCAATGTTTCTGAGAATTTTTATACAATCTTTAAGACCGCTCTTTGCACCTCTCGGAAGGTCGATCTGAGTAATGTCACCCGTGATGACCATTTTTGAGTTGAAGCCGAGTCGAGTAAGGAACATTTTCATCTGCTCGCTTGTGGTGTTCTGAGCTTCGTCGAGAATTATGAAGCTATCGTCAAGAGTTCTGCCTCGCATATAAGCAAGAGGTGCAACCTCAATATTGCCACGCTCAACATATTTCTGATAAGTTTCCGCACCGAGCATATCAAACAGTGCATCGTACAGAGGTCTTAAATACGGATCGACCTTACTTTGCAAATCTCCCGGAAGAAAACCGAGCTTTTCACCCGCTTCAACAGCAGGTCTGGTCAGAATAATACGATTGATCTGTTTGCTTCTGAAAGCTGTGACAGCCATTGCAACGGCAAGATATGTCTTGCCTGTACCGGCAGGCCCTACACCGATGGTTATGGTGTTTTTTGCAATCATATTGCAATAACGCTTCTGACCTATCGTCTTTGGCTTTATTGGCTTGCCTTTTGAGGTTATGCAAATGCAATCGCCTGCAAGCTGTTCAATTTTTTCTTCGCTTCCCTCATTGACAAGAGAAATGCAATATCTGATATTCTGCTCAGACAATGCCTCACCTCTGTTGATAAACTGAAGCAGACTTTCAATAACTTTATATGATTTGGAAACGCTTTCAGCCTCGCCGTCAATTTTAAGTTCACTGTCACGACAGGTTATATGAACGCCGAATTCCTTTTCGATAAGTTTAATATTCTCGTCAAAACTGCCAAAAAGCGCTACAGCCGTTTCCATTCTGTCAATATTTATAACTTGTTCCGTAGGGCAAAACTCCTGTTTTCAATGAATTTCAAAACAATTATACCACATTTTAAAGAGAAATACTCGCAAAAAATAGTTTTTTTCACTAATTTTAAAATTTTGTTAAAAATGACGAAAACAGAAGTCGTAAAAATGTCTGCTTTGTAATATTTATGGTTAATTTTTCTTATTGTCTGTGAACAAAGCAATTCACGCCAATTTATTATAAGTAATATTTTGAAAATTTTATAATATTATATTTAAAAAAATTCTGAATTTTATCAATGTTATTCGGCAAAAACTTCTTGACAAACGTTTATTAATGTATTATAATCTCAGAGGTGTAAAGAAAAAAACTTTACATCGCAAAATGCTTTTTGCACAGCAAGGAGCTGTAAAAATGGAGAAAAACATTGAGGTTTCCCTGCTTTTTGACTTCTACGGTGAACTTCTGAAACCGTCAGGCAGGCAGGCTATTGACCTCTATTATAATGAAGATCTGTCGCTTGCCGAGATTGCAGACCAATCGGGAATCACAAGACAGGGTGTGCGTGACAGCATAAAAAGATGCGAACAACAGCTTTATGACTTTGAAAAAAAGCTCGGATTATTCAAACGTTTCAAAGAACTTGAGGACGGACTTGATGAAATTGCAGTCACGGCACAGCAAATATATGAAAACTCACAAGACGAAAACATAAAAAAACTTGCCTGTCAGATTGAACAAAAGGCAGGCGCACTTAAAGAATAAGAGGAATTTTTATGGCATTTGAAGGACTTGCGGATAAGCTAAGTAATGCATTCAAAAAACTTAAAAACAAAGGTAAGCTTTCCGAAGGTGACGTTAAGGAGGCTATGCGAGAGGTACGACTTGCACTTCTCGAAGCTGACGTAAACTATAAGGTTGCCAAGGATTTCACAAACAAGGTTACTGAAAGAGCAGTAGGTCAGGACGTTATGGAAAGCCTCACCCCTGCACAGATGGTAATTAAAATAGTTGACGAAGAGCTCACAGCTCTTATGGGCGGAGAAAATGCAAGAATTGAATTTGCATCAAAACCTCCGACTGTAATTATGCTCTGCGGTTTACAGGGTTCAGGTAAAACTACTCATTCTGCAAAGCTTGCCAAGATGCTCAAAGGTCAGGGACGCAATCCGTTACTCGCAGCGTGCGATATTTATCGTCCTGCTGCTATTGAACAGCTTAAAGTTGTCGGCGGAAAAGCAGGAGTTCCTGTGTTTGAAATGGGAACTGCAAACCCTGTTAAAATTGCAAAAGCCGCTATCAAGCAGGCAAAAGACTACGGCAATGATGTTGTTATTCTCGATACGGCAGGTAGACTTCATATTGACGAAGCTCTTATGAATGAGCTTAAAGAAGTCAAGGCTGAGGTAAATCCAGATGAAATCTTACTTGTAATCGACTCAATGACAGGTCAGGACGCTGTTAATGTTGCAAAAAGCTTCAACGAACTTCTTGACATCACAGGCGTAATTCTCACAAAGCTTGACGGTGACACACGAGGCGGTGCGGCACTTTCGGTAAAGGCTGTAACAGGCAGACCAATCAAATTTGCAGGTACCGGCGAAAAGCTTGAAGATATCGAAGTTTTCCATCCTGACAGAATGGCAAGCCGTATTCTGGGTATGGGCGACGTTCTCACACTTATTGAAGATGCACAGAACAAGATGGATCAGAAAAAAGCCGAACAAATGGCTCAGAAAATGCTGAGCAGTAAATTCGACTTCAATGACCTTCTCGATCAGTTTGAACAAGTCAAGAAAATGGGACCGCTCAAGGGAATTATTTCAAAGATTCCGGGACTTGGAAAACAGCTTGAAGATGTTGATATCGACGACAGACAGATCGACTGGGTTCAGGCAATCATTCTTTCAATGACACCCGAAGAAAGAAGCAATCCGAGTGTAATGAATCCTTCAAGAAAGAGAAGAATTGCAGCAGGCTCAGGCAGAAGTGTTGAAGAAGTTAACAGACTTATCAAACAGCTTGAACAAATGCAGAAAATGATGAAGCAGTTCAAATCAAAAGGCAAAAACGGCAAAAAGAAAAGAAAAAATATGCTTCCGGGACTCGGAGGTATGCCGATGGGCGGAATGCCGCCGTTTAAATAACAGTCATTCATCCAACTAACTTGGTGAATATATATTAATTATTTTATAGAGGTGAAAATCATGGCAGTAAAAATCAGACTCAGAAGAATGGGTTCTAAGAAGGCTCCTTTCTACAGAGTAATCGTTGCAGACTCAAGATATCCAAGAAACGGTCGTTTCATCGAGGAAATCGGCACATACGACATCCTCAAGAAGCCATCAGAGTTCAAGGTTGATCAGGAGGCTGTTAAGAAGTGGATTGCTAACGGCGCACAGCCAACAGACACAGTTAAGGCACTCCTCAAGAAGAACGGCGTAATTGAATAATTGCGAAGCTTGAAAGGACTTTTAAAATGAAGGAATTACTTGCTATTATCGCAAAGGGACTCGTAGACGATCCTGATTCGGTAAACGTTGAAGCTGACGCTCCTGCAGAGGACGGTACAGTTGTTTATCATATTCACGTTGCTGAAAACGATATGGGCAGAATCATCGGTAAGCAGGGCAGAATTGCCAAGGCTATCCGTACAATTGCTCGTAGCGCAGCTATTCGCAGTGAAGAAAAAATTATGGTTGAAATCGACTGATTGAGTACCAAAAAATTAACCTCCCAAAATTGGGAGGTTTTTTATCTTTGAGTAGATAGGTTGTTTACAGATGAAACGTTTCGTGCCCAACCGTTAGGTCGATATGTTGGTAACTGCTACATTTCTCTTAAACAACGTTTATGTAACGCTGTAGTAGGGACATGGCGTGCCATGTCCGCAAAAAACGCAATTAACATATCAATTTAACGGTCGGGAAACCGTTGTATAGATTATGCCGTTTTATCTTCTCGAATTGTGACCGACGTTACGTCGGCGAATTGCGTGTCGAGGCACTCGACCCCAACCGTTAGGTCGATGTGTTGGTAACTGCTACATTGCTTTTAAATAACGTTTTTTGTTATCTGAAAAATCAATCTTCTTTAAATTCCATAATATCTTCAATTCTGCAATGTAATGCAGTACAAAGCTTATTTAATGTTTTTGTTTCAATATTTTCATTAGCCTTCAATCGTCTTATAGTTTTGCTGTCTATACCACACTTCTCACGAAGTTGATAAGTTGACACTCCTTTTTCCTGCATTGTTTTCCATAATTTATTAAACACTATCATTTTCCTTATTCCCCCATTGGCAATATTTATTATGGGGGTTATAATTCTATTTATTAAGGGGATATAATCCCCACATTGCATTGGTAACTGCTACTTTCTTCGCTCCTTAGATATAATTAGGTTGTGATCATTCACACATAACAGTTTCTTTGTCAACTTTCTATGTCATAAAACAAATACATTCAATTTTATCCTAAAAAGCCTATCAATTGCTGAAATTTCAACAAATTTTAATTATATTATACTTTTTTTAACAAAATGCTTGTTTTTTATTAATACTGTGGTATAATAAACCAGTAAAATAGTTAAATTTTAATTTGAATATGCTATAAAATGATATTTGATTAATTAATGTATATTATATTTTGCAGTTTGTTAATAAGAGGTGTTAAAAGTGGGCAATTATTATGATCAATACGAAGTTATGGATCGTGAAAAGATGCAAGAGTTACAATTGAAACGACTCAGAAATATGGTTGATTACTGTATTGAGCGAGTACCTTTTTATAAAAAGAAGTTGAGCGAAGCAGGCATTACCTCCGGCAGTCAAATTCGCACTTTGGAAGATATAAATTTAATTCCATTCACAACAAAAGCAGATCTCAGAGATAATTATCCGGACGGTTTTCTCGCTGTTCCAATAAATGAAGTTGCAAGAATTCACGCTTCATCCGGTACAACAGGTAAACCCACGCTCGGTTATTACACCAAAAATGATATGGAAGCATGGGCAGATTGTGCCGCACGAGTGCTTTACTTAAACGGACTAACAAAAGATGACATTCTCCAAGTTTCTTTCGGTTATGGCTTATTTACCGGAGGTCTGGGTTTTCATCAAGGTGCAGAAAAAATTGGTTGTACAATTATCCCTGCTTCTACAGGCAATACACAAAAACAACTTTTAATGATGCACGACATGGGCGTAACAATCCTTTTAGCAACACCGTCTTATGCAACTTATTTATCCGATCTTATTAAACAATCTGATATTCCTATTGAAGAATTTAAAATAAGGCGAGTTATTCTTGGTGCTGAAAGATGTACTCAAAGTATGAGAGATACAATAGAAGAAAACCTCGGTATTGAAACAGCAGATAACTATGGTTTAACTGAATGTTTCGGACCAGGTGTGGCAGGTGAATGTGATTGCCGATGCGGTTTACATATTTCTGAGGATTATTTTTATCCTGAAATTATTGATCCTGAAACCGGTGAAGTTTTACCTGACGGAGAGAAAGGCGAGTTAGTATTCACTTCGTTATTGCGTGAGGGTATGCCATTACTTAGATACAGAACAAGAGACATAACCACTTTAACTCACGAAAAATGTGAGTGCGGTCGTACAACCGTGCGTATGCAGGCTCCTTTTGCAAGAACAGATGATATGTTTGTTTTTAAAGGTGTTAATGTATTCCCGTCACAAATTGAATGTGCAATTGATAATGTTGCAGAGCTGAGTCCGTACTATTACATTAAATTAGAACGCAACAAAATGCATCAGGATATTGCAACAGTGTTGGTAGAATTAAAGAAACCATCTCACCTATATTCAGATAAAGAGCTTGCTAAGATTAAAACCGACTTAGAGTACGGTCTTAAAGAAATTGTAATCGTTCGATTCAATATTGAACTTGTTGACCCTGAAACCCTGCAACGCTTTGCCGGTAAATCCAAGCGAGTTGAGGACTTACGATACAACGGAGAAAATTAATACAAAAAATTAAGTTCATATGAACATATTCAAAAAATGGGGATGCCTCACTTGCATTAGTGAGGCATCCCCGTATCATACTTCTGTAAAACTGCTCATCTCTTTAACAGTTTTCATATCAACAAATCTCCTCGTGTTAAACACATCATACACGATAGCGTACGTCAGAGTCAAAATTATTATTTTTACCTGAACATTCCGCTTGATTACAAGTATACATCAGGAGTATAATGTAATTAATAACTTAATTCAAAGGCGGAATAGCAATGTCACAAAAACGAAAATATACCCTCGGAGAAGAAATTTTCAACTCCGTTTCACATGGAGCAGGTGCCGGTCTTTCAATTGCAGGAACTGTCGTGCTGATCGTTGTATCTGCAATTCACTCCAATGCTTGGGGTGTTGTAAGCTCATGCATCTACGGCGCATCGCTTATCATTCTCTACACAATGTCTACTCTTTACCATTCGTTCACAAACAAAAAAGCCAAAGCTTTTTTCAGAATTATGGATCACAACACGATTTTTCTGCTGATTGCAGGAACTTACACGCCGTACACGCTGTACTTTCTGCACAGCACAACAGGCTGGATTCTGTTTTCAATAGTATGGGGTGCGGCAATAATCGGAATTATAATGAACTCGATAAATCTTGAAAAATCCAGAATTCCCTCTATTTTCTGCTATGTTGCAATGGGCTGGGTAATCATCTTTGCAATCAAACCTCTTATTGAGGCAATGCCCACAATTTCGCTCATCCTGCTTTTGGCAGGCGGAATTTTCTACACCCTCGGAATTATTTTCTACGCAATCAAAAAAGTAAAATACTTCCATTCAGTATGGCATCTGTTTACAATTGCAGGAAGCGTTTTACACTATTTTTCAATATTGCTTGGATTTTATAATATTTAATGATACTAAGGACAATTACAATTACTGCTCAGGCACTACTGCGAAAAACTCAAGGTCAGCGTCACTGTCGTTTATCAGGCTGTGGGTATGTCCCTTTGGACATTGATGACACATTCCCTCTTCAAGCTTTTCGTATTCTCCGTCATAGAGAACTACTCCCTTGCCTTTCAGAATATAGATAGTTTCGCTGTTTGTTTCGTGTGTGTGAAGTCCGATAGATGCTCCGCTTTCGAGCACACCATGGAGAATTCTGTTCACTCCGTCAAAATACATCTTTGCGGAAATTGACTTTTCCCCTCCCTTAAAATTTGGAATCACTTTTGCCTCTGTATTTTTGAAATCTATTATCATTTTAATCTCTCCTTGCAATAACTTTATTTTTATCTTTCCGTTACGATTTAATTTTATCATAAAATCTTCTTATTTCAAGTAAACATTACACGATTATTTTGTATTGAAATAAAATTCGACTTGTGTTATTATTTATTATAATAATAAAAATTACTAAAGGAGTTTAAAAATTGGAAGGATTTAACGAACAGGTTGTAAAAAGAGTAAATAAGGCAAAAAACACTGTAATCAAGATAGTTTCGATTCTTGCACTCATCACTATACCTACGATATGCATACTTCTTGCATATGTCATCACTGCTTATATGATATATGTTGGATTGTTCCTGTTTATAGGCGGTATTTATGTGGTATGGTACATATTCACTTCTCAGAAAGTGGAGTATGAATATTCAGTAGCAGGCGATGAACTTGATATTGCAAAAGTTGTTTCTCTCAGAAAAAGAAAGCGCATCTGCAAAGTGCCGATAAGAGAAATCACACAGCTTGAGATTGGCGAAAAGTCAATTGAAAATATGCGTTTTACAAAAACATTCGTTGCCGCTCGTGACATAGATAAGGACGATGAAAACTACTATGCTGTGTTCAACAGTCCGGCATACGGAAAATCTCTGCTCATCTTTACACCAAACGAGCAGATTCTTAACGGTATGAAAAGCCATCTCAACAAAGATATCGTACTCAAGCTGTTCTACCGCAGAGGTTGATTTAATGGAGCGAACTGATAAGAATATTGTTAAAAGAACGATTTTCAGCCGACCTGATGACGCAAACAAGGGAACTTTAGGTTCATTGCTGAGCATATGCGGAAGCTACGGAATGGCTGGAGCTTCTGTTATGGCGGGAAAATCTGCATTAAAATGCGGTCTTGGACTGCTTAAATGTGCTCTGCCCGAAAGCATTTATCCGATTGTTGCTCAGTCGATTTACGAAAGCGTGTTTTTTCCGTTAACCGAAACGGAAAACGGTGCAATCAGCCGTAAAAATCTTGACTTTCTGCTCAAAGAAGCCGAAAAATCAAAAGCAGTATTGATCGGTTGCGGACTGGGTGTGTGTGATGATACAAAAGCTATTGTTAATTCTTTTGTAGAAAATTGTAACACCCCCCTTGTACTTGATGCCGATGCACTCAACTGCATTTCAGAATCTCCCGATATTCTTAAAAAAGCAAAAGCTCCTATCATCATAACCCCTCACCCCGGCGAAATGGCACGTCTTGTAAAATCTACTGCAAAGGATGTCAACGCCGACAGGCTTAACACTGCTTTGAATTTCTCAAAGGAATTCGGTGTAGTTACCGTGCTAAAGGGTGCAGGAACGATTATTGCCTCTCCTGACGGCAAAGCCCTGCTCAACACAACAGGAAATTCAGGAATGGCCACCGGAGGAAGCGGAGATGTGCTTGCAGGAATGGTCGCTTCCCTGCTTGCTCAGAAAAATTCTGCTTTTGACTGTGCCGCATCTGCTGTGTATCTTCACGGCCTTGCAGGCGACATCGCACGCAGAAAATTCGGCAGAATTTCTATGCTCCCAACCGACACAATAGAATGTATTCATCTTGCATTCAAGGAATGTGGATTTGATTAACTGCTTGTTTGTGGGTATTTAAAAAAACTTCAAGACATATAATTTATCAAAACAGGAGGTGCCCTATGGCAGTAAAAGTTTTGAAAAAATTATGTGTCTTTTTTTTGTTGCCCGTAATGATGTTGGTCGGTTGTGAAGAGGTTTCAGAGAAAACCGAAATTGCCACGGACTTTTCGGCTGATTTTACGGCTGAATACAGAGGAATCGAAGTCAGAGGAAGTCTTAGCACCAACAGACAAGGCGTTACAAACATAAGAATCGACTATCCAGAAACCATTAGCGGAATCAACTTTAACTACAAAAATTCGGAGTTGGAAATGTCGAGAGAAAGTCTGATCTGCAGTGCTGATGAAGCATATCTTCCTCAGAGAAGTTTTCCGAGTTTGTTAAGAGAACTGTGCAAAGGCATAGGAAACGGCAGGGCGGAATTTGTGTCGCAAAGCGAGGATAAATGTACATATAACCTCAAAATTGATTTAGGAAGCTGCACCATCAGCACCGATGCTGATGGAAAAATCACCGATGCTGAAATCAAAGATGCCCAGTTCAGCATCAAATTTTCTGACACGAATATCATAGGAGAGCAATAATATAAACATTCACAAATTTTGCGCCCAAAAATATTATGATAGTAGCTGTATAAAAGCTTTCAGAAAGGCAAAAATATCAGTAACAAATTATTTGGAGCGTGAAAGCCTTGAATATACGACGTGGTGACATATATTATGCCGATTTAAGTCCTGTAGTCGGGTCAGAACAAGGAGGAGTAAGACCCGTGCTGATAGTTCAAAACAACGTAGGAAACCGATTCAGTCCTACAGTAATAGCCGCTGCAATAACAAGCCAGCAGTCAAAAGCAAATTTACCTACACATATTCCTCTGCACGCTGATTCATCAGGACTTGCAAAAGACAGTGTTGTACTGCTTGAACAGGTCAGAACGATTGATAAAAAACGTCTTAAAGAAAAAATGGGCTCAATTGACGAAACTGCAATGAACGAAATCAACAACGCAATCTCAATTTCGTTCGGACTCAACGCATAATACCGTACTACATAGCAAAGTACGGCAGCAACGTGACGTTGCATTAAATTCGGGCAGACAGGTTTAGGTTATCAACCTATATTGACAGTATAAAACCGCCTGATAATTGACGTTCAGGCGGCTTTGTGCTATATTGTTTTTAATCTTTCAAAAATGCGGAGGAATAATATGCTTAATCACATCGGAACACAGATTATCGAAACTGAAAGACTGATTCTGCGTCCGTTTGAATATTCAGACGATGAAGCAATGTTAAAGTATTGGATAGCTGACGAAAAAATTCAATCAATGTATTTTGAAGCGACTTACACCACAAAAGAAGCGGTAAGAGAATTGCTTGATAAATACATCTCCTCCTACGAGAATAAAGACTATTACCGTTGGGCAATCATTTTAAAGGAAAACAACGAATGTATCGGTCAGATTGCGTATTTCCTTGTAGACACAAAAAACAACTTTGCAGAAATCGAGTATTGCATCGGTTCTGATTTTCAGCGAAAAGGACTTGCTACCGAAGCAACAAAAGCAATTATTGACTTTGGTTTCAAAAAAATAGGTCTGCACAAGATTCAGATTTGCCATGCATCTAACAATATGGCTTCAAGAAGAGTTATTGAAAAATGCGGATTTCATTATGAAGGTGCACTGCGTGACTTTTTCTATTTAAACGGAGCATACGCGGATCGTCTTTACTATTCGATTCTGGAATATGAATATCAGAATTTTTAAACTACATCTAAAGTGAATCATAAGCAAAAGCAGAGCTGTTCAGAAAACAACTCTGCTTTTTATCGTTATTTATAAGCCTTAAGCAAGGGCTTTTTTCAGTTCTTCAACCTTATCTGTATCTTCCCAGCGCACGCCGAGTTCTTCTCTTCCCATATGACCATATGCGGCAAGCGGACGATACTTTGTTTCTTTGAGTTTCAACTGTTCGATAATTGAATTCGGACGGCAGTCAAACACCTCTTCAACAGCCTTTGAAAGCTGTTCGTTGGTGTACTGTGATGTGCTGAATGTATCAACCATTATTGATACAGGCTTTGCAACACCGATTGCGTATGCAAGCTGAATTTCACATTTCTTTGCAAGACCTGCGGCTACGATATTTTTTGCGATGTAACGGCTGTAATAAGCCGCACTTCTGTCAACCTTTGTCGGGTCCTTGCCGCTGAAAGCTCCGCCTCCGTGACGTGAGAATCCGCCGTATGTGTCAACAATGATTTTTCTGCCGGTAAGTCCTGAGTCACCTACAGGTCCGCCGATTACAAATCTGCCTGTTGGGTTAATGAAAATCTTTGTGCTGTCATCAAAAAGATTTGCAGGAATGATTGGCTTGATTACATATTCAATGAGATCTTTTCTGATCTGCTCAAGTGTAACCTCTTCATCGTGCTGAGTTGAAACTACAACTGTATCAACTCTCACGATTTTGTCATCGTCATACTCAACTGTTACCTGAGTCTTGCCGTCTGGACGAAGATATGAAAGTGTGCCGTCCTTTCTCACCTTTGTGAGCTGTTTTGCAAGCTTGTGTGCAAGTGAAATCGGAAGAGGCATAAGTTCAGGTGTTTCGTCACAAGCGTAACCGAACATCATACCCTGATCACCTGCACCAATCTGATTGTTTTCGTCGCTTTCACCGTCTTTAAGCTCGTAGCTTTCGTTTACACCCATTGCAATGTCAGGTGACTGCGCATCAATTGATGTGAGAACTGCGCAGGTGTTGCCGTCAAATCCACACTTAGGATTGTCATAACCGATGCTGTTTACAACATCTCTTGCAATTGACGCAATATCAACATAACACTCTGTTGAAATCTCACCCATAACGTGAACTACGCCTGTTGTTGCTGTTGTTTCACAGGCAACGTGTGCGTTCTTATCCTGTTCTAAAATGCTGTCGAGAACAGCGTCTGAAATCTGGTCACAAACTTTGTCGGGATGTCCTTCTGTTACTGACTCAGATGTGAATAAATGCTTTGCCATTTTTAAAACTTCCTTTCTTACTTAAAATAAAAATTGCGCCCTTCAACCGAAAGGCGCATAAGTTAACTCATCTTTCGGTAAAACCGCAGGATTTGGCACCTTGCAAATGCAGGTTGCCGGACTTCACAGGGCCTGTCCCCTCAGTCGCTCTTGATAAGATTGATATTAAACTGTATTTCTATTATATATCACAAATCTTCAAATTACAACACATTGCAGACAAAAAATTTTATTTTGTAGTTTTTTAGAATTTATGGGCGCATAAAGAAATAATATTTATGGTTTATGACAGAAAAAAGCCTTGCAAAATCATAAAATAAGTGTTATCATTATGAAAGATAACGCATTGACGGAGAAAGTAACATTCCGTGCGTGCCGTTTCAGAGAATTTGCACCTTGGCTGAAAGTGCATTACGGTACTGTGAATGTGAAGTTCGCTCCCGAGCGGTGGGACTGAAATTGAAGTAGGTTTCAACGGCTGACACCGTTACAGGTCAAAGAAGTGTTTGCTTCTCTATGATGCAAAAATCAGGGTGGTACCGCGGATTATTTTCGTCCCTGCGTAGTTTTACGCAGGGGCTTTATTTTTTACTATAAACGGAGGTAGAATTCTATGAATAATCAGATTGCTGTTTTACAAGACGAAATCACTCAAAAGCTTGCCGAAACAACCGACCTTGCCGAACTCGACAAAATCAGGGTTGCTTATCTTGGCAAAAAGGGCAGTATTACTGCTCTCCTAAAGGGTATGAAAGACCTCTCTCACGAAGAAAGAAAAACTTTTGGCGCAGAGGTAAATCAGCTCAAAAACTTTGCTACAGAAAAAATTGAAGAAAAAATCACTGAACTCAAGGAAAAAGAGATTGAAAAGGAAATCTCTGCTATGTCTCAGTTCGACATCACAACCCCTGTTGACCTTTCAAGAGGTTCTTACCACCCAATAACACTCGTTCAGAGACAATGTGAAACAATTTTTAAGTCAATGGGATTTACAGTTGAAGATTATCCCGAGGTTGTAACCGATTACGAATGTTTTGAATCACTCAACATTCCTAAGCACCACCCTGCCCGTGATATGCAGGACACTTATTATCTCGACAACGGTCAGCTTTTGAAGTCACAGACTTCAGCGGCTCAAAATGCAATTCTTAAAAAGTATGGCAAAAACCTTATTGAAAACGGTGTGCCGATTAAGGCTATCTTCCCGGGCAGATGCTTCAGAAACGAAGCCACCGACGCTTGTCACGAAAACACTTTCTTCCAGATGGAAGGTGTTATGGTTGATAAGGATATCTCAATCTCAAACCTCATCTTCTTTATGAAAACAATGCTTTCCGAAGTGTTCAAAAAGGACATCAAAGTAAGACTTCGTCCGGGCTTCTTCCCCTTCGTTGAACCCGGTTTTGAACTTGACATAAGCTGTCTTATCTGTGGTGGTGACGGTTGTCCTTCCTGTAAACACAGCGGTTGGCTTGAACTCTGCCCTTGCGGTATGATTCATCCGAACGTACTCAGAGAAGGCGGAATTGACCCTGATGAATACACTGGCTTTGCGTTTGGTCTCGGTCTTACAAGACTTGCAATGATGAAGTACGGTGTTAAAGATATCAGAGATTTAAACAGCGGAAGCCTTAAATCGCTTTCACAGTTTACTGATGATGAATAAGGAGGGCTTTGAATATGTTTTTATCAATGAACTGGATTCAGGACTTCGTAGATTTAAACGGTCTTGACAAACTTGAACTTATCCATAAATTTTCTCTTTCAACTGCTGAAGTTGAAAACGAGATTTTCTTCAAAGGCTCAGACATAAGCGGAATCGTTGTTGCCGAAATCAAATCGGTTGAAGAACATCCCGAGTCAAAGAAACTCCACCTCTTAAAGGTTGATGCCGGTGATGCTGAGCTTACCGACGTTGTATGCGGTGCTCCGAATGTAAGAGTAGGTATGAAAACTGCCTTTGCCAAAATCGGTGCTAAAATCGGAGATATCACAATCGCTCCACGTCCTCTTGCAGGCTACACCTCATACGGTATGTGCTGCAGCGAAGCTGAGGTGGGAATTTCCGACGACAACTCAGGAATTATGGATATCACCGAAGACGTAGCAAACGGTACAGATATCAAGGATTTATATGAAATTGACGATATCGTATTTGAAGTTGACAACAAGTCACTCACAAACCGTCCTGACCTCTGGGGACATTATGGCATTGCCAGAGAATTTGCTGCTCTTGCAGGCAGAGAATTAAAGCCGCTTGAAGTTGACGATTTGCAGGCTTATGAAAGTCTTGCAAAAATTGATATGAAAATTGAGGATTCGCTCTGTCAGCGTTACAGTTGCTTGCAGGTTGAAAACATTACAAGAAATGTCAGCCCTGTAAATATGAAAATCAGACTCTTCTACTGCGGTATGAGAGCTATCAACTTCCTTGCCGACCTCACAAACTACCTTATGCTTGAAATGGGTCAGCCTATGCACGCTTTTGACTCACGCAAGGTTGAAAAAATCAGAATCAAGCGCTTTGATACTCCATTTGTTTTCAAAACTCTTGACGGTGTTGACAGAAACATCGACGAAAACACTCTTATGATTTGCAACGACAATACGCCTGTTGCCATTGCCGGCATTATGGGCGGTCTTGATTCGGAAATCGTTGAGGATACTACAACTCTCACACTTGAATCTGCAACCTTCAACGCTGTTTCTATTCGTAAATCAACTGTTCGTCTTGCTCACCGTACAGACGCTTCTATGCGTTATGAAAAGTGCCTTGACCCTGAGATGACCGTTGTTGCGATTGCAAGATTTGTCAATCTTCTCAAGAAGTTTGACGGCGGTATCAAGGTTGTTTCTTCACTCACCGACGAATACGCTTTCCATTATGATACAGTAACTCTTGACTTTGACAAGAAGTTTGTTGACCGTTACACCGGCATTGAAATCAGCAACGACACTATCGTAAAAACTCTTAAAAGCCTCGGCTTTAATGTTGAGCTTGAAAACGACAACTTCTCCGTTGTTGTGCCAAGCTGGAGAGCGACAAAGGACGTTACTCTCAAGGCTGACATAATTGAGGAAATCACAAGAATTTACGGCTACGATAATTTTGACATAAACACAACACGTTCACCGCTTTATCCTGTAAGAATGGACGCTGTAAAGAACAACGAGGACAAAATCAAGGATATCCTTGTAAAGAAATACAATCTCCACGAGCTCCACTCATATGTATGGGCATACAATGACGAGCTCAAGGCTCTTAATATTCCTGTAGAGAATAATATCAAGCTTGCAAATGCTACTAACCCTAACATTGAAACTATCAGAAATTCAATCATTCCTACACAGCTTTGTCAGGTTAAGACAAACACTTCATACGCACCCGAATTCGGTATTTTTGAAGTAGGAAGAGTTGTTGAAGGTCTTGATGAGAACAATCTCTGCATTGAGAACAAAAAGCTTGCAATCACACTTTTCAGCAAGATAAAGGATGTAAAAACACTCTACTTTGAACTTCGTGATATGCTCGCTGTCATCACAAGCGACATCAAACACCAGACCCTTACATTCAAGTCTGCACAACCGAAACACAGCTATGAGCACCCTGTCAACCTCAACACAATTATGATTGACGGTGCTGAAATCGGTACAATCGGAATAGTTCACCCTGTTGTAGGCAAGAAGATTGACAAGAAGGCAAACATTGTATTTGCAGAAGTTGATATGAATGCGTTCACAGAAGCTGAAAAATCTGCAATCGTTTATGAAGAGCCCTCAAAGTTCCCACCTATTGATTACGATATCAGCCTTGAAATTCCAAGCGATATCTTCTACAGCGATCTTATGGAATGTTGGAAGAACGAGGGAACGGAAATTCTCAGAAACACAAGAATTGTTGACACCTACGACACTGAAACAGTTCATAGCATTACAGTACGATTTGAATTCTCATCAAACGAAAGAACTCTTTCTTCCGCTGAAGTTCAGGAGATTATGGATAAGATAATTTCAAATCTCGAAAAAATCGGTGTTAACCTGAGAAACAACTAAACTTTTACTGCCCGACCGTACAAGTCGGGCAGTTTTGCTCAAAAGTCTTTTATAATTTATTAACATATTCGGGCATTTTATTTAAAAAGTGCTTGAAATTTATTTCGATATATATTATAATAGTCGAATAGGAGGTGTTTCAGTATGTTGGATAAGACAATGATTTTTTCACTCGGCGAGGAAAAAGATGATCACATCAAGGCAAGTCTTACTATCGTTTATGATGCACTCAGACAAAAGGGTTACAACCCGATAAACCAGATTGTAGGTTATATTCTGAGCGAGGACCCTACTTATATTACAACTTATAACAATGCCCGTAATATTATCAGTAAAATCGACCGTGACGACCTACTTGAAGCACTGGTAAAATCGTACCTCAATGTTTAAGAAAGGATGATGCCTTGTGGCAGATACCAAAAAGGCAGCTCAGGAGTTTCAGACCTATAAGGGCAGACCTCTTGTGCGTTGCAAAGACGAGATTTACTATGGCAATATGGAAGAGCCGTATGTTATAAGAATGCAGATTAAATCAACAAAAGATGTTAACGGTATGGAACTTCCCGATAAGGTTACGGTTCAGCTTATGGCTACTGACCCTGACCTTTCACCCAGAAAACAGCTTATCAAATCAAGTGAAAAGAAAGGTCTTTACCTTGCTATGGATATCGCAGATATCTGGCTTGAAAGAGCACTTGCAAATAAAATTTAAGTAAGCAGAGTGGCTCCGGCTCGCAATTTGAGCAGATATATTTTATTTTTTAATTTTTGTAGCATTTTCTTATAAAATCAAAAACAGCACAGTCGATTACGGTCGGCTGTGCTGTTTGCATGGAGAAATATATGAAACGAGTACTTGTAATAGGTTGTCCGGGAAGCGGTAAAAGCACTTTTTTTAGAATTTTACGAAAACAATAGAACTCTGTTAAAATCGCATCAGTTGTTTTGTGCAAGTTATCAATGATTTTCTGTTCATAAAAAACAGAAATCTGTATTTCATAAATTATAAACAGAATAAATAAAGACCATCTACCAAGCAGTAGGTGGTCTTTTGGAAAATATGTAGCAATTAAAATTTTTATATGATATAATACAGTTGTTTAGATTTACAAACTTGAATTTGGCGGAGGTGTGAGAAAATGGATATATCTTTCAAATCAGGCAATGAGAAATTCAATTATAGAGTTTGTGCTATGATGATTTCTGACGGAAAAATCTTGGCAATGCACGATGAACGGTCACCGTATTTCTATCTGCCTGGCGGAAGAGTAGCAATCGGAGAAACGGCGGAAAGTGCCGTTATTAGAGAGGTTCAAGAAGAATTGGGTGTCACACCTAAGATTGTCCGTCCTCTTTGGTTAAATCAAGCCTTTTTTACAGAAGATGTCGATAATCTGAATTATCACGAACTTTGCATTTACTTCTTAATGGATATCGCAGATACAGATTTATTGGCAAGAGGTAAACAATTCACATCAAATGAAGGTCACCGTACACACACCTTTGAATGGTTGGAGTTTGAAAGATTGAAAGATGAGTATTTTTACCCACTGTTCTTGAAAAAGGATATTTTTAATCTTCCTAATGTGTTTACTATCCGTACAGAAATTGAGTAAGTAAAATCCAATTTGTCGAGCTACTCATAAAACAAGTTAAGACCACTTACCGCTTTGGTAGGTGGTCTTGTTACAATTGATGAATAACAAAAAGCCGAAAGCCCTGACAAAATCAAGGTTTTCGGCATAAAAATTGGCACCCCCTGCGAGAATCGAACTCACAACTAATCTTTAGGAGAGATTTATTATATCCATTTAACTAAGGGGGCATATTCAATTTTTATAACTTATTTGGTAACAAAATAACAGGAGAGCAACCGTTTTTATCAAAAAGCGATAGTTCGTACTAACTCTTAGGAGAGGTTTATTATATCCATTTTACTATGCAGGCGGATATTATACAACAGTTAATATTTTATCTTAAATATATACCTTTGTCAAGAAAACTTATATGAATTTTTTTAAAATAAGTGTTGACAAATGGAGAAAGTTGTGTTAGAATTAATATCGCTGAAACAACAGAAGAGAAATACGGAGAGGTGTCCGAGTGGTTTAAGGAGCTAGTCTTGAAAACTAGTGATCCCGCAAGGGACCAAGGGTTCGAATCCCTTCCTCTCCGCCATTTTATTTTTTAAATACTTTACCGCACGGAGGATTACTCAAGTGGTGAAGAGGCTCCCCTGCTAAGGGAGTAGGTCGCTAACGCGGCGCGAGGGTTCAAATCCCTTGTCCTCCGCCAAAGACACTCACACAAGTGGGTGTCTTTTTTACTTTATAGGAAACTAAATTACTATTTGAGGTGAGCAGGAAATGAAAACTCTTATCAGGTTGACCGATTATACACCAAACGATATTTATGACATTTTTAGACTTGCAGACGAAGTTCAGCAAGGAAAATATGATAATATATTGAAAGGTAAAACTGTCGTTTTGTTTTTTCCTAATTCGAGCATCAGAACAAGAGTTTCATTTGAAAAAGGAATTTACCTATTGGGCGGACAACCAATTCTATTCCCCACTGAAACTCTCGATAAAAAAGAAAATCTGAAAGATGTATTCGGATATCTTAATAACTGGGCAGATATTATAATTGTCAGACATAAAGACATTAGCATACTTGAAAAAATCGCAAAATACTCTGCAGTACCTGTTATCAATGCAATGACAGCCATCAACCACCCCTGCGAGGTAATAACAGATATGTATGCACTTTCAAAAATAAGAAAAGATTTTGTAAAAGACAAATTCTTATTCTGTGGCAAAAAAGGCAATATCGGTTTGGCTTGGAAAGAAGCTTCTGATGTTATGGGATTTGAATTAGAACAGTGCTGCGGAAAGGGTTACGAAATTGACGGTATAAAATCTTATAACAACATTAGTGAAGCAATAATAGGCAAAGACATAATATGCACAGATTCTTTGCCGACAAATGTTCTTAAAGATTTTGAGGACTGTCAGGTCACTACCGAAATTATGGATATGGCAAATGATGGTGCGGTATTAAACCCTTGCCCACCGTTTTATCGCGGCGAAGAGGTTTCTGATGATGTAATAGACTCTAAATACTTTGTCGGATATAAATTCAAAAAGTATCTTGTTGATGTGCAACAAGCAATTATGATTTATTGTTTAACCAAATAATTGTGAATTACCTATCAGATGAGCAAAGCTATGAACATTCTTATCTGCCCTGTATGTAGATTTGCTTTATCAAAAAATCAGCAGTTGTGCTTTAATGCATTGAATGTAAAATTTGCTTATGATATAATTAAAACAAAGGTGAAATTTATGAAACATAAAACACTCATTATCATTTCTGTTTGTTTTGGTTTCAATTGATGATCGTGAATTTTACATTTGCTATGCTGTTTCTGACAGCGACACTTTTTTATCAAATCTTTTTACACCAATTTCAAAAAGACATACTATCAGCTATTCAAAATAACCTTAAAGGAGCAAACCGGTGAGTATCCTTATCTGCCCTGTGTGCAAAAATGAACTTAATATTGAAAACAGAACTTTCCGTTGTGAGTCAAATCATTGCTTCGATATTGCAAAGGAAGGGTATGTAAATTTGCTTTCTGCCCACAAATCAGGTGACAACACGGGCGATAACAAAGAAATGGCACGTTCTCGCCGTGACTTTCTCGAAAAAGGCTTCTACTCTCCCCTTGCTGTTGCCGTAGGAGATTGTCTTGAAAAGTATTCATCCGATGGCGACAATGTACTTGACATCTGTTGCGGCGAGGGATACTACACTTCAGAACTCACAAAAAAATACAACCGTAATTTCTACGGTTTTGACCTCTCAAAAAATATGGTTCGCCTTGCCGCCAAAAGAAAATGCAATGCACAGTTTTTTGTTGCAAACATCGCTTCAATTCCGATCAAAAGCAACTCGGTAAAATTTGCGTTTCATCTGTTTGCACCGTTCCACAGCGGTGAATTCTCAAGAATTATCAGCAATGACGGTGTTGTTGTCACTGCCATTCCCGGCAAAGAACATCTCTTCGGTCTTAAAAAGGTACTCTACAATGAACCTTATTATAATGATGAAAAAGTGCCTGTTTCAGACGGACTCGAGCTTGCAGAAAAGCTCCGTGTAAAAGACACCATAACACTTAACAATAAAGAGGATATCAACGCTCTGTTTCAAATGACACCGTACTACTACCACACCCCTACTGAGGGTATGAACAGACTTGATAAAATTTCAAGTCTGACAACTGAAATCGAATTTGTCCTGCTCGTCTATAAAAAAGCGAGTGCATAGCACGCAATTTGTGCAGATAGCATCATCTTTTAAAATGTTCTGTGCCCGAGTATAATCGTGCAATTTCCTATACAGTAAAAAGCAACGTAATATTGCATCAAATTTTATCTGAATTTAAGATACTCAATGAACCGCTTCACTGCTACCGAAGCGGTTTTTTTATCTTTTAATGCAAGTCCGATTTTGCGATAGGCAGGCACATCGAGTTCCTTGGCAAGAACTTTATACGGCACTCGTTTCATAATGAGCTGTGGCAATATGCTCAGTCCGAGTCCGCTTTCTACCATTGACATCACCGCATAATCGTCCCACGTTGTAAAACGCACATTCGGAGTGAGGTTACTTCGCTCAAATATTTCTGAAATTTCTGCTTTGTCACCCTTTTCAAGCAACATAAACGGCTCATCGCAAAGTGCTTTTACGGGGAAGTTTTCGCAATCCTTCAAGCTATGATTTTCAGGAATTATTGCCATAAGCTTGTCATCTTCCAAAAAAATCGTTTGCAAATCCGTCTTTGTCGGCAATCGCAAAAATCCGCAGTCTACTCTGCCCGTTTGTATCCATTCCTCAATTTCCGTATAGTCACCGAGCAAAAGTTCATATTCAATGTTCGGATAATCTTTCTGAAACTCCCGTATTATGTTCGGCAACCAATGTGTTGCAACGCTCGAAAATGTTCCTATTCTGATAAGTCCCGATTGAATTCCGTTGATTTCATCAACTTTCATCTGCAATCTTTCGTAATCATAACATATTTTCTGAATATAAGGCAGAATCTCAAGTCCGTCGCTTGTCAGACGAATTCCTGACTTTCCCCTTTCAAGCAAAGTGACATCCCACTCCTGTTCAAGGTCATTTATCATTCTGCTGATTCACGATTGTGAATAATCGAGCACTTCTGCCGCCTTGGTAAAACTGCCTGTTTCAACAGCCTTCAAAAATGATTTGTAATTCTGAATACTCATTTATCTCACCTATACATCTGATTTTGTAATGTTATCTATGATAAATATTCGCTTTTGTTATGTTTATGTATATGATATACTTTTATTACAGAATTTACAAGTCAGTCGGTGAAAAAATGAAGTTGAATTTCTGCGTTGTAAATAGATGTGAACCATTTTAGGTAAAAAATAATATCAAATATAGGTATAATGTTTTTGCCCGCCTTTGGAGTGGAGCGTAGCGGAACGAAAAAGTCGGGCAAAAACGGCGGTTTATGACATCAACTTATCCGCTAAGAGCTGTTTAGGACTTTTGTGTCCGAGTGTTCTCATAGGTTTGTT
>JAXJYO010000059.1:0-4090 GCA_036306945.1 Ruminococcus sp. | reverse complement strand
AGACTAATGGAAATGTAACAAAACAATCTCGCCTAATATCCTTATTTTCCTCCAATTCTGAATCTTTAGGATTAAGAATATTGTATTCTTCCTCAGATATATAAGAAGTAACAATACCATCCTACTTTTTGTCACTAAACGCTACGTTGACTATAATGTACAATTCAATCGAAACAGAAATTGAATATATAATATAAACTGCAAATAAAGAAAGTATAGCTTTTATTATTATTTTTTTTAATTTATGTGAACTAACGTTTTTCATAACTACTATAGAAATTCATCCTGAAAAGGATAGTTTCTCTCCTTCCTCGCCTAATTATTGTCTTTTTGTTTTTTTAAGGCAATACCGCATAATTCAGGTATGCGGTATTGCCTTAATACATTTCCAATTAAATTCTATTACACTATCCTATCTTTGTCAAGAGTAGACGTCTCGACTTCACTTTTGTAATTATGAGGATTCGTCTACGCCCCTCACAGAACCCAACGTGCCCTATTAAGGCATTGAGCTCTTCGTATCATTCTTACATCAAGTCCAAATAATCACATATTATTCATTTTTGATTCTTATTGTCAGTTTGAATTCCGTACCGATTATTCGGCGGTATCGTTATAGCCTGCGATTTTCTTTTGAAGCAGGGTAACGTTGTTGATCGTCAGGTTTCCGTTGTAGTCGTTTACCGCGCGTTCCAGTATCGCGTGGTTGATGTCGCATTGCTTCGCTATATGTCTCTGCATTTCAGTCGCGTCGGAGATGTTCACCTTGCCGTCGGCGTTCGCGTCGCCTGTTTCAACAGGGGTGCCATTCGCGTTCAGGGGAACAAAGCTCACTGTATCGTTCTTCTCGGAGAACGCCTGCGCCTCGGTATCGACATATCCGTAAAGAGTAAACTCAGACGCGCCTACAAAAGCGGTTTCATCAATTTTTTTCACATTTCGTTTGATTGTCACCGATTGCAGGTTCGGACAGTCGCGGAACGTCCATTCGGCTATTTCGGTAAGCGATTCAGACAACACAACAGTCTCCAGAGAGGTACATCCCCAGAACGCACTGCTGCTTACAGCTTTGACGCCGTTGCCGAAGACGGCTTTTTTCAGAGAAGTACAATTCTGAAATGCCTGCGCCGGAACGGTCTCCAAGTTTCCGGGAATGGTTATTTCTTTAAGTGAACGGCATTGCTTAAAAGCATATCTGTGCATGTCGCGGAGGCTTTGCGGCAGCACCACATTGTCAAGCGCAAAACAGTTGTTAAATGCGCTGAGACCTATACTTTCAAGCGATCGGGGCAGAGTTACACTTTCCATGGAAGAACAATAGAAAAACGCATCCTGCGGTATTACTGTTATTCCCTCGGGAATGTCGATTTTCAGAAGCGATGAACAGAACGAAAAAGCGCCTTTGCCGATATATCTTAGAGAATCAGGCAGAGTTATGCTTTTCAGTTCCATACATGAGTTGAACGCATACTCATCTATTTTTTGCAGCCCGTTTCCGAGCTCAACTTTGGCAAGCTTTTCGCATGCATTAAAGGCATATTTGCCGATCGCTGTTACACTGTCCGGCAAAATCACCTCTTCGAGCTGCTTACAGTTTGCGAAATTGTTATCGCCTAATTCTGTTACGCCGTCTTCCACGACGACCTTTTTGATGTTCGTTCCCCATGGAAGGGTATCCAAAGATGTATATGACGCAGTCCTGCCCTGTCCGCTGATGGTCAGCACGCCGTCGTCGTCAAGCGCCCAGCGGCAAACGCCTGTTTTACCGCTTTTGCCTGTGGGGTCTTCGGGCTCCTCTTCCGGGTCTTCATCGGTGAGCAAATTTATATAGGTAAATTGATTGTCCTCGGCATAACGCTTGGCTTCTCCCTCGCCCCAGCTCTTGACAACGAATTCATCCAAATGGATAGTGCCGTTAACGTAACGGTAACCGAAGTTTTCGTTATCAATGCAAGTGACCGAAACGGGAACAGTAACGGATTTTAATTCAGGCGTATTCATAAACGCGTATTTTTCGATAACCTTGACGCCTTCGGGGATCACTACCTTTTTCAGTTTGTTACAGTTTTCAAACGCGGCGTAGGGAATGGTTTCAAGCGTGGAGGGCAGCGTGACGGACTGTATGTTTTTACAGAATTGGAACGCGTTGTCTCCCATTTGTGTTACGCCTTCGGGAATTGTCAATTCTTCAAGAGAGTAGCAGTAAATAAATGCGCGTTTTCCGATGGTTTTCAGATTTTTCGGAAGGTGAAGCGTCTTTAATCCACTGCAGCTGTCGAACGCTGAAAAGGGGATATCGGTGACCGCGTCGGGAATGGTGATGTTGTCTAACGCATTACACATCCAAAATGCCTGTTCGCCGATTTCCGTAACACCGGAGGGAATATCTACGGTTTTCAGGACATAGCAGTATTCGAACATATGCATCGGTATAGAGGTCATGCCGGCGGGCAGCCTGACAGCTTCAAGGTGAGAGCAGCCGCGGAACACACCGCCCTCATTCATCTTCACAACGCTGTCGGGTACGACAACGGAAGTGAGTTTGCGGCAATCACAGAAAGCTCCCGCTTTGATTTCGGTTACGCTGTCGGGGATATCAATGCTTTCCAGATTATTACAATGGTAAAATGCATTTGTCGGTATCACCTTAACTGATTTGGGAATATTGACGGTTTTCAAATTCTCGCAGTTCATGAAAGTATCGTCACACAGAGTTGTGATGGTGTCGGGCAGGGTGATTTTTTCAACCGAACGGGAACTCTTACAGCCGAATTCAACCACCTTGTAGCCCTCGATGTATTCGGGGATTTCGAGTTCCTTTTCCTTTCCGTGGTAAGAATACAGGCTTATTGTCATATCCTCGTTGGAAAGTCGGTAATCGAACCCATTCCACAAATGGTCAAGTTCATCCGGATCAAGGATCGAGGCGCTTACGGATGTAAGCTGAATACCCGACAACATCAGCATGGCTAACATCAGCGCCACAGATTTTTTGATTATACGTTTCATAATAAAACCTCCTGTCTTAATGTTTTATTTTGCAGAAACCTTTTCTGCTGTACTAATTATACCATTATATTTTGAAAAAAACCGAAACTGGTAAAATTAGACCTGTTTCCGGTAAAATTAACCAAAATCACCGATACTTTTATTTCGTTGTTCACTTCTTGCAAAGCTAAATTATCGCCATCAATTGTCGAATTATATTATATTACATAATCCTATTTTTGTCAACATTTAACAATATGTATTTATAATCAACTCTCTAATGATCTAAATGCGAACAGTTTATTGAGAAGTAATGATTTAAAGCGATGTAAATCAAGAAACAAAGTCAAAGGAGTGTAATTGTCAAAAGCTATCAATAATATTTTATAACATTATTATACTATTTTATATTGTTGTTGTCAATATATATTCATAATTAAATCGGTATATTACTAATTAAATTAGTGTATTCTGTTATTAGGTGATAATTATGTATGAAAAATATATCCGCGACAGAATTTACGAACTGCGAACTAAAAAAGGTGTTTCCGAGTATAAGATGAGTTATGATTTAGGGCACAGCAAAAGCTATATCCAAAGCATTTCGTCGGGAAGAGCTTTGCCGTCAATGAGCGAATTCCTATATATTTGCGACTATTTCGGAATAACGCCGAAAGAGTTTTTTGATGAAAGCTTGGAAGAACCCGAACTTCTGCGTCAATTAAACAACTCGGCATCTTATTTACATGAAAAAGATTTAAAAACACTGATTTATTTATCCGAAAGATTAAACAGCAACAAAACGATAGATATAGATTAAGGGAGCCTTTGACAATTTCAGAATATTCAACCGGTCAGACAATGCAATGTCTGGCCGGATTTTTGTGTGGTGAAAAATGATGTGCAGGAGAGGATATGGAGTCAACTTCATGCAGGATATTTTATATAAACTATGCTTGATTTTTTTTAAATCTATTGACTTTTTCCAAATTATATATTATGCTTGATACAAGATAGGATATAATGCCATCATTGTTTTTTGCAAGGAGTGATCTCGTATGAAATTACGCAAAAGAATAACCGCTGCCGCTCTGTCGGCAGT
>JAXJYO010000058.1:0-24775 GCA_036306945.1 Ruminococcus sp. | reverse complement strand
TTCGTTGACGATATGCCCGCAGGTGCTAAAATAAGCTAACCTTATCCGACATGATGTCGGTCACATTTCGAGGAGATAAGTCGGTGTAGTCTACACAACGGTTTCCCGACCGAAACGTAAATTTAAAACCAGAGCATTTATCCTGTAAAACTTTCAAATTTACATTTTCAATTTTCAATTTTAATTTTATCCGAAAACGTTTGATATATCATAAACGTTATTTAAAAGAAATGTAGCAGTTACCAACACATAGAGTTTACGGTTGGGCAACCGACGTTTCTGCTATGTCCGACCTATCTGCCCAAAGGTAAAAGACCCAGAGGTAAAAATCGTGAATGGTATTATTGATTGTTTTGAACGAAAATTTAATAAATTTGCCGACACGACAGATGCATTTACCTATCGCTTTGTGCGTGACGAGGACTCTGCCATAGGGACGCTGTGCTTTAACAGCTTCAACGTGGAGTTTGAATATTGCCTTGAGTGCGGCGGTATAGTCGAAAAAAGCGGTCTGAACATCATTCTCGATTTTTCAAAGCGAGCTTCTGCCCCTTTGAAATGTACGATGTACGATATCATTCATCTTGTTGACAAGAATAACTTTAACTGCTGGTTTTACTGTTTTATCGAGAACGAAAGCCGTATGGAACTTTGCTTTGACAAGCTTTCATCGGACTTTGCCGAAGTTTTTCCCAAGATAAAGGAGTTCGCGAACTCGCCTGTTAGAATTTCTCAAATTGAAAACATTCTCGCAAAAAACATCAATGCCACGGTTGGCATCAACATTGAACAGGAATTGTCTGATGTTACTCAAGACGATTTTGAAAATATTATTGAGGACACTTATGATTACCTCTACGGAATGTATTTTGGATATCAGCAGTCGTCTTTTGCAACCGATGAATACCGTGATTTCCTTGCAGGCAACCATAAAAAGGCTCTGAAAAGATATGAGAAAAAGAAAAAATGCCTGCAATATGAGGAAGATATCATTGAATATATGAAAAACTGCGATGAGCCTGTGCCGATTATCAGCGAAGAATATGAATGTCTGAAGGACGGGTTAAAGGAATATACCAGTTCGAGAGGCTTTCTGCCGTTTTTTGCTTCGTGGTGGATTCTGGTTATCCCCTATTCGGCGCTGTTCGTACTGCTCTACTTTGCGCTTAGTCTGATTATGCACGGCTCTGCTGTTTATGCAACACAACTTGAGCCTTATAATTTTATGTCGGCAATTCTGCCTGCACTTGTGTGCAGTATTGCATCGAGTTATTTTTTACAGGACAAAATCTGTGCAAAATTTTTCAAGAAAACATACAGCCGACAAAAGGATTACGATGCCATTTTTAATGGTGCAAAAACCCGCAGACGTATGGGTGTATTCATTTATTTGGTGTACATTCTGGCTGTGGTGGCTACTTTTCTTTTTGCAAATATGGGATTTTCACTCAGCGAAACGGGAATCAGAGTTAATGAATATCTCCTTGACATTAACGGACGCTGTTACACCTATAATGAGATTGAATCTGTTGAATACGGCGATGATATCACCGTGAATTTTGATGACGGATACAGCGTAGGATTGTATCAATTTGCCGATGAAGCTGATATTGAAGAGAATATCCTTCCGATTTTGGAAGCAAACGGAGTAAAAATATGAATTACTGCAACATTTTTGACGCTCACGCTCATTACGATGACAAATGGTTTGACGATGACAGACACGAGCTTCTTGACAACATAAAAAACAAAGGTGTATGCGGAATCGTCAACAACTCGGTTGACCTTCAGACTGCTCAGAAAAGCATTGCTTTTGCCGAAAGATACGATTTTATGTATGCCGCAGTCGGATTTCACCCCGAAAACATTGAAAATATCCCCGAGGACTACCTCGACAGGCTTGCAGAACTGTCAAAACACGAAAAGGTCGTTGCAATCGGAGAAACGGGTCTTGACTACTATTGGGACACTCCGAGGGACATTCAGAAAAAAGTCTTTGAAGAACAGATAAAGCTTTCGCTTGATTTGAAAATGCCATTGATAGTTCACGACAGAGAGGCTCACGGCGATACGTTTGATTTTCTCAGAAAATACAAGCCAAATGCGCTTGTGCACTGCTTTTCGGGAAGCGTTGAGCTTATGCGTGAAGCCGTAAAACTTGGTATGTATATCAGTCTTGGCGGTGTTGTGACCTTCAAAAACGCACGTCACAGCGTTGAGGTTGCAAAGGAAATTCCCATTGACAGACTTCTGCTTGAAACCGATGCGCCTTATATGGCTCCCGTGCCGTTCAGAGGAAAAAGATGCGACAGCTCGATGATTTTGTATGCGGCTGAGAAAATCGCTTCGATACGCAATATGGGGGTTCAGGAAGTTCTCGACATAACCTGCGAAAACGCCAAAAGATTTTATTCCCTATAAAGCGAGTGCCTCGCCGACGTGACGACGGTCACAATTCGGTCGAGTGCCTCGCCGACATGATGTCGGTCACATTTCGGGGAGATAAGACGGTGTAATTCATACAACGATTTCCCGACCGTTGTATTGATATATTGGTTACGTTTATGGGACGTCTGGAAGCCGTCCCCTACAAAATTCCCGCCGAAAGGTTTGTGTTATATCAATCCATCTATGCTCTGCTCGAGCATTAATATAAAGCAATAAAAGGACTTAACAAAGCTTTTTAGCTTTGCTAAGTCCTTATTTTTTACTTTAAATAAAACTGCTCGGTTACGCTCGGGCATAGAACAATTTTAAACGATGATGCTATCTGCACGAACTGCGTGCGAGGCACTCGCTGATATAATTAACCCTGATTTTTACGCATTAAATGATGCTTTACAAAAAGCGCAATCGACACTATCAAAATGAACAGTGCGGCTATAAGCAATGTTATTGAAAGTCCGTTTACAATCTGTATCACCGTGTTGTACAATGCTCTTGATGAGAGATTTATGTATTTTATTCCTCCCGTAATGAGCAAATACGCAGGAATCACAAGAACTGTCAGGAATGCACCCGAGGTTGCATAACAAACGTACCTTACGGCTCTGTGTTTCCAACGGTTTGTGGCGAAAAATACTATGATTATCACTGCCGAAACTAACACAAGTCCGCCGATTACGAATGGCAAAGCCTGTTTTGCGGCTTTGAAATACGGAAACGACCTTCCGAAATATGGAATTTCAATTGAATTTTCGTAAATTTTTGCCGCCTCTTTGATGAGAATACTTCTTCCTTCATCATCAACATTCTGTATGTTGTTTGCTTCGGCATAAACTGTGATTGCTTCGTTCAATTGCTGTTCAAAGTTAGTGGTGTCGGCATTTGCATCTTCGAGCGAATAATATATTTCAAGATATTCAAGCGTATCCTGACTTACCATAACTTCATCAATAAGGTTGTCAAAAAACTCCTCATCAAGACCGCTTGCATAGCCGAGATCGGTAAGACTGACCACGATTTCGTCACTCTTGTCAACAAAGTAATTTGACGAGTTCATATTGTCATAAATATAGCCCTGATTGAACACTGTCATCATCAAAACCGTACATACAGTGACGAGAAACAGGCATATCGAAAGCACAAACGAGAGCAGACAGAATATTACCGACCTGATTTTTGATTGGAGGTGACTGTGTGCCATAATCAGCTTACCTCCTTTATTGTTTTGTCGATCTTAGGACCCGAAACATATTCGGCATACACAAAGAATCTCTGATTTGTAAGTCCGAGTTCGTCAAAAGGATAGCAGGTATACATCACCAGATTTTCGTGGTCTGCCGTCAGGTCATAAGCAGTTTTATCATTGTACGCCTTAACGGCAGTCTTTGTGATTTTATACTCATAATTGCCGTAGCTTGTTCTGATTTTTACTGTCTGTCCTTCTTTGGCATTTTTCAATCCGTTAAAATATGTATTGTTGTGGCCTGCAACAAGTATTGTTCCGCCGTAGCCGGGGATAAAACTTCCGCTGTACATTCCCACACCGTTTCTGAGAGCTACTTCGCCGTCACCGAAAAACAGCTTATTCTCAATGTTGCAGTCATCAATGATAAGCTCACCGAACTGAGTGCCGTACATCGGATATTCAACCGACCCTGCGTCTATATATTCATTAGTTTGTGTTGAGTCATCTGACACCGGCACAAAAATATTCTTGTATTCAGTGGAATAATCCTTCTCTGTATCAAAAAACAAAAAGCTTCCGAGCGAAGCCACCGTTGACAAAGACGGTGCAAATGCGAGGTATAGCACAAGATAAGTTCCCACTAAAAATATAATGGGAAGAATTATAAAACTCTTCCCATCAGTTTTTTTATGCCTGTGTCTGCTTTTATGTTCAGACATTTAAAATCAAGCTCTTTCTTTTTTAGACTTTACGAGGTAAACAGAACCGCCTGCTACGAGGAGGATTGCTGTTGCGCCAAGTGCGATGAAGCCAAAGTTGTTTGACTCAGCACCTGTTGTCTTAATTGGGTTTTCTGCAACCTGACCGTCTGTTGTGAGGTGAGGAACCGCACTGAATACTACATTGCCGTCAGGATCATAGATTGAAAGTTTGCCTGTTGTCTTGTCGTATGTCATTGTCATATCAATTACGCCAACAACTTTTTTACCATAATCAAGGAGTTCCTGCTTCTGAGCAAGTGTGAGATCCTTAATGTTAGCTGCGCCTGAATTCTCGAGGAAAGTCTTGCCTTCTTTGATAACAGCAAGCATTTCATCTTTTTCCTCAGTAGTCAAATCAATTGTGTTGAAATAGTTTTCAACCTGATTAACAAACTCTGTCGGAATGAGCATCTCTTCGCCTGACATTGTTACAGAAGTCTTGAGTTCGTCAAGAACTGCCTGCTCGTTGCTATTGATACCTGCTGCAAAAGCTGTTACAGCAGTAGTAGCAGCAAGAACAAGTGCAACTAAAATCGCAGATAATCTTTTCATTTTTTCTACCACCTTTTTTAATATTTTAATACAGCACTTTTGATGCTATATCCGTATAGCAATACCTTTTTTTACTACGCTTCGCACAGATTATATCATTATTTCGGCAATTTGTAAATAGTTTTTTTACTTTTTTTATTTTATTTTTTCTTTAAAGCAAAATACCGCTTTGTTCTTTTTCTTGTTTCATTGTTTATATATACGCAAAATCGGCTTTTTGTGGAATTTTGATATTAAATCGAGATGTACTTTATAAAAAATAACAATCAATATTTTTTGATTTATTGATTATTTACATATATTTTTTATTTTTTGCAATCTTCAACTGTCAATAAATACAATTATTTTATTTAATAGATAAATTTACTTTGAAAAATCTGCTTTTCTCCCGTTTGTCCCCATTGCAATAACAATTTTTTTATTATATAATATAATATATATTATAATAGGTGTAATTGTGTCTTTATTTGCAAAAAAATATTACATCATTTATGTAAGGAGTTTTATAAGACTATGGAAATATCTTTCAAAGACATACTGCGAATCATTAAAAAGAACATTATTTTTGTACTGATAATCTCTATGATTTTCGCTGTATGCTCATTTTTTGTAACTACATTTTTCATCAAGAAAACATACACTTCATCTGTAAAGCTCTATGTAAGTTCCACTTATCAGGGCAACAACGCAAACGATGACCTCAGCCAGTACAACTATTCATCAAAGCTTGTTGCAACCTACATAGAAATGCTCGATACAAACAACTTCTACACAGCAGTTTCGGAACAGCTTCACAACAAATACACCCCTTCACAGCTTTCATCAATGATCACTTTTACAAGTGTTGAAAGCACCGAGGTTTTCAAAGCTTCCATCGTATCTGAAAGCCCGACTGAGGCTAAAAGCATTGCTGATGCAGTTGCCGAAGTTGCACCAAAAACAATTTCAGAACTTCTTGTCAACAACTATCAGCTTAAAATCGTTGACGAAGCTACAATTCCGAAGAATCCTACTTCTCCGAATGTGACACGAAATGTGATTTTTGCTTTCCTTGCAGGATTCGTTCTTTCACTTGTGTTCGCATTTTTGAAGGACTACTTTGACGTGAAGATTAAGTATGATGACGAAATGACCGTGCTCTGCGGAGTTCCCGTGCTTTCTGCAATCCCTGACTTTGAATATTACACAGGAAATCGCAAAAGCAAGGGTTCGGCATACGCACAAAAATCTGAGAACTAACCTGAGAGAGAGGTAAAAGTAATGGCTAAAACAAAAATTGATCGTTCCATAGACACCGAGGCTCTTGGATTTCAGATCAGAGAATCTTATAAAACAGCAAGAACAAACATTGCATATTCAATAATCAAAAAGGGCTGTAAGAAGATTGCTTTCACAAGCTCAGTCAAAGGCGAAGGCAAAACCGTTACAGCTATGAACGTTGCGTCTGCTCTTGCACAGCAGATGGACACAAAAGTGCTTGTAATCGAATGTGACCTTCGTCGTCCGCAGGTTCATTCGGCTCTCAAGCTAACACCTACACCGGGACTTACAAACTACCTCAACAACGAGTGCTCTGCCGAAGATGTTATCAAGCCTACAAAGCTTCCTACACTCAGTGCAGTTTGTTACGGTGCAATTCCGCCTAACCCGTCAGAGCTTCTTTCAAGTGAGAGTATGGACGAGTTTATAAAAATGGCTGAAAAAGAATACGATTATATTATCTTTGACACACCGCCTATCGGCGTTGTAATCGACGCAGTTCCGCTTATCAAGTCATCGGACGGCGTTGTAGTTATTGTAAAGAACGACTCAACAACTTATCCGGAACTCAACAAAACACTTGATTCAATCAAGCGTGCAGGCGGTAAGACCTTGGGAGTTATCATCAACAAAGTAAGACCTGCCGAATCAAGAAGATACAAGAAGGGTTCATACGGTTATTCATACGGCTATTACGGATATTAATTATGCCGTTTTCATTATATTATACAAAGGAGGGCAACTCAATGGAGCGTGTACAATCAAAAACAGAATACGATTCGCCCTGCTGTGAAAATACATTCAAAAAGAAGCCGGTATACACTTTCTTTAAAAGAGTGTTTGACTTACTGTTTTCAGCCCTCGCTTTGATACTTTTGTCCCCGATATTTCTGATGATTGCAATAGCAATTAAAATCGACGACACAAAAGGACCTGTTATTTATGTATCGGAAAGAGTAGGTAAAAACGGAAAAATATTTAAGTTTTATAAATTCAGAAGTATGTGCACGGATGCCGATAAAATCTATAATGACATTCAGCACAACAACGAAACAGGCGGTCCTACTTTCAAAATGGAAGACGATCCGAGAGTTACCAAAGTCGGCAAATTCCTCAGAAAGACAAGTCTTGACGAGCTTCCTCAGCTCTGGAATATTTTCAAAGGTGATATGAGCTTTGTGGGTCCTCGTCCGCCAATGCGCAGAGAGGTTGAAAATTATCCTGACTATCCTATGGAAAGACTCGCCGTTATAGGCGGATTGAGCTGTTATTGGCAGGTTCAGGGCAGAAGCTCGATTGATTTTGACGGAATGATCAAACTTGACCTCAAGTATATCGAAGAAAGAAGTATGCTGACTGATTTAAAGATAATATTCCTCACTATCCCCGCAGTTCTGAGAGGCGACGGAGCTTATTAAAATTAAGGAGTAACACAATGAAAGCAGTTCTTCTTGCAGGAGGATTCGGAACAAGAATTTCCGAAGAATCAAAACTCAAACCAAAGCCAATGATTGAAATTGGCGGAATGCCGATTCTCTGGCACATAATGAAGATGTATTCAAAATTCGGAGTAAACGAATTTATCATCTGTGCAGGCTACAAACAGCACATTATAAAAGAATGGTTTGCAGATTATTTTCTGCACACTTCGGACATCACATTTGACTTTACTCAGGACGATAAAATCATCGTTCACAACAAAAGAGCCGAGCAATGGAAGGTAACCGTTGTTGACACGGGACTTAACACAATGACAGGCGGTCGTCTTAAAAGGATAAAAAACTACCTTGATGACGAACCTTTCTTTATGACATACGGCGACGGTGTGGCTGATGTTGACATCGACAAGCTTCGTGCTTTCCACGACAGCCACGGCAGACTTGCAACAATGACCGCAATCAGACCAAACAGCCGTTTCGGTGTGCTTGACCTTTCCGACAATAACGAAGTAAAGGCTTTCAGAGAAAAAAGCGACGCTGACTCAGGCTGGATAAACGCAGGCTTTATGGTGCTTTCACCGAAAGTTCTGGATTACATAAAGGACGACACCATAATGTTTGAGCGTGAGCCTATGGAAAAACTCGCTCAAGACGGACAGCTTATGTGTTACAAACACGACGGCTTCTGGCAGTGTATGGACACCTTGCGTGACAAGGAAAAACTCGAAGATTTATGGGACAAAAACAAAGCTCCGTGGAAAGTGTGGGCAGACTGATGCAGAACTTCTATAAAGGAAAACGAGTTTTCGTAACCGGACATACAGGCTTCAAAGGAAGCTGGCTTTGCAAAATCCTCGCTAACTGGGGTGCAGATGTCACAGGCTACTCACTTGAACCACCTACGAACCCTAATTTATTTGAAATTGCAGATATCAAATCCGATATCAAATCGGTAATCGGTGATATCCGTGATTATGACTCGCTTAAAAAGACATTTGACGAGGCACAGCCTGAAATCGTGCTTCACCTTGCCGCACAGCCTATCGTGCGTGACAGTTACAAAATGCCTGTATATACATATGAAACAAACGTTATGGGCACAGTCAACATTCTGGAATGTGTCAGACTTAGCAACTGCGTAAAATCATTTCTTAACGTTACCACAGACAAAGTCTACGAAAACAAGGAATGGCAGTGGGGATATCGTGAAAACGAGCCTTTAGACGGTTTTGACCCATACTCCAACAGCAAGAGTTGCAGTGAGCTTGTGACCCACAGCTATAAAAATTCTTTCTTCTCTGACGGCAGAGTTGCAATCTCAACAGCACGAGCAGGCAACGTGATCGGCGGAGGAGATTTTGCGAATGACAGAATCATTCCCGACTGTGTGCGTGCTCTTGAAAAAAGAGAGCCAATCACTGTCCGCAATCCTTATTCAACACGTCCGTATCAGCACGTTCTTGAACCGCTTTTTGCTTATCTTATGATAGCAAAGGCTCAGTATCAAGACATAAGCGTTGCTGATTATTACAACGTAGGACCTGACGAATGTGACTGCGTAACTACAGGCGAACTTGTCGATATGTTTGTAAAATACTGCGACGGCAAAATTTCAAGAACTGACAAAAGCGAAGAAAATGCTGTCCACGAGGCTAATTTTCTCAAACTTGATTGTTCAAAGCTAAAGTCTGCACTCAATTGGAAACCGCACTGGCACGTTACCGATGCAGTTGAAAAAACTGTTGAGTGGTCACAGATATGGCTTGACAAGGGCGATGTACGCAAATGTATGGACGAACAGATTGAAAACTTTTTAGAAAGTCAGATATAATCAACGGCAGGGTAAAACTCTGCTCTTCCCAAAGCAGGAACGGTTTTAACCGTTCCGTACATTTTTAATGAAGAGGTTTTTCACAGATGAAAAAAGTAATTGTAACAGGTGCTAACGGCTTTGTGGGCTCAAATGTATGCAGAGAACTTGACGCAAAGGGTATCAAAACTCTTGCAATTATCAAAGATGAAAACGAAAATATCGACAACATCAAGAACCTTGAAAATATTGAAATCGTATATTGCGAGCTTTCCGAAATCGGTTCGCTTGAAGAGAAAATCAGTGACAGGGACATTGATGTATTCTACCATTTTGCATGGGTAGGCTCGGCAGGTCCTCTCAGATGTGACGAAGAAATTCAGCTTCAGAACGCACTTTGGACTGCACAGGCTCTCAGAACGGCAGACAAGCTTGGCTGTAAAAAGTTCGTAAATGCAGGTTCAATTATGGAAAAGGAAACCTACACCGCTGTCTACACTCAGGAAAGCAAACCGGGACTTCCGTACATCTACGGAGCAGGAAAACTTATTGCAAGAGCGATTTGCAAACCTATTGCAAACAGCCTTAATATTGACCTCTGCTGGGCTGTAATTACAAATGCCTACGGTGCAGGCGAATTTTCACCACGCTTTGTAAACTCAACCATCAGAAAAATCATTGCAGGCGAGCCATTACAGTTCACAGCGGCAACTCAGAACTATGATTTTATATATGTAACAGACGTTGCAAAGGCTTTTGTTGCCATCGGAGAACACGGCAAAGCCAACAAGGAATACACTATCGGAAGCGGAAACGCAAGACCACTCAAGGAGTTTATTCTTGAAATGCAACAGGCTCTTGCCCCTGATGCAACACCGATTTTCGGTGATGTGCCTTTCACCGGTGTGAATATGCCTTTAGACGCTTTTGATACAACAGACATTGAAACCGACTGCCACTTCAAGCCGTCCGTAAGCTTTGCAGAAGGTACCAAGCTCACAATGGATTGGATTAAATCTGTCGATTGATGCAACGGAGGATTATAATGATACAGAAATTTGAATTTTGCAAAACTGATTTTGAAGGTGCTTATCTCATTAAGCCCTTCTGCGCAACAGATATAAGAGGTGCTTTTATAAAAGACTACTCAAAGGAAGTTTTTGAAGCTAACGGTCTTGAGCACAATCTCGCAGAGGTTTTCTACACAGTATCTCACAAAGGCGTTATCCGTGCGCTTCATTTTCAGAGAGTTCACGAACAGGCTAAACTTGTAAGATGCATAAAAGGCAAGGTTTTTGACGTTATTGTTGACCTCCGCCCCGACTCCCCTACCTTCAAAAAATGGCAGGGATTCTATCTTTCCGAAGATAATATGAACGAACTTTATGTTCCTGAGCATTTCGCCCACGGCTATCTTGTACTTGAGCCTTCAGTTGTTTCCTACAAGTGCGGTGAAAAGTTCTATGGTGAGTTCGATGACGGCATTATGTACAACGACCCTGATTTGGGAGTTGAGTGGCCGTTTGAAGAAATCGGCGGAATCGAAAATCTTATTCTTGCCGACAAGGACAAGAACTTGCAGTCATTCAAGGAATTTGAAGAAAAGTATTTGAAGCCACAAATATAACATACTGAATTTTACACAGCGGTTTTTACCGATTATTTATAAATCATTTACGTTGAATACAGGAGAATTAAATGAACGTAGTATATTCAAGCTCCGACAGCTATGCTTCAGTTGCAGGCGTGTCAATGTACTCCCTTCTCTGCAACAACAAAAGTTCAAAAGAACTTAACATATATATCGTTGACAACAACATAAGCGAAAAAAACAAAGAAAAGTTCAGAAAAATGTGCAGTGACTTCGGCAGAAGCCTGACATTTATTCCGATTGCCGACATCGAAAAGCTCGCAGGCACTAAAATTGACATCGGCAGATGGAACATCAGCACTTTCGGCAGACTTTTCGAGGCAAGCCTGCTTCCCGACTCGGTCGAAAAGGTTATTCATATTGATTGTGACACAATGGTTATGTCATCACTTGAGGATTTGTGGAACAGAGATATGGAGGGCAAAATCGTTGCCGGCTCGCTTGAATGTATAGGAGATAGCTATAAAACTGAAATCGGACTTTCAAAAGATGACACCTACATAAATGCAGGCAATATTATGCTCAACCTCAAGAAAATCCGTGAGGACAACACCGAGGAGCTTTTCAGAAGCTACATCAAAAATCATTCACACCTTTCATTTGTAGATCAAGCCGTGCTAAACGCCTGTGTGAAAAGCGACGAAAAACTTGTTGTGCCTCTTGACTACAATGCATATTCCATAATTTACTATATTAAATATAAAAATCTCAAAAAAGTCAAAAGGGTCACAACTTTTTACAGCGAAGAAGAGGTTGAAAAGGCTGTTAAAAAGCCTGCTATCGTGCATTTTACAACGTGTTTTATGGACGGAAGCCGTCCTTGGATCGAAAATAACGTTCACCCTCTGCTTTCAACCTACCTTGACTACAAAAGCAAATCTCCGTGGACTGATACCCCTATATGGAAAGACCCCAGAAATCCGCTGAAGAGATTTGCCTACAAAATGTTCAGAACTCTCCCTCAGGGATTTGTTGCGTGGTCAATTGGTATGATTCACGGAGTTCTGATTCCGTTCAAGAACAGTTTTAAGAAATAATCATTCTGACACCGACATCAATTTGGAGTAACTATGGAACCAATCAGAGTTTTACATAACATTGTTTTAATGGACACAGGCGGAATCGAAACGCTTGTTATGAATTTATACAGACACATCGACAGAGAAAAACTTTTGTTTGACTTTCTTGTGCATCGTCCGCAGGAGGGATTTTACGAGCCTGAAATCAAAAGCTACGGCGGAAAAGTTTTCAGAACCTGTCCGTACAATCCCCTGCACGAAAGACAGTTCAAAAAGGAATGTATGCAAATTTTTTCGGAACATCCCGAATACAAGGTTTTTCACGCTCATCAGGAACTCAATCTCTGGACTCTTGATTATGCCCGTCAGGCAGGAATTCCCACAAGAATCGCTCACAGCCACAATGCAAAAACGGTTGTGAACTTAAAATATTTCTTTTTCCTGTATGAGAAAATGTTCATCAAAAAACACTGCACAGATATGTTTATGTGCTCAACACCGGCAGGTGAATGGAGTTACGGCAAAAAGGCAGTGCGTGACGGAAAAGTTCGCTTCATAAAGAACGGTATTGAAACTGACCGTTTTAAGTTTGATGAAAAAACAAGACGTGAACTCCGAGAAGAGCTCGGTGTGGGCGACAAAATCGTAATCGGTCACATCGGCAGATTTATGCAACAGAAAAATCACACGTTTCTTCTTGAAATATTCAAGTCGATTCACGACAGAAATCCAAACACTGTTCTTGCGCTCTGCGGTGAAGGCAGACTTGAGGACGATATAAAGAAAAAGGCGACCGAACTCGGGATTTTGAATGATATAATCTTTCTCGGTGTAAGAAATGACACCAACAGAGTTTATCAGGCTTATGATTTGTTCCTGTTTCCGTCATTGTGGGAGGGACTTCCTCTCACAGGAATCGAGGCTCAGACCGCAGGACTTCCCGTTCTTATGAGTGACATCATCACTCCCGAAACAATCGTAACAGACAACGTAACAACATTTTCGCTCTCTAAGTCCGCAGATGAATGGGCTGAAAAGGCTCTCGAACTTGTCGGCGCTCACAAACGTGTTGATTGTCAGAATCAGGTCGTTAAAGCAGGATTTGATATCCAAGACACAGCCGATTGGCTCCAGAATTTTTACATTGAGCGAACAAATCAGGCAATGTTCAATCAGAAAAACAACTAAACGGTGATAAATATGGCTAAGGTCAGCGTAATTGTTCCTGTGTACAACGCAGAACAGTTCATCGCAAAAACAATTGAAAATCTTCTGTCGCAGACCCTTGATGATATGGAAATTATTCTCGTAAACGACGGTTCAACCGACAAAAGCGGTGAGATTTGTGACAATTACGCAGACAAAAACAGCAAAATCACCGTTATTCATCAAAAAAACGGCGGAGTTTGCAAAGCGAGAAATGCAGGAATTTCTGCGTCAACAGGAGAATACATCGGCTTTTGCGATGCCGACGATGTTCCCGACAACGACTTGTACGAATATCTGTATGACCTTGCCACCCAAAACAACTGCGACATTTCTATTGCAGACACCTACATTCTGAGCGAGGACGGAAGCAAGGAGTTCCGCTCAGATGATTTTTCATTTTCTTCACGCAACAGAGAAGAATTTATCCGTGAATTTCTCGACGGAAGATTCGGCGACGCTATCTACACTAATCTTTACAAAGGTGACATCTGCCGTACCGTTAAATTTGAGGAGGGCAGAAAAATCAACGAGGACAAGATGTTCTTCTTTGATTTTCTTATGAAAGCTGAGTCTGTCAGCTACAGAAGCGTAGGAAAATACGGCTACTACAGACATATGGGCTCTGCTTCTCTGAGTGCTTTTTCCGACAATTTTTTTGATTACCTGTATTTTATGGAAAAAATTTCGGCAATCTGCCGTGAAGAATACCCTCAGCTTGAGGAATACATCAAAAAAAACGAGCTTACCACATATCTCACACTTCTCACCCTTATGTGCACACTCAATGCACGCAAATCATATTCTGAGCAATTCAAAAAAATTGCAAAAAAGGGCAGAAGCTATAAACTTTCATTTTGCAAAAAACATCTCCCGCAAAAGACCTTCATCAAATGGCTGTGCCTCAAAATGGGCAATTTCGCCTTTGATGTGAGCATAAAGGCTTTTGCAAGTTTATAATCGGAGTTTTATATATATGAACGAATTCAACTTGACAGACAATTCAAAAAAAAGAAAAATAACGCTCAAATCTGTTGTTACCGTATTTTTGATTTTCGCATTTACGGTCATTTCGGCGTGCGGTGTTTCGGCTGTTCCGAGTGCGCTCAGAATGCCTCTTATTGTAACTTCAGGCGTGATTACAGGAGCGTTCATACTTTTTAAACGCAAAAAGGTATTTCTCACAATGCCTGTTGTGCTTATGCTTTTGACAGTAGTGTATCTTTTCGTTTCGATATCATATTCAATTGACAAGAGCACCACGCTTGAGCTTGCAATCGTTTATCTGTGCAGTTCACTCCTTCTGCTTGCAGACTATCCCGAAAGTATTTTTGAAAAGACAATTACCGCAATGAAAATAGTCTGCATTGTCATTGCGTTTTCGATTATACTGTCGTCGTTTATTGACAATCTTATGATCAACTACTTTTGGTTTATTGTAAACCCCTTGAGATACCCCGAGATAAACGCCCTTATCACGCAGGAAATCCAGTGGGCAGGCTCATATTCAGGCTTTGCAAGAGAAAAGGGCGAAGCTGCATTTATTATGAACATCGGCATTGCAGTATACTTTGCAAAGTATTTTACCGAGAAAAAATTCCGTTTTTCAGACTTGTTCTTTCTTCTTATTATGTTCTGGGCACTCATTCTCACAAGTAAGAGAATGCTCTTCCTCACACCTATTGCAACAGTATGTATTCTGCTTTTGATTTCAAAGAAAAAGGGACGTTTTGTTAAAATTCTGCCTATTATTCTGCTTGCATTGTGCGGTATTGTTGTTATAGGCTCTGTTATTCCTCAGTTTACACATTTGTTTGAGAGATTCACAGACGAAAACTCAATGGATAAGCTCAGCGGTCGTGTTTATCTTTGGCCGTACTGCTTTGAAATGTTCAACAAAAGCCCGTTGTTCGGTATGGGAATCGGAACGTTTAATAAGTATCTTTATAATAATGATGTTATGTTTGACGGCGAATACTGGACTCACCACGGTCACAACATCTACTACGAATTTCTCGGAGAATTGGGAATTGTGGGTTGTGTTCTGCTGTTTGGTGCGCTTCTTATGTTTTTGTACAGAACCATCGTTCTTATGCGAAGCGATGAAACAAACACAAATCAGAAATATCTGCTCACATTTTCGTGCTCAATTCAGATTATTTGCCTTATCTACTGTGCGTCGGGTAATGTACTGCTGTTTCCTCAGCAGATTTTCCCTTGGTTCTTCTGCCTTGCAATTACCACGACCATTTCAAACAAATTCAAAAGGAAAAAGCTGTATAACAGCCCTCGCTACTTCAGCAGACATTCTTAATTTTTAATCGCAGGAGTTATTTATGTATAAAAAATTCGGTATCGTTACCTTTCACCATGCTCTGAGCTACGGTGCAGTTCTGCAAACTTACGCTTTGCAGAATTTTCTCACGGATTTGGGCATTGACAATGAGGTTGTCAACTACCGCTGCAAGTTTACGGAGGACAGAGCAAAGGTTTTTAAATATATCAAAGGCAAGTCGCTTAAAAATTACTGCTATTCCTTTTTATATGGAAGAGAAACCGTAAGGGAACGCAAAAATTCCGATTACTTCGGCAAGAACTTCCTTAAAATGACAAAGCCTTACACCAAAGATACCCTTGCACAGTGTGCCGATGATTTTGACGGCTTCATTGCAGGAAGTGATCAGGTTTGGAGTCCGATATGTGTAGGCTTTGACTCTGCGTATTTCCTTGATTTTGCAAAAAAAGGACAGAAATACTCATATGCGGCAAGTTTCGGAATGAAAAATCTTCCTGATGAAAAAATTGACGAATACCAAAAGCGTCTTTCCGATTTCAGCGCAATCTCCGTTCGTGAAGGAAGCGGAAAAGAACTTGTCAAAAATCTGACCGACAAAGAAGCCGTAATCAACGTTGATCCCACGCTCCTGCTTTCAAGCAAAAAGTGGGATAAAATTGCTTCTTCTGCCGATATTAACGAGCCTTACATTTTTCTGTTTACCGTGCTCAAGCCTAAGAATCTCGTAAATTATGCGCTTGAACTTGCCCGCAAAACAGGAATGAAGGTAATTTATCTTAACAAAGCGCATAAAATCAAAGACCCTATGCTGACATATATGAATTCCGTGACAGCAGACAAATTTCTCGGACTTATAAAAAATGCAACTTATGTCTGCACGAACTCGTTCCACGGAAACGCTTTTTCTCTTTTATATCACAAGAATTTCGTTGTTGAAACCGACACGCTTATCGGCGAAAACAACCGTTCAAAGGAACTTATGACAAAGCTCGGTCTTGAAAATCGTATACTTGCTCAGGGACTCAGCCCTGAAATCGACGCTGAAACCGATTGGAAAAATGTTGATGCGTTTCTTGCAGAGGAGCGCAATAAAGCTAAGGAATATTTATTATCTATCGCCGACGTGACGACGGTGTAATCTACACAACGGTTGCCCGACCGAAACGTAAATTTAAAATCAGAGCATTTCCCCTGTAAAATTTTCAAATTTACATTTTCAATTTTCAATTTTAATCCATTTCCTATATAGTAAAATTAAGAAGGGTGCGTAATGGCTGAAAAAAACACAAGTAAACAGATGACCATAAATCTCCTTGCGTCTATCATCTCTTTCGGCGTGAATATGGGGATAAACTTTTTTCTTACACCGTATCTTGTTAAGTCGCTCGGCACCGAAAGCTACGGCTTTATCGGTCTTGCCAACAATTTTGTTCAGTATGCAACTATAATTACGCTTGCCCTTAACTCTATGTCAGGCAGGTTTATTTCTATTGCCTATCACAAAGGCGACAAGGACAAGGCTTCCCGTCTGTTCAGCTCGGTGCTTATTGCCGACTTGTTCCTTGCAGGTGTATTGCTTATTCTCACTTCTCTGTTCACCTGTTATCTTGATGTCTTTCTCGATATTCCGGAACGCCTCATCGGAAGTGTAAAAATCACCTTCGGCATCACCTTCCTCACATTTGTCATCAGCGTAATTACTGCTATTTTCACAACCTCAACATTCGTTAAGAACAGAATCGACATCAACTCTGTCCGTGATATTATCTCAAATCTTCTCAAGATTGCAATTATTGTTCTGCTGTTCACATTCTTTCCTGCTCAGCTCTACTTTATTGCGCTCGCAACCCTTGCAAGCGGAGTGTTCCTGCTTCTTACAAACATCACCGTAAAGAAAAGAATTCTCCCTGACGTTAAGATAAGCTTCAAAAATTTTGAAATTCAGTCTGTTAAGATAATTCTTGCGGCAGGAATTTGGATGTCACTTGCTCAGCTCAGCAATTCGCTTATTTCAGGCATAGATCTGCTGGTCTGCAACCTCACTCTCGGCGCAACAATGATGGGAATTCTCTCAATTGCAAAGACAATTCCGCATTGCATCAGCAGTCTTATTGCAACCCTCGGAAGCGTGTTTACTCCGCACTACACCATTCTTTACGCAAAGAATGACATCAAAGGGCTGATAAAAGAAGTCAACTTCACATCAAGGCTGTTGAGCTTTCTTCTTACCGTTCCGATTGCAGGATTCATCGTTTTCGGATATGAATTCTACACACTATGGCAACCAACAAAAACTCCCGATGAAATTCAGGTTATACAGATTCTCTCTGTACTCACCTGCATCACATACCTCTTTACAGCGCACACGCAATGTATGACTATGCTCAACTCTGTGTGCAATAAACTCAAGGTGCCTGTGCTCGTATCACTCGGGGTTGGTGTGCTCAGCGTCACGATCACACTGCTCATCATCAGCTTCGGCAACCTCGGTGACAACAACGTTTATGTAATTGCAGGCACAAGCTCAGTGCTTATGAGTTTGCGTTCGTTCTTCTTTATCCCGATTTATTCGGCTTATTTGCTCAAGCAGAAATGGACAACTTTCTTCCCGTCTATGCTCAGAGGGTGGCTCACATTCTTTGTGCTCACCGCAATTTTTATGGTTGCAAAATCTTTCTTTGCTATCAACGGCTGGCTTTCATTTGTGGCTGTATGTGCAGTTGCAGGTATGATCGGATATGTTGCAAGTATTCCGATTATGTTCAGCCGTAACGAAATGAAAATGCTCAAGAGCAAAATCCTGAAGAAAGCAAAGTAAATAACGAAAGGTGTTTACAATGAAAAAACCTTTGATTACGGTTTTTACCCCTGCATACAACCGTGCAAACACGCTTTACAGAGTTTTTGAAGCGCTCAAAAAACAGACCTTCAAAAATTTTGAATGGATAATAATTGATGACGGTTCATCGGACAATACAAAAGATGTTGTTGATAAAATAACAGGTGAAAATGTATCTTTTCCGATAACCTATAAATATCAGGAAAATCAGGGAAAGCATATTGCAATCAACAGAGCCGTTGAAATTGCAAAAGGCGAATTTTTTATCATTCTCGACTCTGACGACAGTTGCACAAATAATGCGCTTGAAGTTTTCATCGAGGAATGGAACAAAATCCCCGATGAGCAGAAAAAGGATTTCTACGGTATTTCCTGCCGATGCTGTGACCTCGACGGAAACATCGCAGGCACTGCAATGAAAGAAGATTTTCTCGACTGCAACGACCTTGACTTTAAGCTGAAATTCAAAATTGACGGCGAACTTTGGGGAATGACGAGAACCGATATTATGAAAAAACACCCCTTTCCCGAAGAAAAAGGGCTTCACTTCTACCCCGAAAACGTCTATTGGAACAACATCGGCAGAATGTACAAGGCTCGTTACATCAACAAAGCGCTTAGATATTATATAAACGACACCGACAATGCACTCACTGCTTCTAAAAAGACTTCTGCACTTAAAGAAACCTTTTTTATGCGTGAGCATTTCATCAACGATTGTTGGGACTACGCAAAATACGACAGAAAAAAGTTTCTGTTTCAGATAATCGGCTTGTCAAGGGACGGTCTTGAGTACGGATATAAGTTCTCTCAGATTCGCAAAATTCCCAACACAGGCTTCAAAAGATTTCTTACAGTTGTATTCTATCCCGTGGGATACATTCTCTACAAACGCACATAAAAGGAGGCACATATGAAAAAAATCGGTATTCTTACCTTTCACAGAGCCGTAAACTACGGTGCACAGCTTCAGGCTTATGCACTCCAGCGCACTGTTGCTGACCTTGGTGCCGAATGTGAACTTGTGGATTACATTTGCCCCGCTATCACAAAACCTTACAAGCCAATATATATCACAAAAAACAACCCGATTATGTCACTTGCTAAAAGTCTGATTATGTTCAACAGACGCATAAAAAAGGCAAAGAGCTTTGAAAGCTTTCAGGACAAAATCGTGAAAAGCAAAGAACAGTATCTTCCTGAAAACATCGCTGACGCAAAGGGCAAATATGATTTGTTTATTACAGGCAGTGATCAGGTGTTTTCACCGTGGTGTGCCGACTTTGACCCTGCCTATTTTCTGACTTTTGCCAATGACGATCAGAAATTTGCCTATGCGGCAAGCTTTGCAACAAAGGAAATTCCCGACGAAATGAAGGCGGAATTCACAAAAAGACTTGATGGTTTTCAGAAAATCTCCGTGCGTGAACAGGAAGGCGTGCGTCTTGTTGATGAACTCTGCAAAAAAGACGCTGAGGTAACGCTTGACCCGACAATTCTTCTCGGTGCTGACAAGTGGAGCGAAATTGCAGAATGTGACTGCAACGAGCCTTATGTGTTTGTTTACTCGGTTATGCCACAGATAAGCCTTGTGAACTTTGCCCGCAAACTTGCAAAAGAAAAAAATATGAAGGTGATTTTTGTAAATGACGCACCTCATATACCCAACAAAAATATCGAATACAAGCGTGCAACATCGGTCGAAAAGTTTGTCGGCTACATCAAAAACGCTTCTTATGTTGTGAGCAACTCCTTCCACGCAACTGCATTTTCTGTTATTTTCCACAAGAGTATGTTCATTGAATTTCAGAACAAAGTCAACAGAAACGTGCGTTCAGAAAGTTTTCTTGCAAATCTCGGAATTTCAAGAGGAATCGAAAACGGCTCAGCTCAGGAAACCGACATTGATTGGAACGATGTTGACAGCAAACTCTCTGCTCAGAGGGAAAAATCACTTGACTTCCTCAGGGCAATAATCAACACGGAGCAAAACTGATATGGAACTTTTTAATAATAAAAATCAGTGCTGCGGCTGTACAGCCTGCTACAGCATTTGTCCGAAAAATGCAATTTCAATGGAACACGACGAAGAGGGTTTTATTTATCCGACTGTCAACGAGGATTTATGCATTGACTGCGGAATGTGCAAAAGCGTTTGCGCTTTTCAGAACGGATACGAAAAACATCCCGTTCTCAACGGCTATGCGCTCAAACACAAGGATATGGATATCCGCACAAAAAGCCGTAGCGGCGGTGCTTTTGCCGGAATTGCAAACTACATTTTGTCACTGGGCGGTATAATCTACGGTGCTGTCTATAACGATGATTATTCTATCAGCCATTTCAGATGCGATAACAAAAATGACCTTGTAAAAATTCAGGGCGTCAAATATATTCAGAGCGAGATGAACGATATATTTTCTCAGGTCAAAGCTGACCTCAAAAACGGAAAATATGTGCTCTTCTCAGGCACATCATGTCAGGTTGCAGGACTTCTTGCATATCTCGGCAAGGCAGACACTTCAAAGCTTTTCACAGCCGACCTGATCTGTCACGGTGTTCCCAACAATATGATATGGCAGGAATTTCTGCGCTGGAATGAGCGAAAATACAAGGGCAAGCTGACAAATGCGATGTTCAGGGACAAGTCTTACGGCTGGAAAACGCATTTTGAATCCGTTACGATTGACGGCAAAAAGCACAAAACAAAGCGTTTCTGCCTTATGTTCTACGAAAATGATATTCTCAGACCGTCGTGCTACGAATGTAAATACTCAAACCTCGACAGAGTGGGCGACTTCACTCTGGGTGACTTTTGGGGACTGAAAAAACAGCACAAGGATCTTGTTGATAAAATCGGCTGTTCACTCTTTCTTGTCAACACCAAGCGTGGCAAAGAGCTTTTCAGCAAGGTTGAGGACGAGTTTCTTCTCAGAGATACTGACGTTGTCAAAGCTTCTTATCCAAATCCGAATCTCAGATTTCCTACCCCGAAGCCTGAAAATCGTGACTATTTCTGGTCGCTTTACAGAAAATATGACTTTGACAAGGTTATGAAAATATATAATCGAAAACTTTTTAAGTCGAGAGTAAAAAAGAATCTTAACAAAATAAAACGAATAATCAAAAAATAAGGTGATGCTATGAAACGAATGTCCGCAGGCAGAAAATACGCTCTATATACAATTGCAATCGTTCTTATGATTGCTGCATTTACTGTTATATATTTTTTGTCGGCAAGCAAAATCACAACTAATGTAAACGAAATGGTCGCAAATGCAGAAAAACTCGCTCAGGAAGGCGACTACGACACTGCGTATTATCAGCTTCAGCTCTACTGTCAGGAAAATTCCGATGACAGCGAAGCGTGGATACTTATTGCTGACCTCTGCCGGGAAAAAGGTGACACAGATCTCGCCTACTCCTATTATCAGAAAGCCGCTAAACTCACAGGTTGCAGTGGTACTCAGCTCGGAGAATCAGACAAGGTAAAAACTTTCGATAATTTCTCCTCGATTGAGAGCATTAAGATTTATCCTTCGGCAAAATTCACTCAGGATATGACGCTTTCCGTGTCAGGCGAAAATCTTACTCCTCAGCAATCATTTGCAGGAAAGCCCGACAACAACGGTGCTGAACTTGACGGCGACGAAAATTACCTCACTACAGATTGGTTCACAGTTGACGACAGCAAAAAAAGTGTGTATATTACAGGCAACATAAACTACGCTCAATGGCAGTTTATGGACGCAGACGGTTACTACACCTCCTATATTGACGACGGGGATTTCAAAAATTCAGAAAGCGTTGCATTTTCAAGCAGACCGTATTCATATGCTGAAATTCCTCAAAATTCTGTCAAGGCAAGGGTAACATACTACAATAAAAGCGTTGAAACCAACGTAAAGTCCGATGATAAAATCGTGATAGGCTACGGAAACACCTTAACGGGCTACACATACTCAAAATCACAGAATTTCGATATTCCCGACCTCAAGGAGAACCAGTATATCGAATACAAGGACGACAAATGGACTTTCTTCGACGGAAACGAAACCACAGACCTTGACTGGGAAAAGCTCTCTTCTGCAAATGTGGTTACAATTTCAATCAACGGTACTTTGTGCGGAACTGTTGATGTGAAAGTCAAAGAAAAAACCACCAAGGAAGCTGACAAAAATCTTCAGTACGGACTTAAATACAGCACAAGTTCGGGTGTTGCTTCGTGCGAACGTCTTGGTGCCGCAAAAGGTATGAGCTTTGATTATAAAATCGGCGACGAATGGAACTTTGGCACAGGAAATGACTTTGACAAGGCGTATCCGTGGTGCGAAATGAAACTCTGCAATGTAAAAGTCAATTCTGACGGAAGCGAAAAAGTCACCCTTGAAGGCGATAAAAACTTCAAAACCGACGGTTCAAACGGAAACGTTATGGTGCAAATTCCAAAATTCTACACAATGAGAGTTGTGCAGAACGGCAACGAATACATCTGGATTTCGGGTACTCCGCACAATGGCTACAGCATCGAGCCAATATTTGTAAATTCAGACGGAAGCATAGCCGATTATGTGTACGTCAGCGCATATCTCGGCGCTGAAAAGGACAAGAAAATTGTCAGCGTTGCGGACAGTTACCCTACTATCTGCCTCAATTACAGTACAACACTTGAATATGCAGAGAACAACGGCGAAGGTTTTTCCGAAATGAATTATCTTTTGTATGCCGCACTGCAAAAGCTCTTCGTTGTTGAAACAGGAACGATTGATTCCTCTTCGATTTTCGCAGGCGATTCATATATGTACTATCATTACGACGTAAAAGATTATGAAAATTCTGGCTACGCGGCTGAATCCGCTAAAAGCACCAACACTATCAGGCTTTACTACAACTACAACACTATGAAAATCTGCAAAGGCTCAAGCATTGCAATTTTCAACGGTTGGAAAAACTACAAAAATAATAACGGAACTCAGCGTGAAGTTGTTTCTGTCGAAGTTAACGGCGATTATATGGATGTTACCTTTGACGGCGAACCAATGAAAATTGAAAAGCACAAATCAAACATTTCAAATATTCCTGCAAAAGCCGGTAAAACAAGCACCCTTGATTACTGCACGGGAACGCTTGAAGGGGAAGAAGGCAAGGTTTCGTTCAAGTACAGAAACATCGAAAATCTCTATGGCAGTGCTCTTGTTATGCTCGATGACGATGCATATGTTCAGGACGGCTACTTCTATTACTACAGCGGTGACGGAATTCTGAATCAACTCAGCACCCCTGTTGCTCAGCAGACAAAAGTTCTCAGTGATTACAGCCTTGCAAATGTTGATATGAGTATCAAGCAGATGACATATGACAAGGACAATCCTCAGATTATGGTTCCTTCTGTTGTAGGCAAAGGCGCATCGTCCTATACTTATTACGGAGATGTGTGGATGTACACCAACAAAAATGACGGCTCAAAAAGCTATCTCTTCGGCGGAAGCGCAGACGATAACGAAAGAGTCGGAGGAATCTTCCAGCTTCGTGCTGTTATCAATAGCTATGATTCCAGCAGTAGCTTTGGTTCTGCAAGAATAATGTACAAGTCAAGTAAATAAAGCATCTATCATAAAAGCGCAGGTTTTAATTCCTGCGCTTTTAAATATTACTGAAACCACCCCTATGTACAAGGCATAGGGGTGGTTTTCGTTAATTAACTATTTATTTGTCTGCTCTGTGTTTATGCAGCTACATATGAAACTGAAAGTCTGTTTGTTTCAGTATTATATGTGAATGTGTAGTCGCCGCCTGTTGCATTAAATGTTGTAGCTGAGCTGAAGTCTGAGCTGTATGTTACATAAGACATTGTGTCTGTGTATGTTCCGCCGAAGCACATTGTGATACCAAACTCGTCAACTCTGAATGCATATGTTCCTGCTTCAAGAGTTACTGTGCCTGTGTAAAGTGTGCCTGTTGAGTTTGTGAGTTCAAGCTCGATGTCACCGAAGATTGAAACCTTCTGCTCAAGCGGAGCATAGAGAACTGTAAGCTGATGTGTTGATGTGTCGTATCTGAATGTGTACTTACCATCTTCAACATTGAATGTTGTTGCTGACTTCCAGTCTGAGCTGTATGCGATCTGATAGATTGACTCTGTAAATGAGCTACCGTTGCAGTATGTTGTACCGAGTTCGTCAACTCTGAACTGATATGTACCTGCAGTAAGTGTTGTTGTTACAGAATAGAGTGTGCCGTAATCCTTGATGAGGTTAAGTTCGATGTCACCAAAGATTCTTACGTCACCAACACCCTCAGCTGTGTGTGTT
>JAXJYO010000057.1:0-48266 GCA_036306945.1 Ruminococcus sp. | reverse complement strand
GCTCGGCTGTGGCGGTAAGCCTGTCACATTCCTTGATTCTTAGCCTTTCGGCATTGATAATTCCGGTTGTGCCCTCTGCAAAGCAGGCGCAAACTGCAAGAACAGGCACTAAATCGGGAATCTGTGACGCATCAATCGTGATTGCGCTGAGTTTTGCACCCTTTACAGTCACGCTTGTGTCGGTCTGAATCACCTCAGCACCGAACTGTGCGAGGATTTCGGCAACCTTTTTGTCGCCCTGTGCGGAGTCTTTGTTGACACCGTTGACTGTCACACTTTCACCGAGCGCACCGCTTACCATAAAGAAAGCCGCCTGCGACCAGTCGCCGTCGGTGGTATATTCAGTAGGGACATAGCTCTGATTGCCGTTTATATGCCAACCGAAGTCGGTTGTTTCGACTTTGACACCGAATTTTGACATTGTGTATATCGTCATATTTATGTAGCCTACGCTCTCGATAGGAGAGGTGAGCACGATGTCGCTGTCGCCGTCAAGTAGAGGGAGAGCGAGTAATAAGCCTGTGATGAACTGCGAACTTACGTTTCCGGGAACTTCAAAACGACCGCTTTGAAGCTGACCGCTGATTTCAAGCGGAAGTCCGCCCTCGGTTTTACATTCAACACCGTTTTGAGGAAGGGTTTCGGTGTAGATTCCGATAGGTCTTTGCGGAAGTCGTCCGCTTCCGATGAATGTTGCGTCAACATTTCCTGCACCTGCTACGGGAATGAAAAATCTCAGTGTGCTTCCGCTTTCACCGCAGTCGAGAAGTGCAGTTTTGTTTTTGAACATATCGGTTCCGTCGATTGTCAGAACACCGTTTTCAATCTCGGCATATGCGCCCAGAGCTTTTATACAGCCGATAGTGGCTTTGATATCGTTTGAAAGCGCAACAGGGGAGATAGTGCTTTTGCCCTTTGAGAGAGCCGCACAAATTATTGCACGGTGAACGTCGCTCTTTGACGGAGGAACATTTATAGTGCCGTTCGGAGTGAACGGTGAGTAAATTACGTTGGACATAGGAACACCTTAATCTGTTGTGATGAAGTCGAGAAGATTGTCGAGTTCGACCTTCTTTGTGAAGCTTGAGCCGATTTTGTCGAGCAGTACAAGGCTTATGCCGCCTCCTGCCGTCTTTTTGTCGCCCTTGGCAGCTTCAGCCATATCTGCAAATGTGGCTTTGTCCGAAACAGGTAAGCCGTATTTTTTACAGATGTCAATAATGCGCTGTGATGTGCCTTCTTCGGTGATGCCCTGTTTTTCGCCTGCCTTTGCAATGAGAACCATTCCGATTGCAACAGCCATTCCGTGGGAAATTCCTTTGAAGTTGTACAGCTTTTCGATTGCGTGACCGAGGGTGTGACCAAAGTTTAAGAGCATACGCTCGCCTGCTTCACGTTCATCACGGCTTACAACATCACGTTTGATAGAAACGCAGGTTTCTATCACGTCTTCAATATGGTCATAAGCGTTTTCTTTTTCGAGGTTGTTAAAGAAATCTGCGTCTTTGATGCAACCGTACTTGATGACCTCAGCCATTCCGTCGCAGATGTATGCGTCGGGAAGAGTGCTGAGGGTGTTCGGGTCAATGAGAACGGCTATCGGCTGATGAAATGCGCCTACGAGGTTTTTGCCGAAAGGCAGGTCAACGCCTGTTTTTCCGCCTACTGATGAGTCAACCTGAGCAAGAAGAGAAGTCGGAATCTGAATGAAGTCGATTCCTCTGAGATATGTTGCAGCGGCAAAGCCTGCCATATCGCCTGTAACACCGCCTCCGAGGGCAATGATGAGGTCTTTTCTTGTCATTCTGAAATCGGCAAGGGTGTTGTACATTTCGGAAATTGTGGTGAGAGTTTTAGACTCCTCGCCTGCCTTGAAGGTGTGAGTTTTGACATCAAAGCCTGACTGCTGAAGAGAATTTACAACCTTCCACTGATAGAGAGGTGCAACGTTTGAATCTGTAATAACCGTCACCTTTTTTGCAGTCGAAAGCTTTGCGGCATATTCACCGCAGTTTTCGATTATTCCTCTTTCGATAAAAATGTCATAGGGTTTTCCAGTGGCAACGTGAACTGTTCTCATAGGAAACGCTCCTTTCGGATTAGTGAAATATTGTAGCAAGCGAAAGGTATATCGCTTACTCGCCGAGGGATTCTTTGACTTTGTGACCCTGTTCGAGCAGGGCAGTGAGTGAGTCTTTGTCCTCGGCTTTTATTGAGTCAATAATTTTTGTAATGTTTTCAATGAGTATGTCAAGCTCCTTGACGAGAGGTTCTTTGTTTTCGAGGAAAAGTTCGCTCCAGAGCTTTGAATTTATGTTTGCAACTCGTGACACATCACGGTAGCTTCCTGCCGAAAATCCCTTGTGATTGGGACAGCAGGGGCTTAAAACGTATGCACACGCAAGAACGTGCGGAAGCTGTGATGTGAACGCTATCATACGATCGTGCTCTTCGGGGTCGGTAATTTTTATCGTGCCGAAGCCTATCGATTTTGCAAAGTCTGAGAGAATGTCAACATACTTCTGCTCAGCACCGCAGGGGGTGATGATGAAGCTTGCGTTCTGATAAAGCTCTGCGTCCGAAACGTCAAAGCCGTTTTTTTCTTTGCCTGCCATTGGGTGACTTCCCACAAAAATAAATCCGAATTTTTGTGAAAGTTTCTTGAGTTCAGGGCAGATTGCACGTTTTATGCCTGATGCATCTGTTACAATTGCACCTTTCTTTATGTAGCTTCCGTTTTCTTTTATAAAATCAATGTCAGCCTGCGGATACATCGTGAGTATCACAAGGTCGGCTTTTGAAAGGCTTTCGGGTGTGCCGATTTCGTCAATTGCGCCGACTTTGAGTGCTTTTTCGGCGGTTTCGGCTGTTCGGTTAAGACCGATTACATAATGGCCGGTGTACTTCTTTATTGCCTTGCAGAAGCTTCCGCCGATGATTCCAAGACCGATTACGGCAATGTTCATTGCATTAGCCTCCGTGGTTTAAACTTCGCTGTCAAGCGCATTTTTGAGCGCAAATACTTTCTTTGCAACCTCATCAAACTGCTTTGGAGTGAGTGACTGTGCACCGTCTGAGAGAGCGTGAGGCGGGTCGTTGTGAACCTCGATGATAAGTCCGTCTGCACCTGCTGCAACAGCAGCCATTGCAAGCGGTTCAACAAGCCATGACTTTCCTGCCGCATGGCTCGGGTCGATGACAACAGGCAGGTGAGAAAGTCTTTTTATGATCGGAATAGCCGAGATGTCGAGTGTGTTTCTTGTGAATGTTTCGTATGTGCGGATACCACGCTCGCAGAGGATAACCTTGTCGTTGCCGCCTGCCATAATGTATTCGGCACTCATAAGCCACTCTTCGATAGTAGCTGAAAGGCCACGCTTGAGAAGAATCGGCTTGTCAATTTTACCGAGCTCTTTTAAAAGCTCAAAGTTCTGCATATTTCTTGCACCGACCTGAATTACGTCAACGTTTTCAAACATATCAATGTGTGATGCACGCATAATTTCCGTTACGATAGGCAGATCTGTTTCTTTTCTTGCGATTTTGAGAAGGTCAAGACCCTCTGATTTAAGTCCCTGAAAAGCGTAAGGTGATGTACGAGGTTTGAACGCACCGCCTCTGAGAAGAGTTGCGCCTGATGCCTTTACGTCTTTGGCAATCTGTACTATCTGAGCTTCACTTTCAACTGAGCACGGACCTGCAATAATATGCAGACTTCCGTCGCCGATGCAGATATCGTCTGTAATTTTGATTGCAGAATTTTCAGGGTGGAACTTTCTGTTAGCCTTCTTGTAAGGCTCCTGAACACGCTTAACGCTTTCAACAATGTCCTGAGCGTCGATGTACTCGATATCTACCTTTGTTGTGTCACCGATAAGACCGAGAACTGTTGACTGAACGCCGTCCCATTTGTTGACCTTCACTCCGTAGGAGTCCTTGAGCATTTGTGTGAATTTATTGAGTTGTTCATCAGATGTAGATGGTTTTAAAACTATAATCATAATATTAAGTCCTTTCTTGAGAATTTGGGAACGTGTAAGTTCCGTGTTATTCTATATATTTTACCACTTTAAAGCGCTATAATCAATAGTATAAATTAACTTTTTAACTTATCTACGGCTTCAATTACGGCAAAAGCTGTTTTCATAGGGGTGTTTTTGCCCGAAACCACGATGTCAGCCGCACTTGTGTAAAGCGGTAATCTTTTTTCGTAAAGCTCCTGCATAACCTTATCTTTGTCGGGTTTCTGCAAAAGCGGTCTTGTTTTGTCGTTTCTCAGACGAAATTTGATTACATCAAGAGGGACATCAAGCAGAACGATTGTATCCTTGCCCTTGAAAACCTCGGCATTTCTGCTGAAAGTAAATGCACCGCCTCCCGATGCAATGATATATCCGCTTTTTTCGGAAAGTTCCTTGCAGGCTTCGTGTTCCATATCTCTGAAACCGCTTTCGCCGTACTTTTCAAAAATCTCAGAAACGCTCATTCCTGCCTTTTCTTCTATATATGTGTCCATATCAAGGAACTGCTTGCCTGTTTTTCGTGCGATGTTTTTTCCGACGGTTGACTTTCCGCAACCCATAAAACCGCACAATACTATATTATCCATATTCTTTAACCCCGAAAATTATTTGTTTTTGAGTTCTTCCGCTGAGTCAATGATAAGCTTTGCGATGTCTGCGTTATCAAATGTCAATCCGTTCCACTTTTGCTGAGAAACAACAGCCTGCCATACGAGCATTGACATACCGCCCACAGCCTTTGAGCCGTTTGCAAGAGCCTTCTGAATAAGAACCGTTTCAAGCGGGTTATACACTACGTCAAATACATTGGCACTTCTGTTGATGACCTCATCTTTTACAGGCTGAGAATCTACCTTTGGATACATACCAAGCGGTGTTGCGTTTATAAGCACGTCAATATCGCCTGAAAGTTCCTCAATTAGGCAATGGCTTACATCTGCACCGATTACAGTGTTTCTGATTTCGTTGCAGAGAGCTTTTACGATCTCAACATCTTCCTTTCTTACGGCAAAGAGGAGAGGCAACTTTTTGAGCACGATTTCATAAGCCATTGTTCTTGCAACACCACCGCAACCTACGATTACGATTCTGCCGTTCAATACAATGCCTGCCGCTTCAAGAGCCTTCAAAAAGCCGTCAGGGTCGGTTGTATAGCCTGTTGCAATGCCGTCTTTGTTTGAAACTGTATTGACACTGCCGTACATCTTAGCCTTGTCGTCGATTTTATCAATAAGCGGAATAATATTCTGCTTGTGCGGAATAGTGATATTGTAGCCGTCAAGTTTTGAAAGTGTATTTTTATACTCGCTTGCGAGGTTTTCGGGTGCGATGTCAAGCTTTGTATATTCAGCTTCGATTCCTGAAAGTGCAAACAATCTTGTATGTATGAAAGGTGACATTGTGTGTCCGATTGGGTGACCGATTACGGCAAATTTTTTAATACTCATATTTTATTCCTCCGAAATTAATATTTTTACCTATGCAAATTTCATAACAATAATAATTATTTATGCAAAATTAAGAAATTTTCAATAAATTTCAAAATATATATTGACAAAGGGGTGAAATATCAATAATATTATTGAAGTAAGGCAAACCAAAATTTGCTTTCACACCATTGTAGCATAAAATGTGTGCATTTGTAAATAATTACAGATAGAATAGCACACAATAAATTTTAATGGGAGGAATTACTAATGGTATTAGAAAAAGTAAAGGCAATTCTTGCTGAGCAGTTCGACGTTGAAGAGGATAAGATTACTGCTGACACAGATCTTCAGGAAGATCTCGGTGCAGATTCACTTGACGTAGTAGATTTACTTATGTCAATCGAGGACGAGTTTGAAGTTGAAGTTCCTGATGAAGAGATCGAAAACATCAAGACTGTTGGCGCTCTTGTTTCATACATCGAAGCTAACTCATAATTTTTAGTTCGAGAAGATAGGTCGGGTTTTACTGAAACATCGGTTGCCCGACCTTTTTGTTTTGTATGGAAATAACCGTCATGGTTCGAGAAGATAGGTCGGGTTTTACTGAAACGTCGGTTACCCGACCTTTTTGTTTTCTGTGGGTTAATTCCCAAAGTAACTTCCACTGTGGAACTTACTTTGGGAATTAACTATTTTATTGCGGTTGTTGTACAGCAATAAACCGTTGCAAAAAAAAATAATATATTGTATAATAGAAATGTTACGAAAAATATTCCGTTACGGAGGGAATTAAAATGGCAGAGAATAAGAAAATGGTAGAGGCCATTACAAGCAGAGACGAGGACTTTGCTAAATGGTACACAGACATTGTAAAGAAAGCTGAGCTTGTAGATTATTCAGGCGTAAAGGGCTGTATGGTAATCAGACCTTACGGCTACGCAATCTGGGAAAACATACAGGCTGACCTTGACCGCAGATTCAAGGAAACAGGTCACGAAAACGTATATATGCCTATGTTTATTCCCGAAAGTCTGCTTCAGAAAGAAAAAGACCACGTTGAAGGCTTTGCACCTGAATGTGCGTGGGTAACAATCGGCGGACAGGAAAAACTTACAGAGCGTCTTGCAGTAAGACCTACATCGGAAACACTTTTCTGTGAGCACTACAAGAAAGTTATCAATACATACAGAGACCTTCCTAAACTCTACAACCAGTGGTGCAGTGTTGTAAGATGGGAAAAGACAACACGTCCGTTCCTCAGAACATCGGAATTTTTATGGCAGGAAGGCCACACAATGCACGAAACAGCAGAAGAGGCTCAGGAAGAAACACTTCGTATGCTTCACGTTTATGAGAGTTTCTACAGAGAAACACTCGCTATTCCTGCTGTAATCGGTCAAAAGACAGAGAAAGAGAAGTTTGCCGGTGCAGAGGCTACATATACAATTGAGCCTATGATGCACAACGGTGTAGCACTTCAGGGCGGTACATCACATTACTTTGGTGACGGCTTTGCAAAGAGCTTCGGAATCACATACACAGGCAAGGACAACAAGCTTCATTATCCGCATCAGACATCTTGGGGTGTATCAACTCGTATGATTGGTGCAATAATAATGGTACACAGCGACGACGACGGACTTGTTCTTCCTCCGAAGATTTCACCGATTCAGGTAGCCGTAATTCCTGTTGCACAGCACAAGGAAGGTGTTCTTGAAAAGGCAAACGAACTCAAGGCTGAGCTTGCACAGAAGTTCAGAGTTAAGCTTGATGATTCTGACCACGCTCCGGGCTGGAAGTTTGCAGAGTACGAGATGAAGGGCGTGCCTGTAAGAGTTGAGATCGGTCCTAAGGATATCGAGAAGAACCAGTGCGTAGTTGTAAGAAGAGATACAAGAGAAAAGGCATTTGTACCGCTTTCAGAACTTACTCAGTTTGTTGAGAATCTTATGGAAACTATCCACAATGATATGTACAACCGTGCACTCAAGAATACTGAAGAAAAGACATTCACAGCTACAAGCTATGACGAGTTCATCGACACAGCCAAGAACCATCCGGGCTTTATCAAGGCTATGTGGTGCGGTGATACTGAGTGTGAAGAAAAGCTCAAGGAAGCAACAGGCGGCGTAAAGAGCAGATGTATTCCGTTTGAGGAGGAACATCTGGCAGATACCTGCGTATGTTGCGGAAAACCGGCAAAACATATGGTTTATTGGGGCAAGCAGTATTAATTACGTTTTTGTGGACACGCCGTGTCCCTACGATGTGGCACGCTACAGAAAACGTTATTTAAAGGAAATGTAGCAGTTACCAATATATAGACTATATAGTTGGGCACGAAACGTTTCATATAGAAACAACCTATCTGCCCAAAGGTAAAAATCCCAAAGCTAAAAGAAAGAGGTGAGAGAATATGCCAATCAAAGTTCAGAGTAATCTTCCTGCGATTAAGGTGTTGGAATCGGAGAATATCTTTGTTATGCCAAACGAGGTTGCGCTTAAACAGGACATTCGTCCGCTTAAAATTTTAATCCTTAACCTGATGCCGACAAAGATAGAAACTGAAACTCAGCTTCTCAGACTTCTTGGCAACAGCCCGCTGCAGATTGATATTGAGCTTCTGCAAATGGCGTCTCACACCTCGAAGAATACATCGCCTCACCACCTGACGACGTTCTATAAGACGTTTTCGCAGGTGAAGGACGAAACCTTTGACGGTATGATAATCACAGGCGCACCCGTTGAACAGCTTGATTTTGAAGAAGTTGACTATTGGGAAGAGCTTTGTGAGATTATGGAGTGGTCAAAGCATAATGTCTATTCGACGTTCCATATATGTTGGGGCGCACAGGCAGGACTTTACTACCACTTCGGAGTAAGAAAGTATCAGCTTTCCGAGAAACTCAGCGGTGTTTATAATCACACGATTTTAAAGCCGTTGCACCCACTTATGAGAGGTTTTGACGATACTTTCAGAATTCCTCATTCACGCTACACGGGAGTGAGCAGGGAAGATATTGATAAATGTCTCGGACTGGAGGTTTTAGCAGTTTCGGACGACGCAGGGGTGGCAATAGTCTGTAGTAAAACAGGCAGACAGGTGTTTGTCACAGGTCACGCTGAGTATGACAGAGATACGCTTGCAAAGGAGTATTTCCGTGACCAAAACAAGGGAATCAGCCCAAGCGTACCGCATAATTATTTCCCGAATGACGATGCGTCACAGACACCTCCTATGGTGTGGCGAAGCAACGCAACACTGCTTTATACAAATTGGCTGAACTACTTTGTATATCAGGCTACTCCTTATGATTTGCGTGAGCTTATCGCCAAAAATCCCAAGTTTTTTAACAAATAAAATATCAACGGCTGAGTTACTATTGAGCGTAACTCAGCCGTTTTGGTTTGTTATTTTATCTCCTGCTCCAGATTATCGAAATCAGGAGTTGAAAAAAATTCACCGAGAGTTATTTCAAGTCCATCACAGAACTTTTTTATTGTAATTATAGAAATATCTCTGCGTTTTTTGTCCATCATACTGTACGCAGTTGAAGGTGTTACGCCTGAAATATTGGCAAGCTCGTTTATTTTTATATTTCTTTTGTTACATATTTCTTGAAAACGTTTAACAACAATATCTTTGACACTCATAAAGTCACCTCAAAAATATTGTAAATTTTTGTTTAAAAGTGAGTATACGCACTTGCGTAATCCAACGATTTATGATATAATTGAACCAAAGATTACAAAAAAAGTGATAAATTTTATAGTTTGTGTATGGAAAGGACGAAAAATGCCATATTGTATAAACTGCGGAAATGAACTTCCTGATAACGCTAAGTTTTGCCAAGTTTGCGGTAATAGTATCGGAGCTGTATCTGCCCGTAAAACTATACAGTTAAGATGTAAAAACTGTAACGGCGTAATGACGATTGATAATGAAAAAGAAATCCTGTCGTGTCCGTTTTGCGGGTCCAAAGAAGTGATTGATGACAGTGATGAGGTTACTATTGAGAGAATCAGAAGCAACGCTTACAAAGAAGTCGAATTCCGTAAAATGGAGCGTGAGAACGAAAGAGAAAAAAGACAAGAGGAAAAAGCAAAATTTGAGGCTTCGCAGAAAAGCCGATTAGGAAAAGTATCAATAGTATTCGCAATTATTTGCGGAATAGTTGCTGTAATAAGTTTTAATTCACATTTTGTGATTCGCGGTTTTATAGCAATTATACAAACTTTGTTATTTGTAGGTTCTTTACTTGTAAGAAAACAGATTATAAATGCAGAAAGAGAGCATATGTCCGATATTTTGGCAGTTATCGGTTTGCTTTTGTTTATTCCGTATTTCCTGCTTTTATAAGATGTGTTTTATAGAATTTAAAAAGAGGAGATTTTTGAAATGACAAACAACGAAAAAAAGATTAAAAGTGTAAAGTTTTCTGCAATTTTACTTATGGCAATAATGTTGCTTTCAATGGTTGCCTGTGGAAACAAAACAACATCGGAAGAATACGGTGAATTTCAATGGCCTGACAGCGAAATCGCAAAGCTGTTGCCTGTGCCTGAGTCTAAAACAGGTAATATACTTTGGGAGAGTTCCGATGGATTTGCAATTGATGTGGCTGAAACTTCAGAGGAGCAGTACAATGATTATGTAAGCAAATGTAAAGAGAATGGATTTACGGTTGACTATACAAAAGGCGATAACTATTATTACGCAGATAATGAGGACGGTTACAGCTTGTCACTAAACTATGAAGAAAATAATGTTATGTATATAAGTATCAGTGAGCCTTATGAAGAAGAGGAAACTACCGTAGCGGAAGAAACTACGGAGGAAGTTACAAAGGCAGAAGAAACAACAAAGGAGCAGGAACCCAAGAAAAGCGAAAGCAGTTCAAAGACCGGTTCAGGAGTGACACCTGAGTTCAAGGAAACAATGGACAGCTATGAAAAATTTATGAATGAATACGTTGATTTTATGAAGAAATATTCTGAATCGGATGACACTATAGGTATGCTTTCCGAGTATAGTGATATGATGGAAGAATACACAACTTATGTGGAAAAGATAGACGAGATTGATGAAGATGAATTGTCAGAAGCAGACCTTGCATATTATCTTGAGGTTACAACCCGAGTGTATGAAAAATTATTAACTGTTGAATAAAGCTAATAGATAAATATCAACGGCTGAGTTACTATTGAGCGTAACTCAGCCGTTTTGGTTTTGTTTATCAAATTAAATTCAATATTTTACCGACTTCCTCGTGTGAATATGTAACGGGGTCAGCCTTGAATTCTTCCATTGCCTTGTTGTAGGCTTTCAGGTCGTATTCGTTTTCATTCAGTTCTTGCCTGAATGAATCAGGTATACTTATATTTTCCGTTTTAAAATGTTTTTCTTTCATGATTTTAAAACCAATCCAAAGTTATTTCCTGCAAAAAATGACTTAACAATGGGTCTTTTTGTTTGTAAAACTGTGTCCGTACACCCAAAGTGCCCTGTCAATATCACGATTTTTGATATGTTCTGTTCCAAAGATATCTTCTATCTGTTTTTTGTACTCTATAACCTGTTCAATTACTGTTTCAAATTCTCTGCTGTTTTTTTCAGGGAGTTCATTATATTCCACAAAAGAACCCGGAGTTTTATCACCTGAAATTGCATCAATGGCAATTTTAGCAAAGCGGTCATATATAGGATATTCGCCTTTTGATATGAAGTACAGCAAGGTTATAAGATATACAGTACCTAATCCGTTTATATTTAGGCTCTTGAGTCTATTTAAAACATTTTGCGGATTTGTTTTTACTTCATTCTCTAAATCATTGATATTATTCACAATATATTCAGCGAGTAAAGATAACTCGAATTTCTTTCCGTATCGTTTAACGTTGAATTTATCTGCATTAGTCCAATCATCTGCATATACAAATTTATCTGTGCTTTTTTTATGATTGATTTTGCCGATTTTCCAGGCAAGAATATGAACAATATCAAGTTCTGTTTTTATTCCGTTTTTAAGTATTTTTTCAATCTCGGATTCTGCATAAGAACTGTTTTGTGAAACGCCTTTTACGAGCCTTTTTTCATTTATAAAATAACTTTTGGAATAAATGGAAATGAATTTTTCTTTACTGATTTTATTTCCTAATTCATCAAAGAATTGCATATCAATACTCCTGAAGTTTTTTAATAGCTTTTTCGGCGTAGTCAGCCTTGAATACGGCTGTGCCTGCAACGCACACATCAATTCCTGCGTCTGCGCACTGCCCGATTGTAGCTTCACCGATTCCGCCGTCAGCCTCGATAATCATATCAATGCCACGTTTTTTGCACTCGTCCTTGATTTCTTTTACCTTAGGAAGCATATCAGCCATAAAGCTCTGACCGCCAAATCCCGGTTCAACAGTCATAATAAGTACAAGGTCGATTTTATCGAGATAGGGGAATACTGAGTTTGCAGGAGTGTTCGGCTTGATAACGAGACCCGGCTTTACTCCACGACTTCTGATTTTGTCGATAGTCTTGTTGATGTCGGAATCACATTCAACGTGGAATGTGATGATGTCTGCGCCTGCATCTGCAAAATCATCGGCATATTTCAGAGGATCGCTTATCATAAGATGGACGTCAAACGGCTTGTCGGTGTATTTTCTTACCGTCTTGATAACAGGTGCACCGAATGTTATGTTCGGAACAAAGTGACCGTCCATAACGTCAAGATGCATCCAGTCTGCACCTGCTTTGTCCATTCTTACGATTTCTTCACCCATTTTTGAAAAGTCACACGATAAAAGTGACGGAGCTATTTTCATTTGAAACATCCTTTCGTTTACGGTTTCTGAATTGCGGGGGCAACTATCGCCGCCACAGCCCAGAACAATGCATAGATGAGAACCTCGAGTGAGCCCATAACGCCTACCCCTGCATACAGTGCAAGAGTTGCGGCAATTAAAATGCCCAAAACTATCGAGATAAGCTGAATTATGATTGCAAGTGAAATGTTATGCTTGATTTTTACACTGCCTGAAACAGCACGGGCAAGGGACGAAACCTTTCCCTGAGTGATGAGGTATGAACGTGAAGTTTCCTCCTGAGTGCTCTGAGCCTCTTTAAGAACATTTCCCAAGCCTGTCGGCAGAACCTTTATGCTTCTGTAGAAAAGGTTGTACAACTCAGCTACAAGGTCGTTTGTGATGTTGTAGTCGGTGGTTCTTATGAGGAAGCTTATGCCGTTTGTTTCGGCACGCTGAAGTTCTGATTTGAGTTCGGGGTCAGCGTGGTATCTTGTGACAAGCATTGCCACAAGTCTGCCTGCACGGGAAAGATATGTGACCTGTCTGCCCTTTGAGGTGTAGTTTTCCTCGTATTCGATCGGAGGAGTTTCCACACTGTATTTTTCCATAAGTGTGCGGGAACCGACGAGAATTCTTTCGCTGTTTATCCAGCCAACAAGTCCCATTTCGTCCTCGTAAAGTACACTTTCAACTTCGGGAAGTGTTTCTTTTGTTTCGGCAACGACCGAATCAAAGGCGTTGGCAATCGGGTTCTGTGCTTCTTTGAGAATTGCTATTCCGCAGAGAAGTGACTCGTCAACGTTGTATTCCTCGTAGGTTTTGATTCCCTCGAGTTCGATTGAAGCGGCAGGGAAGAGTTCGTTTGCGTCAATCATAACGGCTGTGCTGTCACAGAACTGCTTTATTGAAGGATAACCTGCAAGCATACCGCCGAATGACAAAAGCTTTTTGCAGAGTTTTCTGACGGGAAGGTTCACGGCAAGCAGTGTTGAAACAGGAATCGCAACTGCTGTGACGAGTGCAAAAGTGTTGATTGCATCGGCAAATGAAACCTTTACTGCTCCGTACAGTATCGTGATGATGAGAGCCGCAATAGTTGTGATAGGAGCAAGCTTTGAAGCGAGATCCTCACTCGGGTCGGGAGCGTAGGAGATTTTGAGAAAGTTTGACGGAAAGCCTGTCTTGTGCTGGTATGCGATGAGAGTTTTTTCCGAAGCCGTACCGCTGAGCATCTGATTTGCAACGGACTCGTTGTTGTAGATTTTAGCGGCATACTTCTGACCCTTTGACGAAATGAATCTGAAATTGTCCTTGACTCTGAGCACCATAAGCAGTTTGCCGATGTTGTTTGCAAAGAATGCAAGCAGGACAACCACGCAGTAGTAATTGACGTTGAAAGTGCTCATATCGCCCAGACAGAAGAAAGAAACTATAGTCTGTATGATTGCGGCAACTCCTCCCACAGCAACAGCCGTGTCGGAATTACCCTTGAATTTGAGAAGCGGAGTAAGACCGCTGAGCATTGCAACTCTGTTTATGAAAAGTGAGAATGCCACAAGCACAAAATTCAGGACTGCATATGCGGCAGGAGCAAAGGCAACTGCTGAGCAGATAGCCTGAGGGAAAAGTCTTGTGACTACGGTTAAAATTACTGACAGTGCGGCAATGATGCCCGAAATGACACTGCGGACAAAAAGCTTTTTGATGTTGAGATTGAGCTCATACATAATGCTTTTTTCGTCCTCTTCGCCTGTGTAGTCATCAACGGCTTTTGATTTTTCATGAGGTGTGTCGTTGTCATCGGACTCGTCCTTCGAGAAAAATCCCACGACAGCGGAAAGGACTTTTTCTTTTGCTGAACGTGTGTCCTCGTTTGTTTCGGGTTCGTCGTCTTCTTCGACTTTAGGCTCAGGTCTTATGACGTGGGCAATGACCGACGGATTTTTTGAGCGTATGTACTCTTCGTATTCCTGAGCAACTACCTCGGAGAATTTTCCTGCTTTGACGTTGAGAATATCTCTCGGCTCGTCGGGTCGGTAGACAGGAACTTTTGCAACGACTTTCTTTGCAGGCTTTTTAGGTTCGTTGTTTATTCCGAAAAGCTCTTCATATTTGCCTTTTTCGCTGTTTTCAGCTGAATCGGGTTTTGGCTCGGCTTCAGTTTTGCTTTCTTCGGATTTTTCATCACCGAGTTCGATGTCGATTGTATGGATACTCTCGATTTTTGAGGACTCTTCTTTGAAGGACTCGACCTCGCCGAGCACTTCGCCTGAAAAATTGGTGTTTTCGTCGTATTCAGGGGTGAGGGTGACGATTTTGTTTTCCTCAGCCTCGGCTTCGGCTTTTTTGCGCTCTTCTTCAGCCTTTTTTTCTGCTTCAGCCTGTGCTTCTTCGGGAGTTTTCACGTCCTCGGGACTTCCGTCCATCATCAATGATGCCTGCATTGTGGTGGCTGTTTTTTCTCCCACTATTGTGTTTGTAGTGTCAGCAACCACTTCGGCTTCAACAGCCTTGTCCACATTAAGCGGACTTTCATTTGTCAGCCTTGGCTTTTTGCTGGTGTTGCTGAATATCTCGTCCATTTTCGGTTTTGCACGGTATTTTTGTGCAGTCTTTTCCATTTTCTCCTGATCTGCGAGATAATGGGTTTCTTCAAGTATGCTCTGAATTTCAAGCTCTCTGAGCAGTTCCTGCTCTTTATCCTTTTCTGACAAGATTTGAACACTCCTTTCTGCAATTTGAAGTTGCATCTGTTTCGGGTAGATAGTTTTATATGATTTAGCTTAGCGGTTTTTCATAGCGCTGTACATCAGAATTCCTGCCGCAACAGAAGCGTTGAGTGAGTTGATTTTGCCCTTCATCGGAAGTGACACGATAACATCGCATTTTTCTCTGACAAGTCTTGAAATGCCCTTGCCCTCGTTGCCGATTACAATTGCACACGCACCCGAAAAGTCGCATTTATTGTAGTCAGTTCCGTTCATATCGGCACCGTAGACCCACACACCTCGTTGTTTGAGTTCGTCGATAGTGTTTGCGATGTTTGTGACCCTTGCAACACGCATATATTCAACTGCGCCTGCAGATGCTTTGCCCACGGTGTAGCTGAGGCTTGCGCTTCTGCGCTTGGGCACGATTACACCGTGAACCCCTGCACACTCGGCAGTTCTGATTATTGCACCGAGATTGTGAGGGTCCTCAACCTCGTCAAGTACCATAATAAACGGTGCTTCTCCGAGGCTTTCGGCGTATTCAAAAATTTCTTCAACCGTGGAATACTCCTTTACAGCCGCAAAGGCGATGATTCCCTGATGTGTTGAGTTTCCGCTGATGTAATCAAGCTTGGTGCGGTCAACTTCTTTGATGGGAATTTGCTTTTCTTTTGCTTTTGCAAGAATTCCGACTACTGCACCGCTTTTTTCGCCCCTTGCTACGAGAATTTTGTCGATGGGGCGACTGCTTCTTATTGCTTCGCTTACAGGATTTCTTCCTGATATTACGTCTGATTTTACTTCGTTATTTTTGTCATTCATCTGCTATACCTCTTAAAAATTTGTATACCTTATCATTATAACATAAAATTACGTTTTTAGATAGAGTTTTACGAAAAAATTCTGTGTTTGGTATTAAAACTGATACATCGCATCGAGCACGATTGCACCTTCGTCGATGTGTTCGGGAATGATTCCGTAGAGGTTTGTGGCTCTGTCCATAAAAATGTAAAATTTGGGCGGAAACGGTGTGAAACTGCAATAGATCGCTACGAAAAGCAGAAGCATAAAAAGTGACGGCGCAAAGAGAGTCTGAAGATCGTACTTTGAAAAAATAAGTTTATGCGACAAAAACAGCGCCGTGCATACTGCAATTATGGCTGAGGTGAATTCAAAAATGTAACGTGACGATGAGTCTGAAAACGAAAAAATAAGGCACAGAAATATGTAGCAAAGTCCGAGATAGTACAGCGAAATGACTTTTGACACGACAAATTTTCTGAACGGCAGACGTACGCACATTGCCTCAATGAGGCTCCACAAAATGAACGGCAGAAGCAGAGTTTTTGCCGTTTCCCATATGCTGTCGTTTACCGAGCCGAACATAACTCCGATGAGTTGTCTGTCGCTGAGTATGTAGAGATTTTGCAGAAACACAGACATTATGAGAACAAAAAATATTCCGCCGATTTCAAATTTTATCAGTTTTTTTGACATAATGCACCTCATTATAATAAAAAATAAAAATTGCGGTTGAAGAAATATACAAAGAGTATATTTCTTTTCTTTCAACAAAAATGTTGAAAACTATGTGGAAAGTGTTAAAACACTATTGAAAAGACCGTTCATTTTACAAGATATTTACATATTTGTAACTTTTTAGTTAAAAAACGAGTTTTCCACATAAATTTGATTGTTAAAACTATGTCAAACTTTGATTACAAAACGTATAAAAGTATTGTCAACTGTGCAAATTCGATAAATTAATATTATTTATAATAATTATGTGAATACATTTTTAATAACCAAAGAAAATCCTGACAGTTATAACGCTCATAATCGCCGCCGTGAGGTCAGCCATAACAGCGGCAAATACCGTGTGACGTGTCTTTTTGACCTTGATACAGCCGTAATACATTGCAATTGCGTAGAATGTGGTTTCGCTTGAACCGGCAAGCACAGACGCTACTCTGCCTGCAAAGCTGTCGGGTCCGCAATCTTCATAAAGTGCTGTCAGCAGGGCGGTTGAACCGCTTCCCGAAACAGGTCTTAACAGCACCATCGGTACGATTTCTTTCGGAAATCCCAAAAACTCCGATACAGGCGCAATAAAAGCGCATATGGCGTCAATTGCTCCGCTTGACCTGAGCAAATCAACGGCAAACACAAGAGCCATAATCGTCGGGGCAATTGAGTAGAGAAGCAAAATTCCTTCCTTTGCGCCCTTGAGAAAAATATCAAACACAGGCACTTTTTTTATCAGTCCGAAAACTACAACTATGCCTGCAAACAACGGCATTATAAATTCCATTTTATCAACTCTTTCGGTGTTTGTTACCTGTATTCATCACGCAGGCAATTATAAGCGCAACGGCAAGCGAAATTACTGAGCTTATCCATACGGGAACGATTATTTCAAACGGCGAACTGCTCCCGTAGGACTGTCTGAGAGTGGCAAGTGTGGTTGGAATAAGCTGAAGGGATGCGGTGTTCATCACCACAAAAATTATCATCTCGTTGCTTGCAACATCGCTTTTGTTGTTGAGTGTATGTAGCTGTTCCATTGCTTTAAGTCCGAACGGGGTGGCGGCATTTCCGAGTCCGAGGAGATTTGCGCTTATGTTCATTGTGATGCTCTGAAAAGCTTCGCTGTTCTTTTTGAGATTTGGAAACAGAGGTCTTAAAAGAGGGGCAAAGATTTTAGCAAAAATTGATGTCAGTCCGCTTTCGACAGCAATCTTCATAATTCCCGACCAAAGACACATAATTCCCGCCATTGTAAGAATTAATTCAATTGAGGAAGCTCCGCTGTCAATTAGGGCATTTGACAAATTTTCAGTATTTCCGAGAAAAATCGAGCAAATAATACTTATTACGACAAGAAAACTCCACAGATAATTTAGCATAAATTCACCAGTTTCTTTTAATTTCGACAAGATATAAAAAATTTATTATAAATTTTACGGGATTTATTGACAAATAAGGCAGTAAATGGTAAAATGTGAGCAAATAAACTTTGAAAGGACGTGTTAGTGTGATTTATACTAATTTTAGAGAAATTGACAAGGCAGGCAGAATCGTAATATCAAAGGATATTCGCAATCATCTCAACGTAAAGCCGGGTGATGTTCTTCACATTGAGGCTGATGATAACTGCATTACAATCAAAAAGGCTGAAAATAAGTGTATTTTCTGTAACAGCCTTTACGATCTTGTTGAGTTTGAGGGCAAGCACATATGCAAAGATTGCATTGATAAGCTCAAAGGTTGATTTACTAATATATATCAATTCGCATTTATAAATATGAATGAATTTTAAAAAAGGCGGATATGAGCAAATGAGGCTTTTTCTTGCAGACATACGTTCGGTAAATCCGGAGCATATATATGAAATCAGCAAAGAACGTGCGGATAAGGTTCGCCGTCTGAAAATGCCTGATGACAAAAAAAGGTGCATAGCAGGCGGTTTGCTGATAAATCATTTTTTGAATGGCGCAAAGATTTCCGTTAACGAGTTCGGAAAGCCTGTTGCAGACAACGGAATGTATTTTAATATTTCGCACAGCGGAGATTATGTGCTTTTTGCATTGTCCGAAAGTGAAATCGGCTGTGACATTGAGAAAATGCATTATGTAAACGCACAAAGAACAGGCAAGCTTGTTTTCTGCGAAAATGAGATGAAAAAAATCACCTCTGCAACCGACAGATTGAGAGCTTTTTTTGATTTGTGGACAAGAAAAGAAAGTCTGCTCAAGTGCATAGGTGAGGGATTTCACCGCAAGGCTAAAAGTGTTGATGCAAGCTGTGAAGTCTACAGGGAAAACGGCATATGCTATTATCTGAAAACGTGGAACTTTGCGGATTACACCATAAGTGTATGCTCGCAAGATAACAATTTCCCGTTGCATATTGAATTTTTTGATATATAATATAAGCAGGACATTTTTTGATGTCCTGCTTTCTGTTTTAGGGGGATGATATGATGAGGGTTTTGTTCAGAATAATTGACGGTGTTCTTTTGTCGGTGATATCGTGCTGTGTATTGCTGAAAATTTTTGTATTGACCAACATAGGGCTTATGGGGAATTTTATGTATTGGTCGGCAATTTTTCTTGTGTTTACGGCAATTAATGTGATTCCGTCACCGATGAATTTTAAAATTAAGCGATTTAAAATGCATATGTGTGCAGACGGTTCGGATTTGCTGACGTCGTTTCTGATTTCCGCTACAGTTGCATTGATTGTGCATATCGGAATTCTGTTTTTGAATGTTATTTACGATTGGCATATTGTAACATATATAATAAGCGTGCTGATGGCGATTATTCTGCTGTCGATTACATTTTGGAACGGCATTATCAGGGTGTATTGCACGTCTGTTCAGCTCGGAATAAAAAAGAGGGTTATCGGCGCATTGTGCGGTTGGATACCGATTGTAAATATAATTGCGTTGTTTTCGATTATAAGAACTACAACTGCAGAGGCTGAGTTTGAGCAGAAAAAAGAGCAGTCAAACGAACTCAGAGCGATAAACAGAGTGTGCACCACGAAATACCCGATACTTTTGGTACACGGAGTGTTTTTCAGAGATTTCAAGCATATCAACTATTGGGGCAGAATTCCCGATGAACTCAGACGAAACGGTGCTCAGGTTTTCTTCGGAAATCATCAGTCGGCGTTATCGGTTGCAGACAGCGGTGTGGAACTTGCGCAGAGAATAAAGCAGATCGTTGCAGAAACAGGCTGTGAAAAGGTGAATATTATTGCCCATTCAAAGGGCGGACTTGACTGCCGTTATGCAATCAGCAGGTGCGGAGCGGATAAATATGTTGCGTCGCTTACGACTATAAACACACCGCACAGAGGTTGTCTTTTTGCGGATTACCTGCTTAAAAAAGTTCCGGAAAAAGTGAAAAATTCAATTGCAAATACATATAATGCAACTCTGAAAAAACTCGGGGACGCAAATCCCGATTTTATGTCGGCTGTATGGGATCTGACGTTTGAGAAATGCAGGATTTTTAATGATGAGATAAAGAATGTTGACGGCGTTTATTATCAGAGTATCGGCTCAAAGCTGAACAAAGCACGACACGGGAAATTTCCTCTGAACTTTTCGTATCATATTGTAAAGCATTTTGACGGCGCAAATGACGGACTTGTATCGGTTGACTCGTTTCCGTGGGGAAGCGATTATAATTTGCTGACGGTCAACGGAAATCGAGGAATTTCACACGGCGATATGATAGACCTCAACAGAGAAAATATTCCCGAATTCGATGTCAGAGAGTTTTATGTTAAGCTTGTTGAGAATTTGAAAAGTAAGGGAATGTAAAAAGCGAGTATCTCGCAGGCAGTTCGTGCAGATAGCATCATCTTTTAAAATGTTTTGTGTCTAAGTATAATTGAGCAATTTCCTATACAAAAAAAGAAGGCGAAGGGAGAGGATACGTAAGGAAGTAGCTTCTCTCTTTGACTTTGTAATCAGCCGGATTGATTGAAATTGTAGGAAAATCAATATTTTGGAGGATTACATAATGGAAAACAGAATTTATAACGAACAGAACGGCTTGTGGTACGAATTGCAGGGCGATTATTATATCCCTTGCCTTGACTCCCCGATGAAAAACAAGTTGAAATCGGTGTATGGGGACAACGGTATTTGAGATATATCAAGCAACACCACAAAGTGAGATATACTAATCTGCTGACAAGCGGTAAGTTGAACGGCTATCTCGCTGACATTGACAAGCAGGCTGAGAATATGTCTTCTCGGCTTGTAAAACAGATGGCAGAGCGTGAGGGCGTGATCGAAAGGCTCAAAGCAGAAAATCAAATGGAGTGGGTTGCTCGTATGAATAACATTCGTAGCAGAGCCACAGAAATCGTAAATCACGATATAATTTACGTCTAAACGAGAACGGCGGCAGAGAGATTTTTCTCTCTGCCGTCTTTTTGATTTAATGGCAAATAGCAATTTTTTGCAAACTAATTTAATATATCCTTGATTTATGTAGATAATCTATATATAATGTTATATAGACTATCTATATAAGGAGGGTAATTTATGGCTATTGATAAGTCCCTTATCTCAGGAAATACAGATATGCTTGTGCTACGGCTTTTGAAGGATCGAGATATGTACGGTTATCAAATTATCGAAGAACTTGCTCGACGATCAAATCGAACATTTGAATTGAAGGCGGGAACACTATATCCTTTATTGCATTTGCTTGAACAAAAGAATTATCTTGAATCCTACGACGGCGAGACTATTGCAGGGAAAACAAGAAAGTATTATAAAATTACCGATTCGGGATGCAAGTATCTTGAGTTAAGACAGGCGGATTGGGAAAGCTATACATTTGCTGTAAACAATGTTTTATCGGGAGGTGTCTTGCTTGCAGGAGTATAATTCACCCGACGAATATATTGCCGACGTTCAAAAGCATATTCGTTGGAAAAGAGCAAAAGTTGTTGCAACAAAAGAATTATATGAACATATCAGCGATCAGTTTGATTTCTTTATTGCTAATGGTTTAGAAGAATCAGAAGCGATGAAAAAAGCGATACAAGAAATGGGAAGCGCTGATGTTGTAGGAACAGAATTGGATAACGTACATCGCCCCAAAACGAATTGGTTATTGCTTGCTTTAATAGGGTTGCTTTTGTTGATTGGTATGTCCATATCATTTATGCTATTACCAACTGCTGAAGCCCTGCCAAAACTTTACGGTATTGTGTGTGGATTTGGCATTGCTATTTTTGTGTACTTCGTTGACTATACAGTCTTAATCCGATACCCAAGACTTATATACTTTATCTTATCAATATTAGCAATTATTACATCGGTGTGGGAATTGCGAAACGGTTTTTCTGTTTTAGGGTACAGTTATACCTTTTATTTGCTCTTATGCTACCCGATTGCTTTGGTTGGGATTCTATTTAATATTAAAAATAGTGGTAGTAACATTGGCATTGTTTTATATGCTATCTACGCCTGTTGCCCCTTGGTGTTAGCTATATTAAATAAATCATTTACAGCTTTCATCACAATTCTGATTTGTGCTGTATTTTTGCTGATTTATGGATTGAAATTAAATTGGATAAAGTGGAATAAATTAAATATAACCGGAGCAAGTTGCATCGTGGCATTTCTTGCCATATTCGTCTTTTTTATGAATCAGTTTTATGGCATAGTATCTGATGCTATACATATAGATTCGCCCCAGTTTTATCAGTTAAATTTATTTTCTGCTCTTGGCAATTCTGAACTCATTGGTAAAAGTTCAATGTCTATTAATGAACAGTTGTTAGGTTATCTATATGATCATCCCATCAGTTTACTATTGTATAATTATGGAATAGTTTTGGTTCTGTTTTTGCTTGTCGCTTTCGGACTGTTGTTTTATTTGCTATATAAAACAGTTAAGAAACAAAATACAGAAATCGGGAAATTGCTTGCAAATATGGTGTTGATGATCTTTGGTATTAAACTTGTCGGCACATTAATGTGTGAAATCGGTATTCTTCCCGATTTCAATACAGGATTTCCATTTGTGACAACCGGCGGCGCCTTTATTATTTACGACCTTGCCCTAATTGGAATTATACTATCCATTATTCGAAATGAAAGTATTGCTAAAGATTGGGTTAGGTTAAAAGAAAAACGGAGAATTGAAAATGAATAGAATTTTCGGATATATATTAAATATGTTTCCATATATGCTTATAGCCATACCGGTAGTGATTCTGATTCGTGTGATTTCTTGCAGTTTCTTAAAGAAAAAAGAACTTAAGACAACGGTTTGGCACGAATTAGGAGTATGTCTATTTTCCTTGTTTCTCGTTGGACTTTTCTCGCAGACGATCATACCGAAACTCGACTTCGGAGTTGGCGGTATAAGTATAACTAATGGAAATTTATTGGGAGAAATAAACCTTATTCCCGGTAAAGTGTTTATTGATACTTGGAGAGAAAGTATAGTTGGCGGATATTGGTTGTATTTCGCAATCAACTTTATCAGTAACATATGTTTGTTTGTTCCCATCGGCTTTTGCGTGCCGCTTCTGTGGAATAAATCGTCTTTACCAAAAACAATTTTGGTCGGTTCCTTAATATCTTTATTCATTGAGCTTTGTCAACTTCCGCAGGCAAGAGGTACGGACATTGATGACTTATGGATCAATACATTTGGAACTATTATAGGATATATATTACATCGGTGTTTCAAACGGTTGTTAAATGAGTTAGATTCGAAATTCAAAATTAAACGGTAATTTGCATAAGCAAAGGCGTCGCCTCGGCGGTGCCGCTGTGAAGTATCGCGCTGTCGCACGAAGCGAAGTTAAGTGCGCTACTCACTTTCGCAGAAATTTCACTGTCCGCAGGACAACTTCACTTGCAGAGCAAACTTCACGCGCCGATAGGCGCACTTAGTTCGAAAAAGACCACATTTGTCTACCAGACAAATGTGGTCTTTTTCGTGGCCCGCCTGGAGGGGCTCGAACCCCCGTTCTCCGGAATCGGAATCCGTTGCGTTATCCAACTGCGCCACAGGCGGTTTTTTACTGTATAGTAAATTGCTCGATTATGCTTGGGCATAGAGCAATTTATCAGTAACGTCAATACATTAATTATCAACTTTGTCAAATCCAAACTGTCTGACCATAGTTAAGACAGTTCTTCCCAGATTTGATACTGTTCTTCCTGCTCGCTTTGCAACTGTTCAAGCTTGTTTGTCAGCTCGATAAGTTTTTCGTAGTCAGCGGCAACTTCGTCGCTTGAGAGCAACTGCTGTATTTCTTCGATTTCAAGGTCGAGTCTTTCAATCGCTTCTTCGGCTTTTTTTATTTTTGTTTGACGTTTGCGTTCTTCACTCTGCTTCTGCTTTTGCAAAAAGTAATCATTCTGAGGTTTTTCCTTTTTTGCAGAGGCTGACTGTGAAACGTTTTCGCCTATTTCTGTTTTTGAATGTTCAAGGTAATAATCGTAATTGCCCAGATACTCTTTTACTCCGTTTTCGGACAGCACAAGCACTCTGTCGGCAAGCTTGTTTATAAAATATCTGTCGTGGCTGATTATCAGAAGTGTTCCGCCGTATTCTCTGAGCGTTTTCTCGAGTTCTTCTCTTGAAGATGCGTCAAGATGGTTTGTCGGCTCGTCAAGCAACAGGAAATTGCTTCCCTTGAGCATAAGTTTAAGAAGCGAAATCCTTGCTCTTTCGCCACCGCTCATTTTTGAAAGAGGCTTGAACACCTCGTCGCCTTTGAACAGGAATGATGCCATTGCGCTTCTTACTTCGGTTTGGGTCATATTCGGAAACGTGTCCCAAACCTCGTCAATTGCTGTTTTGCTCAGGTCAAGATTCTGTTGCATCTGGTCGAAATATCCGACCATCACGTTTGCTCCGTAGTCGTATTCGCCTCTGTCCTGAGGACATTTGCCCATCAGAATTCTGAAAAGAGTTGTCTTTCCGCAACCGTTTCCGCCGAGGATGAACACTCGTTCGCCTTTTCTTATATGTATGTCAACATTTTTGAACAAATGCTTTTCGTCAAACGATTTTTCAAGCCCTCTGCACATCAGAACATCGTTTCCGCTTTCACACTTAGGCTCAAAATGCATATGCATAGTTTCAAGTTCGCTTTCGGGTGCCACAAGCTGTGCCTTGATTCTGTCGGCTTCTTTTTGCTTGCTCTCGGCTGTGATGAAATTACGCTCACGTCCCCAGCGTTTTTGTTGCTCAACAATGCCTTCGATACGTTTGATTTCTTTCAAATCGTTTTCGTATTTATTTTTTAGCGACTCGTTGTACGCTTCCTTTTTCTTTACAAACTCGGAATACGAACCTTTATAGCACATTGTTTTGCAGTGCTCAAGTTCGATTGTCTTGTTGGTTACGCTGTCGAGGAAATATCTGTCGTGGCTTATGATTATCATTGAGCCTTTGAAATCCCTCAAAAATCCTTCAAGCCAGTTTACCGAGCCGATGTCAAGGTGGTTTGTCGGTTCGTCAAGCAACAGCATATTGCTTCGTGAAAGCAAAAGCTTTGCAAGACAGAGCTTTGAACGCTGTCCTCCGCTTAAATTGCCGACAGGCATTTCAAAATCAGATTCGCTGAAACCAAGTCCTAAAAGTGCCGAGCGTGTTCGGCTTTTGTAGGTAAGACCTCCGAGATTTTCGTAACTTTCGATAAGATGAGTTTGTTTTTCAACAAGTTCATCGAGATTTCCGCTCTTGTTGTCTATTGCGTTTGTAACATCTGAAATTTCCTGTTCGATGTCTTTGAGATAGTCAAATACCGACAAAAGCTCGCTGTAAACATCAATTCTCGGATTGTTGCAGGCATGCTGTTCCATATATCCGACTTTTGTGTTTTTTTCAAAAGCGATTGTACCCGAAGCAGGGGAGATTTCACCGTTAAGAATTCTGAAAAGTGTAGTTTTTCCAACACCGTTTGCACCGATGAAACCAACCTTGTCGTTGCTTTCGATATCAAATGATACATCAGTAAAAAGATTTCGCTCAACAAATGTCATTGTGAGATTTCGTACTGACAATGCAGGCATATTACACACTCCTTTCAGATCAACTTTTACTATTTTACATTAAAAACCCGAAAAGAGCAATACAAAATTGAAAATATGCCAAAGGTTTACGAGAGCATATGCGATAATGCCGATGTAGAGAAGAATATTTGTTATAAGGCTCTGTTCTTCGCCCAACAGCCTGAATACAAGACAGCATATCAAAATGAGTGCGAGGGGAAAAATGCCTTTGATTAAAATTGTCTGCCAGAAGCCTGTGAGAACGGGTTGCATTACAGGATTTGCTTCGTAAAATTTTCCCGAAGCAAGCAAAGCTTCGGTGCACAGCCAGTCGATGAGATTGAGAAAGTAGAGAAAAAAGATTTTTTGATAGAACGAGTAACCCGACCTTACGGTGGCGGTGTCAGGGGTGTTTTCGGTTGGATTGTAGGCAACAGATTTTGAAGAGTCCATAAAATTTCCTTTCATATATATTATGGGTACGAAAATATTGTTACCGGCTAAAGCAGAAATATTGCAGTAATAATCGGATTTTTTTCGGGAGAATTTAAAATTTGAAAAAAATTTAAAAAAAGTGTTGACAAAAGTAAATCGTTGTGGTATATTAATAGAGCACTTGAGAGAACACAAACTCGAAAACAAAAACACGCTGGTGTAGCTCAGTTGGTAGAGCAGCTGATTTGTAATCAGCAGGTCGGGGGTTCAAGTCCGTCCACCAGCTCCAAAAGCCTACTGTTTAGGCAGTAGGCTTTACTTATGAAAAAAGAATATGGGAGAATTCCCGAGTGGCCAAAGGGGGCAGACTGTAAATCTGTTGTCAACGACTTCGATGGTTCGAATCCATCTTCTCCCACCATAATGGTTGTGCAAAAAAGATGTAACCGCAAAAAAGTCCGATTTTATCGGGCTTTTTTTGTTGTATCGCCCGTGATTTTCAGTTGCAAAACCGTAGATGTATTTTGCCTGTTTCGGCAGTTTTGGAGATTCGAACCCCCGAAAATCAACTTTAAACCTTTTCCCTATTATAAAATTTAATATTGTTATAGCAGAGTCAATTTTATAGAAATATAAAGTTGGCTCTTTTTTTATTTGGCAATCGTTTTAATTTTTTAGATTAGAACGGTTGCCTTTTTTTATTTGCTAGAAATTTGAAAGGAATGATTTTAAATGTATTTTACCGACACACCCGAACTAAGGAAGTTTGAGAGAGATGCGTCAGAAGCCTAATTTTGACAGGCGTAATGATGATAACAATGAAAACGAAATTGTACTTTTCTCTGACAACAAAAAACTTAACATAGACAGAAACAAGAAAAAGGTTGGTTGATTTTATGACAATAAAAATAAGAAGTCCTACTAAACCTATTACTTAAATTAAAACTAAATAAATTGGAGATGATAACTTGAACGAATACGAACGACAGCGCAGAATAGCTGAAAGCACAAAGAAATTGTATCCGACGGGTACAAGAATTGAGCTTATCAGTATGAAGGATCCTTATGCACCTGTTCCCTCAGGCACAAGAGGAACAGTTAAATTTGTTGATTCAATGGGAACGATATTCCCCGAGTGGGACAACGGTCGTTCACTTGGAGTAGTTCCCGGCGAGGACTCATTCAGAAAGCTCACTCAGGAAGAAATCGAAGCAGAAAAATTATCCGAAACAGAAATTGAAGATGAAACTCCTGATGATGATAGCGGAATGACTATGGGAATGTGAGGTGATTTTAAAAATATAAATCTTCGTTGGAATGAAGATTTATGTCAATCAAATTTTTTGATATGTTTGCAGGCATCGGCGGTTTCCGTTCAGGACTTGAAGCCATAGGCGGTTTTGAGTGCGTCGGATACTGCGAAATCGACAAGTATGCAAAGCAGGCATATGAAGCAATGTATGACACAGGAGGTGAATTTTACTTTGATGACGCAAGAAAAATCGTACCCGAACAGTTACCCGATTTCGACCTTCTTGTTGGCGGATTTCCCTGTCAGTCCTTCTCAATCGCAGGAGCGAGAAAAGGATTTGATGACACAAGAGGAACGCTATTTTTTGAGATTGCTCGAATTGCTGCCGCTAAAAAACCTAAGTATCTCTTCCTCGAAAATGTTCCCGGTCTGCTTAACCATGACTCAGGCAAAACATTTGAAACAATCCTCCATACGTTGGATGAGTTGGGGTATGATGTGTGCTGGCAGGTACTTAACAGCAAAAATTTCGGAGTTCCCCAGTCAAGAAATCGAGTGTTCATTATCGGATATCTTAGAGGACAATGTGCCGGAGAAGTATTATCTTTCACGCAAACAAGCGGAAAAGCTCTTATACAAAGAAAAGCCAACGCAAGGTGAGCGAATCTACTCATCAAAGGGACTAAGTTGTACGCTGACAAGCGGTTCGGGAGGTTTCGGCGGTCATTCGGGACTTTATATTATTGAAGATACTGAAAACTTTGGCTTGCCGATAAAATCTAAAACTAAAGACGGTTATCAGATCGCATATCCCGGCGACAGTATCGATACTGCCTTTTCGGGACAAAATTTAAGGCGTGGCAGAGTTGGAAGTCAGGTAGGACATACTCTGACAACTTCCGCAACACAGGCGTATTATTTCATCGACCTGAACCCCGATCCGAAACTGACAGAAATTGCAAGGTGCATAACTGCAAGGCACGATTCGGGAATCAGTAACCGCAAGGCTGAGCATTCGGGAGTTTTCGTAGAAAGCACGAATATTACAGATGATGAAAAATTCGCAGTTGCTTTTGTTGAGCCAAACGGCGAAGTCCACATCGGCAGAATACGAAAGCTCACTCCGAGGGAGTGCTGGAGACTACAAGGCTTCACGGATGATCAGTTCGACAAAGCAAAAGCAACAGGACTATCCGACAGCAGGCTCTACAAGATGGCTGGAAATGCTGTGACAGTAAATGTAATCTCTGAAATCGGGAAGATTATCAAAAAAGTAAACGATAAAAATTAAATAACAACAACTGATATCAATCGTTCCGAACGACTGGTATTGGTTTTTATATATAAGCCGTTGATTAGATTTTTTAATTTAATCAACGGCTTTTTGGCGTTTCAGGGGCGATTGGTATTCTGAAAAGGAAGTGAGAATATCAAAACCCCTGTGAGTTGGATGGGTAATAAAACATCCATCCTTCATATTTTGTACGCTCTGTTTCCTCTGAATTACGAAAGGTATATTGAACCCTTCGGAGGTTCAGGAGCCGTACTTTTAGGCAAGAAAAAGCCTGATAAGTTCGAGGTGTACAACGATTATAACCATAATCTTGTAAACCTTTTTCGCTGTATGCGTGACAGACCTATGGCATTCATAAAAGATCTAGGATTTTATCCCCTAAATTCAAGAGATGATTTTAATGTCATAAAGAACTTTTTTAAACAAGAAAAGTTTGACGATAAGTACCTTGATGAAGAATTAGAACTGACAAAGATTATCCTGCCCGACTTGAAAGCAGAAGAAATCATTGAATTGTATATAAAAATGAAACAGGACTATGACTTGCGCAGAGCAGTAATGTTTCTTAAACTCTTACGATACAGCTATTCAAGCGGAGGAAAATCCTTTGCCTGTCAGCCCTTTTCAGTAGTTAGCCTTTTTCAACTGATAGAGCAAGTCGGAAAACGACTTGAAAATGCGGTAATTGAAAATCAGGATTTTGAAGTCCTAATAAAGCATTACGACAGAGAAAATGCTTTTTTCTACTGCGATCCGCCTTACTATTCAAGCGAGTATGTTTATCAGTGCGGTTTCACTTGGGATGACCATCTGAGGCTGAAAAACACGCTTGCAAATTCAAAAGGCAAATGGCTTGTGTCATACAATGATTGCACTGAAATCAGAGAGTTATATGACGGTTATTCATTCTTTGATTTCACAAGGCTTCACAATATGAAACAACGAATCAATGCAGGCGAGCAATTCCCCGAACTGCTTATCAGTAACTACGATATGTATGAAAGGCAGAGAAACAAACCGTTGCAGTTGAGCCTGCTTGACTTGACAACCGAACAACAAATTGATTTAGAACTAATTTTGAAGGAGTGTATTATTAATCATGGAAAATAGAATTTATGTAAGCATACCGCTTGACGCACTTATTGTATCAGGAATCACATCCGACTGTGCTCTGGAGATTTCAGCTGTGGACGGAGCAATTCTGATTGAGAGGTGCGATGATGATAGTGAAGAATGTTGTTGCGACTGCATCTGCGATGAGTGCAGAGCAGAACTCGCAGAAAGCGAGGACGAGTAATGCTCAGGTTGTTCAGAGTTCTCGGAAAAAGAGGAAGAATTACAATCCCTTTTGAAATCCGTCAGCGAATCGGATTCAGATACAACGATGTTTTATCATTCACCCAGCAGGATGACGGCTCGGTACTTGTCAGGCGAGAAAAAATCTGCGACAACTGCAAATGCCTTGAAGAAGAATTCGAGGAAAATTACACCCTTGAAGATTTCCTCGACAGCCTGTCCGAGGAAGAACAGAGAAACGCACTTCTGCATCTTTCTCTGCTGTGGGCGGAAAAGCAGAAACACTAAATCGGAGGTAAATTTATAATGGCACAGAATACAAATTTCAGAGGGAACAAAAACAACAAACAGAAAAGGAAACTGCCGTATATCAAGGTAAGGATTGATAAGCTTGTTGATGTAGAAGATTGCAACGCAAAGGCTTTTGCAAGCGTTACTGTCGGCGGTGCGGTTGCAATTCACGGAATCAGAGTGATGAACTCAAGAAAAGGCTTATTTGTCGCAATGCCTGCAAGTAACTATGTTGACGAAAACGGCGAAACGAAGTTCAGCGAGATTGTTCATCCGATTTCAAAGGAGTCAAGAGATATGCTCAATAGCAAGGTTATGGAAGCATATCATCAGGCACTTGATGAACAGCAGAGCGAAGATGAATCCGAGAATATGTCAGAAGATGAATCGGAAAGCTTTACGCAGAGTATGTAGCAGCAAATAAAAAAATCTCTGGACATTTGAATTTCTTTGGATATACTTGTTGCTTGAAAGGAGCGATGAGAATATGAAAAAGAAAATCGCAATAATGCTGACATTGATTTTAGCATCAGGAACATTCACAGCTTGTACGGCAGAAGAAAAAGTGAATAACAGTTCTTTATCACCCACGGCTTCAACTTCCGTGGGTGTTTCTGCATCTGGGGAAAGTTCTGAAATGGCAACAACCGAAACAATGCAATCCACCGAAAAAGCCACCGTTTCAAAAGAAACAGAGCCTTCGGGACAGAATACCAAAACCGAAGAAAAAGCCGACAGTGGGCAAAATTCAGCTGTTGTTTCAGCAACGGATCCGATTCAGAAAACACAATCCGAGGTTCAGAACAACAGCAGGAATACAGCGAACAGTAATCTGCAAAAATCGGAATCGACCGCTAAAAAAGAAACTGAAACTCCTACTCAAAAGCCTGTGCAGAAGCATACAGAAAAGCCAACACAGAAACCTACGAAAAAGCCTACGCAACCGCCTACTAAAGCAAAAACGGTTGATGTTCAGTATGCGGTGAGTGTCTGCATAGCTTACGGTCAGCAGCTTGGAATGAAATATGATTCCTCGCTGAATACAGGCAACGCAAGTTGGTTTTCGCCAACAAACGCATCATATTATGACAGCACTTCGGAACTGACTTCAAACCTTAAAAGTGATGTTGAGTATGTAGCCTACTACCACCAAAGCAGTGGCATAGTCCCAAGCGACTTATTATTTAATGTAATCGCAGAAAACAACAAAATATATGTAGTCTACTGTTGAGCAGAAAATTAAGCAAGGCACTCACTTCATTGTGGGTGCTTATTTTTTTGAAAGGACTGATCTCAATGAAAATAAACCAAATAACTCTAACAGATCTTCGCCGTATGAACGGCAAGGAAGGACTCATCTTGCAGGGCTGCGGAGGTGAAACACAGGAATGGGTGGACGGCATTAATAAAATGCTCACGGATAAAGGAATACTTCTTGACAATACAAAATTTGAGAATGTTTCGGTGTTCAAGAGTGACGGCGTTACCTGTATTCTCTATCCCTTTGAAGATGTCCACCTTGACATAGGCAAGCTTGCAATGTGGAGATTGCAGTCATACACAGCCTTTGCAGGAATGTGGCTGTCCGACTATGTGGACAACAGGCTCGGCGGTTTTGAACCTGAGCAGAACAAAGAAGAAAAGCTCAAACCTGACTGTGCATTAATAGGCTGTGATTCTAATATATTCAATCTTTTGGGCATTGCAAGTCGCACACTCAAGCAAAACGGCATGGCTGACGAGGTAAAAGAAATGTGCAGTCGTGTTACGAGTTCAGGCAGTTATTATGAGGCACTGAACATTATCGGCGAGTATGTAAATATCACAGACGGCAGTGAGCAGTCTGATGATATAGATGAAGATTATGGTGAAGGGCAGGCGATGAAATTATGATTGTATTTAAAACAGAATAAGGCATCAATCGGGGCAAGGGTAATATCTTGCTCCATATTTTTTATGAAAGGAATTTTAAAATGACGAACTTAATCAAAAATAAAAAATTCAAAAGAATAACGGCACTTTTACTTGCGGTGGCAGTAATATTCGGAACAATGTTCACTCTCCCCGTAAGTGCGGCAAGCGGTGATAAAGTGACAATCACCTTTGATTACTGTTATGACAGCGCAGGAAACATAATCAGATATAAGCAAACAACAGTCAGCGACGGTTATACTGTAGGTACAGTGGGCGAAGAGCTTTGCAAGATTTTTGCAGACGGAAAAGAAGCCTACTGCATTGAACCCGGTCATACCCTCTATTCAGGCAATACGCTAACCGAGGACGGTTCAACCGTCTGGAAGAATTTAGGCTCGGCAAAGCAGAAAGCAATTAACCTTGCTCTGCTCTACGGCAAACCCGGTTCAGGGAAAAGCTTAAGCGGAACAGAGGATCAGAAATGGGTGGCAACTCAGCTGATTGTATGGGAGTTTGTTTCAGAATGCAGAAGTACTGCTGGCGGTTACAAGTGTACGAATACAAAGTTCATTGACGGTATCTGTGCAGGCGGTGCAAATCCCGGAGTTAAGTCGGTTTACAATGCAATCTCAAAAAGTCTTGCCAATTACTCAACCGTTCCAAGCTTTGCATCGGCAATCGCTTCAAAGGCTGAAACCTATGAGATGAAATATTCAGACGGAAAGTACACTTTAACCCTTACCGACAGCAATAATATTCTTTCCAGTTTCAGCTTCAAGACAACAGGCGGTGTGAGCGCATCTGTATCAGGCAACAAATTGACGCTCACCTCCTCAAATCTTGTGAATGATGCAGTAACATTCAACTCTGCAAAGTCAATGCCCGATGTCGGCAAAACTGTACTTGTTCCCTATGGAGATGCAAGTCTTCAGGATGTCATTACAGGTGTTGAAAATGATGCTGACCCCATAAGAGCATATTTCAAGGTCAAGACAAGCTCAGGCAACCTCAAACTGTTCAAAACCTCTGAGGACGGCAATGTTGCAAATATTGAGTTTACAGTCAAAGGCGATGGTTACAGCAAAACTGTAAAAACCAATTCAAAAGGCGAATTTGAATTAACCGACCTTGTTCCCGGCAACTACACAGTTACCGAACTTACAGACAGTAAGTACGAAACACAGAAATCGCAGACCGTTAAGGTTGAAAGCGGCAAAACTGCAACGGTGACTTTTGAAAATATCCTCAAGAAAGGCAGTCTTGAGGTAGTAAAAACAAGTGAGGATAATTTCAACGAGGGCGTAAAATTCCACCTTTACGGCACATCTTTAAGCGGTTCAAGCGTTGATTTGTATGCAACAACAAACGCTGACGGCATTGCAAAATTTGAAAATGTCCTTGTAAGCGGAGATACTCCGTACACACTTGAAGAAGTTGATACTGCTGAAAGATATGTTGTTCCCAAAAAGCAGACTGCACCGATTGAGTGGAACAAGGTAACGCAGAGGTCATTTGACAATGTTTTGAAAAAGTGGAATCTTACTGTTACAAAAACAGACGCTGAAACAAAGTCTGTACAGGGCGACGCTTCCCTTGCAGGAGCAGTTTACGGTATCTACAATAACGGCAAGTTGATTGACAAATACACCACAGACAATAATGGCAGTTTTACAACTTCATACTATGTGTGCGGAGATAACTGGACTTTAAAGGAAATTGCGCCGAGCGAGGGTTATCTGCTTGACGAAACCGAATATCATATCGGAGCGGAATCAAAGAAATACACCATTGAAAACAACAGCGTTTCAATGGGTGTTACCGAAGATATACTGAAAGGAAAAATTGCTATCATCAAGCACACAGATGACGGCAGTACAAAAATTGAAACTCCCGAAAAAGGTGCAGAATTTCAGGTGTATCTGAAATCGTCGGGAAGCTATGCAAAAGCAACAGAATCCGAAAGAGATACTCTTGTTTGTGATGAATACGGCTTTGCAGAAACAAAGGAATTGCCATACGGAACATACACAGTTCATCAGACCAAAGGCTGGAACGGCACAGAGTTCATTGCCGACTTTGATGTGTTTGTAAATGAGGACAGCAAAACCTATAAATATCTCATAAACAACTCTTCGCTTGAAAGCTATGTAAAGATAGTGAAGATTGACAGCGAAACAGGCAAACAGATTCCGTATGCAGGCGCAGGCTTTCAGATTTATAATTCTGACGGCAAACTCGTGACTATGACCTACACCTATCCCGTAGTAACGACTATTGATACCTTCTATACAAATTCTGACGGTTACCTTATCACACCCGAAACTCTGCCATACGGCAAAGGCTATTCAGTCGTTGAAGTGCAGGCTCCTTACGGATATGTCCTCGACAGTACACCTGTATATTTTGACATTACAGCAGAAAACACAACAGAGGAAAACGGCATTACAATCGTAAAAGCCGAGAAGAAAAATACTCCGCAGAAAGGTACAATTACCGTAGAAAAAACAGGCGAGATTTTCTCGAATGTAACTGCAATCGGCGGCGGATATACTGATGAAAACGGAAATGATGTTGCACTTCCGACCATTTATCAGCCTGAATATTCTGCAAGCGGTTTGTCGGGTGCTGTCTTTGAAATCTATGCTGATGAGGATATTACAACACCTGATGGAACGGTAAGAGCAAAGAAAGGCGAGCTTGTTGCAACTCTGAAAACAAACTCAAAAGGCACAGCTATAAGCAAACAGCTTTATCTCGGCAAATACCGTGTTGTTGAAACCATTGCTCCGTATGGAACAGTTATCAATCCCGAGCCTCATACGGCTGAACTCACCTACTCAGGACAGAACGAAAAGGTAACCAACACCCCAACATCATTTACAAACGACAGGCAAAAAGCTGAAATTAACCTTACCAAAATTCTTGAACAGGACGAGAAATTCAATATCGGCAACAATGACGAAATCCGCAATGCTTCATTCGGACTTTACGCTGACGAAGATTTGAAAGCCGCAAACGGAACGGTCATTCCAAAAGACGGACTTCTTGAAATCATCACCTGTGATGAAAAAGGCAAGGCAACCTTCACAACCGACATTCCAATCGGGAAATATTATGTTAAGGAAATCAGCACTGACAATCACTATATTCTCTCCGATAAAAAATACCCTGTTGTGTTTGAATACGCAGGACAGGATACAGCAACTGTTCATATTTCTGTAAATGACGGTGAACCAATCATCAACGACATTATCTACGGTACAATCAAAGGCTTGAAGATAGACCGTGAAACAGGCGAAAATATCGCAGGCGCATTATTCGGATTGTTCAGTACAGACGAAACAGAGTTTACAGAAGAAACTGCAATTCTCACCGCTGAATCAAATGAGGGCGGTGTTTTTGAATTTACCGATGTTCCCTACGGTGAATACATTGTCCGTGAGTTAAAGCCTGCTGAGGGTTATCTCCCTAATGAAGAAAACTATCAGGCGACAGTTTTAAAAGATGATGAAACTATTGAAATCACAGTTAAGAATGATAAAATACCTGAACTCAGAACAACCGCAACCATTGACGGCAAAAAGGAAGTCGGAGCAACAGAAGTGTTTACCCTTGAAGATGTTGTAGAGTACAAGCATCTTGTACCCGGCAAGGAGTACACGGTTAATGGCGTGTTAATGGATAAATCGACTGAAAAAGAGTTATTGATTGACGGCAAGAAAATCACCTCGGAAGTTACATTCACACCCGAAGAACCATCAGGCGAGGTTATTGTTTCCTTTGAATTTGACGCAAGATATATCAAGGAAGAAACAAATATTGTCGTTTTTGAAAGTCTTTACAGCGAGGATAAAGAGCTTGTAGTTCACGCAGATATTGAGGACGTTGGTCAGACCGTAACTGTTAAAATCCCGAAAATCGGAACAAAGGCAAGCATTGACGACAAAAAGGAATTCACAGCTAACGGAGATATTACCATTGATGATGTTGTTTCCTACAAGAATCTGACAGTCGGAAAAGAATACACAGTAAGCGGTGTGCTTATGGACAAGTCAACCGGAAAAGCATTCCTTGTTGACGGCAAAGAAATCCGCTCTGAAGTAACATTCACACCCGAAACAGCAGACGGTGAAGTAACAGTATCTTTCACCTTTGATGGTTCTGTAATTACCAAAGATACAGAAATCGTTGCGTTTGAAACTCTCTATCGTGATGAAACGGAAATTGCTGTTCACGCTGATATTGATGACAAGGATCAGACAGTAACAATTCATCCGCAGCCCGAACCCGAAAAGCCGCAGACAGGCGACAATTCAAATCTCGGTTTTTGGATTGGTTTAGGTGCAGTTGCGCTTGGCGGTCTTGTATCTGTAGTTATCATCAAACTCAAGAAGAAAGATGAGGACGATGAATAATGCACAGGGCATATATCTGTTCGCCTTTGGGCGGTAATGTATCTGCAAACATTGAAAATACAAAACGATATGCCCGATATGCGTTAGAATGCGGTATGGCTCCGTTCATACCGCATTTTTACGCCCTGATTTTGAATGATGACAATGAAGAAGAAAGAAACCTCGGTATGCTTGCCGGACTTTCAATGCTTTGGGTTTGCGATGCGGTCTGGGTTTTCGGTAATGAAATTACCGAGGGTATGAAAACAGAGATTCGCTTCGCCGAAAAGCTGAACATCAAAGTCAGATATATATCGGAGAATGATTTAAGAAAATCGGAGGTAAAAAATGATAAAATCAAGAAAAATTAAGTTGTTGAAGTGGTTGGCAGGAATATCAGTAATATTGTTAATGCTCGGAATTTCGGCAGTAACAGCCTTTGCCGCAGGCGATGTATCATCAGCCATTGAAAGCACATGGAACTCGGCTCAAACACAGATTAAAAATGTTGTAAACAATGTTGTGTTCCCTGCTGTAGATATGATTCTTGCGATACTTTTCTTTGTTAAACTGGCAACCGCATATATGGATTACCGCAAGCATGGACAGTTTGAATTCACCGCACCGGCAATTCTTTTCGGCTGTCTTGTGTTCTCCCTGACAGCACCGCTATACATTTGGACGATACTCTGATAACAATAAAAACAAGGCTGTTGTGTTAAGTCATAACAGCTTTTTGCGAGGTGATTTATATTTTTGATTGGTTAGGAGATTTCATCGGTGGAATTGGCAGTGCCATAGGCAGTGTGTTTGATTACCTCGGTGAACAAATCTCAAACGCTATATGGAGCACAATGCTTCAGTGGTTTTATGAAACAATTTACAACGCTGTTGCCGACTTCTTCACGATGATGGGAAATATGGGCGCAGATGTGTTTGACCTTGAATGGGTGCAGGCGACAATAAATCTGTTTACGCTTTTTGGCTGGGCATTGTTCGTCGCAGGAACGGTCGTCGCCGTATTTGATGTGGCTGTTGAATATCAGAACGGCAGAGCAAATATCAAAACAACTGCAATAAATGTATTAAAAGGCTTCTTTGCCTGTTCGCTGTTCGGCGTTGTACCTGTGGAGCTGTACAAATTCTGTATCAGCCTGCAAAACACATTTTCAAAGGATTTGTCCTCCATAATGGCAGGACAACAAAGCATTGATTTAGCCGGACAGAGCACAAGTGTTTTAGAGGGCAGTTTTGCAGTCGCAAACCAGACAACATTCGGATTGTTGAATCTTTTTTGCCTGATAGCCTTTGCCTACTGCGTTATTAAGATTTTCTTTGCAAATATCAAGCGTGGTGGAATTTTATTAATTCAGATGGCGGTTGGTGCGTTGTATATGTTCAGCGTTCCGAGAGGTTATCAGGATGGCTTTAATCAGTGGATGAAACAGATAGCGGCACTATGCCTTACCGCATTTATGCAGACAACTCTGCTGTTCCTCGGTTTGCTGACCTTTCCCGGCAATATGCTTTTAGGGCTTGGAATAATGCTTGCATCAAACGAAGTGCCGAGAATTGCACAGCAGTTCGGTCTTGATTCAAGCGTAAAGGTGAATATGACGAGCATTGTTCACGCAACTACAACTGCTGTTAATCTGACAAGAAGTGTTGCGAGGGCGGCTAAATAACTTAGTGCCAATGTTCTACTCCACTTATGTTGCGTAGAACATTACTGCTTTTTAGCGTAAAATTTCCGCTAAAAAGCAGAGGAGCAATGCTCCTTGGCACAATTTGCAATCTATCGCAAAGTTCTAATCAAACAAGCTTGTTAGAACTTTGCTCCGATTTAAAACGAAAGGAATTTAAAGATTATGACAACTTATCTATATCCGCAAAATCTCAAAGCAACGGCAAATTTGTGGCTGTGGAGCTTGCGGGATTTTGCGATTATGAGCATAGCACTTTTATTATCAATCCTGATACTTGCACAGACGAGGATAATAGTACCGCTTGCAGTAACACTCTGCTTCGGCTTTTTGTCAATACGACTTGAAGATACAACAATTCTGGATTTTATCCGCTATGCTGTGAAGTATTTTATATCAACTCAACAAATTTTTTATTGGAGGAAGAAAAAGTGAAAAAGCAAAAACGAAAAGGCAAATCGGTTCAGGACTTGCTGGGCATAAAAACCTTTACGAAAAACGGCTTGAAAGTCGGCAAGGAAGAACTCATCTTCTATATGGTTCAGCCGACAAATATTTCTGTGCTTTCTCATACGAATATTGAAATCAAGGTGCGTCACCTGATGATGGTACTTTCTGCTGTGCCGGATATTGAGATTACCTGTACCGATTCCTGCGAGTGTTTCGATACGAACAAAAGCTATATTAAAAGCAGAATTGAAGCTGAACAGAATGAAAAGGTCAGAAAAATTCTGAATAAGGATTTGGATTTTCTCGACAGTATTCAGACCGAAACTTCAACCGCAAGGCAGTTTCTGTTCATCGCAAGGTGTAAATCTTCAAAATCAGAAAATGTTTTGCAGAAAGCAAACAGGGTTGAAAAAATCATATCCGATCAGGGCTTTGAGGTTACAAGAATGAAGAAAGCAGACATCAAGCGTTTTCTTGCAATCTACTTTGAGGCGAGTATGAACGGTGATTTGATGCCTGATTATGACGGCGAACAGTATATTTCGGAGGTAGAAAATGAAGAAGAAAATTAGTACCATAGCTGTGATTTCCGTGTTCTCAATCATCATACTGGTATGTGTGGTTTCGATTGTGTCACAGAAAATTACCGAGCATAACGAAAAAGCAGAGTTTGAAAAGCTTGCAGAAATCGTTACTGAGGAAACAACGAATACAGATAATGAAACAGAAACGATAAGAAAGCCAAATCTGTTGAAAGTCAGTAATTTTGATGATGAAGTTCAAACTGAACAACCTGTGTATTACACAACTTATTTTCAGCCGCACTCTGTTTCCGATTTGCTGTCGATGAATAGTGAATGCTTCGGCTGGATAAGCATATCAGGAACAAACATAAACTATCCAGTTATGCACACACCAAGCAATCCGCAGAAGTATCTGAACAAAAACTTTTACGGCGAGTACAGTTATAGCGGTACTCTGTTTCTTGATGCAAGGTGTTCAGCCGACAGCACCAATCTCATAATCTACGGACACCATATGAACAACGGCACAATGTTTGCAGACCTTTGCAACTATACCGAATATTCGTACTTTTCGGAGCATCCGACAGTTGTGCTTGAAACGAAAGACGGCGCATTTGGTTACTCCGTCTTTTCTGCTATGAAAGTAAAATCCGATGATGATTGGTACAGATTCACAACAGTTGGAACGGAAAAAAGCTATAACTCAAGAATTGAATATGCAAAAGAGAAATCCATATACAACACCAGTATCACACCTGTTTACGGTCAGCAGATTTTAACGCTTTCAACATGTTACGGATACAATCAGGATGACCGAATACTTGTGTTGGCAGTCCGAAATTAAAGGGGGTAAAAATTATGGGACTATTCAATAGAAAACCAAAGGTAATCACACCTGAGCAAGCAGAAGAAATATATACCAAAGATTTCTTTGATATGATTCTGCCGTCAACGATAAAATTCCTGACAGACCACTACATTGTCGGCGACTCATACCGCAGTGTATGGGCAGTCAGAGAATATCCGCCGAGTACGGAAGAACAGGCAATTCTCTCACAGCTTGCAGACAGAAACGGAGTTACTCTCCGCATATATCACAGACTTGTTGAGAGTATGGAACAGAGAAAAATAATTCAGAATGCCACACGCAAAAACAAGCTCAAATCAAGCGGTAACGATGTAAATGAAACCATTGAAGCACAGGGCAACTTGCAGGATGTTGTTACCCTTATGGCGAACTTACGAAAGAACAAAGAACCGTTATTGCATTGTTCTGTGTTCATCGAACTAAAGGCGAAAAGCAAACAGAAATTAAAGGAGTTGCAAACTGATATTGCAATGGAGCTGACACGATCCAAAATTGAAGTTGACCGCCTGACTTTACGACAGAAAGAAGGATTCCTGTCTGTAAACCCTATCGGCAGTAATCAGTTCGGAAGTTTGTACGAGCGTGTCCTGCCTGCTTCTTCAGTTGCAAATCTTTTTCCCTTTAATTTTAGCGGTAAGACAGATCCTAACGGCTTGTACATCGGCAGAGATAAGTACGGCACTAATATTCTCGTTGACTTTGACCGCAGGACTGAGGACAAGACAACTTCAAATATCCTTATTCTCGGAAACAGCGGTCAGGGTAAATCATATTTATTGAAACTCATCCTTACAAATATTCGTGAAAGCGGAAAGAAAATCTTATGCCTAGATCCTGAAGCCGAGTATGAGGATTTGACAAATGCCCTCGGCGGTTGTTACATTGATTTTATGTCGGGCAAATACAAAATCAATCCCTTGGAACCTAAGGCTTGGAATGACGGTCAGGACGAACTTGACAAAGACGCACCGCCTGCATTTAACAAAGTTACCCGATTATCACAGCATATTGCATTTCTAAAGGATTTTTTCAGAACCTACAAGGATTTTACAGACGCACAGCTTGATACAATAGAAATTCTGCTTATGAAGCTGTACGCACGATTCGGCATTACAGATACGACAGATTACAGCACAAAGAAACCGTCCGACTTTCCTGTTATGTCTGACTTTTATGACTTGTGCGAAGAAGAATATATGACCTACGACCACAAGCGAAAATACCTCTACACAGAAGAAATTTTACAGGAGGTTTGTCTGGGTATTCATTCAATGTGTGTCGGTTCAGAATCAAAGTATTTCAACGGTCACACGAATATCACCGATGACAAATTCCTGTGCTTCGGGGTTAAGGGTTTGCTCGACACTAACCGCAGATTAAAAGACGCAATGCTTTTTAATATCCTTTCCTATATGTCTAACAAGTTATTAGGTGAGGGAAACACCGTTGCATCAATAGACGAGCTATATTTGTTTCTTTCAAATTTAACAGCTATTGAGTATATCAGAAACGCAATGAAGCGTGTCCGCAAAAAGGATTCAGCTGTGATTTTAGCCAGTCAAAACATCGACGATTTTTTGATTCCGAGTGTTAAGGAATATACAAAACCATTGTTTTCAATCCCAACTCACCACTTCTTATTTTTCCCCGGCAACATCAATCCGAAGGACTTTGAAGATGCGCTAATGGTTGAGCCAAACGAGTATGCTTTAATCAAGTTTGGTGAGCGTGGCACTTGTCTTTACCGTTGCGGAAACGAAAGGTATCTGCTTCTTGTTCAGGCTCCCGAATACAAAGCTGAAATTTTTGGCAGTGCAGGCGGTCGATAATTTTTATGGACAATGAAAAATCCTTGTGTTATGATTAAATAAAAACTTTAGGAAGGGAACTTTATGAAACGGCTTGTTTTTCATATTGATGTGAATAGTGCATTTCTGTCGTGGGAAGCCTCACGCAGAGTTCGTGAGGGTAAAGACGATTTGCGCTTGATTCCGTCCTGCATAGGCGGTAATCCCGAAAAGCGAACGAGCATTGTACTTGCAAAATCCATCCCTGCAAAGAAATACAATATCAGGACAGGCGAACCGATTTCTATGGCTTTGAGAAAATGTCCCGACTTGGTAATAGCCGAACCTGATTTCTCTTTATATGATAAATGTTCTAAAGCGTTTATTCAAATCTGCAAAAGCTACACACCTGTTGTCGAGCAATTCTCAATTGATGAATGTTTCCTTGATATGTCGGGTATGGAGAGAATTTATCCCGAACCGATAAAAACCGCATATGAAATCAAGGACAGGATTAAAAGTGAGCTTGGCTTTACGGTCAATGTAGGCATAGGCTCCAACAAATTGTGTGCTAAAATGGCAAGCGACTTTGAAAAGCCCGATAAGGTTCATACTTTGTTTGAAAACGAGATACCCGATAAAATGTGGACACTGCATGTTGGGGAACTTATTTCTGTCGGCAAAAATACCGCAGCAAAGCTTGAAAAATCTTATGTCAGAACGATAGGGGATTTAGCGAAGCTTTCCCTTCAAAACATTCAGTCCATTGTGGGAGATAAATTTGGTGAACAGCTGTATTACTATTCCAAGGGCATTGACGAATCACCTGTCCTTGATGTTCCGCCTAAAGCTAAAGGATACAGCGTAGAAACCTCGTTTGAGGATAATATCACAACAAGAGAACAGGCACACAAGGTTCTGCTTTCCATTGCTGACAGTGTTGCATTTCGTATTCGTGATGACGGTGCTAAAGCTTATTGCGTTGCAGTAAATATCAGAACAAATGATTTCAGGAACAAATCTCATCAAAGGCACCTTGATATTGCTACGGATATTACAACAGAGATATACAGCATTTCAAAGGTATTGTTTGATGAACTGTGGGACGGACATTCTCCGCTTCGTCTTATGGGCGTTTCTCTGACTGACATTACAAGAGAAGATAATGAGCAGATGTCTTTGTTTTCTGCTACAGATAAAAACAAGGACAAGGAGAGAAAGATTGATAAGACGGTTGATAACCTACGCAACAGGTTCGGCTCGGCAATTATTTCAAGGGGTTTGAATTCTGAAAATACAGCAAGAATTGACAGAAAACACAAAGCTCAATTCGAAAATAAAAGGAAGAGCCACAATGGAAGCAAGTAATAAACAGAAAAGAGGAAAATAAAAATGCTTTTATATATCGACGGAGCTGTCAGAGCTGAATCAAGAACCAGAGAACTCGCAGATTATCTTGCAGGGAAAATTAACTGTAATTTTGAATATGTACGGCTTTCAGAAGAAAATATTTTACCGATGAATTTAAAAACACTTTCTATGAGAGATGAATCTTGTCAAAAAGGAGATTTCAGCAATCCTTATTTTAAGTATGCCAAGCAGTTTGCAAAGGCAGACGAAATAATTTTAGTTGCACCCTATTGGGATTTATCATTTCCATCGGTTGTAAAAGCATATCTCGAAAGCATCTGTGTTGTCGGTCTTACTTTTTCTTATTCAGATGAAGGCATACCCGTAAGTATGTGCAAAGCGAAAAAACTGTATTATGTTACTACAGCAGGCGGAACGATTGCTGATGATGCTTACGGATATGGTTATGTCAAAGCTTTGGCACAAGGGATGTTTGGAATAGATGAGGTTTTACTAATAAAGGCTGAAAATCTTGATATTTTTGGTAGTGACGTGTATAAGATAATGTCTGAAGCAAAAAGAGAAATAGATAAGTTGTTTATTTAAAACTTGAAAAATCCGATTGGTTTTCTTAATGGAAGTCAATCGGATTTTTGTTTATGGATGGTTTTTAAAAGTACTTAAAATACTTTGAAAATATTGGAAGTGTTAAAAACAAAGATTAGAGAAATAATATAATTGATAATGTAAATTTCAAATACAGTTTATTGTTTCATTTTCATAGGGCGGAGGTGTATTTATGAAAGCCAAAGTAAACGAAAATTGCATTGGATGTGGGTTGTGCAACAGCATTTGCCCGGAGGTGTTTACTATGACAGACGAAGGAGTTGCCACAGCAAGGTCTGATATTTCCGAAGAACAAGAGAAATCAGTACAGGAGGCTGCTGACAGCTGTCCGGTAGATGCAATTGAAGTGGAAGAATAATCTTAATGTATAAAATTTGGAGGCAGCAAATGAAGGATATGTTTTGTTTTCAGTGTCAGCAGACTGCTCACAATAAATCCTGCGAGGGCAAAGCAGGAGTCTGCGGTAAAAAAGCCGATACTGCAAATTATCAGGACGAGCTTGTGGGTGCGCTTATCGGACTTGCAAGGGCGGCAAAATCAGGCAATCCTACAGCTCACACTGATGAGCTTGTAATGAAAGGACTTTTTACCACACTAACAAATGTTAATTTTAACAATGTGACAATCAAGCAGATAAAGACCGAAATTGAAACCGAAAAGGGCAGAATCAACAGCGAAAAATTTGAAGATTACGATATGGAAAATATCTGGGATGACCACGAGGATATCCGTTCGCTGAAATCGCTGATACTGTTCGGAATAAAGGGAATGGCGGCTTATGCGTATCATTCACTTGTTTTGGATAAAATCGACAGCGAAGTCAGCAACTTTTTCTACGAGGCTCTATACGCTCTGGGCGAAAAGAAAAGTGCAGATGAATTGCTTGAGCTTGTTTTAAAAACAGGCGAGGTAAATTTTAAATGTATGGCTTTGCTTGATAAGGCTAATACGGACGCCTACGGAAATCCTGTTCCCACAGAGGTTCCTCTTACCGTTGAGAAAGGACCGTTTATTGTTGTGAGCGGTCACGATTTGCACGATTTAAAGCTGTTGCTTGAACAGACCAAGGGCAAGGGAATAAATATATACACGCACAGCGAAATGTTACCTGCTCACGGCTATCCCGAACTGAAAAAATATCCGCAACTTAAGGGTAATTTCGGTACGGGCTGGCAAAATCAGCAGTCGGAGTTTCACAACATTCCTGCACCGATTTTGTTCACCACAAATTGCCTTATGCCCGTAAGAGAAAGCTACAACGACAGAGTTTTCACAACTTCTGTTGTATCCTATCCCGAACTGGTGCATATCGGTGAGGATAAGGATTTTACTCCTGTTATCAACAAGGCGATTGAGTGCGGCGGTTATGACGAGGACAAAGAAATGAGGGGTATGAACGGTGGCAATACGGTGACAACAGGCTTTGCTCACCATGTGGTGCTTTCTAATGCCGATAAAATAGTCGACCTTGTAAAGCAGGGGAAAATCAAACATTTCTTCCTTATAGGCGGCTGTGACGGAGCGTCTTACAGCAGAAGCTATTACACCGACTTTGCAAAGCTTACTCCGCCCGATACGATTATCTTAACCCTCGCCTGCGGAAAATTTCGCATTAACGATTTGGATTTGGGCGATATTGAGGGTATTCCGAGAATACTCGACTGCGGACAGTGCAATGACGCATACAGTGCAATAAAAATCGCACTGGCTCTTGCAGATGCTTTTGGCTGCACAGTTAACGATTTGCCGCTTACGCTTGTTCTTTCGTGGTACGAACAGAAAGCGGTTTGTATCTTGCTGACGCTTTTATATCTTGGGATAAAAAATATCTATCTCGGCCCTACGCTGCCTGCATTTGTTTCAAAAGGTGTGCTTGATATTTTGATTGAAAAGTTCAATCTCACTCCCATTGATAAACCGCAGGAAGATTATGATAGGATTATGAATAAATAGTATATCTGATAAATTAAAAAATCCGATTGAATTTCTTAAATGAATTTCAATCGGATTTTTTGCATTCAGGAGGTGATTTTGTGAGCGCAACTATAGGTGCGGCACTGAAGAAAATAGCAGTTGCTCTGCTAACGGATAAAAAGGTAATAAAAACAATAGGCGGTATAATAATCGGCATAATCATAATTGTGATTATGCCGATTATTGCTGTTGTTTCCGTTTTCAACGGAAGTATGGATATTGATACCGACAAACTCAATCAGTCTATACAAGAAAACATTTCAGCAGAGCAGATGGAAAACCTACAGCTTATCAACGACACAATGACAGAGGTTGAAAATCAACTCAAAAGCAAAAAACTTTCCGACTATAACATGCAAGCAGAGGTTATCTATCTGTTCTCCCTGTCCGATAAATCAGAGGACAAGGACTTTGTAAAAAACTTTGCATCCTGTTTCAAGAAGAATCAGTCCGATGAGGATTTGATAAAAGCTGTCAATCAGAAATTTGGAACAGAGATTAATTATGACGAGTTCCAAAAGATGATGCAGTCAATCAAGGGCGCGGAAATCAGCACCGCAGATTTTACCGACAAGACCACGAAAAACAATCTCGACCTTGTCAAGTGGTGCGAGAACGCATACAAAAACGGCTGGGGTTATGTTTACGGCGGTTACGGTCAGGTCTGCACCAAGCAATATCTCGACCAACAGGCGAGTCTGTTTCCCGGCAACAACGAGGCAGGCGGTGAAATGCGACAGGTCGGAGAGAAGTGGCTCGGCAAGAGAGTATGCGACTGCATAGGCTTGATAAAATCCTACGCTTGGTACAACGCTGACAGCGGAGAAATTGTCGCAGGCTCAAACGGCTTTACGGATTGCGGAGCAAATTCCATTTGGAGCAGCGTTACAGAAAGCGGACCAATTTCTAATATACCCGATACACCCGGTCTTGCTGTCTGGATGGACGGTCACATCGGAGTGTATATCGGCAACGGAGAAGTAATCGAAGCTCAAGGTACAGCCTACGGAGTTGTGAAAACAGAGCTTAACGGTCGAGGGTGGACAAAGTGGCTTAAAATACCCAATATAAAATATGTGGAGGTAAAATCAAAATGAAGAAAACAAGCGTAAGCATAATGTACGATGATGAAAAGCTGAATGCCATCAGGCTGTATATGTCACAGCGTGATTTGGATTTCAAGGAAGAGCTTGAAAAATCTGTGGACTCGCTGTACACAAAATATGTTCCTGCAAATGTCAGAGAGTTTATTGATATGAAAGGTTCACAGGTGAAACCACCAAAGCCTAAAAAGCCAAAGATTGAAAGTGAGGAAAAGACTTGAGGACGCAAAATTTTGGCATAGAAATAGAAATGACCGGCATCACTCGCAGTACGGCGGCGAAAGTGATTGCCGGTTATTTTCATACAGATGCAACTCATGTCGGCGGTTGCTATGATGCGTATTCTGTTCGTGACAATGACGGCAGGATGTGGAAGATTATGCGTGACGCAAGCGTCCGTTGTGAAAACCGTTCAGGGCAGAACGCAAGCTCTTTGTACTCGGTTGAATTTGTCACCCCCATTTGTAACTATGACGATATAGAAATGATACAGGAGTTAGTCAGAAAGCTTCGTGGCGCAGGAGCAAGAGTCAACTCAAGTTGCGGTTTGCATTGCCATATTAATGCGACTCCGCATACCCCGAAAACGCTACGCAACATCGTAAACATTATGGCGGCGAAAGAGGACTTGCTCTACAAGGCGTTGAAAGTGAATGTGTCAAGAGAACATTACTGTCAGAAGATGGATACACGCTTTCTTGATGAAATAAATAACCGTCCGCCAATGTCAATGGAGCAGTTAAAATCAATGTGGTATGACGGCGGAGATTACAGTTACAGGCATTATGATGACACACGCTATCACGCACTTAATCTTCATAGTGTGTTCAATAAAGGTACGATTGAATTTCGATTGTTCAATTCATCGCTTCACGCAGGAGTGGTCAAAAGCTATCTTCAACTTTGCCTTGCAATAAGTCATCAGGCTTTAATTCAAAAATCAGCAAAAAGAACAAAGACTCAATCTGATAATGAAAAGTTTACTTTTAGAACATGGCTTATCCGTCTTGGATTAAATGGAGAGGAATTCAAAACAGCTCGTCATCATCTGCTGAAAAATCTTGAAGGTAATATTGCTTGGAAAGATCCAATGCAAGCCGAAAGACAAAAGGAAAGACTTGCACTGCGACAGGTGCAAGAGCAAACACAAAATACAGAAGAACCCGAAGTGGAATCCGTTTTAGAGGAACAGGAAAACACTTCGGGTTTTGTTATGTCAATGTAAAAGGAGAAAATTATTATGAGTAAAAAATTATATATTGCTTACGGTAGTAATCTTAATCTTAGTCAAATGAAATATCGTTGCCCAACGGCAAAGCTATATGATACAGGAGTAATTGAAAACTACGAGTTACAGTTTAAAGGAATGCCACATTGTGCGTATGCAACCATTGCACCTTGTGAGGGTAAGTCTGTGCCTGTTGCTCTGTGGGAGCTTCAACCAAGAGATGAAAAGCTACTTGATAGATACGAGGGTTATCCATC
>JAXJYO010000056.1:0-25671 GCA_036306945.1 Ruminococcus sp. | reverse complement strand
TCCGTCAGGCTACGATTTCGCTATTGCTTCTTCTCTCCCACACCTCACGATGTGAAACTTGCAAGTCGCTTTCGGGTTAGTCGGTAACTACCTCCCAGTGGACTTTCACCACAGAGCATTGATATGCCCGTCATACAAACTTAAAGGGCACACCGTTTGGCGTGCCCTTAGCTTATTGATTATTCTTCGATTGCGATACTTTCTTCAACTGTTTCAGTTTCGTCAATCATAATCTCGTCCTCTGCTTCTTCAAGCTCAGGAGATTTGCTCTCAAGCTGAACGCCTGAGTATCTTCTCATACCTGTACCGGCAGGAATGAGTTTACCGATAATAACGTTCTCTTTAAGACCAACAAGCGGATCTACCTTACCCTTGATAGCGGCATCTGTAAGAACTCTTGTTGTTTCCTGGAATGATGCGGCTGAAAGGAAGCTGTCTGTTGCAAGAGCAGCCTTTGTGATACCGAGGAGAAGCTGTGTGAATGTAGCCTCTCTGAGTCCCTCTTCACCTGCGGCAATTCTCTTCTTGATCTGCTCGTTTTCGTAAAGCACTTCGTTCTTGTCGTAGGTCTGACCTGACATAAAGCCTGTATCACCTGCGTCATCAACTCTTACTTTACGCATCATCTGACGAACGATAACCTCAATGTGCTTATCGTTGATTTCAACACCCTGTAAACGGTAGGTACTCTGAACTTCTGAGATAAGGTAGTTCATTACAGCCTCTGCGCCGAGAATGTCGAGAATATCGTGAGGATTTACAGCACCATCGGTGATTTTTTCACCCTTCTTGATCTGCTGACCCTCTGCAACCTTTACGCGGAAACCGAAAGGAATGAGATAAGCTCTCTCATCGCCTGTTTCCTTATTATAAACAACTGCGTGACGAGCGTTTTTGATTTCTTCAAAACGAACTTCACCGTCAATTTCACTGATAATTGCAAGGCTCTTTGGTTTACGAGCTTCAAAAAGCTCTTCAACTCTTGGAAGACCCTGTGTGATATCTTCTGCTGAAGCAACACCACCGGTATGGAAGGTTCTCATTGTAAGCTGAGTACCAGGCTCACCGATTGACTGAGCGGCAATAATACCAACAGCTTCACCGACTGTTACCGGCTGACGGTTTGCAAGGTTAGCACCGTAGCACTTTCTGCACGCACCGTGCTTAGCACGACAAGAAAGTACGGAACGAATCTTAATGCTGTCAACACCTGAATTTACGATGATGTCAGCTTCCTTATCACCCATCATAACGTCCTTAGAAACAAGCACATTGCCGTTTGAGTCGCAGAAGTCATCGAGGAGATAACGACCGATAAGACGCTCGTGAAGTCCTTCGATTACGTTTGACTCACCTGCCTTGATATCAAAGATTTCAAGACCTTCTGTAGTACCGCAGTCCTCATCACGAATGATAACTTCCTGTGATACGTCAACAAGACGACGTGTAAGGTAACCTGAGTCGGCTGTACGAAGCGCTGTATCGGCAAGACCTTTACGGGCACCACGAGATGAAATAAAGTATTCGAGAATGTTAAGACCTTCACGGTAGTTAGCTCTGATAGGAATTTCGATTGTCTTACCTGATGTATTGGCGATAAGACCACGCATACCTGCGAGCTGACGAATCTGGCTCATACTACCACGGGCACCGGAATCAGCCATCATAAAGATCGGGTTGTAACGGTCAAGGTTCTTCTGAAGTGCGTCCGTAACGTCGTTTGTAGCGACTTCCCAAATTCTGAGAATCTCTTCGTAACGCTCCTCGTTTGAACGGAGACCCATCATATATTCATCACGGATTACGTCTACTTCTTCCTCTGCCTTAGCAATGATTTCTTTCTTTGTCGGAGGAATTACAGCGTCACAAACTGCAACTGTGATAGCACCCTTTGTTGAATACTTGTAGCCCTGTGCCTTGATATCATCAAGCACCTGACTTGTCTTTGCAGTACCGTGAATCTTGATACATCTGTCAATGATTTTCTTGAGTCCTGACTTACCTGCGAGGAAGTCAACCTCAAACTTGAATTTATTTTCAGGAATACTTCTGTCAATGAAGCCTAAATCCTGAGGAATAGGATTATTGAAGATAATCTTACCTACTGTTGTATCTACAATAGCAGATTCGTGCTCACCGTCGATAATGCCTTCACGACGAACCTTGATTTTTGAGTGGAGGTTGATAACCCCAGCCTGATAAGCCATCATAGCTTCGTCGATATCACGGAACACCTTACCTTCACCGAGTTCTCCGTCCTTGTCAAGTGTGAGGTAGTAAGAACCGAGGATCATATCCTGTGTAGGAACGGCAACAGGCTGACCGTCTGAAGGCTTGAGGAGGTTTCCTGCTGCAAGCATAAGGAATCTTGCCTCAGCCTGAGCCTCTGCTGAAAGCGGAACGTGAACAGCCATCTGGTCACCGTCGAAGTCAGCGTTGTACGCTGTACATACGAGTGGATGAAGTTTTAGTGCACGACCTTCAACGAGAACAGGCTCGAATGCCTGAATACCAAGACGGTGAAGTGTAGGAGCACGGTTGAGAAGTACAGGGTGACCCTTGATTACAACTTCGAGAGCATCCCAAACATTTTCCTTTGCACGCTCAACTGCTTTTCTTGCAGATTTTATATTCTGTTCAGCCTTTGTTTCAACAAGACGCTTCATAACGAAAGGCTTGAACAGCTCAAGTGCCATCTCCTTAGGAAGACCGCACTGGTACATCTTGAGTTCAGGACCAACAACGATAACCGAACGTCCTGAGTAGTCAACACGCTTACCGAGAAGGTTCTGACGGAAACGACCCTGCTTACCCTTGAGCATATCTGAGAGTGACTTGAGGGGACGGTTGTTAGGACCTGTAACCGGTCTGCCGCGTCTGCCGTTGTCGATAAGAGCATCTACAGATTCCTGAAGCATTCTCTTCTCGTTGCGGATGATAATTTCAGGCGCATTGAGTTCGAGAAGCTTTTTAAGTCTGTTGTTTCTGTTTATAACACGACGATAGAGGTCGTTTAAGTCTGATGTTGCGAAACGTCCGCCGTCAAGCTGAACCATAGGACGGATATCCGGCGGAATTACCGGAACAACGTCGAGAATCATCCATTCAGGACGGTTGCCTGACATTCTGAAGCTTTCAACAACGTCAAGACGCTTTAAAAGACGAACTCTCTTCTGTCCTGATGCTGATTCAAGCTCTTCTTTAAGCTGAGCTGAAAGAGCATCGAGGTTGATTTCTTCAAGAAGCTTCTTGATTGCTTCAGCACCCATTCCTGCTTCAAAATCATCCTCATACTTTTCACGCATATCATTGTACTCAGTTTCGCCAAGACACTGATATTTTGCAAGATCACGACAATCGCCGGGATCTGTAACTATATACTGAGAGAAATAAAGTACATTTTCGAGCACCTTCGGAGAAATGTCGAGCATAAGAGCAATTCTTGAAGGGATACCCTTGAAGTACCAGATGTGAGATACAGGAGCCGCAAGTTCAATGTGACCCATACGCTCACGTCTTACCTTTGCGCGTGTAACTTCAACACCGCAGCGGTCGCAGACTTTGCCTTTGAAACGGATTCTCTTGTACTTACCGCAGTGACATTCCCAGTCCTTTGTAGGTCCGAAAATACGCTCGCAGAATAAACCGTCACGTTCAGGCTTCAAAGTACGATAGTTAATGGTTTCAGGCTTTTTAACTTCGCCGTATGACCATTCTCTGATCTGCTCAGGAGAAGCAAGTCCGATTTTAATTGAATCAAAAACATTATTATCTATCATTGTACTGCCTCCTTACATTTCATCGCTACCGAAATCGTCAAAATCAAACAGGTTATCGTCGTCAGCTTCAACATCAGCAAGTGAGTCCTCATCGAACATATTGCCTTCTTCTCCGCCTTCATCGAGAGTGTAACCTTCCATAGAAGTCATTACATTATCCTCGTCGAATTCAGTTGTTGCTGTTGCTTCTACGATATCCTCGTCTTCATCAAACTTCTGCTTGATGTCAATTTCCTCACCGTCTTTGTCGAGTACACGAACGTCAAGTGAGAGTGACTGGAGTTCCTTGATGAGAACTCGGAATGACTCAGGAATACCCGGTGCAGGAATATTCTGACCCTTGACAATAGACTCGTATGTCTTAACACGTCCTACAACGTCGTCAGACTTAACAGTAAGAATTTCCTGAAGTGTATATGCTGCGCCGTAAGCCTCAAGTGCCCAAACTTCCATTTCACCGAAACGCTGTCCGCCGAACTGAGCTTTACCGCCCAGAGGCTGCTGTGTAACGAGAGAATAAGGACCTGTGCTTCTTGCGTGGATTTTTTCATCAACGAGGTGATGGAGCTTGAGGTAATACATATAACCTACGGTTACAGGGTTGTCAAAACGTTCACCTGTACGACCGTCGATAAGCCATGTCTTACCGTCTTCGCTGTAACCTGCGTCTTTGAGTGCGGCAAAGATATCCTGCTCGTGAGCACCGTCAAATACAGGAGTCATAATCTTCCAGCCAAGTGCCTTAGCCGCATAGCCGAGGTGAACCTCAAGCACCTGACCGATGTTCATACGGGAAGGTACGCCCAATGGGTTAAGTACGATATCAAGCGGAGTACCGTCAGGAAGGAACGGCATATCTTCCTGTGGGAGAATTCTTGAAACGACACCCTTGTTTCCGTGACGACCTGCCATCTTATCGCCGACGCTGATTTTTCTCTTGAGTGCGAGATAAACTCTTACAACCTTGTTTACACCCGGCTGGAGTTCGTTTCTGCTGTCTGCACGGGTGAACACCTTAACGTCAACAACAGTACCGCACTCACCGTGAGGAACTCTGAGAGAAGTATCTCTTACCTCTCTTGCCTTCTCACCGAAAATTGCACGGAGAAGTCTTTCTTCTGCCGTAAGTTCAGTTTCACCCTTAGGTGTAACCTTACCTACGAGGATATCTCCTGCCTTAACCTCTGAACCAATCTGGATAATACCGTCCTCGTCGAGGTACTTGAGCACGTCTTCGCCGACGTTAGGGATATCTCTTGTAATTTCTTCAGGACCGAGCTTTGTATCTCTTGCCTCTGTATCATATTCTTCAATGTGGATTGAAGTGTAAACATCATCTCTTACGATTTTTTCATTAAGAAGAACGGCGTCCTCGTAGTTGTAACCTTCCCATGTCATAAAGCCGATGAGAGCATTCTTACCGAGAGCGATTTCACCGTTATCTGTTGCAGGACCGTCTGCAAGAACCTGACCCTTCTTAACTCTCTGACCTCTTTCAACAATTGGTTTCTGGTTGAAACAGGTACCCTGGTTTGAACGGAGGAACTTGATAACTTCAAAGTCCTGAACTCTTCCTGAATCGTACTGAACACGGATATTACGGGCATCAACGCTCATAACAATACCGTCTTCTTCGGCGAGGATACAAACGCCTGAGTCTGTACCTGCCTTATACTCCATACCTGTGCCGACAACAGGAGCTTCCGAACGAAGAAGCGGAACAGCCTGACGCTGCATGTTCGCACCCATAAGAGCACGGTTTGCGTCGTCGTTTTCGAGGAACGGAATCATAGCAGTAGCGACTGATACAACCATCTTAGGAGATACGTCCATAAAGTCGAATCTCTCTGGAGGAAGTTCAACGAACTCGTCAAGGTGACGACCTACTACTCTTGAGTGAACAAATCTGCCGTTTTCATCGAGAGGTTCGTTAGCCTGAGCAACAACGTAATTATCCTCTACGTCAGCAGTCATATATACAACTTCGTCGGTAACAACTCCTGTTTCCTTGTCAATCTTACGGTAAGGAGCTTCAACAAAGCCGTACTTGTTGATTCTTGCAAAAGATGCAAGATATGAAATAAGACCGATGTTAGGTCCTTCAGGAGTTTCGATAGGACACATACGACCGTAGTGTGTGTAGTGAACATCTCGAACTTCAAAGCCCGCACGATCTCTTGAAAGACCACCCGGACCAAGGGCTGAAAGACGACGCTTGTGAGTAAGTTCTGCAAGCGGGTTTGTCTGATCCATAAACTGTGACAACGGTGAAGATCCGAAGAACTCCTTGATTGCGGCAGTTACGGGACGAATATTAATAAGTGAGTTAGGAGAAAGTGAGTCCATATCCTGTGACTGTGTTGTCATTCTCTCTCTTACAACTCTTTCAAGTCTTGAGAAACCGATTCTGAACTGGTTCTGAAGAAGTTCGCCGACACTGCGGATACGTCTGTTACCGAGGTGGTCGATATCGTCAGTGTTACCTACACCGTGAGCAACACAGTTGAGGTAGTTGATCGTAGCAAAGATATCTTCAACAGTGATGTGGTTAGGAACAAGCTCTGCTGCACGCTCTCTGAGCATCTCTTTGAGTTCGTCCTCGTTTGAAGCAGAATCAAGAATTTCGCAGAGAACGTCGAAACGAACATTTTCACGGATCTCGCACTCAGCCTCAGCATCAAAATCAACATAGCACTTGATGTCAACCATACCGTTTGAAATAACCTTTACGATTGTTTCATCAGCAGCCTTTACATAAGCTACGTTTACACCTGCATTTTCAATCTCAAGAGCCTTGTCCTTTGTGATCTTCTCATCACGCAGAGCCATAACCTCACCTGTGCGAGGATTTGCGATAGGCTCAGCAAGAACATTGCCTGTAAGACGGTTTGCGATGCCAAGCTTCTTGTTATATTTATATCTGCCTACTCTTGACATATCATAACGGTTAGGATCAAAGAAAAGGTTATTGATATGTGTCTGAGCACTGTCAACTGTCGGAGGCTCTGACGGACGGAGCTTCTTGTAAACCTCGATAAGACCTTCTTCAATGTTTGAAGCCTGATCCTTTTCGATAGTAGCCTTCATTCTCTCGTCATCACCGAAGTAATCGAGAATTTCAGCGTCTGAGCCAAGACCCAATGCTCTGATAAATGAAGTTACAGGAAGCTTTCTGTTCTTGTCGATACGAACATAGAACACGTCGTTGATATCAGTTTCGTATTCAAGCCAAGCACCACGGTTAGGAATTACAGTTGTAGAGTAAAGTTCCTTACCTGTCTTGTCATGATCCATTTTATAGTAAACGCCCGGGCTTCTTACGAGCTGAGAAACGATAACACGTTCAGCACCGTTGATGATGAAAGTTCCGCTTGGAGTCATAAGCGGAAAATCGCCCATAAATACATTGCTTTCTTTAATTTCGCCTGTTGACTTATTGAGAAGTCTTGCAGTTACTCTGAGCGCAGCAGAATATGTTGCGTCACGAACCTTACATTCAATAATGCTGTAGTTCGGATGATCCACATCAAGTGTGTAATCAATAAAATCGAGTACGAGGTTATTCTGGTAATCGGTAATACCTGAAACGTCCTTGAATACTTCCTTAAGGCCTTCCTCGAGGAACCATTTGTAAGATGCCTTCTGCACCTCAATAAGGTTAGGCATTTCGATAACTTCATCGATTTTACCAAAACTCATTCTTTCGGTGTTGCCAAGCTTTACGGGTTTGACATTAACCATAGGCGTATCACTCCTTGAAATATTTTAAAACGGGGTAAAAAAACTGTGAAGAAAATGTAATCAAAAAACATCTTGACACGCAGAGATTTTTGTGATAATATCCCCTTGTTGAATGATGATTTTCAAAAAAATCCCATACTCATCGGTACTTATCCCCATTATGGTACATTTTACTATTTTATAGCGCAAAAGGCAAGTTGTCAAGAGGATTTTTAAGGAAATTTGCCTGATTTTTCACATTTTTTTAAATAATTGAGTTTTAATGCTTTGAAAGAATTAAAAATCTTTCAAAGCTTATTTTTTATCTCAAAAGAAACGCCCGACAACGTTTACGATTTTAACTTTACAAATAACCGAAACATTTTACTTTAATTTAAGAAATGCAGCAGTGAGAATTATATCACCTCAACGGTTGGGCACAAAACGTTTCATATATAAACAACCTATCTGCCCAAAGTTAAAAAGTTAAACATTGCATAATTTGCATATATATGGTATAATATATTATCTAATATATTTTTAGCAATTTTTAAAATATTGTTTTATTGTTATTATTTTATGCGATGCAAAGGAGTTAAAATGCCGATTTTCAGAATTGCAGACCTTAACATAAAAATTGAACCCACCTACGACTACTGCAAATCAAGAATGGCACCTTATCAGACCAATGCTCAAACAGTTGATTTTGAAATTAACGTCACTGATGAGGAAATTTCTGACTATATCAGAAAGAGCAAAACTCCCTGTTCTCAGGGAGGAGCTGAAAGCGTTCTTATTCTCACAAAACTCTGCAACACGGTTTTGGAAAGCTTTAACGGCTTTTTCTTTCACTCATCAAGTCTTATGCTTGACGGTGAAGCCTATGTTTTTACAGCATTAAGCGGAACAGGAAAATCCACCCACACCGCACTATGGTGCAAACATTTCGGTGACAGAGTAACTATGATCAACGACGACAAACCGATAATCAGAAAGCAAAACGGCAGTTTTTACATCTACGGAACACCGTGGATGGGCAAAGCTGACATCGGAAACAACATCAAATCACCTGTAAAAGCGGTGTATATCCTGCAACGAGGCACAAAAAATTCTGCTACCGAAGTTAGGATTGGTGATGTTTTCAAGCATATCCTTGAAGCGACGTTAGTTCCCACTGACAAAAAAAATATGATAACTTTGCTGTCTTTGCTCGATGAATTTTTTACATCTGTGCCGTTATATCTTCTCACCTGCAACACCGATGAATCTGCAGTGCAGACAGCATACGACATAGCAAATAAAACAGACAAAGGAAATTAATTTATGAATCTTCAGGAAGTAGTATCAGTAAAAAATATGCGTCACAGTGACGCACACACAATTGCAGAGCACACTACATCGGCAGAGCTGATGCACAGGGCAGCGCAGGGAATCTATGACGCTGTCAGTTTTACAGGCAAGGTAGCCATAGTCTGCGGCAAAGGAAACAATGCCGGTGACGGTTACGCTCTTGCGTGCATTCTCTGCGAAAACGGCATAATTCCCACTATCTACCGTGCTGCTGATGGGTTCTCAAAGGACGGACTCTACTATTACAAAACAGCACTCTCACTTGGCGCAAACGAAGAACCATTGAGCCTTGCCAACGGATTTACGGGCTACGACATCGTTGTTGATTGCCTGCTCGGAACAGGATTTTCAGGAGAAGTCAAAGGCTCAATAAGAGAAGCGATTGAACAAATCAATATCACAAATGCATATGTTGTGAGCGCCGACATAAACAGCGGTCTCAACGGCGACACAGGCGTGGCGGATATTGCGGTAAACTCCGACCTCACTGTGTCGATAGGAGCTTTCAAAACAGGACTTTTTCTCAATGATGCTCCTTACTACATAGACCGTATGGTCAACGCCGATATCGGAATTCATATTCTTGAGGAAGAATATAAACTTATCGACTTTTCACAACTTCACTTTTTCGAGGGATACAATTCAGAAGTTATGAGTATCGAACAGTTTTTCAATAAAACAGGCTTTGCTCCCGAGGAATGTAATATTGCGGAATGCATTGCCGAAATGAGCAAAGAAGAGCGAAAAACTTTCGTAGTGAAAACCGAACACTCAGCAGTAATAGCGGATCTTAAATATGTATACTTTTGCGCCGATTATGTAAAGATCTGACAACATAAATAACGAGGTGGGTTATGAAACACAAAAGATTTCTTATCGAATGCAGCAAAAATTATGCCGCTAAGATTTTCCGATGTCCCGAAAGTATTAAAGATTTTGAATTCACACTGCATTGGCATCGTGACTACGAATTTATATACGTTGAAAAGGGACCGCTTAAAGTTCAGAAGCTTGATTGCGAAATAATCTTGAACGACGGTGACGTTTATTTCATCAACAGTGAAGAAATTCACTCCTACAACGATGTTACAAGCGATTTGAAATTTGTTGTGATAAACTTCCCTATCAAATCCATACAGCCGTACTTTGAGAGTCCGACTGACTGCCTTAAATTCAGCATCACCGATCCCAGAGCAAAGGCAAAAATTGCCGGCATAATTCACGGACTGAACGAGTGCAAAGACCTTGAAGGAAGAGTTGAAACTCTCAAAATAAAGGCAATTCTCAATGACGCTTGTTTTTACCTTGTAAAATACTGTCAGGATCCCGAAATTGAATTTGTGCTCGGTTCAGATTCAGACGATTTTGACTGTGCCAAAAGTGCAATAATTTATATGGAACAAAATTTCAGAAAAAATATTCCGCTCGAGGAAATTGCAAAATATGTCGGAATGACACCTGCTCACTTTTCAAAATATTTCAAAGATAAAACAGATATAACATTTTCAAAATACTTGCGTAAAATAAGGCTCGAAAATGCAATAGCCGATATGCTCAACAACGATGCTTCGGTTAAATTTGCGGCACTTAACAACGGTTTTCCGAACGTAAATTCACTGATTCTGACCTGCAAAGAAGAATACGGTCGAACACCTCTTGAAATGAAAGCCTACAAAAGAACATAATAATGCAGACAAATGCGACAAAATGCTTATTGAACAAAGCTTTCGCATATGATAGAATAGCGTTATGAAAGGATGACTCTTATGCGAAATTTGATGCAGAAATTTGCAATATTTATGCAAGGCAGATACGGAATGGATACACTCAACAATTTCCTTGTAGCTGTATTTTTTGTGCTTTGGATAATCAATATTTTTGTGTTCAACACCATTGCAAGCCTTGTAATCGACCTGCTTGAGCTTGCCGTTATAATATTTATGTTTTTCCGAATGTTGTCACGCAACATAAACAAGCGCAGTCTTGAAAACAGAAAATTCACACCCGTGTACAATTCAGTAAAGAATTGGTTTTCGCTCACAATCAGAAAATTCAAAGAGCGTAAGGATTTCAGATACCTAAAATGCCCAGTTTGCAAAGCGCAACTCAGAGTAAAAAATAAAAAAGGCAAACACACAGTACGCTGTCCCCGCTGTGGAAGCGAATTCGAAAAGAAAATCTAATTTTTTTAACTTTGGGTAGATAGGTTGTTTTTATATGAAACGTTTCGTGCCCAACCATTAGGTTGATATATTGGTGACTGCTACATTGCTCGACTATAATGTCGATATGAGATTTTTCGTGCCCAACCATTAGGTTGATATGTTGGTGACTGCTACATTGCTCGACTATAATGTCGATATGAGATTTTTCGTGACCAACCGTTGAGTTGATATGTTGGTGACTGCTACATTGCTCGACTATAATGTTGATATGAGATTTTTCGTGACCAACCGTTGAGTTGATATGTTGGTGACTGCTACATTGCTCGACTATAATGTTGATATGAGATTTTTCGTGACCAACCGTTGGGTTGATATGTTGGTAACTGCTACATTGCCCTTAAATAACGTTTTCTGTAAGAATTTTGTAGGGGACGGCTTCCAGACGTCCCTTAAACGCAATTAACATATAAATTTAACGGTCGGGATACCGTTGTATAGATTACACCGACCTATATTCTCGAATTGTGACCGTCGTCACGACGGCGAGGCACTCGACCCCAACCATTAGGTTGATATATTGGTGACTGCTACATTTCTTACATTAAGGTCGGGAATTTTGGTTGTCTGTAAAATCAACTTTTCTATACCCGAGCATAACCAAGCAATTTTATATAAATTAAAAATATGGCTAATCTCAAACTTGGTATGAGATTAGCCATTGTTATTTTTTAATTGTAGACAGTGTTTAAGATATCAAACCCAACGGTTGGGCACGAAAAATCTCATATGGACATTATAGTCGAGCAATGTAGCAGTTACCAACATATCGACCTAATAGTTGGGCACGAAAAATCTCATATCAACATTATAGTCGAGCAATGTAGCAGTTACCAACATATCGACCTAATGGTTGGGCACGAAAAATCTCATATGGACATTATAGTCGAGCAATGTAGCAGTTACCAATATATCGACCTAACGGTTGGGCACGAAACGTTTCATATAAAAACAACCTATCTGCCCAAAGTTAAAAAATCAAGATTTTTTCCATGCTGAGGGGGAGAAAAGTAACAATAATGGGAAAAGTTCAAGTCTGCCCGCAAGCATATCAAAGATAAAAACGCACTTTGAAAGTATGCTGAAATTTGAATAATTGCCCACAGGTCCTACTTCTCCGAATCCCGGACCGGTATTGTTAAGACTTGCCGCAACAGATGTAAAACTTGTTAAAAAGTCCTTGTTTTCAAGCGAAATAAGAATATAGCTTACCACAAAAATTCCCATATACACAACAAGATACATAGATGTTGTTCTCATAACATTGTGGTCAACAGGCTTTCCGTCGAGCTTAACAGATTTTACATTTCTCGGATGAACAAGGAGCGAAAACTCTTTTTTGACCTCTTTGCACAAAATAATAAGTCGTGAAATTTTGAATCCGCCGCCTGTGCTGCCCGATGTTGCACCGATGAATGTGATAACAAGAATGATCGCCTTTGAAAATTCAGGCCAATGGTTAACATCTCCTATGCCAAAACCCGTTGTTGTGATAATCGATGAAACATAGAAGAAGCTCTGATGAAAAGCATCATAAAGCGTAGGGTAAATCGAGCTTATATTTATTGTAATAAGAACTATCGAAGTTACTATAATACCCACATAAACCCAAATCTCTTCAATTTTGAAAGCCTGTTTGAATTTTCTTGCCAAGATAAGAATGTAAAAACCGAAATTCAAACCGAACAACAGCATAAACACCGCTATAACAGTCTGCAAATAGTACGAATCATATGCAGCCATATTGGCATTTCTTATGCCGAATCCGCCTGTACCTGCTGTTGAAAAACTTGTATTCAGGGCATCAAAAAATCCCATACCACCGCACAACAGAAGAATCAGTTCAAGCAAAGTAAGACCGATATAAATTCCGTAAAGCATAGCCGCATAGTGTCGCATATGAGGCACAGCCTTGCCGATAATCGGACCGGGGCTTTCAGCTTTCATAAGATAAATATTCTGCTGACCGCCGAGCTTCGGAATAATAGCGAGCAAAAAGACAATAACACCCATTCCGCCGAGCCATACAATAAAGCTTCGCCAGATAAGCATTCCGTGGCTCAGACTTTCCACATCTGTAATAATAGTTGCGCCTGTGGTGGTGAAACCTGAAACTGTCTCATATAAAGCGTCTATAAACGACGGAATTTCACCGCTTAAAAAGAACGGCAGACAACCTACAACCGACATCAGCACCCAACTCAGTGCAGTAGCCGCAAAACCTGCCTTCTGATAGAGCACCATATTTTTAGGTTTTTTAATCTTTACGGCAAGCACACCCAAAATTGCACTGACCGCACCCGTAATAAGAAAATACAAACCCTCGTGTTCACCGTAAATCAACGAAGTAAGCGTGCCAATCTGCATTGCAGCACCTTCAATAATGAGAACCCAGCCGAGGATATACACAATTAAACGTTTATTCATAACAAATTACAACCCTCATTATCGGTCAAGAATGTCATCAAGGTCGCTCAGACCTTTGTGCTTAGTGATGATAACAACAAAATCCTCCGGCATAATAACATCACTACCCTGAGGAAGAATGATTTTGCCGTGTCTGTTGATGCATATGATCTGCAAATTGTCTTTAAGGTTAAGCGATTGAATCGGAACACCGACAACCTTTGAGCTGTTTCTTACCCTAAATTCCAACGCCTCTACCCTGTCCTCATTGAGGCGGTAGAGAGTTTCAACATTACTTCCCAACGAATTCTGCATCGCTCTGATATAGCTTGCAATGTATTCGCCTGTAATATTCTTAGGATGGATAACGCAATCAAAATCAAGATTGCTTAAAATCGGATCAAACGACGCATTATTCACTTTTGTGATGATCTTAGCCTTTGAAACGCTCTTAATATAAAGCGAAATTAAGATATTTTCTTCGTCGTAATCCATCAATGCCGCAACACCGTCAGCGTGTTCGATGCCTTCGCTGAGGAGCAAATCCTGATCCATACAGTCACCGTGAATAATAATCGCATCAGGGAGCAACTCTGAAAGCTCGTGGCATCTTGCCGCATTTTTATCAATTATTTTAACATTTGCACCCGATCTGAGAAGCTTTTCAGCAAGATAAAATGAAATTTTTCCGCCGCCTAAAAGGAACACGTCACGGCTTCTGCCGATTGCCACGCTGATTTTTTTGAAAAACTTAGCCGCAACTTCAGCCTTTGATACGACAGAAATTCTGTCACCGCCCTGAATAATGAAGTCACCGTTTGGAATAAACACTTCACCGTCACGCTCAACAGAACATATTCTGACCTTTCCTTTAAGTATATCAATCTGGCTTATCTTCTTGTTTGCAATAATTGACTCCTGAGGTATCGCAACTTTGATAAGTTCAACAACACCTTTTGAAAACGTGTCAATTTCAAGTGCACCCGAAAATCTGAGCAGACGGCTGATTTCATTAGCCGCTGTAAGTTCGGGATTGATAGCCATAGAAAGTCCGAGCTGATCCTTCACCCTGAACAAATCATTTTTATATTCAGGATTTCGCACTCTTGCAATTGTGTGTTTTACACCTGCCGCCTTAGCCATAAGGCAAGTGTAAAGATTTATTTCATCTCTTGCCGCCGCCGCAATAACAAGGTCGGCAGTCTGTGCACCTGCTTCCACAAGCACATCATAAGTTGCGCCGTTTCCTTCAACGCCCATAACGTCGATCGACTCGGAAAGATTTGTTACCGCATCGTGGTTGATATCAACCACTACAATATCATGACCCTCTGCATTAAGCTGATTTGCAATAGATGTGCCGACTTTGCCACATCCTACAATTACAATCTTCATAATTATCCTCTCATTGCAACATAACGTCGCTCATAATTCAAGCATACAGGGTTTTCTTTCAAACCTCTAATACCTCCGATTATATGTTTTGTCCCTTACAAAACAAAGATTTACGGGGAATACTTAACAATTCCCCGTAAATGCTCATACAAGGAAATAATACACCAAAACATATCGAAAATCAATATATATAACTAAATTTTCTGCATTTTAAAAGTACAAATACATAATTAATCATACCTTAATCTTCGTGTAATATGCCAAAAATTAATTTTCTTGACTTTTATTAATATAACGGTTATACTTTAGGTAAGTTAACACAGAAAGCGAGGCTATTCCAATGGCTAACGAAAATATCATTGAAGAAATGGAAAACGAAGGTGCCCTTCTTACACTTACAGATGACGAAGGAAATGAGATTGAATTCGAGCTTCTCGACGTTATTGAATATGACAGTGACGAATATATTGTTCTCATTGAAAACAACGAAGATGCAGACGAAGTTGTAATTCTCAAAATCAACTCCCTTGACGAAGAAACTGAAGAGTATGTGAGCATTGACGACGAAGAAACACTTCAGACTGTATTCGAGATGTTCAAGAAAAAATACGAAGGCGAAATCAATTTTGAATAATTCAAAACAGGGTGCTCTTGCACCCTGTTTTTTTCTGCACGAATTATGTTGTTTATATTTTTAAGGAGGTACCCTTATGAGAAAAATTCTAATCACAGGCGGAACAACATTTGTCAGCAAATACGTTGCTGAGTATTATGCCAAAAACGGTGACGAGGTTTATGTTATCAACCGCAACAGCCGTGAACAGGTAAGCGGCGTAACTCTCATCAACGCTGACCGCACAAATCTCGGTGACAGACTGAAAGACATTCACTTTGACGCTGTGCTCGACATCACTGCATATACCGAAGAGCACGTCAGAACGCTTGTAAATTCACTCGGCAGTTTTGACGATTACATTTTCATAAGCTCAAGTGCAGTTTATCCCGAAACAAATGTTCAGCCGTTTGATGAATCACAGCAATGCGGAAAAAACAACATCTGGGGCGATTACGGCACAAACAAACTTGAAGCCGAAAATTATCTGACAACCCACGTTCCCAACGCATACATTCTCAGACCTCCGTATTTTTACGGTGTTTACGAAAATCTCTACCGTGAGCTGTTCGTATTCGACTGTGCGCTCAACGACAAGCCGTTTTATCTGCCTGATAACGGCGAGATGAAATTGCAGTTCTTCAACGTAAAAGATCTCTGTCGTTTTATTGATACCCTTCTTGAAAAACGCCCTGAAAACAAAATTTTCAATGTAGGAAACAAAGATGCTATCTCTGTAAAAGACTGGGTAATGCTCTGCTACAAGGCAGCAGGCAAAGTTCCGAACTTTATAAATGTTGATAAGAGTGTACCTCAGCGCAGTTACTTCTGCTTCCATAATTATGAGTACATTCTTGATGTCACAAAGCAATACGAACTTATGTCTGACACAACTTCGCTTGAAGAAGGCTTGAAAGAAGAGTTCGAGTGGTACAAAACAAATCCCGATAACATCAACCGCAAACCGTATTTTGAATTTATCAATAGCGAGTACCTCGCACGCAATTCGGTCGAGTGCCTCGACACGCAGTTCGGGGAGATAAAACGGTGCAATCTATACAACGGTTGCCCGACCGTAAACTTAATTATTAAATAACAAAAGAGAGTGCGACAGCTTGATATATTTCAAGCCATCTACACCCTATATATTATCTTTAAAGTAAAAAGCAATGGCTAATCTCAATGCAAATGTGAGATTAGCCATTGTTGCATTTCTGCTATTTAATTTAAAATAATCAAACTCTTTCACATATAACAAAATATCTGCCGTATTCTCCGGTACTTGTGCGTATACAGGTGATCATCGTCAGCAAATCCCTGTCACTTTTGATAAATATATCGCCCGATTGGTTCGGCTGAACAATCTTTGTTTCAACCACCTTATAGCTGAGATCCTCCCAATAATTTCTCAGGGTCACCTCATCACCGATTTTGAGATTTCTAAGGTTATCAAAGAAAATTCTTCCTACATATCCTGTGTGACCTGCAATAACGGTGTTCGTATTCTCTCCGCCGATTGGAAGAGAAGTATATGTCAGGTGAGCCGCACCGTAGCTCATAGTGGAACTGTTTGCGCCAAGATAAATCGGAAGTCGCATACCGATAGTTTCAGCCGAAACATAGCCGTAAATTCCGTCGCTGATGCCGTAATCCCCAAGATTGATCGACGGTTGGCTGTATGCATAATCACTCACAAGCAGACTTCCCTGATTTTCCTTCAGGTTCTCGTTATATTCCTTGCTGTCTTTAAGTAGTCTGTCAAGGTCAAGCTTGAAAACTACGGGAGTTTCGCTTTTTCTCTCGCCTTTTTCATCAAGAAGATAACCTTCCTCGTCAACCTTGCCCTCTTCTAAGGCTTCTTCGTATGTAATATCCTCATCAACAACGTTTTCTACTCTGGTATCAAATTTTTCAGTTTCGGATTTTGAAATCTGTGTACCTACAAAGTTCGATACTATCGGGAACATAAACAATCCGATTCCCACGATGAGCATAATTGAAGCTATTACGGTAACTACTTTTTTCCACATAATCAGTCACCGCCTTCGTCTTTGATTCTGCTGTTCTCCTTTTTCTTCTTTGAAGAACGTCTTGAAATAACAATTACTGCGACTACTACAATAACAATAAATCCTGCTACAATGGCTGTTGCAACGGCATAAGGAATTTTGTATCCGAGGATAAATATTCCTTCTTCGCTGAAGCTTGCAAGGCTGGCACCTGTTGTGACATAAGTTGAATCATCGTATTCAACTCTTGTGCCTCTCACAAGCAGACGATGTGTGTTGACACTATACGGCGTACAAGTAAGAAGCGTTACATAGTCCTCGCCCTTTGTAATTCTGAGTTGTTCGGTTTCTTCAGGCAAAATAACCGATATCTGGTCAACTTCATATTTGAGAACTCTGTCCAAAACGTGAATGTAAAACTCGTCGCCCTCTTCAAGGTCGGTCAGATAATCAAAAAATGTTTCGCCCGGATAAGCCGTATGTGCTGAAATAACAGAGTGAGTGCTTTCTCCTCCAATTGGAAGAGATGTATTCTGCAAATGACCTGCGCCCTTTGAGAGAATATGCTCTGTTGTGCCGTGATAAATCGGAAGATAAACATCTATCTTAGGAATATCAACATAACCGATGAGTCCGTTTCCGTCAACATCAAAAGTTTCTGTGTAATTGTCACCAATCTTCTCATAAGCTTCCTGATCGAACGGGTCAGTGATTATCATATTATTCGTCAGACTGTTGTTATACATCTCAGCTTCTTCAAACATCTTGAGCGTCTGCTCAGATGACATCTGTTTTGTAGTCCTTGTGTACTCTTCAGCCTGACTTCTGCTTGCCATATTATTGACAAATGAACTGAGGATCGGATAGCTTATTACTGCAATACCTGCAATAAATATCAGGGCAATTGCAAGCATCATTAGTTTTCTTTTCATATATTACGTCCTTTACTCACCTACAACATGGGTATCGCCATACATTTCAGCATAAACATTTGTATCAAGTATCATTCTTGAAATTGTAAACATATTTGTACACTTGTTGTTGAGAACATCAATATCGTCCTCTTTCTTTGCATTTTCAAATGCAGTATATTCGCCTGTGTTTGCATCATACTTACCATTCTGAGATATCCAGCTTCTGTCGCCAAATACCACAAACGGGTCTTTGTTTCCGAAAACATCAGTTCCGATGATAGTTCTGCTGTCATACTCAAGGTCGAGCATATTAAGTAAAGTCGGCAAAATATCAAGGCTTGAGCACTGAGTTTCAACCTTGACAGGCTCCTCCATTGAAGCACTCCAAAGAAGCCATGCGTTTTTGTATCTCTCAAATGTGGTGTCAACTGTATGACCTGCAAGTTCATCAAGACCGTTGAATTCGTCAAGCGCATAAGGATAGTGGTCATCAGACAGACAGATAAGAGTGTTATCAAGCTTGCCTGCTTTTTCAAGTTCATCAAGCAGATATTCCATTGCACGATCAAGCTCGATATTTGCCGCAAGATAACCCTTAACTTCATCGCTGTAGTCAAGATGTTCAACAAGTTCGGCATTTCGCTCGCTTATGGTGTTGTATGAATATCCTCCGTGACCGCTTACCGTCATATAATACACGCTGAAACTGTCGGCATTTACATAGTCGCTGACTGTCTGCTGCATCATCTTGAGGTCGGAATTAGGCCATACGTCCTCACCGAGATCAAGACCCTTACCGATTGCAGAATAGTCGTAGCCTAAGTTGGTGAGATACTGATCACGGTCATAGTAATCATATGTATGGTTATGATAAGCTCTTACCTCTTCAACACCATTTGCTCTTGCCTGCTCACCGAGAGTGAATGGGAAGCTTATGTTCTGCTCGGCTGACTGAGAAAAACTCCACACGCCTGATTTTGGAATAAGTCCGGTGAGGTTAGCATACTCACCGTCGGTCGTACTTACTCCCCACGCAGGTGAATAAAAGTTTTCAAACTGGAAACCCTCGCTGTACATCTTGTAAAGCGTCGGAGTTAGTTCCTTGTCAATACAATATTGTGAAAAACTTTCGGCTGTGAGGAAAATTACATTATAATCCTTGAACATTCCCGTGTATTCGTTTGTATAACTCGGAGTTGCAGAATCGAAGTATTCATACAAATCCTTTAAATCATCACTCGCCGCATTTTCAGCAAGTGTTGTAAAATCAGTTTCAATAATTTGAGCTTCGGTCTTTACGCTTGTATTTTCAGAAGCAGGCGCAGTAGTTTCCTGAGTAGATTCTTCAACCTGTCGAATTGTAGATTTATAGCCAAAAATCATTCTGCTTATATCTATTCTCTGCATTGTGAAAAGACCAAACTTTTCACAAACCGCATTCTGCTGAAGCTCACCGTTATACAAATTATAATTGCTCTTTGTATCGGCTGAACCAGCATCGAAATTGACAAACATCACACCTAAAAGCTGAGCAATGATAGCTGCCACGGCAAGAAAAATTTTTGCAACGCCCTTAGTCTTTTTAAAAGAGTAAATTCTTCTGCCCAAAATCAAACCGATGATCAGAGGAAGAAACGTAAGCAGAATAAAAAGAAATCTGCTTTTTATGGCTGTCATAATCATATCTCCCGAATTGAGAGCCTGACCTGTGCCACCGTTTGTGATACTGCTTATCACAAAAAAAGTACCAAAAACGTTGTTATAAACAAGCTGGGCGCAATACCATACAGCGAGGAACGCTGTAATGCCAAAAGCAATTCTCCTGTTGACCTTTTCGCTCTTTGAGATGGTGCATAATATTGTAAGAATACAGGATATCGGTATAGTAAAAATAAGTGTAAAGAAAAAACCACTGAACACTGAAAAGCCGGAAGATAACTTGACCATCATTTCCATCCACAAAATAACGATTGGAAAGTACAAGATGGTGAGAAGCCTGCGGCTTTTCTTGGTAACATAAAATGACTCGTCAAATTTTTCGTATATATTTCTGCTGCTGTCAATAAAATGGTTTTTTCTTGTTATAATTTCATTTGTAAAGTTATTGTTTTCGCTTGATTTTCCCAAAATTAACCTCCACACAACAAGATTTTAAGGCTATACGGATTTATTATAAAATGAAATAACAATTATTGCAATAGTTTTATGTTTGGGAAGAAATGTTTTTTTTATTTTTTATTAAGTGCTCATTCACAATCAGCCATAAAATTGTGGCATTTATCCCCCTTAGGCTTTAAATAATTTGGACACGACAAAAAGAGCTGTTCCGCTTTTGCGGAACAGCCCATTGTGTTATAAACTAAACGATAATATTAAATTATTCGTTAACAGCGATAACTGCGCCTGAACCTACTGTTCTACCGCCTTCACGAATAGCGAAACGAAGACCAACTTCGATAGCGATAGGAGTGATAAGTTCAACGTCCATTTCAACGTTATCACCAGGCATGCACATTTCTACGCCCTCTGGGAGTGAAATTGTACCTGTAACGTCTGTTGTTCTGAAATAGAACTGTGGACGATAGTTGTTGAAGAATGGTGTATGACGGCCACCTTCATCCTTTGTAAGAACGTAAACCTGACCACGGAACTTTGTGTGTGGCTGGATTGTACCTGGCTTTGAAAGTACCTGACCTCTCTGGATCTCAGTTCTCTGAACACCACGGAGGAGTACACCTACGTTGTCGCCTGCTTCAGCATAGTCAAGAGTCTTTCTGAACATTTCAAGACCTGTAACAACAACTTTTCTCTTCTCGTCTGTAAGACCAACGATTTCAACTTCTTCAGAAGTTCTGATCTGGCCTCTTTCAACTCTACCTGTAGCAACTGTACCACGACCTGTGATTGTGAATACGTCCTCAACAGGCATAAGGAATGGCTGGTCAGCCTTACGGTCTGGTGTTGGGATGAACTCGTCAACAGCAGCCATAAGCTCGTGAATTGGAGCATAAACTTCAGCCTTAGGATCCTTAGAATCGTCTGTAAGAGCGAGGTAAGCTGAACCCTTGATGATTGGTGTGTCATCGCCAGGGAATTCATACTCGTTAAGGAGATCACGGATTTCCATCTCTACGAGCTCAAGGAGTTCTGGATCGTCAACCTGGTCTGTCTTGTTCATGAATACTACGATGTAAGGAACGCCTACCTGACGTGAAAGAAGGATGTGCTCTCTTGTCTGTGGCATAGGACCATCAGCAGCTGATACAACGAGGATAGCACCGTCCATCTGAGCAGCACCAGTGATCATGTTCTTAACGTAGTCGGCATGGCCTGGGCAGTCAACGTGAGCATAGTGACGGTTAGCTGTCTCGTACTCAACGTGAGCTGTGTTGATTGTGATACCACGCTCTCTCTCTTCAGGAGCCTTATCGATGTTTGCGTAATCAACGAAATCAGCGTCGCCTTCGAGGTTGAGAACCTTTGTGATAGCAGCAGTAAGTGTTGTTTTACCATGGTCAACGTGGCCGATTGTACCAATGTTAACATGGGGTTTATTTCTTTCAAATTTTTCTCTTGCCATTGGAAATTTCCTCCTTATTGTTGTAAAAAGAATTTACAATAGATTTATAGATATTGTACCAATTTTTTTCGAAAAAATCAATACATTTTTTAAAAAAGTACGTCGGAAAGCCGAAAATTAGTCTTTCTTAGCTCTCTCGCTCATAATCTTTTCAGCAATGTTCTTAGGAACTTCAGCATATGTGTCTGGTTCCATAACATACTGACCACGACCCTGAGTCTTAGAACGCATGTCTGTAGCATAACCGAACATCTCTGAAAGCGGAACATGAGCAATAACTCTCTGTACACCGTTGTCAGCTTCCATGCTCTGGATCATACCACGACGTGAGTTAAGGTCACCGATTACGTCACCGAGGTATTCCTCAGGAGTGATAACTGTAACCTTCATAATAGGCTCGAGGAGAACAGGGTCAGCTTTCTTCATTGCGCTCTTGAATGCCATAGAACCGGCAATCTTAAATGCCATTTCAGATGAGTCAACTTCGTGGTATGAACCATCATAGAGTTCAACTCTAACGTCAACTACGTTGTAGCCAGCTACAACACCTGAAAGCATTGCGCCCTGAATACCCTGATCAACTGCAGGGATGTATTCCTTAGGAATAGCACCGCCGACAATGTTGTTAACGAACTCGTAACCCTTGTCCTTGTTCGGATAAACATTGATCTTAACGTGACCGTACTGACCCTTACCACCTGACTGACGAGCATACTTCTCATCAACAGAAGCTTCAGCACGGATTGTTTCTTTGTAAGCAACCTGAGGAGCACCGATGTTAGCTTCTACCTTGAATTCACGGAGAAGACGGTCAACGATGATTTCGAGGTGAAGCTCACCCATACCGGCGATGATTGTCTGTCCAGTTTCTTCATCCGTATAAGCCTTGAATGTCGGATCTTCTTCAGCGAGTTTTGCAAGAGCAATACCCATTTTTTCCTGACCGGCCTTAGTCTTAGGCTCGATAGCAACACGGATAACAGGCTCAGGGAATTCCATAGACTCAAGAATTACAGGATTCTTTTCGTCACAGAGTGTGTCACCTGTTGTTGTGTTCTTAAGACCAACAGCAGCAGCGATATCACCTGCATAGCAGCAATCGATATCTTTTCTGTCGTTAGCGTGCATCTGAAGAAGTCTGCCCATACGCTCGTTGTTATCCTTAACTGAGTTATAAACAGTTGTACCTGTTGTAACCATACCTGAATAAACACGGAAGAAGCAGAGCTTTCCTACGAATGGGTCAGTTGCAATCTTAAATGCGAGAGCTGCGAATGGCTCCTTATCAGAAGCGATTCTTTCAGTCTCTTCACCTGTTTCAGGGTCTACACCCTTGATAGCAGGAATATCTGTTGGAGCAGGCATATAGTCGATAACAGCATCGAGGAGCATCTGTACACCCTTGTTACGGTATGAAGAACCGCAGCATACAGGAACCATTGTGTTGTCGATAGTAGCCTTTCTGATAACTGTTTTGATTTCGTCGATAGAGATTTCCTCTCCGCCGAAGTACTTCTCCATAAGTTCCTCGTCGAGTTCAGCAACTGACTCGATGAGCTTCTCACGGTATTCTTCAGCGAGGTCAGCCATTTCTTCCGGAATATCCTCTTCGCTGTAATCAGTACCGTCTTCGTTGTGGTAGATTTCAGCTTTCATTGTTACGAGGTCGATAATTCCTCTGAAATCGCTCTCTGCGCCGATTGGGAGCTGAATCGGAACAGCATTACATTTAAGTCTGTCCTTCATCATCTGAACAACATGGTAGAAGTTAGCACCCATGATGTCCATTTTATTAACGTAAACCATTCTCGGTACGCCGTAGTTGTCAGCCTGACGCCAAACTGTTTCAGACTGAGGCTCAACGCCGCCCTTAGCACAAAGTACAGTTACAGAACCGTCGAGTACACGAAGTGAACGCTCAACTTCAACAGTGAAGTCAACGTGACCAGGTGTATCGATGATGTTGATTCTGTGTGGCTGATACTGCTGCTTGCTGCCTCTCCAGAAAGCTGTTGTAGCAGCAGAAGTGATTGTGATACCACGTTCCTTCTCCTGAACCATCCAGTCCATTGTAGAAGCACCATCGTGTGTTTCACCAATCTTATGGTTTACGCCGGTATAATACAGGATACGCTCTGTAGTGGTTGTCTTACCGGCATCGATATGAGCCATGATACCGATATTTCTTGTCTGTTCAAGTGAAACCTGTCTTGGCATAAAATCCTCCTATTAAAATTACATGGGTAACTCAAATTACCATCTGTAATGAGCGAAAGCCTTGTTAGCTTCAGCCATCTTGTGAGTGTCTTCACGCTTCTTGAATGCGCCGCCTGCGCTGTTTGTAGCGTCAAGAATTTCTCCTGCAAGTCTTTCCTTCATAGTCTTTTCACTACGAGCTCTTGAATAAGTTGAAATCCAACGAAGACCGAGTGTCTGACGTCTTTCAGGACGAACTTCCATAGGAACCTGATATGTGGCACCACCTACACGGCGAGCCTTAACTTCGAGAACAGGCATTACGTTCTCCATAGCCTGTTCAAAAACCTCAAGTGGGTTATTACCTGTCTTTTCAGCAATAATGTCGAATGCACCGTAAACAATTTTCTGAGCAACGCCCTTTTTACCGTCATACATAATATTGTTGATAAGACGTGTTACAAGTTTTGAATTATAAAGCGGATCTGGTAATACATCACGCTTCGCAATAGAACCTCTTCTTGGCACTTTGCTTCCCTCCTTCACAATAATTGAGATATCATAGGTACTCGAAAGCGACAAACTCCCGTATGCCAACAAGAACTTCTACCGAATATATATAGTATAGTTCCTGCCGCATAGCAGAACTTAAATTATTTAAGTCAAGAGAGTTTTGTCAATTCCTAATTATTTACCTTTCTTTGGACGCTTAGCACCGTACTTTGAACGGCTCTGCATACGTCCTGCAACACCCTGTGCGTCGAGTGTACCACGAACGATGTGGTAACGAACACCAGGTAAGTCCTTAACACGGCCACCACGGATAAGAACAACTGAGTGCTCCTGAAGGTTGTGACCTACGCCTGGGATATAGGAACTGACTTCAATACCGTTAGAAAGTCTTACTCTGGCAATCTTTCTGAGCGCTGAGTTAGGCTTTTTAGGTGTAGCAGTCTTTACAGCAGTACAAACACCTCTCTTCTGTGGTGAGTTCTGGTCAATAGCAACACGCTTTTTTGAGTTCCAGCCCTTTAAGAGTGCAGGTGCCTTTGCCTTCTTTTCAGAAACCTCTCTGCCCTTGCGTACCAACTGGTTAAATGTAGGCATATTTGTCCTCCTTTCAAAAATTATTTAAGAATTGAAAAACCGCTTTGCTCTGCAAAGCTATTTGAGTAAAACACTCTCATCTTGCTTCCACAAAAATGGGCGCAGTTATAGAGTGTCCCACGATTAAACATTATACCGCACCCCCTTTTTTTTGTCAAGACTTTTTTAACTTTGAGCAGAAAGGTTTTTCTGCGTTGTAAATAGATGTGAACCATTTTAGGTAAAAAATAATATCAAAGATAGGTATAATGTTTTTGCCCGCCTTTGGAGTGGAGCGTAGCGGAACGAAAAAGTCGGGCAAAAACGGCGGTTTATGACATCAACTTATCCGCTAAGAGCTGTTTAGGACTTTTGTGTCCGAGTGTTCTCATAGGTTTGTT
>JAXJYO010000055.1:0-2262 GCA_036306945.1 Ruminococcus sp. | reverse complement strand
GCAGAATACATATGTAAGAACGTCAACCGGATTGCTTACGATTACATAAACCGCATCAGGAGCGTACTTTGTAATCTGAGGAGCAATTGACTTGATAACGTTTACGTTTGTCTGAGCAAGGTCAAGTCTTGACTGACCCGGCTTTCTTGCAACGCCTGATGTGATAACCACGATGTCTGAACCTTTAGCGTCCTCGTAGTTACCTGCATATACTGAGCATGGATTGCAGAACGGTGTACCCTGACGGATATCAAGAGCCTCACCGATTGCTTTTTCACCGTTGATGTCGATCATAACGATTTCGGAAGCTATTCCTGATGTTGTGAGAGTGTATGCAATTGTTGCACCTACACTGCCTGTACCGATTACTGTAATTTTGTTCATAAATATTCCTCGCTTTTAAGTTTGAGAATGTTTACTGCATTTCTGATTGTCTTGCAGTAATTAAGTGCCGGGATATTTGCTTTTTTACGGCATTTTCAATGCCTTAAATTACCGCAAAACATTCACTTTTTACGCACGTTATTATTTTAACAAACTTTCCGACATTTTTCAACTACTAAAATGCTATTATTCATAAATAATTTTGGAAAGTTTGGATTTTACGCTGATTTTTTTATTTTTTATGGCAAAACAACAGGCTGACATTGTCAATTTATGCAATGCCAACCTGCTGTTGAAATCTATTTTATAATCGGGAATCTGAGAATCACCTTAAACAAATCGCCGTCAATAAAAATTTCCATATTTCCGTTCTGCAACTGCGTCAGACTTTTCGCAATTGAAAGCCCGAGTCCATTGCCTTCCGTGTTTCTTGAGGAGTCACCTCTGACAAAACGCTCCATAAGCTCGTCAGCCGAAATATTGAGCGGTGAATTTGATACGTTCTTAAACGTTATCACAGCCTCATCGGCAGTTTTTTCAAGCGTGAGATATACCCTTGTTGCGCTTTGAGCATACTTGCAGATATTATTCATCAAATTATCGACCACTCTCCATAATCTGCGACCGTCAGCCATAATTATTACGGGAGTTGACGGCTGATTTATGACAAGCTCAAGGTTCCTGCTTTTCAGTCTCTCCTCATATTCGCCCGACGCCTGCGTCAGAAGGATATTGACCTCACAGGGAGCAAGATTTACTTCTAAATTTCCCGTGGAAGCCTTTGATGCCTCAACCAAATCTTCGATAAGTCTTTTCAGTCTTTCCGACTGTCTGGACAGCACCTCTGAATATTCTGAAATTTTTTCGTTGTCGCATTTCTCTTTGCAAATCAAATCTGTATAGTTGATGATTGAAGTAAGCGGAGTTTTTATATCGTGCGAAACATTTGTAATAAGCTCGGTTTTCATTCGTTCGCTCTTCATTCGCTCTTCCACCGCAATAGTCATTCCCTTTGCGATGCTGTTGAGCGACTCTCCGTGCATTTTAAAATCTCCGATAAGTTTTGAAGTATCAAGCTGATGTCCCAAATCTCCGTTTGCGAGTGATTCTCCGCTCTGACGAAGCTTTTTAAATGCGATTGCACAATACAACACCGCACATCCGAGAACTAAACTTGAACAGAACCATAAAAACATCAGACTGCCGTAATCACACCATGTATTTATCATAAGAACCAATCCTGCAAAACTTACACCTGCAACGACAAGCACAGCTTTCCACACAAGCGGAACATTTCTGAAAAATACAACAAGATTTCTGCCTGCGAACCTTGCGATTTTCCAAATAAACGCAAGAACTCTGTAAATAACGGTGTTCTTCCACCACTTGCCGAGCTTTATGCGAAGAGCAAAACTCATAAGCCAACCGAAAAAAATCGAAACCGTAGTTACTCCTGCGATGGCAAGAAGCGGAATAATATGGGTTATCTCTGTAAGATAGTAGTTGCCGCCAAAGAAAAAATTCAGTACACAAGCAACAAAAGCTGCTGCAACACCTGTCACAATATCAAAAGGCATCTTTGTTCCCCAACCTGCCGTGACTTCATCATTTCCTTTTCTGTGACCTGATGAACAGAGCAAAAATATCGTAAGTGCCACCGTACTGATAAATGCAAATATCCCAACTGCATAAATCCAATAAAGCATTGCATATAACAGATTTATGATATTATTTGCCAACATATAACTGTCATCAATAATCGGTTCATCATAAACCGACATCTTTATTTCATAATCGTATTCATAGTATGTAAATTCCAATGCCAAGACATTTTCAGCCTTTGTACTGTTCTCAAAACTCCATATATTTTTGCCCTCG
>JAXJYO010000054.1:0-6843 GCA_036306945.1 Ruminococcus sp. | reverse complement strand
TATTCATCGTGAACAGTCGGCAGAACATCGTCTGCGATATAACCCGTTGAAGGCGCAAACATAACAGTTATCGGAACATCAACATTATCCTTGAACTTTACGATTGCGTTTGTGTTCTTCTCAACCTTGTTGTCGGTCGAAACAGGCTTGTTTATCAGATAGCCGTTATCGCACTTGTACACTCCGCTTGCTCCGTTGTTTCCGATTTCAAGGTTATAATAAGCATTGAATCCTACCCAAAAATTACGGCTCGGGAAATGGTCGGCAAAGTAGCTTTCAAATTCACTTCCGAACTCACCGCCTGCAATATTTTCAACTGAAGTTTCGGGAAACTCCTGTAGATAACGCTTTTCGGACGAGCTGTAGTCTGTTTTCGGGGCAAACAAAAACCACAATGCCATTCCGTATATGAATATAAGGAAAACAAACATCGGAACATATCTTCCGATTTTGCTCCTGTTATCAGCAAAATGCATTTTAACTCTCCTTTTGATTTATACTTTCGATTTAAAATCTAAAATACAAGAACGGATTGTAGCTCTGGTCAACAAGACTTGCAGTGCTTATGAGAAGAACCACTGCACAGAAAACTGTTTCTCCGATCCAAATAAATCTTGTTGAGCTGACTTTTTGATAAAGCTTTGCCGCAAGAGGTGTGCTTGCAACTGCCGCAATGATAAGCAAAGGAAGATAGCTGATTATCAATGTAAATGCCTGAGCACCGCAAAGTCCGTTTCCAAAGTTGAACAGGTCAACTATAAATCCTCCGAGCTGTCCCATATCTGTAAAATAGAAAAGTCCCCAGCCTATCAGAACTATGAACATCGTGTAAATATGCTGTAAAACTGCCGGAAGCTTTTCAAGAAAACGCTTGAGAACAAACTTTTCGAGAATGAGAATCACTCCGTAGTAAAGTCCCCACAAAATGAAATTATAGGAAGCACCGTGCCACAGACCTGTGAGTCCCCAAACGATGAGCAGATTTATAATCTGACGCTTCGTACCCTTTCTGTTGCCTCCAAGCGGAATATAAACATATTCTTTGAACCAAGTTGAAAGAGAAATATGCCATCTTCTCCAAAAGTCAGTAATTGACTTTGAAATATACGGATAGTTAAAGTTCTTTAAAAACTCAAAGCCGAGCATATTTCCAAGACCGCAAGCCATATCAGAATAACCCGAAAAGTCAAAATAAATCTGAAAAGCATATGCAAGGATACCGACCCATGTTCCGATAACACCGTTTTCATCAGTGGTGGCAAACATCGAATCTGTGAGCGTTCCCATCTGATTTGCTATGAGAACTTTCTTGCCCAAACCCACCATAAACAGCATTACGCCTTTTGTGAACATCTCAAGAGTTTCAACTCTGTGGGTCATCTGATATGCAACGTCCCTGTATCTCACAATAGGACCCGCAATAAGCTGAGGGAACAGCGCAACATATGTTCCGAAGTTTATGAAACTCTTAGATACAGGTGCATCGTCACGGTACACATCTATAACATAGCTCATTGTCTGGAATGTGTAGAAACTAATGCCCACAGGCAGGCTTATCTGAAGTTCGGGGACATTGAGGAACGGAAGCATATTCAGAGTTTCCGTAATCATTCCCGTATATTTAAACACCGCTAAAATTCCGATATCAAGCACACAGGTCAGAATAAGAAAGAGTTTTTTCTTCTTAACGTCCTGTCGATACCTGTCTACGAGATATCCGCCGACATAATTGAAGAATATGTTGAACACCATAAGCAGAACAAGCATAGGCTCGCCCCAGCCGTAGAAAATCAGGTTGACTATAAACAGAAAAATATTTCTGCCCTGTCTGGGCACGAGATAATATGCAAGTAAAGTTATCGGCAGATATGCAAATAAAAATACCAGACTTGAAAATACCACTTTTACGTCCTCCTCAGAAAGTAATTCTGATTAATACTGAAATACATGCTTTATAATTTTAACCGATTTAAAGAGTGTAGTCAACAAGTTTACATCATAAAAACAAGAAAATAAAAAGCGGTCACTGCAAAAGCAGCAACCGCTGTGTCAATCAAAAATTATTTTGTTGCGCTGAACTCAAGTGATGTGATCTGTGTGCCGTCAGCATTTAAGATGCTGAGAACTACAACAGGATTTTCAATGCCGAGTTCTTCCTTGAGTGTATCAGCGATACCTTCGTATGTAGAAGACATAGCGTTGAAAGTTGAGTCGAGCTGTTCTTTTGTTGCATCAAGAAGGCTGTCATCAATCTGTGTCTTGTATGTGATTTCATAAACGAGCTTATTATCTTCTGCTCTAACGTCCATATCCATCATTGACTCAACTGATGATTTCATTGAATCGAGCTGGCTCTGGAAAGTTTCTGATTCGATATAAGAGTTAAGCTTCTGTTCAGGTGTCTGACCGCAAGCTGTCATACCGAAAACCATTGTTACTGCTGCAAGAACTGCAACGATTGCTGTTAAAAATTTTTTCATTTTGACTACTCCTCAAAAAAATAAGATAATACCCCTCCGGATATTTCTGCTTAATTATACATTAACAAAGGTATTATGTCAATAATTGTTTTTATTTTTTGTAATTCTTGCTATTATTTTAGCGAATTAAAGGCAAATTCTCGTGTAAATTCCTTTGTTTCACTGTTACGAACAACCGCACTCTGATGACTTTCGAGTATACTCGTTATGGCGTAGATATCAATCCAGATTTCGTTATCGCTCTCTTTTTGACTTTCATCAAACACCAGTTCAAGACCAATGTGCAAATGGCTTTCTGTTATACCGTTTACATTTTCGGTACTGCTGTAACCCGTTCTGCCGACATAGCCAATAACATCGCCTGCTTCAACCTCGTCACCCTCCTTGAGGTTTTCGGCAAAGGGTCTGTTCTGTCTTAAATGAGCGTAATACCAATATCTTTTTGTATCCTTGGAACGGATTCCTATTCTCCAGCCTCCGTACTGATTCCATCCCATACACTCGACAACTCCCGATTCTACCGCTACAACTGGAGTTCCTACAGCCGCCATCATATCGTGGCCGAGATGAGGTCTTGTGTAACCGTAAGTTCGCTGTGCTCCGAAATCATCATATGCAGAATAAGGAAATGTCTTTGCAATTGGAGAAAACCACTGAACTCCGTACTTTTCCTCCATAACTTTATTTCCGCTGTCGTCCTCTCTTACCTCCTCATATTTGCCGACCATTGTTCCGATTGCGGCTGAATAAGCCTCCTCGTAATAGCTGTAATACTGCATATCCTTTGTGAGCTCTTCAACACTTTCACCGTTCTTGATTTTGTCGGCAAACTCCGTCATATCGGCATACTTGTACTTTGTAAAATCTCCTCCGTACTTAGCCCCAAGATATGCAAGCAGGGTCACGCAATCGACGTGGTTATCCTCTTCGTGTGTAGCTATGTCAATGTCAATTGCCGACTGTAGAGCAGACTTTGTCACGTTGAATTCAACGTACTTTATGTAGCTGTTTTTAGGAGTTTCCGCCGCTCCGAGCTGAGTCATAAGCAGTATTGCAAGTATGAGCACCGCCATAAATACACATAATATCCGTTTCAAAAGCATCACCGATAATTAATATGATTTTCAGAGCGAAGTTAGAAGTGCTTGCTTTGAACATATATTAATACGGCTATAAAATCATAAAGGCTCCCTTTTTCAAGGAGAGCCTTTTGTTACTTTATAGGAAATTGCTCGGTCACGCTCGGGTACAGAAGTTTTGAAAAGATTAAGCTGTCTGCCCGAAATGCATGCGAGTCACTCGCTTTGTTATAAAATTCAGCTTACTTTTGCAATATATTTCTGAACTGCTGTTGCGTCAAGAACATTAATTCTTCCGTCACCGTTCATATCTGCATAATCTATATTGAGTGCAGTTTCATCAACGAGTTCAACGGAGTATTTCATAATCATTGTTGCGTCCTCAACATTGAGTACATCATCATTGTTCACATCACCCACTGCATTTACTTCAACAGTAAACTTTGCGCCCTCTTTTGTTGCATAGTTAAAGTTGCTGAGGTCAAGCGTGATTGTTACATCTGAATTGTCATACGGAACATTTATCACGATATTTTCTTCATTGAAATAAACAGCATCGGACTCAATACCTGAGCCTTCATATATACCGCCCCAGTTGTCTACCCAAGAACCGTCTGCCGCAAACTTGAACTGGTAGTTATCTCCTGCGGCAACATCTTCAAATGTTATCTGATATACATAGTCTGCAATCTCAGTCATTTCATTTGCTTCAGCGGCAGGATTCCACTCTTCACCGTTGAGCCATTTACCGCTTCCGTTTCCTGCAACGAACATTGTTGAAAGATAAGGGTGAGGAGGTAAAACAGCCTCAACACAATCTCCTGAATATGATATCTCTCCTGTTTCAGGATTATAAGTTATTGTTACATCGCCTTCGCTCAAATTGGCAAATACAATGGTCTGGTCATACATATCACCAATCCAGTTCATTGAATTGTCATAATTACATTCAACTATCTTGAACTCGATTCTCTCACAAGGCTCAACATCATAAAATGTTTTCTTATAAACGTCGCCGACTTTGGTCATTACGTTCTGAGGTACCTGAGTCGGGTCGCCTACCCAGTTTACACCGCAGAGTTCTTTCGAACCTGCAACAACATAAACAAGATTTTCAAGTCCGAGTAAAACGCTTACTCTCTCAAGTGAAGCCACTGTTGGATTGTTTTCAATATCAGCAAGCTCTTCTAAGTATATCTCAGCATATTTATCATACACAGCCTGAGAATCTGCGCCTGTTTCTGTTAAGATATTTGCAACTGTTTCAGTTGTGATTATATTCTCATTCCAGACAGCCCAAACGTGTATCCACTCAGCTATTTCCATTTCAATAGGCTTATTTACAGGGAAGTATTTTCCTGTAATTATGCCTTTCGACAAAATCTCAGCCATCTCTCCGTATTTATCGGAATTGTTTTTCCACGCGGCAATAAAATTATAGGTTGAATCATCCTCACCCGATAATATTACATCTGTCACATATACAGTATCTCCAAGACATTCACTGCCTAAGGTCATATTACAGGTCTGATAGCTTCTGCCCTCAGAATTCACAGCAGAGAATATCAAGCCGTAATCTGCACCTTCTTCAATAGCAGAACCGCTTTCATCGCCTTCAAGACAAAGTTTTGACGTATCAAAGCTGTACAAATTGCTTTCTTCATCAACCAACTCGCACAATGTAGATTTTGACTGCCACATTGGTGTCGATATCTCTTTTCCGCCGTAAATCTTGTAAATATAGCAGTAGACTTTGCTTGCTGAGCCCCAAAGGTTTGGAACTTCAAAGTAAATCTTCGTATCTGCTTCGGATTCAGTTGTTGCGAATGCTGTTGTTGATAAAACAGTAGTCATAAGCATTATAACAACAAGAAACGTTGACATTATTTTTCTGAATTTTATCTTTTTCATAATAAACTCCTCTCTCAAAATAATAATTTTATATCTTTACAGTTTTATTCTACCATAATTTACAAGTACATAAAATAGTAATACCACATAAGTTCTTCAATATTATTTTGTAAATTGTGCCGAGATACAAGTAAATTTTATTAGTAATATATTGCTAACAAAATCATTGTATGATATAATCAAGCGTAATAACTCGATTTTAGTCGAGGTAATTTTAAGGAGTAATTTTATGCAGTACAAAATCATAGGCGAACCTTTGCCTGCTGTCATCTGTGACCTTGCGCCAAACGAAACAATGATCACGGAACGTGGCAGTATGAGCTGGATGAGCCCTAATATGAAAATGGAAACCACCACTAACGGCGGCATCGGAAAGGCTTTCGGAAGAATGTTTTCAGGCGAAGCTATGTTCCAGAACAGATACACGGCGCAGGGTGGTCCCGGACAGATTACCTTTGCTTCAAGCTTTCCGGGTTCAATTCAAGCTTATCAGATTGCACCGGGTAGAGAGCTTATTGTTCAGAAAAGTGGTTTCCTTGCAAGTGAAGCAGGCGTAACACTTTCCGTTCACTTTCAGAAGAAAATCAGTTCAGGTTTCTTCGGAGGCGAAGGCTTTATTATGCAGAAGCTTTCAGGTCAGGGTATGGCTTTCATCGAAATTGACGGCCATGCTTGCGAATATTATCTTCAGCCAGGTCAGTCAATGATCGTTGACACAGGTTATCTTGCTGCTATGGACGCAACCTGTTCAATGGAAATTGTGACTGTTCCTGGAGTAAAGAATATGCTATTTGGCGGAGAAGGATTTTTTAATACTGTAGTCAAAGGTCCGGGAAGAGTTATTCTTCAGACAATGCCAATCAGTGCAGTTGCAGGAAGTCTTCGACCTTATTTCCCATCAGCAAAATAATTTTAGCAATCAGAAAAGGCTATCACGATGATAGCCTTTTTTTAGTATGCCGAAAAAAAGCGAGTACCTCGCCGACGTGACGACGGCCACAATTCGGTCGAGTGCCTCGACACGCAATTCGAGGAGATAAGTCGGTATAATCTATCACAACGGTTTCCCGACCATTATATTGATATATTGGTTGCGTTTAAGGGACGTCTGAAAGCCGCCGACGTGACGTCGGTCACAATTCGGTCGAGTGCCTCGACACGCATTTCGTGGAGATAGGTTGATTTTAAAGACAACTAAAATTCCCGACTTTAATGTAAGAAATGCGGCATTTACCAATAATATCGACTTAACAGTTGGGGTCGAGTGCCTCGACACGCATTTCGTGGAGATAGGTTGATTTTAAAGACAACTAAAATTCCCGACTTTAATGTAAGAAATGCGGCATTTACCAATAATATTGACTTAACAGTTG
>JAXJYO010000053.1:0-43257 GCA_036306945.1 Ruminococcus sp. | reverse complement strand
TCGCTTTTTATTAACTCGAAAATATTTTTAACTTTTTGTAAAATATACTTGACATTTTGTTAAGTACAGTATATTATAATATCAAGTAGTAAGCTTACACATTTTTAATCCAAAGGAGATTTTATTATGTCAGATACTTTTTCAATTGCTTTTATAGTAGGTTTTGTAGTAGCATTTCTTGCCGTATGCATTTTCCGTGTATTATATAAAAAGAAACACGGCTCAAACTGCCAATATGACGAGCGTCAAATTTTAGCCCGAAATTCAGCATATGCAGGTGCATTTTTCACTCTTGTTGCATACTGTATGCTTTGTATGTTTCTGAGTATATTCGAATTTGAATGGGCACTTGTAAGCGTTCAGATGCTAATCGGCATCTTGTTCTCGGTGATGGTTTTTGTTATAATATGTATATTCAAAGACGCATATTTTACTCCGAAAGGCTGGACAACAACTTCTTTTATGGTATTTTCACTTTTTATGTGTGCAATACAGACTTTTTCTTTTGTAATGCACATAACAGATGAAAGCGAATCAATCTTAACAAACGGAGTTCTTAATGAAAGCATTATAACTGCAGTCTGTGCGGTAATATTTTTCGGATTTGCTTTAGCATCTGCTATCAAAATGATTATGAACAAGAGAGTGTGTGAGGAAGAATGAAAAACCTGAAGCTCAAAAGTGCCCGAGCCGCACTTGATATGTCGCAACAATATTTAGCCGACAGAGTCGGAGTATCACGTCAGACTATCTCCGCAATCGAAAAGGGCGATTACAACCCAACCATCAAACTCTGCATATCTATCTGCAAAGTCCTCGGCAAAACCCTCGACGACCTCTTCTGGGATTTTTAACTTTGGGATTTTTAGCTTTGGGGAGATAGGTCGGGCTTGGCAGAAACGTCGGTTGCCCAACCATAAACTCGATATATTGGTAACTGCTACATTTCTCTTAAACTACGTTTATGTAACGCTGTAGTAGGGACATGGCGTGCCATGTCCGCAAAACGCAATTAACATATAAATACAACGGTCGGGAAACCGTTGTATAGATTACACCGACTTATATCCTCGAATTGTGTCCGACATCATGTCGGCGAGGCACTCGACCCCAACCATAAACTCGATATATTGGTAACTGCTACATTTCTTTTAAATAACGTTTTCTGTAAGAATTTTGTAGGGGACGGCTGGGAAAATTGAAAATGTAAATTTGAAAGTTTTACAAGGGAAATGCTCTAATTTTAAATTTACGTTTCGGTCGGGCAACCGTTGTTATAGATTACACCGATTTATATCCTCGAATTGCGTGTCGAGGCACTCGACAAAAAGCCTCACCTGTTATAGTTCAGGTGAGGCTTTATTGTGTTTATTTTGTTTTGCTTACGTCAACCGTTTCGACCGACAAATCTTTTTTGTTTTTCTTTTTACGATAATAAGTGTAATAGCACAGGAATCCGAATGTCACAATGCAAACCATTGTAACGGCAAATCCTGGCCAGAAACCCTTTGGATAATAAACAAGCTTGATATCGTGCATGCCTTCGGAAAGTGAGAACGCCAACAACGAACCGCCTACAGGTGTAATCTCAACCTCTTTGCCGTCAACGTATGCTGTCCAACCCTCTTCATAAGGAACTGATGTGTAGAACAATCCGCTTTCGCTTACATTGATCGTACCTTCCATCACGTTGCCCGAAAGCTTTGTTGTTTCCATAACGTCTTTGCTGATAATTTCATAACCCTGTTCAAAAACGTCCTGATTGAGCAGATTTACATACACACGAGCCGAACCTGACTGTCCCTGCTCAAGCTGAGAATAAACCGAAATCTTATCGCCCTTGTTAAAATATCCGATACAAGCGATGTACGGACGTGACATTCCGTATGTTGATGACTGTGCAACATCGTTGACCATAACTGTAACATCGTCACCGCCTGAAATTTTTGCATACATACAGTACAAACCGTCCTCAGGAGCTTCGTAGTTCCACTTAACGTGAGGAGTGATCGTTGAATCAACGCAACTGAATGTATACTGGCCGTAATCAGTCTTGTTTACAGGGAACTGTGCGTAATCATAATGTCCCTGAGATACAACTTCAAGTGGTGTATATACCGGTTCTTCAATGCCTGTTGCAAGTCTGAAGAAATCATTCTGCTGATCAAACGGATTGAACTGATCCTCGTTATCGTTTTCAGTCCACTGAACAAGGCTCTGATTTACCATAAAGCCCATCGGAATGTAGTGTTCATTTCTGAGGAGAACTTCGTTGCCTGCCTGATAAACCTCACTGAGGTCATATGTGTTGCGATAAATTCCGTTACGGGAAATTATATACTTGAGGTTCATAAACATATTTGTTACAGGCGAACCCTCGGCATATGTGTATCTGTTACCACTCTTCCAGCCCATCATACCAAAGTTCTCGAAGAATCTTGTCATATCAACATTTGCCATTGAATTGAACATTGAAAGTCCGTTGTAGCCGTTGAGAGAACCGTCATTGAGCGTCTGAGTTGATGTCATTTCAGCACGCCACAATTCAGTGGTGTTTTCCTCGAGCGAATTCATCTGGTCAATAATCTGTTCGGTAACCTCTTCGCCTCTCGGGTAATCATATGTGCTTGTAACAGTTGTTGTCTTTACGCCGATGTACGCCGTTGCACCGCTTTCACCAATCACGATGACGGCAAGAACTATTGTAAGCACCTGTTTGGGGATAATTCTCTTTGTAAAGAGGAAAAGCATAACGCACACAACAAATGCAATGATCGCTGTTCCGATGATAGTGTAAGTTTCCTGAGTACCAATTGCAATCAGAAGAACTACAGTTGTGCCGAGAGCCGCAATGATAACATCCCAATATGAAGCAAAATCAATGAGCATAAATGCTCTGAATGCCATTACTACAAGCACAAAGCTTATGAGATAGCTGAAACGGTACGGAATCATATTTGTAAAATGGAAACCGTGCCAGATATAGTCAAGCTGTCTGATGATACAGCTTATGATCATAAAGAACACAAGGCAAAGGTCAACGATCTTTTCTTTGAGCTTGATTTTCTTTGAAGTAAGGAAAAGAATTCCGAGAACGATCGAAACTGTTCCGCACGCAATGTTAGGCAATGCGTCAGCCTCTTTTGTTGCAGGAGAAATAAATGTGATAAAGTTAGAAAGTATCTCTTTAATCGCCGTAAGTACGCCGATAAAGTCATCGGTTTCTCCGATATTGATATCAAAAGTTGAAGGGAACGAACTTCCCGATGCGTTTGTATTCTGCAAGCCGAAAAACGCAGGAAGCAGGAAAAACGCAGTAATGCCTATTGCAATGAGTGAAAACACACCCATAGACATAAGCTTTTTGAAGAATACCTTGATTCCGTCCCACTTAACAATGCTGTAAGCGATGAATATGAGCAATACAAAAATACAGGTAAAGAAACCTATATAGTAGTTTGCAAGAAGTGAAACTGCAAGTGAAACAACATACAGTCTAAACTTATCCTCGGTCAAGAGCTTGACTGCACCCAACACAACAAGAGGTGTTATGCACACGGTATCGAGCCAAATAGTGTTCCAATAGTAACCCATAAAGAAGGCACAGAATGAGAAACAACAGCCGAAGAACACTAGGGAAAAATCATTCTTCTTGTAAACACTGCGCAGGAAGATAGCCATAAACATACCTGCAAGGGAAATCTTCGTGACAACCGAGAACATAAGGAACTCTCTGAGCAAGTCACTCGGAATCAACACAGATAAAAAGTTCATCGGGCTTGCAAGGTAGTATGACGAAAGCGCAAAGTAGTTCACGCCACCGCCCTGAGTCCACGACCAGAACAGCGATTCACCGTGTTTGAGCTTGTCCTGCAGGTCAACAAGAAACGGATAATACTGATGCCAAAGGTCTGTAACGAGAATCTGCTGATCTCCGAAAGGAGAAACTTTCATAAGCGCAAAAGCAGTTGTCATCAGTACGAACGGCACCAAAAATGCCAGAATAATAAATAAATTGTTTGAGAAAAATGCTTTGAACTTTCCCTGTTTCTGCAACGGCAGAGTTTCAGGCTTGTTCAGAGTTTTTTTGTTGGACATATGAATTTTACCTCCGAAAAGCAATGGTGGTGCTTGACACACCTAATCTATTTTATTTTAACATATATTTCAGATAACGTAAATATTTTTTTGGTATTTTTATTTTTTATTTTGAGCATAGAGATTCGATGTGATTTTTACGAACAATACGCATCATCTAACCCCCGACCTATCTGCTCGAAACAAAAGCAACATTATTTCAAGCACAAGCCAACGGTCAGGCAACCAACATATCATCTAAATCCACCCTATCTGCTCGAAATAAAAGCAACGTTATTTGTAGCACAAGCCAACGGTCGGGCAACTGACATATCATCTAAATCCACCCTATCTGCTCGAAACAAAAGCAACGTTATTTGTAGCACAAGCCAACGGTCGGGCAACTAACATATCCTCTAAATCCACCCTATCTGCTCGAAATAAAAATATAGACATTTTTGTGTGGGTTTGTTATAATGTATTTATTGAAAAGGGTGATTTAGTATGAAAACTATTGATTTAGTCGTTCCCTGCTACAATGAGGAGGAAGGTCTTGAGCATTTTGTTGCTGAAACCAACAAAGTAATCGAAACAATCCCTACTCACAGCTTCAGATATATACTTGTAAATGACGGAAGCAAGGACAAGACCTACCTTGTAATGAAGAAGCTTGCAGAGCAGTTTGACAATATAAAATATATTTCGTTTTCAAGAAACTTCGGAAAAGAAGCCGCAATGTATGCCGGACTTCAGCACACAACGGCGGATTATGTTGTTGTAATGGACGCAGATTTACAGCATCCGCCTGAAATTTTCCCTCAGATGATTGAGGCTATCGAAGAAGAAGGCTACGATTGCTGTGCTACAAAGCGTGATGAACGTGAGGGCGAAAGTGCGTTCAGAGGCATATTCTCAAAACTTTTCTTCAAGCTTTCAAACAAACTTACAGACGTCAAGAACCCATACGGAGCAATGGACTACCGAATGATGACACGTCAGATGGTTGATTCGATTCTTGAACTGAGCGAAGTCCAGAGATTTTCAAAGGGTATCTTCTCGTGGGTAGGTTTCAACACAAAATGGGTATCATTCAAGACTGTTGAACGTCAGCTCGGCACTACAACTTGGAAATTCTCAAGCCTTCTGAAATACGCAATTGACGGCATCACCTGCTTCTCGGTTGCACCGCTGAGATTTACGGCTGTTATGGGCGGACTGATTTTTGTGATATCGCTTATATACATTTTAATAACGTTGATTCAAACGTTGTTCTTCGGAATTACTACACCTGGTTATGTAACAACGTTGTGCGCTGTGCTGTTTCTCGGAGGACTTACTGAAATGTCCATCGGCATTTTAGGCGAATACATTGGCAGAATATATATGGAAACAAAAGACAGACCTATATATATTGTGAAGCACTCAAATTTTGAAGAGGAAAATAATAAGGAAAAGGAAAGCAAATAATGAAGGATTTTATTAAAAAGTTTTTTGACATCAAGTTTTGGAAGTTTATTCTTGTGGGCATAATCAATACACTCGTAGGAAACGGACTTCAGTTTATATTCTATGCCTGCTTCGGCTGGGACAAGTTTGATTGGGGCGTATGGCTTGCATCTATCCTCGGATACTTCTTCGGAAGTGTTGTGAGCTACTTCCTCAACAAGTATTTTACTTTCAAAAACACCGAAAAAGGCTGGAAGCCTGTTGCAAAGTTTGCACTTAACATTGCAATCTGCTACGGTCTTGCCTACGGAATTGCGATTCCGGTGACAAAGTGGATCTGCGTTGCAAACTCAATTGCAATGTTCGGTCTTGAGGTCAATGTGTTTGCAGACTATGTTTCTATGATCGTTGGTTCATGTCTGTTCGTTGCATTCAACTACATCGGTCAGAGATTCTTCGCATTCAAAGAGAAAAATGAAGATTGATTTTGGGATATACAGTTAAATGGGCTGTCTCACTTTTCTTAGTGAGACAGCCCATTTGTAATATTTAGATAGATTGGAATTTAGCAAGCTAAAATAGTCTTTACAATAGAATTAATATGTATCTGCATTGTATCTAAACAAGGAACGGAACTTACTTCATCGTTTAACAAAAGCGGAAGCTCTGTACAACCTAACACAATTGCCTCTATGCCATTCTCACTTTTCATACGATTTATTACATTTTGAAAAAATAATAATGTTTCTTCCTTTACAATTCCCAACTCTAACTCCGTGGAAATTTTTTCATTTATTATCCCCATTTCACTTTTCGTCGGAATAACAACTTGAATTCCGTTTTTTGCAAATGGGGCTTTAAAGAATTCTCCCGTCATAGTAAAAATTGTACCTAATAAACCAATTTTCTTTAATTTTCTATGTTTAGCTTCTTCACAAGTTGCTTCTACAATACTAATCAATGGAATAGGTGATTGTTCCTTCAATCTGTCAAATACAATATGCGGTGTATTTGCTGACAATGCCGCAAATTCAGCTCCACTTTTAGCCAAATTGTTGATTGCACCCATTAGATATTCTGTCAATTCATCATATTTCTTTTCATCACATAATTTTAATACATTAAAAACATTTACGCTTTCAATTGACAATTCAGGAAATATTGATTTTCCCAGTGCCTCTTGAACACTATATACAATATTGTGATAATATGGAATTGTAGACTCCGGTCCCATACCACCAACCAAACCTAATTTTTTCATAGTGTATATCCTCCACAAAACCTAATTTAATAGTACCATTATATCAAATCCCACAGATTATACAATCACTTTGGCAGATTCCGTAAATACCGAAAGATAACGGCACTATGTCCAGTATCTATGTAATATTTCAACAAATTGGAAGTTGTTGCCTTAACAAACTGAAAGTTTCACCTTTATAGCATAATCTCAAATATGCTTTGCCCAGTCTACAATTGGTTCAATATACTTCTTATCACTGATATCGTACGATTTAGAAATCATCTCAATCTGAATCTTCTCTGCTTCTGTCTTATCTTTCTTTGTCTTTAATGCACTTATGAACATTTTCATCATCAATTTAGAAGGAACTGACATCTTCTCATAATTGAATCCTCCTGGACAATAAAATGTTTTTACCTTTTGATGTTCTTCTTCGGTAAACCAATTTTTCATAGCTACTTCTATTTCAGGATTTTCTATAGGGCTTCCTCCTACGCAGAATACAGCTAAATTTTTCTCACTCCACTTTTTAAGGTTGTTCTTAACCCACTTGATTTTGCTCACTCCACCTGCACATGCCCAGCCACCAAATATGATTGTATCATACTGCTCTAAATTCATCTTACCAGCTTCATTAATTTCAACACATTCACATTCTAAGGCTTCACTAATCCACTGTGCATATTTCTTTGTAAATCCAGTCTGCGAATTATAAATTACGATAATGTCTTTTCTCATTTCAATATCCTCCATTTCTTTTAGCTGTTTTGAAATCAAGTTAAAACCCTCAAATTATCTTCAATTTGTATAATGGTCTGTATTGTTACTTGTAATTGTTCCTCTGAGATACCCGCAAACATTTTCTTCATAATGCTCCTAGTCATCTCATCATTTTCCGCACAGAACTCTCTGCAATAATCAGTAAGTTCGATACGTTGCTTTCGCTTGTCGTTTTCATCTACCGTAATATCAACAAAACCTTTCTTTTCCAGTTTCAATAAAATCTGCTTTACGTTCTGGTGAGAACTACCCATTATCCCTGCGAGTTCTTTTACAGTTGGTTTTTCTTTGCACATATTGATACAAATAATAGCAAAAAACTGTTTCCAACTAACCTCTTTCATAGTGCTATCTGCAACCGCTTGGAATCTATTTTCAAATGCGCTCAATAATCCAAGTAAAAAATAAGATAACTCAATTCCTGTAAAATCAACTTTGTCGCTATTGATTACTTCTTTAATATTCATCTCATCCTCCGATAGGTAATATATTACTTTATAAAGATAACATATTACCTATTATTTGTCAATAGAAAAAGACGGATAAAATATCCGCCTTTATCACAATAGAAACTTCAAATTTGATAGTATCATTATATAAAATTTTAAAGACTATACACTCGCTTTAGCAGATTCCGTAAATACAGAAAGATACCGACACTATGTGCGGTATCTATATTACATTTCAACAAACTGAAATTTGTACTCCTCATCGAATCATTTTAAACATACCAGGTCCATCCCAGTCACAAGGTCTTTCTTCAAACCCTTTTTTCTTATAAAACGGAACAGCTTCTTTTGTGCTAATTAGTTCTAAACTTACAGCCCATTCAGATGAAATGGATTCTCTTATATACTTTTCCAAGCTTTCCATTAACAGAGTTCCTACTCCCTTAGATTGATATGATGGAATTACCGCAAAATCTTTAATATAAAAACTCATTCCACCATCGCCAATTAATCTTACCATTCCTACCGCTTGCTCGCCATCATAAACTGTAAAGGTAGCAATTGTATTTGTTAATGCTTTCCTTACTTGTTCTATACAAGGTGGCTCCCAACCAACTGATGAATATAATTCTAAAAACAACTCTGGTGTCAAAGTGTCAATTTCTATTTTCATAGACACGCCTCCTAATTCAAATTTGATGATACCATTATATCAAATTTCACAGATTATATAATCACTTTGGCAGATTCCGTAAATACAGAAAGATACTGGCACTATGTCCGGTATCTATATTAAATTTCAACAAATTGGAATTTGTCGCTCCGTCAAACTGAAAGTTTCCGTTATTGAAATCAATTTTATTTCCAAGGTCTTTTTTTCCCTGTCCACCCTTTATCCTTCCAATATTCAGCATCACGAGGATTAAAACCATTCTTCTGCATTAAATGCATAGCCCAAAACATTCCCTTGGTTTTTATCCCCGGTTTAACATTTATCGAGTTATTTATAATTTTCTTCGCAATACTTGATGTTGCTTTATCAATTACTCTCTTTTTCTTTTCACTTACACCGTTCCAATCGACCGCAGCAACACTAACACCGTACTTATATCTTTTAGCCACTCCCCAGAAAAACAGACTATCCATCATATCTTTGTTTGTCGATTTCATACCTGCACCTGCCGCTGTAGATATGCATACTCCTTGTTTTGTAAACATAGATTCTTCCGGACTATGTACCATCCATCTGTATCCGTAATGGTCTAAAAAAGCCTTCATTGCGCCAGTCGCATGATATACATAAACCGGACTGGCTAAGATAATAACATTCGCTTCATCCATTGCGTCTGTTAATGGCTTTAGTTTTTCATAATGGGGACATTTCTTCTCTGATTCAGTAAAACACTTTGTACATCCAACACAAAATTCTCCAAAATCTCTTGGAAGAAAGAATTCTTTTATATCTCCATTTATTTTTTCTGCTAACATATGTGCAATATGATAAGTTGAGCCTTTATGACTTTGACCGTGTATAATTACTATCTTCATATTATCTCCATTCACTTTGTAAAATTCAAGTTTGATGATACCATTATATCAAATTCCACAGATTATACAATCGCCTTAAAATCTCTTTAAAATAAAAAAACAGCACCATCGTAAGACAGTGCTGTAATGTTTGATAACAATATAATTATCTCTTTGAGAACTGAGGTGCTCTACGAGCAGCTTTAAGACCGTATTTCTTACGCTCTTTCATTCTCGGGTCACGAGTTAAGAAGCCAGCCTTCTTGAGTGCGCCACGGAGGTTCTCTGTGTCATACTGAAGAAGTGCTCTTGAAATGCCGTGACGGATAGCACCAGCCTGACCTGTAACGCCGCCGCCTGAAACTCTGCATACAACGTCGAACTTCTCGTCTGTTTCTGTTAAAGCGAGAGGCTGTCTAACGATGAGCTTGAGTGTTTCAAGACCGAAATAATCGTCGATGTCACGATCGTTGATTGTGATTTTGCCTGTGCCCTGGTAAAGTCTTACTCTTGCAACTGAGCTTTTTCTTCTGCCTGTACCGTAAAAATAAGGTGTCTTATCGTACATTATATTCTGCCTCCTTCTTATTAAGCTTCAAGCATCTCTGGCTTCTGAGCCTGATGATTGTGTTCTGCACCCTCGAAGAGTCTGAGTCTGAGAAGAGCAGCTCTGCCGAGTGTGTTCTTAGGAAGCATACCCTTAACAGCAAGTTCCATAGCCTTTGTTGGCTTTGTAGCCATAAGAGTATCGTAACGTGTTTCTTTGAGGTGGCCGATATAGCCTGTGTGACGCTGCCACTTCTTCTGAGTGAGCTTGTTGCCTGTTAATACAGCGTCCTTGCAGTTGATGATGATAACGTGATCACCACAGTCTACGTTTGGTGTAAATGTTGCTTTGTGCTTGCCTCTTAAAAGAGTAGCCGCCTGAGCTGCAACTCTACCGAGTGGCTTGCCTGCTGCATCAATTACATACCAGCTGCGTTCAATTTCGCTTTTCTTAGCTAAATATGTTGACATAACAATATCCTCCTGTACTGATTTTCATGCAGGTATGATTATAGTACATATTTTCGCCAAAGTCAACACTTTTTTGAAAAAAATTAATTTACCTCTGAACAATCTTTAAAATTCTCAAAAATGCTCTTAAATACTCTTAAATGCTCACAAGCGATTTTTGAAAAATATTTAGTATTAATGCGGTTTTCCCGAATTTTTCACTTCAAATTCACAATGCCGATATATATCTTTCAAAAAGCACTGGTAATATATAGGCACAACAGATGAAGGAGGTGACAAAACAATGAACGAACAAAAGTCATCGGTTTTAGCGTGTGTCACAAGTCAATTTGACTGCGACAGAATCATTACAACAGCAAAACAGATTGCCGATGACTGCGGTTGTGAACTCAGAGTTCTGAGTGTGCTTAAACCGATAAGCAACTATACATCAGTAATTGACCGTATTGAATATCTCTATCTTGTGTCAAAGCAGTCCGGTGCCGATATGACGATTCTGTTTGACAAGAACGCGCCAAAGGCTGTTGCCGGATTTGCAAAAGATAACGACGTTGAGCGAATAGTAACAGGAATGCACGACGGAGGCGAGGACAGCTTTCTCGTGAAGTTCAACGAGCTTGCACCTGATGTTTCAATCAGTATGGTTACAAAAGACAACAGAGTTTACAGTATGGATTTGTGCATGAGCCATGCGTAAACGTATATCAGATTAACATAACAAATTTCATTTTTTCTCCTAATTAATATAAATCCACTAACTACGAAAGTTTGTAAAATCTTTCTTCTAAAAATATATACTCTCTCCAAAACAGGCTGACTTCACCGAAGTCAGCCTGTTACCATCTCAAATAAAATTGGTGACATCAGCAGATGATGTCACCGATTGCGTTTATTATAAATAAGTAGTCGTATTGCTTTTGCCGATGAATCTTGAACTTCCGAATGCGAGAATCATTGAGAAAATAGGATAAAGGAAGAAAAGTCCGACTGCAAAACTTGAGCTTTTTCCGAATGAAAAAGCAAGCTTACGGCAGAAAAATAAATTGAGTGCCAATGCCAAAAGCATAAATACTACATAAATAAGCGTAAACACTACGCCTAAAGCTGTAAACTGAAATACATTATCGGAAAGATAATTAAAAACGCCCTGAACTACTGACAAAATCAGATAAATCCAATACATTTTCGGTTGCCATACTATCTTATAGAGTGTGTATTCGCCATAAAAAGGGATAAGACTTTTCCAGCCCTTTTCACCTGCTTTTTCCAATATAGTCCAGTTTGCGATAATCTGCAAAACCACATATGCTACAGATATAACAGTTGTAATTATACTTAAACCAGCCTTTAAACCTAACAAGCCCAACATAAAAGCCTCCCAAACTTCATTTATTTTATTATACAATATCATTGTGTAAATTACAATAAAATCAACCTATTTATTCAAAATAAACTCCACAAGACTTGCCACTCCGTCGTCATTGTTTGACGGCACAACAAGGTCTGCACAATCAAGACACAGACTTGTCGCATTTTTTACAGCCACTCCCAAACCTGCCTGAGCTATCATATCGGCATCGTTATCTGCATTTCCGCAGGCAGAGGTGTGTTTTATGTCGATATTCAGATTATCACACAACCACTTTACCGCATTGCTTTTTGTTGCACTTTTATTCATAAACTCAACAAAATTTTCCGACGATGAGGTTATGTAAAAGCCTTCAATCTCTGCTTCTATCGTTTTGCGAACAGACTCTCTGAGATTTTTTTCAGTGCATACATATTCTATACTGTCAAGTTCACGGCGGTGTTCGTAAATAAACTTTCGCATATCGTCAATGTAGCCGTGCGAAGCCTTTACATAGTCGATGTAAGCCTCACTGCAACCGTATTTCAGCGGATCTTCAACATAACGTCTGTCGGTGTAGGTCAAACCGTCTATGAATGCTTCAAATATTAAATCGTGTGGCTCTGTGATTTCAAGCAATCTAAGCACATCGCCTTCACTGAGCAGGCTTGTGTGTATTCTTTTACCGCTTTTGTCGTGAATTGACGCTCCGTTTGAGCTTATTGTGTAGTTAATTCCATCTATCGACAAAATGCTGTCGGGCATTGAACCGTAAGGTCGTCCGCTTGCCGCAACAACTTCCACTCCGCTTTTTATTGCGGTTTCAATCGAGTTTTTCACCGTATCTGACAGCGTGTTGTTGCTTTTCAGCGTTGTGCCGTCAAGGTCGAGTGCAAGTAGCTTTATATTTTTGACATTCATAATCATATAACCTTCGGGCAAAATTCTTTCATACAACATTCATCACATTTCGGGCTTCTTGCCGTGCAGACTGCTCTTCCGTGAAGCACAAGTCTGTGGCAAAAATCGTTGCTTTCCTCAGGAGGAAGCAAATCTCTGAGTGCAAATTCAATTTTCTTCTGGTCTTTCAGGTCGTGAAGTCCGAGTCTGCGTGTGATTCTTATGCAGTGGGTATCAACCACAACGGCAGGTTTTCCGAAAATATCTCCGCAGACAAGATTTGCAGTTTTTCTGCCGATTCCGGGGAGTTTTGTCAAATCTTCTATGTTGTCGGGAACAACCCCGTCAAACTCATCACGGAGCATTTTTGCCATTTCAACGATATCTTTCGACTTCGTTTTGTAAAGTCCGCAACTCTTGATGTATTCGGCAACTTCGTCTGCTGTTGAATTAGCAAAATCATCAACGCTTTTGAATCGCTCAAATAACGCTGGAGTAACCATATTCACCCTTGCGTCTGTACACTGGGCGGCAAGACGTGTCGCAATAAGAAGCTGAAGCGGGTCTGTGTATACGAGCGAGCATATAGCGTCGGGGTATTCTTTTTTCAAAGCCTCAACGGCTTTTTCGGCAATCAGTTTTTTCGTCAATTCAATCACCTCAATCTGATTTTATCATAAATAATCACCTATTGCAATTGTGCAGGAAAATTGGTAGAATATTAGTGGTGATTATATGTATAAAAATTATGTTTTTGACCTTTACGGCACACTTATTGACATCAACACAAATGAATGGAGCAATGATCTCTGGAAGAAAATGGCTACACTTTACGCCTACAGAGGTGCGCATTACACTTTTAAGGAACTTAACAGCGAATACAACAGGCTTGTTGAGCTTGAAAAAGGAGCTGTTCGTAAAAAGCACCCCGAATACAGCGTAATAGACGTGAAGATTGAAAAAGTTTTCAAAAAACTTTTCACTCAGAAAGGTGTTAAAGCGACAAAAGCACAGGTTATGTTTATAGCCGAAGCTTTCCGTTGCTACTCAACAAAGTACATCAAGCTTTACGACGGAGTTATCGACCTGCTTGACACTCTCAAGGCAAAAGGAAAGAAAATTTTTCTTCTTTCAAACGCACAGCGTTCATTCACCGAAAATGAGCTGAATATGTTCGGACTTACAAAGTATTTTGACGGAATCTGTATAAGTTCTGACGAGGAATGTTCAAAGCCTGACGTTAACTATTATAAAATACTTTTTGAGCGTTACGGACTTGAAAAGAGCGAGTCAATTATGATTGGCAACGATTATCTTTCAGACATCGGCGGTGCGGCTGACTTCGGAATAGACAGTCTGTACATTCATCAGAGTATTTCGCCCGAAATCAAGGGCGAGCTGAGAAGCAACTACACTGTAATGGACGGCGACGTGTTCAAAATTAAGAAGCTCACGGTAAAATAATACAATCATAGTTTATTACCTCGTTGTACATACTAAATGTAAAAGCAAGCGAGGTGAGGTTATGAACAAACACGCTCCTCTGCGTTCATCAGATGACGAAAAGCGTGACAAGGTTCGTGACAAGGAATTCAATGCCTGTTCGGCATGCGACTGTACGGGATTGATTCCGTCGGCAATCAAAGACGAAAATCAGGCAGAATCCTATGAGGAATTATATCCGTTTATGTCAAAAAATAAAGACGAATAACAAAATCGCATACAGCGGGGTTACCCCGCTGTATGCGATTTATTTTTATTGTTTTGACTCGGAAAACAAGCGATATTAATACATCTGCCTGTCCTTAAAATTTATTAACAGTGTCACACCGTTAACCCTTAACAGCACCTGCCATAACACCCTTGATGATGTATTTCTGACAAGCAAAGTAGAAAATAATAATCGGGATGATTGCAAGAACGAGCATAGCCATCATAGCCGCCATATCAATTGAGCCGTAGCCGCCACGGAGGTACTGAATAGCCATAGGAAGTGTTCTTGTATCACTGAGGATAAGTGTTGGGAGCAGGTAGTCGTTCCAAATCCACATAGCCTGAAGAATTGCAACTGTGATTGCTGACGGACGAAGAATAGGAAAGTCAACGAGGAAGAATGTTCTCATTGGTCCGCAACCGTCAATCATAGCCGCCTCTTCAATTTCGAGAGGAACGCTCTTAACAAAACCTGCAAACATAAACACCGCAAGACCTGCACCGAATCCGAGATAGATAATAATGATACCGAACATATTGTCAAGATGTGTCTGGTTAGCAACATATGACATCGGGTACATAACCATCTGGAAAGGTACGATCATTGAGAATGCGAATAATAAGTAGAGAAGCTTTGTGTACCAAGCCTTAACTCTTGTGATGAACCATGCGCACATTGATGTGCAGAGAATGATTACTGCAACAGACAATACTGTGATAAACAATGATACCAAAAATGCCTGGAAAAAGTCGATTTTCTCAATACCGTTTATGTAGTTGTCAAATCCGACAAAGCTTTCGGAATCAGGAAATGAGAAAGGCTCATTACTAACGTAAAGCTTACCCTTGAAGCTGTTCATAAGAACAAGCAGAATAGGCGCAATGAAAACAATAGAAATAAGAGTAAGAATAGCAAACTTTACCCAATCAACCGCTTTCATAGGAACTTTAGGCTCTTTTACCTTTTTAGTCTTTTCAGCCATTAGTTTTCAACCTCCTTACGTCTTGTCAGGAACAACTGCGTAAGTGCAATTGCCGCAACGATGAGGAAGAATACCACAGCCTTAGCCTGTCCGACACCCTGTGAGCCTACTCGACCGTAGAACGTGTTGTAAATGTCAAGCGCAAGCATCTGAGTTGATTTACCCGGAGCACCTGCTGTGAGAGCATAGTTCTGGTCGAAGAGCTTGAATGAGTTTGTGAGTGTGAGGAACAGACAAATTGTGATTGAAGGCATAACCTGCGGAATCGTGATGTGGAACAGTTTCTGAACACCGTTTGCACCGTCAATATCCGCTGCCTCAAGTTGGTCGGGCGAGATATTCTGAATACCCGAAATATAGATAATCATCATATAACCTATCTGTTGCCAATTCATCAGTATGACCAGTCCCCAGAAACCGTACGACGGGTCGGTTGTGATAGTAGCCTTGAAGTAATAGAGAACGCCGTTGATAATCATAAGCCATATGTAACCAAGTACGATACCGCCGATGAGGTTTGGCATAAAGAAGATTGTACGGAAAATGTTAGTACCTCTGAGTGCTTTTGTAAGCAACATAGCAAACAAGAAAGCAAGAACATTTATGGTAATAACAGATACAATCGTAAATTGAATTGTAAACCAGAGTGCATTGATAAAATCGCTGTCTGCAAATGCCTTTATGTAGTTATCAAAGCCGATAAAAGTAGTTTTTTTAACCGTCTTGAACTTACAGAAAGACAGATAAATACCCATAATAAAAGGTATCAGAAAGGAAATCAGGAATGCAACAACTGTAGGCAGAGCAAGGACAGGAAACCATTTTTTAATTGCCTTTTGCATTGTGTCCTCCTTTTTTAATCTGTTTTAAAAAAACCTCCCGCCCCCGAGGGAGCAGGAGGTTTGCGCTTTGTATTTTGAATATGTTTTACAACTTATTCAGCAGTAGCCTCACGCTCTGTTGTCCATGATGACTTAGCTGCATCAACAACTGCATCCCATTCAGTCTGACCCTGTGCATACTCGAGGAGGTCTGCACCGAATTCATTCTTCCAGTCTTCTGAAGGAATACCGCCGAATGTCCATACTACTGATGTATAGCCGTCTTTTTCCATCCAAGCAAGAACGTCCTTAGCAAGTGGATCTGATGGCTTCTCATCATCGCCAAATGATGTGAATGGAGCGATGAATCCGAGGTCCTTTGTAACAGCCTTCTTACCATAGTCGCTTGTGAAGAGCCACTCTAAGAATGCGATAGAAGCTTTCTGTGTAGCTTCGTCAACTTCGCTGTTGATAGCAAAGTAGTTTTCTGTACCAACGCAAACGCCCTGTGTTTCTTCGCCTTCAATGCCTGTGTAGATTGGGAGGAACTTAATGTTCTCTTCAGCTACAACGTTGCCGTCAACACCGCTAACCTGTGACCATGCCCAGTTACCGTTCTGGATCATAGCGCACTTACCTGTAGCGAACTCAGCCATTGACTCGTCAACAGTCTTGCTGCCGAGGAGAGTCTTTTCTGTGCATGAGTTATCAAGATAGAGATCAAAGATCTGCTTGAAGTTGTCTGAATATTTGAACTCAAGTGTGTCTGAGTTGAGGCAGTTTTCAAGAGCACTGCCTTCACCTGTGTTAAATTCATAGTAGAGTGGGAGGTTCATAAGGTGAGTATGCCATCTCCAGTCATCACCTGTCTTGAGTGATGTTGAACCGAATACACCTTCGATACCAAGGTCACCTTTCTTTGCTGTCATATCTTCAACAACAGCCTTTAATGTGTCAAAGTTGTTGATTTCGTCAACTGACTTAACCTTTGCACCGTCAAGAGCTATGTACTTCTGCATAATTTCGTCATTATAGATGATACCGTAGCCTTCAACAGCGTATGGAACACCGTAAACGCCGTCACCGTCTGTTACGGCAAGTGACTTGTCTGAAAGAAGGTTGTAAAGCTCTGTGTCCTTGAGGTCTGCACAGTACTCTTTCCAGTTCTGATAACCAACAGGTCCGTTAATCTGGAAAATTGTAGGTGGGTCTGACTTAGCGATTTCAGATGTGAGAGTCTTCTCGTATTCACCTGAAGCAGCTGTTGTAACCTTAACCTTAACGCCTGTCTCCTCTTCGTACTGCTTAGCAATAGCCTCGTACTTATCAGCGATTTCAGGTTTGAAGTTGAGGAAGTAAATCTGATCAACCTCAGCGTTAGCAGCTGAGTTGTCGCCTGATGCAGTTGAGCTTTCTCCGCCACAACCTGCGAGTGCGCCTGCCATCATACAACCTGCGAGTGTGCAGGCAAGTATTCTTCTTGACTTTTTCATTTTTAAAATCTCCTTTTTTAAATTTTCTGAGAAATATCTGCCGTAAATACTGAAATCTTGTTTTAATCAACGTTTTCAGCGTCTTTCGTTGCTACGGCAATCCCTTCAAGAGTTATGATAACATTAAATTTAAATTTTAGCAATAGTTTTTATGTAATTTTTTTAAAAAAGTTTGCAAGAAGTCTTTTAAATTGTTGAATTTTAAAAATTCGTGTAAAGTCATTCGTTATTTTATACAAAAATGTAAAATTCGCCAATTCCCAAAAAGCGAGTGCTTTACACACATTTCGTGCAGAAAGCTCAATATTTTCAATCCTTCTGTGCTTGAGTGTAACCGAGCAATTTCCTGTAAAACAAAAATGAAAAAAATATGTGTTTTTGCGATTAACACGAATGTATTTTTAAGGTTGTAAAATTTCTCAATAAATGTTATCATATATATAGAAAGACCAACGGGGGTACAGCAATAATTACTTTGTTATTGCCGTACCTTTTTGTATTTTGGAGGTTGTATATGAGTCTGTACATACTTATTGCCGCTGTCATACTTATTGTATGCGTATCAATGGGCAAACTGAGTACAAAACTCGGAGTGCCTGTTCTGCTTATTTTCATCTTTTTGGGTATGATGTTCGGATGCGACGGCATTTTCGGAATTGAGTTCAGTAATTTTCAGTTTGCAGAGCATATCTGCTCTGCATCGCTGGTATTCATTATGTTTTACGGCGGTTTCGGAACAAACTGGAAAAAAGCACGCACTGTTGCCGTTAAATCAGTCCTGCTGTCAACTGTCGGCGTAATTCTTACAGCCGGAATAACCGGACTGTTCTGTTATTTTGTTCTGCACTTCGGATTGCTTGAAAGTATGCTTATCGGTGCTGTAATAAGTTCAACCGATGCAGCATCTGTTTTTGCCATATTAAGAGGCAGAAAACTGAACCTGAAATATAACACAGCTTCACTTCTTGAAGTAGAAAGCGGAAGTAACGACCCTTGTTCCTATATGCTGACTGTCATAATTCTTTCGCTGATGAGCGGAGATAATAATCCCGTACAGCTTATCGGAATGGTTTTTGCACAGGTTGCATTCGGAGCTGTCATTGGTGTGGTTGTTGCCTGTCTTACAACCTTTATGCTTAACAGAATGAACATAGGTAAAGACGGTTTTGAATCCATTCTTGTTTTTGCGATGGCTCTAACTTCGTATGCAGGGGCTTCTATCCTCGGCGGAAACGGATATCTTGCCGTGTATATCACAGGTATTATCCTCGGAAACAGCAGTATACCCAACAAAAAATCCCTTGTACACTTCTTTGACGGTGTTACGGGACTAATGCAGATTTTGATTTTCTTCCTGCTCGGACTTGTTGCATTTCCATCACAGATGTTACCGATTATTCTGCCGGCACTTGCAATTGCCTTGTTTATTACATTCATTGCGAGACCGCTTTCGGTGTTTGCAGTCCTCGCACCTTTCCGTTGTCCCGTTAAACAACAATTATTTGTTTCCTGGTCAGGACTGAGAGGTGCAGCCTCTATCGTTTTTGCAATAATGGCTGTCGTAAGTCCCGCTTATATCAAGAACGATGTTTTCCACGTCGTATTCTTTATCGTTCTCTTTTCCATATCTATTCAGGGCACGCTCATTCCTTTTGTAGCAAAGAAACTCGATATGATTGACGACAACAACGACGTTATGAAAACTTTCAACGACTATTCAAAGGAAGTTCCCGTACAGTTTATAAAACTTCCTATAACTGCCGACCACCCTTGGGCAGATAAGAAAATTTGCGACATCGACTCTTTGCCGAACACGATTCTTGCACTTATCATAAGAGATAACGAACAGTTTGTTCCACGAGGAAACACAACATTGCTTGAAGGCGATGTTGTTGTAATGAGCGGACCGTCTCTTGAAAAGAAATTCACGGGCACACTGACGGAAATTGAAATCGACAGCGAAAACGAATGGCTTGGAAAACCTTTGTCACAAATTAAACTTGACAAAGATAAACTTGTCATACTCGTCAAACGAGGCAGGAAAAACATTATTCCCGACGGTAGAACTATTATAAAGGAAAAGGATGTATTGATAATAAGCCTTAGCGAAAGGCAGATAAAAAAGAAACGCTAAAACAATTTGCATAATTTTTCTTCACTGTGGTTGTACATTATGCTATTTTTCTTTTTTCGATATATTTTGTATGGAAATTAAAAGAAGAATATGTTACCATAATTTATGAGAGGGAGATTGAGCAACTCCCTCAAAAATCTATGAAGTTTTGAAAGGAGACAAACACATGAAGAAAACAGCATTTTCAAAGTGCCTGAGCGCAATTCTTGCACTTTGCATTACACTGTCCTGCGTTTCTTTCTCATTTGCAACTGTTGGTGCAGCAACTGTCGATGAGCAGGAAAAGGCTACTGTTTCAGCAACTGCTGCTGACGACGGTTTCTCTTGGGACAACGCAACAGTTTATTTTCTTCTCACAGACCGTTTCAAAAACGGTAACACATCAAACGACCATTCATACAACAGAGGCCTTGACGCAAACGGCAATGTTGTGTCAGGTATCGACACAAGAGGTACTTTCCACGGAGGCGACTTTGCAGGTGTAACACAGTCAATCGAAGAGGGTTATTTTGAGAACCTCGGTGTTAACGCATTGTGGATTTCAGCTCCATACGAACAGATTCACGGTTATGTTGTAGGTGACAATTCAGGCTCAAGTTTTGCTCACTACTCATATCACGGATATTATGTTCTTGACTACACACAGACTGACGCAAACTTTGGTACAGCCGAAGAATTTGAAACAATGGTTGATACAGCTCACGAGCACGGCCTCAGAGTTATCATCGACATTGTACTTAACCATTCAGGCTACAACTCAATTTACGATATGGCTGAGTATGGCTACGGTACAGTAAAGTCAGGCTGGGAATCATCATACTTCAGCCACCAGAACATCAACAACTCAACCTACCACAGCTTCATCGACTACGATACAAGCGTAGCAGACTGGGCTAATTGGTGGGGCGCAGATTGGATTCGTTGCGGTATTGCAGGTTACACAGCAGGCGGCGGTGACAACTACACAATGTCACTTGCAGGTCTTCCTGACTTCAGAACTGAGTCATCTGCGACTGTAGGTATTCCTGCAATCCTCAAGAACAAGTGGACTAAGGAAGGCAGATATACTCAGGAAGCAAACGAACTTACTTCATACCTCAGCAGCAAGGGCAAGTCTCAGACAGTTACAAACTCAATTTCATACTGGCTCTCAACATGGGTAAGAGATTACGGTGTTGACGGTTTCCGTTGCGATACAGCAAAACACGTTGAATACGCTTCTTGGAATACACTTAAAGAAACTTGCGTAGACGCTCTCAAAGAGTGGCGTGCAAACAACCCTGACAAGCCGGGTGCAGACTGGGATGAAGATTTCTGGATGACAGGTGAATGTTGGGATCACAATGTAGGCTACGGTTACGACGCTTACTTCACACAGGGCGGCTTTGACTCAATGATTAACTTTGAAACACAGGGCGGCGGCTTGCTCTCAAGTTCATCAATCGGTAACATTTACAACGGTTACGCATCATCTATCAACACAAACGATAAGTTCAACGCACTTTCATATCTTTCATCACACGACTCAACACTCGCAAGAGGAAACCTTATTTCTACAGGTTCTGCATTCCTCCTTCTCCCCGGTGGTGTACAGATTTACTACGGTGATGAAACTAACCGTCCTCTCGTTTCAGGTATTCCTAACGACGGCAACGGCGGTGCAGGTCACTCACTCAGAAGCGATATGAACTGGGATTCAATCGACCAGAGTGTGCTCACACACTGGCAGAAGGTTGGTCAGTTCAGAAACAACCACATCTCTGTAGGTGCAGGTGCAAATACTGACCTCACAACAACTTCAGGTTACGCTTTCGGCAGAACATACGACAAGAACGGTGTTTCTGACAAGGTAGCAGGTTGTATTTATGCAAGCTCAAACACAAATGTAACAATCGATGTTTCTTCACTCTGGTCAGACGGCCAGCAGCTTATGAATGCTTATGACCAGTCATCAGCGGTTGTTCAGAACGGTAAGGTTACATTCAACAGCGGTACAAACGGTACAATCCTTATTCAGGAGCCTGACGGCAGACCACTTATGTCACTCAGCGGTAACGCTACATTCTCAGGTTCACAGGCACTCACAGTTACACTTGAAGAGTGCGAAACAGCTAAGTGCTCAATCGACGGCGGTAACAAGTTTATCGTAGAAAACGGCACAACATTTACAATCGGCAACACAGCTTATGACGGTGACACAATCACAGTTACTCTCGAAGCTGAAAATGAAAAGGGCACTTCAACAGCAACTTATACATACAAAAAGGTTGCAGCAGGTGAAGTTCCGATAGAAACAACAGGCACAACAGCTCCTGCTGAAAAAGCAAAGCTTATTGTTGAAACATGGGACGGCTCTGCTCCTTACGCTTATGTATGGACAGGAACAAGCACAGCACTTTGCGGTGCATGGCCGGGCACACAGCTTACTCAGAAAGATTCTGACGGCAAATACTATATTGAGCTTGACACAACAAGCACTTACAATGTTGTTCTAAACAATGGCAAAGGCGCACAGAGTAGTGACATCAAAGGACTCAACGGTACTTCAACACTCAAAGTTACTAACTCATCATATAGCACAACAATCGTTTCAACAGGAAACGGCGGTGGTGGCGGCGGAAATGAACCAATAGAAGACTCCGTAACAATCCGTGTTAAGTCATATGACGGTTCAGCTCCTAACCTCTATGTTTGGGACGATGATGACACCGCTATCAACGGTGCATGGCCGGGAAGCAAGCTCACTGAAAAAGATGCAGACGGCAACTATGTGCTCGTAATCCCGAACAAAACATCTGTAAACGCTATTGTAAACAACGGTTCAGGCGGACAGACAAGTGATATCACAGGTATCACAGGTGACGTAACAATCACAATCACAGATTCAGGCTGTACTGCATACAAGATGGTTGAAAATGTTATTCCTCTCAGCGGTATGGCACTTCTCAAGCAGGAAGCAAGAGAAGTTAAAGCATGGACTTCAACAGACTTCACTCCTGCAACATGGAGCACAGTTGAGGCACTTATGCCTTCTGTTGACGCTCTCGTAGCTCTCGGCGCAGACGCTAATGAGACAGAAGTTGAAAATATGATTGCTCAGCTTCAGAGTGCAAAGAGCAAGCTCGTTCTTGCATCAGCAAAACTTTCATATGCAGTTGCAGGCAACAGCACTGTAACAGGTATTGCAGTTCCTGATGCAAAAGTTACTGTGACAATCGGCTCAAAGACATACAGTGTTAAATCAGATGACGTAACAGGCGCATTCACAGTAACAGGTGCAAGCGTTACATCTTCAAGCACAATCAAAGTTGACGTTACAAGAGACGGATATTCATCTGCAACATATTCATACAATATGTCAAACGGCAACATCACAGACGGCGAAGAACCAACTTCACCTACAGTTCCTACAGCGACAGTTCCTGTTACAACAGCTCCTGTAACAACTGCTCCTGTAACAACTACACCTTCAACAACAGCCCCTGTTACAACAAATCCTGTTTCAAAGACTCTCACAGTTAATGCAACATCAAACCTCTTCCCAACAGCTTCAGAAACAATTGATACTGCAAGTGAGGACAAGATAAGAGTAACATTTGATCTTACATCTGTTATGGATGTTGTAAACGCTCAGTGGACTCTCAAATACGACACAACAAAACTTTCAATCAACACAACAGATTCTGCTGATATTATGCCTGTAATTTCAGGTGAAGTTATCAACAGAGGCACAGGCGTTCTCAAGGGTAACTTCTCAAATGTAAACACACTTTATGATTTCAGCAGTTCATCTCAGTTTGTAACAGTAGTATTCGATGTTATCGGCACAGGCACAACAACAGTTGACCTTGCAGTTGAAGAACTTTCAGTAGGTTACATTTCAAACGCAGTTCTCACATTCAAGAATGCTGTTGTAAACGGACAGATTGTTGACCTTTCATCAGTATCAGGCTTCACAAGCAACAAGCTTTCAGGTAAAACAACAGTTACATCAGCAACTGACCCTATAACAACAACTGCTCCTGTAACTCAGCCTACAACTACTGAGCCTGTAACAGACGAACTTACAGTAAACGCTACATCAAACATCTTCCCTTCAGCTTCAAGCACATTCAACGAAGACGAAGGAACTGTTACAGTATCATACAAGCTCACATCAAGTATGGATGTTGTTGATTCTCAGTGGGTTCTCACATATGACACATCAAAGCTTGAGTTTGTTACTGCAAACAACGTAAGCAACGGTGTTCAGACAATTACCCCTGTAGTAGGAAGTCACCTCATTTACAGAGCTAACGAAAATCAGATAAAGGGTAACTTCACAAACCTTGATTTGTACACATTCGGTGAAGATGAAGAGTTCGTAACAGTAACATTCAACATCATCGGCACAGGTACAGCTAATGTATACCTTGACCTCCAGATTCTCAGCGTAGGTTATCATGACGATAACTATCAGACAACCAACGAGTCAATCGTAGACTACAGCGCAATGCAGGATATTTCAGGCATCGCAGGTTTTGAGAATGCAACAATTTCAACATCAACAGAGGTTTACAACAATGTTGAATTCCTCCTCGGCGATGTAAACGGTGACGGATACATCAAGATTGATGACGTTACATGCATACTCAAGTCAGTTGTAGAACTTCAGACACTCAACTCAACCCAGAGAAAAGCTGCTGACTATGACGGTGACGGCACAATCACAGTTAAGGACGCTACAGCAATTCAGAAATATATCGCTAAGATAGTATAATCTGAGTATAAATTCAGCGACAGCCGCAGAGAAATCTGCGGCTGTCTTTACTTGGGTGTAAAAGTTTTGAAATACTATACTGCGGGGCACTCAATTTTTATTTTTAAAAAATTTTTTTACTGTTTTTAAACGGTGTTTGGTATTAGCTATAAAAAAACAGATTATCTCTATCATAAAATTTGAGATAATCTGCTTTTTTATATTTATCAGTATCCGTTTTGTTCTACACCATAAATAGCTTGGTCATGCGTAAAGCCTTCGTATTCTAATTGATCTATTAAGTCTGCTCTTGAAAAAGATGAGAATTTTAAATAACTTTTTGCACATTTAGCGGCTTGTTCGTACCAATCAGCTCCGCAATTATCTGCGGCATATTTACAAGCATCACTTGAATATCCCTCATATTCGAGTTGATCTATTAGTCCGCTATATGAGAATGCAGAAGATCTTAAATAACTTTTAGCTGAGTCCAGTGCATTTGATTTTTCTGTTGAGCCTGCATTATTGTTTGCTGAGTTTGAAGAACTACCATAGGCTTTATCAGCACCATGTTTTGCTTGGTCGTGAGTAAAACCTTCATATTCTAATTGGTCTACTAAACTGTCATAGGAGAATGATGAATATTTTAAATAACTTTCTGCACATTTTTCTGCTTGTTCATACCAATCGGCACCACAATTTTTTATTGCATAGTCTATTTCAGAAGAAGTATATCCCTCATAATCTAGTTGATCGGCAAGTCCTTCTTTTGAAAAAGCAGAATACTTTAGATAACTTTTTGCTGAAGCCAATGCATTGATTTCACCAACAGTAATTTTAGATGCTGATTCTTGTTTTGCTTTTTCTGTAGGTTTTTGTGTTGTGGCTTCAACAGCTTTTGTAGTTTCAATGGGAGCGGTAGTTGTTGGTTCTACCGTTTCGATTGATGTTTCAATGGTGTTTTCATTGGTAGTTGTTTCTGTTTTTTGTGTATTATTTGATGTACAGCCTATTAGAGTTCCTAAAAGACAAAGTGACAATAAAACAGCAATTAATTTATTCATAATATCCTCCTTTGGGTGATTATGTTTATATAATACAATAAACAACTATATATGTCAATATATATATTAAAATTAACCATAATATTTTGGCGTTTTTTGAGTTAAGATGTAATAAGTGTGGCTGGGTGGATAGGTTGTGAAATTTCAAGCCTATATTTCTCGACAAATTTATATTGTATATTTATTGAAACTGCATAAGTTATGTATTATAAGTTTGTTTAATGTTGCAATTTCAATTTACTATCTACCTATTAAAAATATTTTAAATTTTTTTGCAAAAACTATTGACAAATATCGAATTATGGTTTATAATCAATCTTGCTGATTTGATGTTAGCGGATCACAGCAATATATGGCGGAATAGCTCAGCTGGCTAGAGCATTCGGTTCATACCCGAAGTGTCGTAGGTTCAAGTCCTATTTCCGCTACCATAATCTGGCCCGGTGGTCAAGCGGTTAAGACACCGCCCTTTCACGGCGGTAACACGAGTTCGATTCTCGTCCGGGTCACCAAACTAAATGCCGGTGTGGTGGAATAGGCAGACACAAGGGACTTAAAATCCCTCGGACTAATACTCCGTACCGGTTCAAGTCCGGTCACCGGCACCAACTAAACGAGAGTGTTCCTAAATGGAATATTCTCGTTTAGTTTTTTGCTTTATATGAAACTAATGTGTGAAATCATAATCAAGTTATTGACAAGATTTGATTATTGATTTACAATTGTAATAGATATTATAAAAATCTTTTTTGTACATATGGATATTTATATGATGCAAAAGGTTGTGATTACTATTTTTTATAATGATAATGATATGAAGGAGGATACTAATATGGCAGTTCTTGCAGTACCAATGGATAAAACATTTGAAGTTGCTGTTGATAAGGTTAAAATTTTTGATGAAAAAGTTAAAGAACATACCGGAAAACATCTTCTTCAGGATAGATTGAAAAAGCACAACAAAGGTGAAGTTGAGTGGGACTTGAAGAAGTAAAACAATTCAAATATAAATTTAAAAGAATTTCCTCAGTTAATATTGAATTAATTGAGGATTTCTCTTGTGGTTCCACTGAGCTTGACAAAAAGCTTTTTCAGATGAAAGATAAGGATGATGGAACTACATTTGTTTTTCTGGATGAAACTAACGGTCAGATAATCGGCTATTGCACATATTGTACTTCAGGATTAAAGAAGTCATATGAGAATGACTCTATCACTTATCCGGCTGCTGAAATTAAATATTTTGCTATAGATAAAACATATCAACATAAAGCTTATGATGAGGATTTTAATTTTAGCGATTTGATGTTGTGTGAAGTTATGAAGAAATTAATAGAGATTTCTGAAGAATCAATTTCTTTTGATTATGTTTTACTGTATTCTGTACCGGATGCTGTAAACTTTTACAAAAGAAACGGATTTTATGAATTTACGGAATTTATGGAAAAAGATTCATACCATTATATCGAAAAATGTGTTCCAATGTTCTTTAAATTATAATCAAACTACTAAAATTATATTGCAAGCCTTGCAAGTTTTAATGCCACAAAACTCAACCGTTAAGCCTATATCTTGAACACAATGTTTATTTATTCTGTCATAGGGACGTCTTTTTTGACGTCCCTTGTTTTTTGTCACAATATAGGCTAAAAAGCTTTGCTCAAACACTATTCTGTCAGAGCTAAAAATCAACTAAATTTAGCATTATTTTCGCATATCTAAAAAAATTAACAAATATTATAATATACTAAATCACTTTGCGATATTTTTTGCACAGATATACGAAAGGGTGTTATTTATGACTAAATCAAGATACAAAAAGCGTTTTACCTCTATACTTCTGGCTTTGATGATTTTTGTATCAATGCTTCCTTTGGGAGCATTAAATGCATCAGCGGCTGACAGTTTATCAATCAACTACTCTTTTGCTTACACCAACGCAGGCTATGCCGAGGGTAAAGTAAAGCTTACCGGAAGCAGTGATGATTACGGTAAATACTATCTTTATTGGGCAGACGATACAAAAGCCCTTGACGGCTACTCCGAGATTACTTCTATGACGCTGAGCAGCAGTTCAAAATCCTTTACTTTTGAAGAATTCACTGCAATTCCTGCCGGTGCAACCAAACTCATCGCAATAAAAAGCAGTTCCGAACCGACAAACAAAACCGTGACTTCAGCTGACGCTGTTTACGCAATTCCCGAATCAAAACAATTCAAGCACAGCAGTTCTGAAAAAACATACAGCTTTCAGGCTTTGTCAGATATTCACATCGACAAGCAATCCAATGTCTACTATCCGTACAGCGAACTGCATTTTGAACAGGCTCTTGAGTGCGCCTCAGACAGGAACGTTGATTTTGTAACCGTATGCGGTGATATGATCAACGGCTACGAAAGCAGTTACGTCAAGGAATGGCAGGCATATCAGAAGATTATTGCAAATTCAAGCTACTGCAATCCTATTTACGAATGTAGCGGTAACCACGAAATCAAATCCCAGCTTACATACGGTCTTGATACTTTTAAAACAGGCACAGGTCTTGACACTTCAACTTCAGCAATGAGCGACGAGCCATACTTTGAAATTACTGCCGAAAACGGCGACCACTTCATCTTTATGTGCCTTGAACTTGACGACTCACCAAATTTATCTGACGAATTTACCACAGCACAGATGAATTGGCTCAAGGAACTTCTCGCTGAATATCACGACGACGGACACAATATCTTTATCTACGAACACGCACTCATAAGCAAGTACGGCGCAGGTGACGACAAGGACAATCCTTACTACGGCGGAGGACTCAGTCAATCCTATCCTGCTGTGCAGGAGCTTATCGGACTGCTTGAAAAATATCCCGACGTTTTCTTTATTTCGGGACACACTCACCTTGATTTCAAGTACGGATACAACATTGACAACAGAGATGGCACTACAGCTTACACCATTCATATTCCTTCAACATCAAGCACAACAAAAATCACTAACGGTTCGATGGACTACACTATGAGCGAGGACAGCTCTCAGGGATATTTTGTTGATGTCTACGGAGATTGTGTTATCTTTAACGGAACCGACCTCACCAAAAACACTATCTACCCTGCTTATACATACATCATTGACCAGAGTGGCAAATATCCGTCAGAAGGCGACGATGATGATGATAATGACACTGAAATGCTTTCCGTAACAGTTGACGTGAGCAACGTTGCACAGAATGTCGATACAGTTTATTGCTATACTTTTGATTCCACAGGCGTACTCGCCTCAAAAAGCAACAAAATGACCGCAAATGCTGACGGTACTTATTCTGTAAACGTTTCTTCCGACTATGATAAGATGTACTTTGTGATAAACGACAGCAACTTAGGAAAAATCGGAACGAACAATTATCCCGTTGACAACTGCTTTGTTGTTATCGGCTCGGAAAAAATCACTTACAGCGCACCTTCATCATGGGGAAGCAATGTTTATGTCTACGTCTGGAGCGACTCAAACCAGCTTTTCAGTTGGCCCGGCATCAAAATGACGCTTGACTCCTCAACAGGTGATTATTACGCATATATTCCGGAGGACACATACACATATGTAATTTTCAATGACGGCAACGGAACACAGACCGATGACTTAAAAATTGACTCCTATGTTTCGGAAGGTATTGCAGGAAGCTACACTGTTATAAAACCGTATCAGCTTGGAGATGCAAACCTTGACGGAAACATCGACATAAAAGATGCAACCTTTATTTCAAAAGCAGCCGCACAGTTTTTCACTCTAACCGACGAGCAGAAAACTTACGCTGACACCTCGTGTGACGGTGAAATAACTATCACAGACGCAACTTACATTCAAAAATATCTCACTCAATTAATTGACTCTTTCCCTGAACAGACGATTCAGAGCACAATTTTACTGACTGCCTCTTCATCTTCTTCGCTTGATACTATGCTTGAAAAAGCAAGTACTTTCCTCCAAGAGGATTATCGCTATGCTTCATTTGATGCATATATGGCGCTCAAAAAGGCTTACAATAAGTTTTTAGAAGTTGATATAAATTCTGCAAGCAGTGAAGAGTACGAAGCATTCTGTACCGAACTTGAAACTGCTCTTGAAAATTTTGAAACTCTCAAGGCAAACAACAACATCATCACGGTTTACTTTACAGATAACAAAAGCTGGGGCGGTGCTAACGCCTATGTATGGGACGATTCAGGCAACGCTCTGCAAAAATGGGGCGGTCAGGCGATGACATACATTAAGAAAAACTCATTGAGCCAGAGCATTTACGCAATCACTCTTAATCAGAGCGTATGGAAAAATATAATTTTCAACAAAAGCTCTTCGCAGACGGTTGATATCACTCTGACCTCCACTCACAACACAGGTTACTACCTGAGTTCAGAATCCAACGGAAAATATACAGTTAAAACTTATACTTATTCAGAGTAACACAAATCCCCCTTTTCATTTTGGAGAAGGGGGATTGTTAATTGTTGTTAAAAAATTCTGAATTATTTTGATTTTTTCTAACAAGGCATAATTGAATAAAAACACATAAAATTGTATAATGTTCTGTAAATGTAAGGGAGAGAGTAAAATGAAAAAAATAATTTCGATCGCATTATGCGCTGTTATGGCTTTTATCAGCGCATTTTCGGTATCAGCTACAACAGAAACTAATAACTTTACCGTCTTAGGAACAATAAACATACCCGACGATACAGTAAGACTGTACACATACGGTTCGGGCATAGATCCAACTGTAAGAGTCAAATTAAAGGATTTAGCCGATTCAAGCGTTGAAACATTCTATTTTCCTGAACAGGGTCAGGTTGAATATATCAAACTGCCAAGCACAGCAGGCTACGAGATGTGGACTCATATCAGAGGTTTAGGCGGTCTTTACAGCTATAACATCAACTTTAACAACACAGGCGGAACATATGAGAAAATCAGAATTAAGCTGTCTGATTTTTCCAGCTATTTTAACGAAGACGGCACTCACACCTCAACACTTGGTAATGAAACTCACACATATAACTTTACCGACGAAGGTGACGGTCATAGCTCATATTTGATATTCGTCAGCGGCGGAGCCATAACTTTTGCTGTACCTGACAAAAACGGTATGGTTGAAATCTATGTCAGCACAGCCCTTGGTGAAAGAGCTTGTTATACAACAGACTTTATCAGTGACCCAGGTATAGGCGGAGGAATAGCATGCGCTGCTTTGAAAGGCCTTACAATCGGCGAAGTTATCTGTAAAGGTGGTTTCGTTTCGATTGTTGACGCAACACTGATTCAGAAATATCTTGTTGGCTCTTACGAGTTTGATGATATGGCAAAGCGCAATGCTGATGTAAATCATGACGGCAAAATCAATATTGTGGATTCAACAGAAATTCAGAAATACCTTGTAAACACATAAATTAATATACAAACAAGAAGGAACACATCGAAAAAATGTGTTCCTTTTGCTTTTTATGAAATTATTCAAGTTCGGCGTCGTAGATTTCAATTGTATCGGATTTTTCAGTTCTGTTTTTATGCTTTTTCTTTACGGCAACTGCATCAAGTTCAAACCAGAATGTACTTCCCTTTCCCTCGGTGCTTCTCACGCCGTAATGCGTATTGTGGGCATCAAGGATTCCCTTTACAATGGAAAGTCCGAGACCTGTTCCGATAACGCCTCTCTTATGTTCCTTGTCAACCTTATAATATCTGTCCCAGATATGTTCAAGCTTATCGGCAGGGATTCCCTCGCCGTGATCCGTGACCTCTATTGTAACCTTTTTATCTTTGACAATCTGTGTTACGATTACGGTCTTGTCCTCACCTGCGTGATTTATGGCATTGTTCACAAGGTTGTAAATTACCTGACTAAGCTTGAGTTCATCGGCATATACAAATACATTTTCATTGCTTTCAAATGTAATATTATAGCCGTCCTGCTCCGTAAGCTTTGCGTATCTTACAAAAATATTCTCTATGCTGTCGGTAAGGCTGTAGCGTGTTTTTTCAGCCTGAACCGCACCTGACTGAAGTTTTGAAAGATCAAGCAGGTCATTTACAAGCGTTGAAAGTCTTGTTGCTTCATCAATGATTATCTGAATATTTTCAGGGGTGTTTTCACCGGGAAGATCTCTCATTACTTCACCGTAACCCGTTATCATTGTAAGCGGTGTTCGCAGGTCGTGCGAAATGTTAGCTATAAGTTCCCTCTGAAGTTTTTCTGTAGCCGCAAGCTCGGTCTTTGCATAGTTCAGCGTTTCATTTAATTCCTCAACTTCAAGATATCCCTTTGCATCAAAATCAACATCGTAATTTTTCTTTGCAAGTTCCTTTGCTGAGTTATTTGTCTTTGAAATCGGCTTTGCAATTCTTCTGCTTGCATATAACGAGAAAACAATCGCAAGAAATATAAACACTACAGATACGGTCCACATCTGTTTTTTTATAATATCGACTGTATTGCTCAGCGGAGTGATTGACGAAGTTATCATCAGAAAACACTGACTTCCGTCACTGAGGTCGATAATATCGCAATAGATCATATTTTTGCTGTCGCTTTCACTGTTTTTCAGAAAGTGTATTTCATATTTTGCGGTATCATCGGTTGAATTTTTATTGAATATTCTTTCAAGATTTATATTTCCGAGCGTTGTCTTTGTATTGCTCGTTACAACAAGATAATTTCCGCCGTTCTCGCTTGCCTGTCTGTAATAGTTGTAAACATCGTGATACTCAAAATCAAGCGATGTTGCCGGATTATCGTACTCGCACTCATACATCTTTCTGTAGAGCGTTTCCGATGTGTCGTATACATACACCGACAGCGAGTTATAACTTGCGACATTTTCAATTGTTTGCTGAACGTTCTTGTTGGCTTCAATAGACTTTGAAATCATCGAAGCATTCTTCTCAACCTGTGAGGATTTTGACATTGTATAGAATGTTTCAAGAAAAAATGTCTGGAACACCCACAACACCATAAGTATTATCAAACCAAACAGCAGAAAATACCACAAAAGCTTGAAATGAAGCGGAACATATTTCTTATTAAACCGTTTCAAAGCGATATCCTACTCCTCTCAGAGTCACAATACATCTGCTGTATTCGCCAAGACTTTTTCTCAGAAGCTTTATATGTGTATCAAGTGTTCGCTCGTCACCAAAGAAATCATAGCCCCACACCTCGCTGATAAGCTTCTCTCTTGTGAGGGCAAGACCCTTGTTCTTTACCATATAGAAGAAAAGTTCGTACTCTTTCGGTGTCATTTCAATTCTATTGCCGTCTATTGTGACGATTCTTGCAGAGAAGTCAACCGAAAGTCCTTCGTAAGTAAAGATATCCTTCTTTGCGTCAGCCTGTCCTGCACCTGTTGAACGCTTTATAACGGCATTAACACGCATCATAAGCTCCTTTGGTGAGAATGGCTTTACAACATAGTCGTCGCTTCCAAGTTCAAAGCCGTGGATCTTATCGTACTCCTCTCCCCTTGCAGAGAGCATTATAATCGGCGTGTTGCGGAACTTTCTGATTTCACGGCAAGCTGAAAATCCGTCGAGTTCGGGCATCATCACGTCCATTATGATGAGGTCAAACTCCTCTTTACGGCAGATTTCGATTGCCTGCATTCCGTCAACGGCTTCTTCAACAGTGAAGCCTTCAAACTCAGCATACTTTCTGATAATCTGTCGGATTCTGAATTCGTCATCAACAACGAGTAATCTGCTCATAATATCTCTCCTCTTTTATCCGGAAATTTTTTGATTTTATCTTATAAGGAGCAATTTGCCCCTGTTGTATGTATTATACCCCACGATATTATATTTGAAGTATAAACATTTATTGTGATAAGTTTATGTTGACTTTTAAAAAATTGTGAAAACTCAAAATTTTTTGTTAAAAAAATTATAACATATATTTATTCGTATTGAAATACTGCGAAAAATATTTTATAATTATAATGTTCAGAATTTTTATCGGAAAGGAACACAGATATGGAAATCAGACAGATTAAAACCGAAACTGTTACTGCTACCGTAAAAAAGCTTTTTATGGACTGTAACTACTTCATCGGCAACGATATTATGAACGCACTTGAAACAGCTTACAAGTGTGAGTCTTCACCTGTTGGAAAGAGCGTGCTTTCACAGATTATCGAAAATGACAAAATTGCCGCAAGCGAAGAAATTCCGCTTTGTCAGGACACAGGTATGGCTGTTCTCTTTGTTGAGTACGGCGACAAAGTCGTTATCGAGGACGGAAGCTTTGAAGAAGCTGTAAACGAAGGTGTTCGTCAGGCTTACGGTGACGGCTACCTCAGAAAGAGTGTTGTAAACGACCCTGTATTTGACAGAGTTAACACAAAGGACAACACTCCTGCAATCATTCACACAAGAATCGTACCCGGCGATCAGATCAAGATCGTTGCAGGCGGTAAAGGCTTTGGCAGTGAGAATATGTCTGCAATCAAGATGATTACACCATCATACGGTATCGAAGGCGTAAAGCAGTTTATTCTCGACACTGTAAGAACAGCAGGTCCTAACCCTTGTCCTCCTATCGTTGTAGGTGTTGGCATCGGCGGTACATTTGAGCGTGCTGCTCAGCTTGCAAAACAGGCAACTTTCAGAGCTATCGACACTCACAATGAGGACGAGAGATATGCAAATCTTGAGGACGAACTCCTTACAGAAATCAACAAAATGGGCTTTGGTCCTGCAGGCTTAGGCGGAAACACAACTGCTCTCGGTGTAAACATTGAAACTTCACCTACACACATTGCAGGTATGCCTGTTGCAGTAAACATCTGCTGTCACGCTGCAAGACACGCAAGCGCAACAATCTGACGGAGGTACAACCATGACTAAGAAAATTAATCTTCCTATTACGGAAGCAGACATAAAAGACCTCAAGGCAGGCGACAGCGTTCTGCTTTCAGGCACAATCCTCACAGGACGTGACGCAGCTCACAAGAGACTTTTTGAGCTTATTCAGGATGGCAAGGAACTTCCTGTTGACCTCAAAGGCGAGCTTATCTACTATGTTGGCCCTGCTCCTGCAAAACCGGGGTACGCTGTAGGACCTGCAGGCCCTACTTCGAGCTACAGAATGGACAAATACGCTCCTTCCCTTCTTGACCTCGGTCTTAAAGGTATGATCGGTAAGGGTGCAAGAAACAAAGATGTTGTTGACGCAATTGTAAGAAACAAATGCGTATATCTCGTTGCAATCGGCGGTGCTGCTGCTCTTATTGCCAAGAGTATCAAGTCTGAAGAAATGATCTGCTACGAAGATCTCGGCACAGAAGCTATCCGCAGATACACTGTTGAGGACTTCCCTTGCATCGTTGCAATCGACAGCGAAGGCAACAACGTTTACGAAACAGAACCACCAAAATACAGAAAATAATTTTTACCTTTGGGCAGACAGATTATTTATATATAAAACCTTTCTTGCCCAACTGATAACACAATATTTTTGTAATTAAAAAGTCCACCGAGCAAATCGGTGGACTTTTCTGTATCTTATTACTTGCTGTTTTCTCTGAGGTCTGTTCTCTTGATTTTTCCGCTGATTGTCTTAGGGAATTCATCAACGATTTCAAGATACTGAATCCATTTATATGAAGCCATTCTCTTGTTGCAGAAGGTCTTGATTTCAGTTTCAAGCTTCTTATCATAAGGTGTGCCGTCTGTCATCTTTACAATTGCTTTGATTGCCTGACCTCTGTCCTTGTCAGGAACACCGATTACTGCACACTCAAGAACACCCGGATACTGCATAATTACATTTTCAATCTCAAAAGGTCCTACACGGAAGCCTCTTGATTTGATAAGGTCATCGGCTCTGCCTACATACCAGAAATAGCCGTCCTCGTCTTTGTAGGCTGTATCACCTGTGTGATAATATCCACCTCTCCATACCTTTTCGTAGAGCTTTTCATCTCCGTAGTATGAGCAGAAAATACCGTACTGTTTACTGCCGTCCTTTGGCGGGAAGATAACAATTTCGCCTGTTTCGTTAGGTCCGCACTCTTTACCTTCTTCGTTCACGATATGAACATCGTAGAGAGGTGAAGGCTTGCCCATTGAACCCGGCTTTGGTGTTGAACCCTTGAGGTTGCCGAGTATGAGAACAGATTCTGTCTGACCGAAGCCTTCCATTACCTTCATTCCTGTTTGTCTGTAAACTTCATCGAACACTTCGTTGTTCAATGCTTCACCTGCTGTTGAGATGTGCTCGAGTGAGCTCAAATCGTATTTTTCAAGACCACGCTTGATGAAATACCTGTAAACTGTCGGAGGTGCACAGAAAGTTGTTACCTGATACTTCTCCATAATTCTGAGGAGTTTACCGGGAGAGAACTTGTCAAAGTCATAAACCATTACTGCGCTTCCGCAGAGCCACTGACCGTAGATTTTACCCCAAGAAGCCTTAGCCCAGCCTGTTTCTGATACTGTGAGGTGAAGTCCGCCGTCCTTTACGCACTGCCAATACTTTGCTGTAATGATGTGTGCAAGTGTGTATGTGTGGTTATGTTCTGTTGCCTTTGGATATCCTGTTGTGCCTGATGTAAAGTAAATAGCCATTGGATCTTCAGCCTTTGTATCTACCTTTTCAAGCTTGTCATCTGCCTTTTCAACCTCTTTTGTAAAGTTGATTGTGCCGAAAAGATCTCTTCTGCATACAAATACGTTTTCGAGTGTGTTAGGCTGTGACTTTACTGCAAGAAGATCTTCTGCTGTGTTGTCATCAGGTGTACATACTGCGGCTCTGATATCGCCTACCTTAATTCTGTAAGAAATATCGCTCTGTGTGAGAAGATGAGTTGCAGGAATGATTACTGCACCAAGCTTGTGAAGTGCAGGTGCAACATACCAATACTCGTAATTTCTCTTTAAGATTACAAGCACCTTGTCACCCTTTTTGACACCGTACTTTTTGAAAACATTTGCAGCCTTGTTGCTGAGTCTGCTGATGTCTGCGAATGTGAATATTTTCTCTTCCTTTTCAGGATTAGCCCATACAACTGCTCTTGCGTCAGGTGTTTCCTGTGCAAGCTTATCTACTACGTCATAACCGAAATTATAGTTTTCGGGAATGTTAAGTTTAAAATCAATAAGATTACCGTTTTCATCAAGTGTTTCGGTACAATAATTTTTATATAATTGCATATACAACTTCCTTTTTATATTTTAATTTTCACCGTATATTATTGTATATCAAAACGGCAAAAATTAACAGTACCCCGATTATGCTAATTATAAAATATTTGCATAACGTTATTCAGTTTTGGATATCATTATCCATAATTGAATTAAATATTAAAAATTAATTCAGCTTTTGCATAATAAGCGAGTACCTCGCACGCAATTCACGCAGATAGCATCATCTTTTAAAACGGTTCTGTGCCCGAACATAACAGAGCAATTTCCTATACAGTAAAAAAGCAGAGTAAAAACACTCTGCTTTTTTTGTATCTTAAATTTGTTTTCTTTGTTTTACTATCTGCCTGATGAGATAAATTCCACCGCAAACAAAAAGTATTATGCTTATTATCTGAGATGTTGACAACCCAAAGAGAAAACCTCTGTATTGGTCACCTCTGAGAAACTCATCTGAAAATCTGATTACTGCGTATATCACAAGATAAAGCGCAAATAAGTTGCCCTTGAACTTATTTTTTCTCAGCAAATAATCAAGAAACAGGAAAAGCAGAAAATTCAGACCTGCCTCAAGAAGCTGAACGGGAAATCTGTTGACACCGCATAAATCCGGAATTAAATCATTATTGTATGCTGTAAATCCGAAACTGCTTTCAATACCATAGCAACAACCGCCTAAAAAGCAACCTATTCTTCCAAAACAATGAAAAAGCGGTACCATTGGTGCACATACATTTGCATATTCGCTTAAATCCAACTTTTTAATTTTACCATAGATTACACCAAATATCATTCCACCGATAAGTCCTCCGTAAAAGACCGAACCGCCAAATACAACAGACATACAATCTATGAAGCTTCCGAACGAAGTAACATACTTTGACCAATTTGTTATGAGTTCAACAATAACGTTCATTCTGGTTAATGCAAAAACCACACGACCGCCGATTAATACACCGACTGAACAAATGAGCAAAAAGATAATGAAATCGTTATCATCGTGTCCTCTTTTTTTTGCAGTTCTGCAAACATAAAATCCGCTGACTAATATTCCGATAAGCGCACATATCGCATATGTAGTTATCTCTTTGCCGAATATGTTTACTATTGGATACATCTTAAACTCCTTTTAAGCAATACTCTTATTTTGCGTCGTGACGACAGTTATCAATACATCGCTCCAATGGTTAGGCAACTAACGTTTTTGTTAACCTCAACCCACCTGCTCAAATTTAAAAAACAAAATTTAAAAAAGAAAACCTCTTGTGCAGAGCACAAGAGGCCGCAAATTTGTCAGTTAATTAATAATAATTAGCTAATTCGTATAATGCGCTAGTTGAGCTGCTATAGAAGCAAAATGCGCAAGCCCAACAAGCAAGACAAATACCACCAAGAACTACAGTGATAATACCTAATACTAAACCTGCTGTTGCCATACCCTTATTTTCGTCATTAGCCTTACGAACCTGAACAGCGAAAACAAGTGAAAGTATACCTAATACTAATGATACGATTGAACCCCAACCGAACCAAGCGATTACGATACCGATAATACCGCATACTAAAGAAGCAATAGCCTTACCTTTTGTGTTCTGCATAAATCTAACCTCCAAAAATATATTCTCAAAATTGAGCAACTTTATCTTACCACAATTTCACATATTTGTCAATTAATTTATGCGATATTTTTCTTTATACAAGATTATCAACCACAATTTTGTACAAATTCACAAAAAACAATAGATGTTTTTATCAATTTGTTTACATAAAATATTACTAATAAAAAACAATAATTTACAAATTTGTAATGATTTTAATTAACCTATTACTTTCTTGCCGCCCATATATAGTCTGAGTGCTTCAGGAATTCTTACTGTACCGTCCTCGTTGAGGTTGTTCTCGAGGAATGCAATTAACATTCTCGGAGGTGCTACTACTGTATTGTTGAGAGTGTGTGCAAAGTACTTCTTTCCGCCCTCCCCTGATACTCTGATTCTGAGTCTGCGAGCCTGTGCATCACCGAGGTTTGAACAAGAACCAACTTCAAAATACTTCTTCTGACGTGGTGACCACGCTTCAACGTCGAGTGAACGAACCTTCAAATCTGCAAGGTCGCCTGAGCAACATTCAAGTGTTCTTACAGGAATATCGAGTGAACGGAAAAGATCAACTGTATTCTGCCAGAGCTTATCAAACCACATTTTGCTCTCCTCAGGTTTGCAGACAACAATCATCTCCTGCTTTTCAAACTGGTGAATTCTGTAGACACCTCTCTCCTCAATGCCGTGTGCACCCTTTTCTTTACGGAAACAAGGTGAATAGCTTGTGAGAGTGTATGGTAGATTTTCTTCCTTATTAATTGTATCGATGAACTTACCAATCATTGAATGTTCGCTTGTACCGATAAGGTAGAGGTCTTCTCCCTCAATCTTATACATCATTGAATCCATTTCAGCAAAGCTCATTACGCCTGTTACAACGTTACTGCGAATCATAAACGGAGGTACGCAATATGTGAATCCTCTGTCGATCATAAAATCACGAGCATATGAGATAACTGCGCTGTGAAGTCTTGCAATGTCACCCATAAGATAGTAAAAACCGTTACCTGCAACTTTTCTTGCAGAATCAAGGTCAATGCCGTTGAGCTTTTCCATAATATCTGTATGATAAGGAACTTCAAAATCAGGAACTACAGGCTCACCAAAACGTTCAACTTCTACATTCTGACTATCATCCTTACCAATCGGAACAGACGGATCAATAATGTTAGGAATCTGCATCATAATCTCTGTTACTTCTGCAGAAAGCTTTGCTTCTTTTTCTTCAAGTTTTGCAAGAAGCTGTGCCTGCTTTGTTACTTCTTCCTTGAGTGCCATACCCTCTTCTTTTTTGCCCTGAGCCATTAATGCGCCAATCTGCTTTGAAATTTTATTTCTGTTTGAACGAAGGTCATCAGCCTGCTGTTTTACTGCACGGCTTTCAGCATCAAGCTCAATTACTTTGTCAACGAGTTCAATTTTATGGTCCTGAAACTTCTTTTTGATATTCTCTTTTACTGCATCAGGATTTTCTCTTAAAAATTTTATATCAATCATTGTTTTACTCTCCTATATTTCTACCTTTATTTTAGTTTATTTGAAAGTTCTGTGAGTTCTTCATCTGAATAAAACTCGATTTGCAGAACTCCGCCTTCTTTGCCTTTGTTTTTATTTACCTTGATTTTTCTTCCCAAACTCTCGTTGAGTGCAAGTTCTACCATACTGTAGAAGGAAGGTTTCTTTTCAGGAGTTTCCTCTTTTACAGGCTTTGGCTTTTTGGAACAGATTTTTTCAACCTGTCTTACAGACAAATCTTTTTTGATGATCTCGTCTGCAAGTTCTTTCATAAGTTCTTCGTCCTCAAGTGTAAGAAGTGCTCTTGCGTGGCCTGCTGAGATTTTTCCGTCGTTGAGCAATTCGGTTATACTCTGCGGAAGCTTGAGAAGTCTTAACGCATTTCCGATTGCCGGTCTTGATTTTCCGACTGACTGTGCGACTTCTTCCTGTGTGAATCCGTGCTCGTCCATAAGAACTTTATAGCCGAGTGCCTCTTCCATCGGGGTTAAATCCTCACGCTGAAGATTTTCAATCAGAGCGATCTCCATTGTTTCGGTTTCACCGAGTTCTCTTATTATTACGGGAACTTCTGTTATTCCTGCCATTCGGCACGCTCTGTATCTTCTCTCGCCTGCAACTATCTGATAACCTCCCATTGTAAGAGGTCTGACAAGCAACGGTTGAAGAAGTCCGTGTTTTGAGATGCTCTCTGCAAGTTCACCGAGTGCCTTTTCGTCAAACTCTTTTCGTGGCTGACTTCTGTTTGGCTCGATTTCAGATATTTTGAGCATCACACTGCCGTTGTTATCTTCGCTGTCGTTTTCTATAAATATTGCGTTGAGCCCTTTTCCGAGCCCACCGAGTTTTTTAGCCATAGTGTCGCTCCTTTGATATGATTTCTTTTGCAACCTCTGTGTATGACAAGCTTCCCTTGCAGGACTTATCGTAGTAGATTACCGGCATTCCGAAACTCGGAGCTTCTGAAAGTCTTACACCTCTCGGCACCACAGTTTTGAACACCTTACCGGGGAAGAATTTTTTCACTTCGTCAACTACCTGCTGTGTGAGGTTAAGTCTGCCGTCATACATTGTGAGAAGCACACCTTCAAGCTCAATTGCGCTGTTGTACTGACGTTTGATTCGTCTTACGGTGCTCATAAGCTGTGACAGACCTTCAAGTGCGTAATATTCGCACTGAATCGGCACTAAAAAAGTATCCGCAACTGTCAGAGCGTTTGTTGTGATGAGCCCGAGTGACGGAGGACAGTCAATTATAATATAATCATAATACTGTTTTATCGGCAAAATTGCGTTTTTTAGAAGTGCTTCTCTGTGCTTTTTCTCTGCAATTTCAAGTTCTGCCGCCGCAAGGTCTATGCTTGAAGGAAGTATGTGTAAATTCTGATACGGTGTTGTCAGAACACACTGTTCAGCCTTTGCTCCCTCAACAAGTATATCATAGGTTGAATATTTAACTTTACTTTTGTCAATCGCAACACCGCTTGTCGCATTGCCCTGAGGGTCGGCATCTATCAGAAGAGTTTTTTTACCTTCTGCGCCAAGACAAGCCGCAAGATTGACTGCGGTTGTAGTTTTTCCTACTCCGCCTTTCTGATTCGATATCGCTATAATTTTCGCCAAAAAATCACCTTTTTAAAGTTTTTTAGGTGTATTTTCATAATACTTATCAATTATATCATAAATACAGACGTAATTAAAGCGTATTTTAAAAATAATTGAACTTTTTTAATGTTTCACGTGAAACAATTTTAGCTTTGTCAAACAGCTTGATATTAACAAATCTTTTTTCATAAAGCAAACAGCAAGAAGGCGTACAGCACAAACTGTACGCCTTCTCGCAAGGGGTTTAGATAAGGAAATGGGTATGAGTGGAACGGATGCTTTCGCACCCTCTGGAAAGTAAATTAATATGCATAAGAATGTATTATGCGGTTTTTTCTTCGTCAGATACAGGTCTTTTAGGAATTCTGATTGTGTATTCGATAAAATTGTCCGTGTCTGTTTTGTCAGACTGAGCGTCAATTCCTGCAAGACGCATTGTATCAATCGCTTTGTTTATTGTATTCACAAAAATTCTGACGTCCTTTATCACCGCTTTGCTTATCCCCTGTTTCTTTGCAGATTTGGGGTTGGTACTGATTATTGTGCTCACAAGAGTTTCTGACTGTGACACGTTGAGATTTTCCGAGATGATTTTCGAGAGAGCCTCTCGCCTTGCACCTTCATCTGTAAGTCTTAAAAGTGTCCTTGCGTGACGTTCGCTGAGTCCTGCATTCAGAATCCATTCCTGTTCTTCGTATGTAAGCTTTAGGAGTCGGAGTTTGTTTGCAATTGTTGACTGCGTTTTGCCAAGCTTTACAGCCGCTTCTTCCTGAGTCAGCCCGTATCTTCTGATTAACCTTGAAATTCCACGAGCTTCCTCAAACATTGTGAGGTCGCATCGTTGGAGATTTTCAAGGAGAGCAAAAATTGCTGACTCTTTATCAGAGCACTTAATTACTACACAGGGTACTTTTCTGAGTCCTGCCATCACGGATGCACGAAGTCTTCTCTCGCCTGCAATGAGTTCATACTCTGTTGCAGTCACTTTTCTTACGGTCAGGGGTTGTAAAATTCCGTTTTCTTCAATTGACTGCGAAAGAGTCTTGAGTTCTTCCTCATTGAACGTTTTTCGTGGCTGAGCTTTGTTCGGTCGAATTTTTATAATTGGTATGTCAGAGATTTTGTTTTCATTAGTAGGTAGAAATTTCAACCGAATCGCCCCGTGTCCTAAATAGCCTCAGGGGTTGTCCCTGTGCTATTATAATAACATATGGTAACCGATTATATTGTCGGTTTGTGAGCAATTATTTTATAATGTTTTGGTATTAATTGGTATATAATTAAAATTTTTGTCGAAAGCGAGTGAATATGTCCCTTACTAAGTAGTTTCCCATAAAGTAAAAAAACAGGACAGCAAATGCTGTCCTGCAAACTATAATGGTTGTGATTTAATTTTTCCTGAATTGCGTGGGTATTTGTCGGGGGTAGGAGAAATCTTTTCAATTTCAATAATTGTTCGTTCTCCGCCGTCATTTGGAAGTGAAAATTTGTAGGTGTTTTTGAGTTTACCACCCAAAGCCTGAATTGCTCGTTTTGAATTTTGAATTTCATTATCTGCGTCGGGTCCTTTGAGTGCAACAAAACTTCCGCTGAGTCTTGCATACGGAATACAATATTCAGAAAG
>JAXJYO010000052.1:0-15834 GCA_036306945.1 Ruminococcus sp. | reverse complement strand
TGTTCCTACTCACCTTCACGTGTTCTGTAGTGTGTTTGCTTTTCAAGTATATTTTAACAAATTACATTTCTTTGCTACAATCCACTTTCATTTTATTTTTGTGCCTTGTAGCGAAGCGGAAAGGAATGGTCATAAAAATGATAATTAATAAACTTGATTCTATCGAATTCAGACTTCGAGAATTGCATGATTTTAGTTGGTTAAAAAAATACGGTAAAGCTTTTTGGGCAGTCGACGAAACAGGTTCGGGTTGTATTTGTATTGGTATGGGAAATGCAGATAAAAAGTATTTTTGCAAGATTGCTGGTGTAAATACAATCGAGGCAGTGATTTCACCAAAAGAATCCATTGAAATATTGAAAAACGCTGTTTCGCTGTATTATGAATTAGAACACCCGAATTTAGTTAAAATCGTCGAAGAATACGAATATGACAAATTCTATGTTGTTGTTTTTGAATGGACAAATGGTGAATGTTTGTTTGATCACTGGAATTTTGAAAAGTACGAAAACGATGGATCAATAAAGAGTCCTAAAGAGAAATTCAGAGAATTACCTGTAAGTAAAAAGCTTCAGTCGGTAGACGTTTTATTTTCGTTTTTACAAAATGTAAATAAAAAAGGTTATGTTGCTGTAGATTTTTATGATGGAAGTATTATGTACGATTTTTTAACAGATAAAACCATCATTTGTGATATTGATTTTTTTAGAAAGGCACCTGTCATTAATGATAAAGGCGGTGAATGGTTTGGCACAAAGCGATTAAAAGCACCTGAAGAGTACATAAAGGGCAGTGCTATTGATGAGCAGACCAATATCTTTACACTTGGTGCATTGATATTTGAATTTTTCGGTAACTTTACTATGGAAGAAATCGGACTAAGATATCTTAATAATCAATTTGTCCCGTGTTCATATTCAGATTGGCAGTTAAATGAGGAAAGTTATAGAGTAGCAACTGAGGCTGTCAGTATTAACAAGAGTGAGCGTTATACAACATTTGTCGAATTTTTTAACGACTGGAAAAAAGCAAACAGTTCTAAATAGGAATCGAATTAGGAGGAAAAGAAAATGTACGATTGTGGATTTACTAAAGAAAACAACTGGTTTCGCTATCGAGCCGCTGCAATTATCATAGAAGATGGCTGTGCACTTTTTGCGAGCAATCAGAGAGATGATTATTATTACTCTATCGGCGGCGGAGTTCATATGGGAGAAACTGCAGAATCGGCTGTTCTTCGTGAAGTATACGAGGAAACAGGAGTTCATTATGAGATTGATCATCTTGCGGTAATACACGAGAATTTTTTCAATGATAACGTAGGAACACTTAATGCACTTAATTGTCATGAACTTAGTTTCTATTATATGATGAAACCAAGGGGTACAAAAGAGTTAAACAGTAATAGCATAAGTGTTTTTGGCGATAAAGAGCTTATGCATTGGGTGCCGATAGAAGACTTGGATAAGGTTAAAGCATTTCCGACATTCTTGAAAGACTACTTGAGTAAGGAACATACAGGAGTAGAGCACATTGTTACTGATGAAAGAATTGATAAACAGGCTCCTGATGATTGGGAAAGACTCTATACTGAGGCAAAAAATGTGATAAATCCGAGAGAAATATCTCCCTTTATCGAGGCAGGCGGAGTAGGCGCAGCAATAATGACAAAGTCAGGTAACATTTATACAGGCGTTTGCATTGATACAGCATCTACCTTGGGAATGTGTGCAGAGCGAAATGCCATTGCAAATATGATTACTAATGGAGAGAGTCAGATTGCAAAGGTTGTAGCTATAGCTCCCGGCGGAAAAGTAGGTTCACCATGCGGAGCTTGCAGAGAATATATGATGCAGCTTGATAAAAACAGCGGGGATATTGAAATTCTTTTAGATTTTGAAACAAGAAAAACGATTACATTAAAAGAGCTTATCCCTGATTGGTGGGGAACATCCGAATTTGAAGAAGCTTTGTAAAAAAAGTGTAATTAGTATATTGTCTGTAGTCTTTAAGGTGATTTATGAATATTACAAAATTATGTGATTGTATTGAATTACAGCCCGAAATTAAAAGTTGTGTTCTTGCTTTTGCTGAACATTTTGATTTTGGAACAGTAGATAGGCAGTTGAAGGATTTTCTTGTATATGAGAAAATGAAAGCTGCGCAAATTGAACTTCGTTCTGTTCTCGGTGATGATGAAGATAACGTAGGAATACTTGCGTGTATGCTGAAAGCATCGTCTGATGCGTATGATATTTACAAGGCTAAAAATATAGACGATGAGATATATTTTGATACAATGAAGTGCTACACTCGTTTTATTGACGAAACCTATAAAATGACAGGGAAACTTTACTTTGACAGATATTGGTGGACTGTTCGTCAGGCAGGCTGTCATTTGTTTAGAATAGGTGAACTTGAATATGAAATGAAGCATCTTGATGATAAAATAATAATCGGTATACATATTCCTTCTGATATTGACTTTTCTTCTTCTGCTGTAGACAGTTCCATTGAAAATGCGAAAACTTTTTTTCAAGAACACTATCCTGAATTAGCGAGCACAGAATATCGTTGTCATTCTTGGCTTTTGGACGGTCAACTCAAAACAATGCTTAATGAAAATTCTAATATTGTAAATTTTCAAAATCGCTTTGAGATATTTGACGAAGGCGAAGTAGGTACAGATTTTATTGAATGGTTGTATAACACTAAATCAACTGATTACAGTGCTTTATCTGAAACCACGTCTTTGCAAAGAAATATCAAAAAACATCTTCTTTCAGGTGGTGTGATACGAAATGCATATGGAAGATTGTTGAAATTTGATAAATAAAATCAAATAAGTACCATTTAAAACAAAATAATTACCGCTTGAAAATTGTTTGTTTTTAAGATAAAATAAAAGACATTGAGTTGCTAAATGCGTAAGTCCAGATTTTTTGGACTTACGCATTTTTGCGTTTAAGGAGGTAATTTTATGAGTCAGAACAAAATGAGTAAAATGGGAACAGTTCCGGTGCAAAAGCTCTTGCTTACTACAGGAATACCGATTATCATTTCAATGATGTTGCAGGCACTTTATAACATTGTTGACAGTGCCTTTGTTTCCAATATGGAAGGAGGAGAGCTTGCTCTCAATGCATTAACGCTTGCATTTCCTGTTCAGATGCTTATGGTTGCCATAGGCATAGGCACAGGTGTAGGTGCAAACGTGTTACTTTCAAAAAGTTTGGGTCAGCAGAATCAAGAAAAGGTGGCACGAGTTGCAGGAAATGCAATTTTCCTTGGTGTTATAATCACGATTGCATTTATGCTTTTTGGAATTTTCGGAGTTGATTTTTATGTATCAACACAGACGAATAATCCCGAAATCAAATCTCTTGCCATCACATATCTGAGAATTTGCTGTATAATATCATTTGGTATTGTGTTTTTTAATATTTTTGAAAAACTTCTACAGTCAACAGGACTTTCATTGCAATCAACAATATCACAAATTTCAGGTGCAGTAATAAATATTATTTTAGACCCGATTATGATTTACGGACTTTTCGGTTCCCTGAAATGGGAGTTGCAGGTGCGGCATATGCCACAGTAATAGGACAGATTGCATCCTTTGTAATAGCATTGTTCTTCCATTTTAAATCAAATAAAGTTGTAAAAAAGGGATTGAAATATATAAAGCCAAGTGCAGGAATAATCAAAGAAATCTATGTAATAGGATTGCCTGCAATTATAGCTCAGGCGCTTATGTCGATAATGACTTACGGAATAAACATTATACTTGTTGAAGTAGGAGAATCCTTAGTTACAGCTTACGGGTTGTATTATAAAATTCAGCAATTTATATTGTTTGCGGCTTTTGGTATGAGAGATGCAATAACACCGATTGTTTCCTTCAGTCACGGAATGCAGGATAAAAAGCGAATAACAGACGGAATAAAATATGGCATCGGATATACGCTTGTTATTATGATTGCAGGAACAATTATCCTCGAAGTTTTTGCAGAGCCGTTATGCACAGTTTTCGGACTTTCGGGAATCACTGAAAGTCTTTGTATAAGTGCTACACGCATAATATCTTTAAGTTTCATATTTGCAGGAATTAACGTAGCGTTACAAGGAATTTTTCAGGCACTCAACAGCGGTGTGTCGTCTTTGATAATTTCTGTGTGCAGACAGCTTTTGTTTGTTTTGCCTGTAGCATGGGGATTCACGCAGTTAATTTCACCTGATTTTGAAAACGCGTGGATAGTTTGGCTTACTTTTATTATTTCTGAGTTTGTCACAGCAGTTATTGCAATTTATCTAATGCTCAGAATATACAAAAGAAAAATTAAGCATTTGTAAGGAGAATATTATGAACAAGATTATCACAATAGGTCGTGAATTTGGCAGCGGCGGAAAATATATAGGAGAGAAAGTTGCAGAAAAACTCAATATTCCGTTTTATGATAAAGCAATTATAGAAAAAATCGCTAAGGAATCCGGATTGGTTGAAGATTTCGTTGAAAAATTTTCCGAATACGCTCCGAGAAAAAATATTTTCGCTTATTCATTTGTGGCTCGTGATTTTAACGGCAAGTCAATTGAAGATTATCTTATGAATATCCAGAGAAAGGTTATTATTGATATATCTAAAGAAGGTTCTTGCGTTATAGTAGGTCGCAGTGCAGACTATATATTAAAAGATGTTGCAGATACAATCAATGTGTTTGTTTACGGAGAAAAAGAGGAAAAACTTAAGAGAATTTCAGAGCTTAAAAACATTGACGAGCGAAAAGCCTTGAAACTTATGGAAGAAACAGATAAAAAACGCAGTATCAATTACAAATATTATACTGATAACATATGGGGTGACCGCAAAAATTATATGTTGATGTTGAACAGCACAAAAATCGGAATAGAAAAATCAGTAGATATCATTGCAAGTTTGTATTGAGCATAAATTAAAATAAAAAGTCGGGGATTTATCAAAATTATTTATAAAATTAAATAAAAAACTTGAAATAAAACAGGAAATAATATATACTGTAAATAAAATATAAATTTTAAAATAACGGAGGAATTTACAATGGATCCAAATAAAAGACCCGACGATATGGCTCGTATTTCAACCCCTGAACTTGCTGAAAAATTCATCGAAGAGCAGGTAGCCGCTGTAAGAGCACAGGTTGGTGATAAAAAGGTATTGCTTGCACTCAGCGGAGGTGTAGATAGCTCAGTTGTTGCAGCGTTACTCATTAAAGCAATCGGCAAACAGCTTGTATGCGTACACGTTAATCACGGATTGATGAGAAAAGGCGAAAGCGAACAGGTTATAGAAGTATTCCGTAACCAGCTTGATGCAAACCTCGTATATGTAGATGCAACAGACCGCTTTCTCGATAAGCTTGTTGATGTTGATGACCCTGAAACAAAGCGTAAAATAATCGGCGGAGAGTTTATTCGTGTGTTTGAGGAAGAAGCACGCAAGTTTGATGATATTGATTTCCTTGCTCAAGGCACAATTTATCCTGATATCATTGAAAGTGATGGCGTAAAGGCGCATCATAATGTAGGAGGACTTCCGGAGGATTTACAATTTGAGCTTGTTGAGCCTGTAAAGCTTCTTTATAAAGATGAAGTAAGAGTTGTAGGTACAGCTCTTGGACTTCCTGATTCAATGGTTCATCGTCAGCCGTTCCCAGGTCCCGGACTTGGTGTGCGTTGCACAGGAGCAATCACAAGGGACAGACTTGAAGCATTAAGAGAGTCTGATGCAATTCTCCGTGAAGAGTTTGATAAAGCCGGACTCACATCACAGGTATGGCAGTTCTTCACAGTAGTGCCGGATTTCCGTTCAACAGGTGTTCGTGACGGAAAAAGAGTGTTTGATTGGCCTGTAATTATCAGAGCAGTCAATACGGTAGATGCTATGTCAGCAACAGTTCCTGAAATTGATTGGGCTGTACTCAAAAAGATTACTGATAGAATTCTGGCAGAGGTGAAAGGTGTTTGTCGTGTTCTCTACGATTTAAGCCCGAAAGCTCCGGCAACAATAGAATGGGAATAACTGTTTTTAAACAAGTATGATTCTTTAAATTTATAGTTTCGTGGGTAGAGGGTTCAAATCCCTCTACCCACAGATATATTTATAAATAACTTTTAGCTTGGAGGCCCCTATGAATATTTACGAAATTTGTCCGGTGTTTGAAAATGAAAAGTTTATAATTAGATTATTTCAAAATGAAGATTGTGATGATTTATTAAAAGTATATAGCGATAAGAATGCGTTACCGTTTTTTAATAGTGATAATTGCGATGGTGATAATTTTTATTATGCGACAAAAGAAAGAATGGCAGAGGCTATAGGTTTTTGGAATATGTCATATGAAAACGGTTGGTTTGTTAGGCTTTCTATTGTCGATAAGGCAGAATCAAGTGTAATTGGAACGGTTGAATTATGCTTGAGAGTGTCAGAAGATGAATTTAATAATATGGGTATTTTAAGAGTTGATGTGAGAAGTGATTATGAGCAAGAGGAAGCTTTGTATAATATTTTTTCACTTATTACACCGCAAATGAATGAAATGTTAGGATGCAAAGGAGTGCTTACAAAGGCTCCGATATATGCAGTTGAAAGAATTAAGGCAATTCAGAAGGTAGGATTTACCAAATCCGAACACTTTTTGATTGGGAAAAATGGATATGCCTATGATGGATATTGGACAATCACATAATACTGTTAATTTCTAATTCATATGACTGATTTTGTTTTAGGAAATCTTCTGAAAAATTAGATCTGTAATATGAACCCTATAAAATGCTACATAAAAGATGGCAGCACCTGAATTTGCAATATTTCAGGTGCTGTATTTTCTGTATAGAAAATTGCTCAGTTATGCTCGGGCATAAAACAATTTTAAAAGATGGTGCTGTCTTCACGAACTGCGTGCGAGGCACTCGCTTTTTACTGTATAGAAAATTGCTTGGTTATGCTCGGGCATAGAACAATTTTAAAAGATGATGCTGTCTGCACGAACTGCGTACGAGGCACTCGCTTTATAAAGTGTTGTTATAAATTATTTTACTTATAGTGCTGATACCATCTTCAATCTTTTCTTGCGGAATACCCGAGAAGCTGATACCAAATTCGTTATTTTCCATATTATAGGGCATAATACTTACTGAACTTTTTTTCAGAGATTCCTCAATATGTTCGCGATTCAGTTTTTCTTTTATTTTAAGTGAAATGTAAAGCGAAGTTTCATTGAAAATGAGTTCTGCTGAATCTCCGAAGAACTTTTCAATATTCCTCAAAAGAATTTTACTTTTCTCAAAATAAATTCTTCGTGCTTTTCGCAGATGCACATCAATTTTGCCGTTGTCAATATACTTTGCCAGCGCAAGCTGTTCTGTTTTTGAGGCTGTCTGATTTGTGGTTTTCTTGATTTTTTTGTATAAACAAAGATATTTTTCAGGAAGTACCATATAACTTATTCTGACAGAAGGAAGAAGGACTTTTGAAAAAGAACCGAGATAAACAGTATTTTCAGAATCGTAATTCTGAACACAGGGAACAGGGTGTGTGCTGTAACGAAGTTCTCCGTTGTAGTCATCTTCAATTATCAAAGCATCATTCTTTTTTGCCCAATCAATAATTTCAAGACGTCGGGTAACGGGCATATTTGCACCACTTTTATTAGCAAAATTAGGATTTAACAGAATAATATCGGGATTTATACGCTGAAGTGAATCAATTGTAACTCCGTATCGGTCGCTTTCAAAATAATTTAATTCATAACCGAAGCTTCTGAATACAAATTCAGATTGAACATAGCTTGAATCGGCCATAGCAACCTTTTTGTTTACACCGATCAGTGAGCACAGAATATAAAGTAAAGGTTGTGTTCCTCCGCCCACAATTATGCTGTCTGCATTAGTATTTACGCTTCTTGTGCCGAAACTGTATTTTACAAGAGCATTCCTCAATGTTTTTTCGCCCTGTTCATCTCCGTAAGATGACAGCAGATAATTCTGATTCAGCACTTCTTTTACGCATTTTTTCCATTCGTTGATATTAATAATTTTTTCGTCAATACTTTTTCCACTGAAATCATATTCATAATAAGGCTTTTTGTCATCAAATTTGTTGATTTCAGCCTCAAAAGTTTTGGGCTTGTTCTCAAATTCAGCTTCAACATAGTATCCGCTTTGAGGCTTGTTGATAATATAACCTTCAGCACATAGCTGTTCGTAGGCACCTGTGACAGTGATTTTAGAAACATTAAGATCTGCGCTAAGTCGTCTTATCGAAGGCATTTTTGTGCCCTTTTTAAGACTTCCGTTTTCTATAGAACTTCTTACAGACATATATATCTGCCTGTAAAGCGGTGTTTTTTTATTTTTATCAATAATTATAAAGTCGTATATCATTATATCACCGCATATATTGTAGCATTTAGAAATTATTATTGCAATATTATCCTTGAACAGTTGAAATTTTCCTTATAAATCTGTATAATTATAAAGATATACATTCAGAAAAATGAAATTTCAGACAGAAGGGTTAGAATGAATACATCAGTAAATGAATTTTTTAATGAGATAAAGGGTAAAACAGTAGCTTTTATCGGAATCGGCACAAGTAATCTCCCTCTTATAAAATTGTTTTCGGAAAAGGGTGCAAATGTAGTTGCGTGTGACCGAAAAGATTTTGAAGCACTCGGAGAGAACGGAATCAAGGCAAAAGAATACGGTGCAGAGCTCATTCTCGGAGAGAATTATCTTTCTGATATCAAAGCTGACATTGTTTTCAGAAGTCCGGGAACACCTTTTTATAAAGAAGAGCTTGTAAATCTCAGAAATAACGGTACCGTTCTCACATCGGAAATGGAAGTCTTTTTTGATTTGTGCCCTTGCAAAACAATTGCAATAACAGGCTCAGACGGAAAAACTACGACTACCACCATTATCTCCGAACTTTTAAAAGCAAGCGGAAGAAATGTACATCTCGGTGGCAATATAGGAAAACCGTTGCTTCCTGAAATTGAATCTGTATCTGCTGATGATTATGCTGTAGTTGAACTTTCAAGCTTTCAGCTTATCTCAATGAGAAAAAGCCCTGATATTGCTGTTGTTACTAATCTTGCACCTAATCATCTTGATATTCACAAAGATATGCAGGAATATATCGATTCAAAGAAAAACATTGTACTTCATCAGAATGCTTTTTCAAAAACTGTACTTAATCTCGATAATGAGATTTCAGACAGCTTTTCAGAGTCGGTAAGAGGACAACTTGCAAAATTCAGTATCAAAGAAAAACTTTTCAACGGCGCATATCTTGACGGCACAACTATCTGCTACAGCGATTACGGCAATGTAACTGAGATTATGGATATTAAGGATATAAAAATACCCGGAATGCATAATGTTGAGAATTACCTTGCCGCAATTTCAGCGGTGTGGGGACTTGTTGACGTTGAAACAATTAAGGCAGTTGCAAAGACCTTTGGCGGAGTAGAACACAGAGCTGAGTTTGTCAGAGAATATAACGGCGTAAAGTTTTATAACGACTCAATCGCTTCAAGCCCTACAAGAACAGCTTCCGGTACATTGTCACTTTACGATGAAAAAATAATCATAATCGCCGGAGGATACGATAAACATATTCCATATGAACCACTCGGACCAGTAATCAATGACAAAGTTAAGGTGCTGATTCTCTTGGGTGATACAGCTCCTAAGATTGAACAAGCCGTAAAATCTTCTGATAACTTTGAAGAAGATGCTATTCAGATTATCAATGTAGGAAATATGGAAGAAGCAGTTAATGCGGCACTTGAATCATCAACTAAAGGCGATATTGTTTCGCTTTCACCTGCAAGTGCAAGCTTTGGCTTATATAAGAATTTTGAGGAAAGAGGAAATCACTTCAAATCAATTGTAAACAATTTGAAGTGAGATAACTATGGATATAAAAAAAGTAATATTTGACTTATGCAGTTCATACGGAGTGTCAGGCAGTGAAGAGCCTGCTGCTGAGATTGCAGGAAAGTATCTTGCGGAGTATGCCGAAGTATCATCAGACAGTAACGGCAATCTTTTTGCAACACTTGGTAATCAGAATGCGGATAAGACGATCCTTCTTGATGCTCATATAGACAGAATCGGACTTATTGTAACCGACATCAATAGTGACGGTTTTGTAAAGGTTGCTAAATGCGGTGGGGTTGATATCAGAGTTTTGCAGGACAGTGTGCTCAGTTTGCAGAATAATCCTGAAATCTGTGGTGTTGTATGTTGTATGCCTCCTCATTTGTCAGACGGAAAAGAGGATAAAGCTGTATCAATTGAAAAAACCTGGGTTGATTTTGGAATGCCGTATGATGAAGTTGTAAAGTATGTTAGTGTCGGTGATGTTTTGACATTTAAGTCTGAACCCAAAGCACTTTTGAATAATAAGATTGTTTCATCGGCACTTGATGACAGATGTGGTGTAGCCGCTTTAATCAGATGCGCTGAGATATTGAGCAAAGCAAATAATCTTAACTATAAGGTAGTAATACTTCTCAGCGTACAGGAAGAAACCTTTGGAACAGGCGCAAAAACAGGTGCGTTTTCAACAGATGCAGATGAAGCTATTGCAGTTGATGTAAGTTTTGCATCTCAGCCTGATGTGTCGGGATTGTATTCAAAAATCGAGCTCGGTAAAGGTTCGATGATATGCATTTCACCGATACTCAACAGAGCAATGTCGGACAAGCTGATTGACATTGCTAAAGACAATAAAATTCCGTATCAGCTTGAACCTATTTCCGGAATTACAGGAACAAATGCTGACAGCATCTCTGTAACAAAAAGCGGAGTGAAAACTTCTGTGGTTTCTATACCTCAGAGGTATATGCATACATCAGGTGAAGTGATTGACCTTGATGATGTAGAAAATACAGCAAAGTTAATTTGCGAATATATAATCTGCGGAGGTGCTTTTGATGCCTGATTATAAGTTGCTTGAAAAACTCTGTTTGTGTAACGGCATATCAGGAGATGAATCATCTCTGAGAGAACTGATAATTGAAGAAATTAAAGATTATGCAGATGAAATAAAAGTCGACAATCTCGGAAACTTGCTTGTATCAAAGAAAGGAAAAAACAGAGCTGTTAACAAGCTTATGATTTCTGCTCATATGGATGAAGTGGGTCTTATGGTTACAGATATAACTTCTGACGGTTATATCAAGTTTGATGAAGTAGGCGGAATTGACAGAAGAGTCCTTCTCGGCAAGAGAGTGACTGTTGGTAATAAAAATATCAACGGCATCATCGGAATAAAGCCTGTTCATTTATCAAAAGGCGAAGAGGGAAGTTCTATTCCCGAAATCTCTGATATGTATATAGATATCGGTGCAGACAGCAAGGAGAATGCATTTGAATATGTTTCATACGGCGATTCAATAAATTTTGTATCTGACTATAAAGAGAATGAACATTCGATTATCGCAAAAGCGCTTGATGACCGCTTTGGTTGTCTTGTCCTGATTGAAATGATAAAGAGTGAACTTGAGTATGATATGGAGTTTACTTTTGTTGTTCAGGAGGAGGTAGGTTTAAGAGGTGCAAAGGTTGCCGCTTATACAGTTGACCCTCAATTTGCGCTTGTGATTGAAACTACTACTGCGGCGGATATACCTGAAGTTGACTCAGGCAGACAGGTTTGCAACCTTGGAAAAGGCGCAGTTATTTCTGTTATGGACCGACGCACTATCTATGATAAAGAATTAGTAAAAGAAGCTTTTGTTTGTGCTGATGATATAGGCGTGAATGCTCAGTATAAGAGAGCTGTTGCAGGCGGAAATGACTCAGGTGCTATTCACCAGTCACGTTTAGGGGTGAGAACACTTGCAATTTCTCTTCCGTGCAGATATCTTCATGCGCCAAATTGCATAGTCAATAAAGAGGATTGTGAAAGTGTGTTAAAACTTACTAAAGAACTTGCACAGAGGATTGCAGGAGGAAAAATCACAGATAAGGGGAATGACAAATGATTTTATCGGCGAATGAATCTACTGATTTTATCAGCTCAATCTCAATGATATCTGATAATGATCCTTTTGCCTGCAGAATTGTTTCACTTTACAACAGCTATAATCCTGAACTCGCTTTTGTGGATTATTGGATGATAGCTGATGAGCTGAGCGGAAAATGTAATGGAGCAATTGCAAGAAGCGGAACAAATTTCATAGTTTTTCTTACCGATGAAAGTAATTTAGAAGAGGTATCTTCATTTATGCGAATAGCGGGAGCCTCAAGTGTTCTTTGCAGCGGAAAATATAAACTTGAACTTTTCGGAAGCAAAAGTGTAAGTGGTTCGGTTTTGGCTAAGAGCGAAATATTTGAGATAATTGATGATAATGTCGAAATAATTGAGCCTGATATAAAGTCAGCGTATGATCTTATAGTAAAATGTGCTGATGAAAACTTCACGCCTCCTGTGTTTGAGGATTTTTATGTTGATGTCAACCATAAACTAAGACACAATGCTATGAGAATGTACGGAATAAAAGAAAACAGCATGCTTGTTTCCGTGGCTATGACTGTTGCAGAGAGTGAACAAGGTGCAGTTTTAGGCGCTGTATCATGCGACCCTGAATACAGAAAAAGAGGTTATGGTTCAACAATTGTGAAGTACATAACCAATCGTCTTGTTTCTGAGAATAAGACAGTTTTTTTGCACAGAGCTAAGAATGCAAATGTTTCTTTTTATAATAATCTCGGCTTTATCGAAACAGGAAGCTGGAGAGAGTATAGTTTTGAAAGGTGATTTTGTTTGAGTTTTTTTGATATAGATGAAAGAATAACCCTTGCCGCACAAAAAGCGATGGAACTTTGCAAGGATAAGCTTGCAGAGATTGATGAAATTCAGGAATACAATCAGCAGAAGATGATCAAAGCTTTCCAAAATGCAGGCGTGAGAGAAAGTTATTTTTGCGGTTCCACAGGTTATGGTTATGATGATTTTGGAAGAGATGCACTCGATAGAGTTTATGCATATGTTTTTGACGCTGAAGATGCTCTTGTAAGACATAACTTTGTAAGTGGTACACACGCACTGACTGTTGCATTGTTCGGTATGCTCAGACCGGGAGATACAATGCTTTCTGTTACGGGTATGCCGTATGATACAATACGTTCTGCTATCGGTATCGAGGGAGATTATCCGGGTTCTCTCAAAGACTTTAATATTGAGTTTAAAATGACTCAGTTGAAAGATGACGGAACTCTTGATTATGATGCTATAAGAGAGCAGATTGCGTCAGAGAAACCTAAGATGGTTTACATACAGCGTTCAAGGGGATATAGCTTGAGAGCAACTCTTACTTGGAAAGAAATCAAGAAGATTTGCGATATTGCAAAATCTGAATCTCCGGATTCGATTATTATGCTCGATAATTGCTACGGTGAATTTGTTGAAAAGATTGAGCCGTTGTCTGTCGGCGTTGATATTATGGCAGGCTCTCTTATTAAAAACCCTGGCGGTGGTATAGCTCCTACAGGTGGATATATAGCCGGTAAGTCTGAATTAGTTGAAATGTGTGCATACAGACTTACAACTCCCGGAACAGGAAAAGAAATCGGTGCAACTCTTAACACAAGCAGAGAAATGTTTATGGGCGCATATCACGCACCGCACGTTACAGGCGAAGCTCTCAAAACTGCAGTGTTTGCATCAGCACTTTTTGAGATACTCGGTTATGAAACTACGCCAAAGTACAGTGACGACAGAGGCGATATAATTCAGCTTATAATGCTCGGAGATGAACAGAAGCTTATCAGCTTTTGTGGCGGTATTCAAAGCGGTTCAGCAGTTGATAGTTTTGTACAGCCTATGCCTTCAGATATGCCCGGATATGAGAGTCAGGTAATAATGGCGGCAGGTGCGTTTACACTTGGTTCATCAATTGAACTTTCCGCTGATGCTCCTCTCAGAGAACCATATGCTGTATGGATGCAGGGAGGACTTAATTTCCACGGAGGAAAGCTCGGAGTAATGCTCGCAGCAGATAGAATTTTAAAAGACAACGAAAAGAAAAATAATTCTTGACTGAGCAAAGTAAAACCCACAGACTTCAAAAATGAAATCTGTGGGTTTAATTATCTTAATTTTTTAAAAAAACTTTTTAAAAGTTCGGAACATTCTTTTTCCATTATTCCGCCCGTACAGTTGGGTTTAAAGTTGTACGGCATTTCAAACAGATTGGTAATAGTACCGCAGGAACCGTTTTTAAAATCGTATGCGCCAAAGTAGACCTCAGGAATGTGTGCATTTATGATAGCACCTGCACACATTGGGCAAGGTTCAAGAGTTATATATATTTCACAGTTCCACAAACGCCATCCGCCTAAAGTATTACAGGCGTTATTTATTGCATCAATTTCAGCGTGAAGCAGAGCGTTTTTTGATTTTTCACGTCTGTTTCTTCCTGTTGCAACTATTTCGCCATTTCTGACTATTACTGCACCTACAGGCACTTCACCTTCGTCAAAGGCTTCAAGTGCCATTTTATAGGCTTCTTCCATAAATTTAATATTGAAATTACTGGTCATCATACAAATTTGTCAAATACAAAGATAAAATATTGTTTCAAGCAAAAACAATGATAAAGTTAGAATAATACCCGGACAGATAAAAAATGCTTGCATTTTATCTTTAAAGGTAAGAAATTTTGAATTTTCGCATTTTACACCGTCATTTGATGTCATTTTGAAAAAGTTTCGGTCTTTCTTTATGAGATAGAAGAAAGATAAAATTGCTAATGCACAGAATACAAACACTATAATATAGTTGATAACGACAAACTTTCTATCAGTTAATGTATTTGATGTCTGAAGTATATCCAATATTACAGCGTAGAAGTTGTTTGTAAAGTGAATCGTAATAGCAGGGAAGATAGAGTTTGTCTTACAGGTGATGAAGCCGAAAATAAGTCCGAGAATAAAGGCGAACGGAATCTGAATTATATTGCCATGCATTGCTCCGAAAATAACTGCAGAAACGATAATGGCAAAAGCATCACCGTATTTCCTCAATGAGCCCATAAGAACTCCTCTAAAGGCGAATTCTTCTGCGAAAGCAGGAACAATTGCAGTTGAAACAACATAAAGAATGATTTCTTCAAGAGTTTCAGAAGGTGAACTGAAATCAATCTGATTTTCAAGGCCAAAGATTGAAAAGTTATTTGCAACAATGTCTGCGGCATAGTTTGCAATCATAGCAACTCCCATACCGAGAAATATCAGCGGGAAAAACGTGCTTGGCTTAACATAATTTGTTTGTATAACGTCAGATATTCTTGTGTTTGACAAAAGAAAGTAAAGAAGTCCCGGAATGAATGCAGAAATTACTGATGAGAAAATTGTTATATAGTAAATAGGAACGCTTTCAATGTTTGAACCTAAAAAATCGTTAGGTTTCAGCATCATCAGTATAGCTTCAAGAAATATGGTTGATGCCAACATTGTCGCAAAATAAGCAAAGATAAAAAAGCCCAAACCGTTTGATTTTTTTGACAATAATATTTTTTCATTTTGCTTGTAGTAAAGCTTCATATCAAATTGCGGTAATTGGTAATTAGTCATAAATATCACTTCCAATTTACTAATTCTAACACAATAATTATAATATTTCAAGACATAATACACAATGTACACGTGAATCTAATTTTGTAATAATTCTGAAACAGAAATAACAGCAATGAAATAGCGAATAAACTTCGCCAAGGTGTTAGTATCAAATAGATTGCGTTTCAATATACCGCTAATAGCAGAACGAGGCTCGTAGCGATT
>JAXJYO010000051.1:0-14292 GCA_036306945.1 Ruminococcus sp. | reverse complement strand
TTGTGTCCGATCTCTTTCTCTAATTCTTCCATTTTCTCTTGTAATCTCTCAAAACTTTTCATTTTTACCACCCACTTATGTTATACCATAGGTAGGCTTTTATTTTTATTACAATTTTATTTCAAAATTAGATTCACGTGAGCGATTATTATTGTATTGTTAATTTTAGTGTGTTATACTGATACAGGAGGCTTTAGTGATGGAAAATATAAATTTTAAAGATAAACAATACAATGTCATTAAACTTCTCGGAAAAGGCAAGGGCGGATATTCATATCTTGTCACAGACGGAGAAAATGAGTATGTTCTCAAGCAGATTCACCACGAGCCATGCTCATATTATCAGTTTGGTGACAAAATGCAGGCAGAACTCGGTGATTATAACAAGCTGAAGGCTTTGAATATAAAAATGCCCGAAATGCTCGATTACGACATTGAAAGCGAAAGAATCCTCAAGCAGTATATCGCAGGACCGAGTGCATATGACCTTGTGCTTGAAGATAAGATGAAGCCCGAATATATTGAGCAGATTCGCAATATGTGCAGAATTTTGTATCCGTCAAAGCTTAACATAGATTATTTTCCGACAAATTTCATTTTATGCAATGAAGAACTCTGGTACATAGACTATGAGTGCAACGATTATATGGAAGAATGGAATTTTGAAAATTGGGGAATAAAATATTGGAGTAAAACTGAGGAGTTCTGCAAATATGCAGAAGAACACAAATAACGCAGGAGAAGATAATGAATTTACCACAAGTTATCAACATACAGGGATTGCTGTTTGCAATAATTCTTGCAGTACCGCATATTATTTTTGCAAGAACGCACACATATAATATCAAGGCTGTAGACAACAGAGCAATGCTTTATATTGAAAGAGTCGGAAAATATGCGAGTTTGATTCTTATGGCGATAAATATAGGCGTGCTTGAGGGTGGGTTTACATCAGAACTGATGGAGAAATTCTGGTTTATAGCGACTTCTGTTATGGTGGCTGTATATGTGGTGTTGTGGATAGTTTTCTTCAAAAAAGAAAGCAAGGCTGTTGCATATACACTTACTTTTTTGACAGCAATAATAGTTATGCTCAGCGGACTTTTGCAGGTAAAAACGCTTCTCCTTACCGCAGGAATCGTATATTTAATCGGAGAACTTTATGTTACGGCTAAAGTTTTTAAAAACTGAAAAACGAGGTAAAAATGAACGTAATAATGTTACTCAAGCCGAAAGAAACGGTGAAATATATTTTTGAAAACAACACCCTCAGGCAGGGTCTTGAAAAGATGAAAGCTAACAGTTATACTGCTATCCCTGTGATTTCCGAGGACGGAAAGTATGTGGGAACGGTGAGCGAGGGAGATTTTCTTTATTACATAGTTGACCGTGACACAAAGGGAATGAAACAGCAGGAAAAATTTTATGTGCGTGATATAATAAGAAAAGATTTTAATCCTGCCGTAAGAATTGATGTGCAGATGGATGAGCTTTTGAACAGAGCAATGAATCAGAACTTTATCCCCGTGACAGATGACAGAGGGACATTCATCGGCATTGTGACCCGACAGGATATTATTAAGTATTTTATTAATAAGTAAAGATGTGAATAGTCTTATGATCAGCACAACAAAAGAGCTGCAGTAAATTTACTGCAGCTCTTGATTATTTTTGCTTATAATACATAAGACAGTGACAATATCCTTCAAATTTGGGGTCAGCGATTTTGTTTTTAAAATCTTCACACATACACTTTGTTGCTTCGCTTTTAACGAGCAAACAAGGGCAATAACCTCCTGTCCTGATAAGTCCCTGTCTTACGGTATTGACAACAGATTTATCTGTATTGAGCAGAATTTTCACTTGTTCACCTATCAAATATTTTTGTCGATAACATCCTGTAGTTGCTGGAATGTTTTAAAACCGACAGACCTGTCAACGGCCTCACCATTTCTGAAAAATACGACATTAGGGATTGAGCTGACTTCAAACTGTTCAGCAAGCTGAGGGTTATCGTCAACATTTACCTTAAAGAAGTTGATATCGGGATTTTCTTCCTTGAGTTTATCAAGTACAGCAGATAACATTTTGCAAGGTCCGCACCAGTCGGCAAAGAAGTCAACTACCACAAGATTGTCAGCTTTAAGAACCTTGTCAGGAAACTCTTCCTGATAAATTTTGTCTATCATATAACAAGACTTCCTTTCAAAATTAGTAAAACAAAAAAGTATTTTGAAAACGCAAACAATGAAATTTGTGCGTTGTTTATACTATTATTATAACACTTTTAATAAAAAAATCAAGTGACATTGATAAAATAATTGCAAAATAGATAAAATAATGGCAACCCTGTAAAGGATTGCCATAAATTAATTATTTTTCAAGTTTTTCAAGAAGTCTTTGGTAAAATTCAGGATAAGTTTTTCTGATGCTTACAGGTTTCATATTCATAGTGGTGAAACAGTGCCCCGTATGTCCCGTGGCAGCAATTTCGTCAGTGTCACAAAATCTGATAATATAATCAAATTCCATTCTCGAACCGTTAAATCTTACAAGCTTTGTTTCAACGTATACATTATCAAAAAATCCGATTGGTTTTGCGTACTTTGCAGAAGCCTCGGTGTTTGGGATAATAATTCCCTCTTTTTCGAGGTCAAGAACATCGCATCCGATTTTGTGCATAAAATCAATTCTTGCTTCCTCAAAATACCTTATGTGGTTTGAGTGGTGAACAATTCCCATTCTGTCGGTTTCATAATACGTTGCACGTCTGTAGTAAAATTTGTCGTCCATAATAACCCTTCTTAATTCTTATTTAATTAAACTTTGAGTATTCATATATTAGTATTAAAACTTTGTGCCTGAATTGTAAACAAGGTCGCCTTTATATTATATTATGTTAATATTTTCCTACAATTATACTTGAATTCTGTCCGCCAAAGCCAAATGCATTTGACATTGCATATTTAATGTCAGCTGTCTTTGCAGTGTTTGCAACAAAGTCAATACCTGCACATTCAGGGTCAACTTCATTGAGGTTGATCGTAGGAGCAATAACACCTGTTTCGATAGTTTTGATACAGGTGATAGTTTCGGTGATTCCGCCTGCACCCATCATATGACCTGTTGCACCCTTTGTTGAGCTTACATAAGGAAGCTTGTTGCAGAATACCTTTTTAATTGCAGAAGTTTCAACGATGTCACCCTTGTGAGTAGCAGTGCCGTGAGCATTTACATAACCGATTTCTTCAGGCTTAATGCCTGCAGCTGCGATAGCAAGTTCCATACAGGCAATTGCGCCTTTTCCTTCAGGATGAGGAGCAGTAACATGATGAGCGTCGCAGGTGTTTCCGCAGCCTTTAATTTCAGCAAGAATCTTTGCACCTCTTGCAAGAGCGTGCTCTTCAGTTTCAAGAACAAGTGCACCGCCGCCTTCACCGATAACAAATCCGTCACGAGTGATATCAAACGGTCTGCTGGCAGTATTCGGAGAGTCGTTTCTTCTTGAAAGAGCCTTTGCGTTTCCGAGTGAATAGATAACGAGAGGGCAGAGAACCGACTCGGCACCGAGTGCGAGCATAACATCAGCCTTGCCTGTTTCAATACACATACATGCAGTGTTTATTGCGTCACCGCCTGATGAACAAGCAGTGCTTACCGTGAAGCTCGGTCCCTGAATGTTGTAGTCGATTGCAATGTTTGCGGCAGCAATGTTGCCGAGAATTTTAGGAATAAAGCGAGGTCCTACCTTTTTGTGTGAAGCGCCTGAAAGAGCCTCCTGAGTAAATGCGATGGTAGCGATACCACTCATTGCAGTACCCATTACAATACCGGTTCTCTGAGGTTCCGTAATTTCAAGGTTACTCTGTTTCATTGCTTCTTCAGCAGCAATGTAGGCATACTGCATAAAGGGGTCTGATTTTCTGATAAGGTCTTTTGCGAGATAATCTGTAGGATTAAAGTCCTTTAACTCTCCCGCAACCTGAACTGCAAGTTCTGACGGATCAAAGCTTTTGATTGTGTCAATGCCTGAAACGCCTGCTGTGATGTTTTTCCAATAGTTGTCAACTCCGATTCCTACAGGTGTAACGGCACCCATGCCGGTGACTACGATTTTTTTCATTTAATGTAACTCCTTAATGCATATTTTTAGCATCTGCTATTTACTTTTTGCATATTCTTATGCTATACTTGAATTATAACAGAAAATGGTAAATATTTCAACAGATTAGATAATGCAAAAACTGATTATTTTATAATAAAAAAATCGGTTTCTGCATAAGACTTTCGATAATTGAAAAGCAAAGGTGAATAATTTTGGATATAAATCAGCTTAAGTGTTTTATTTCAGTGGCTCAGACACTCAACTTTTCAGAAGCCGCACGCCGCAATTATGTGTCGCAGTCAACGGTCAGCAGATATGTCAGTGACCTTGAAAAGGAATTCGGAGTACAGCTTTTCACAAGGTCGCACAGAGATGTAATAATTACAAACGAGGGCAAAACACTTCTGCCTTATGCGATGGAAATTGTTGATACGCTCAAAAAGGCAAAAACAGTGATCAAGCAGATGCACGACGGAGGACAGGGCAAAATAATCATCGGCTGTGATGTAACATCATTGAGTTTTCCGTCTAAATGCATTTCGGATTTTAATCAAAGATATCCCGAAATCACAATTGAAGTTCGTCAGATCGACGATACCGACAGAACACAGGTAATAACAGGCGGTAACTACGATTTTTGCTTTATGCCGAGAGATATGGTGCCTGAAAGTTCGGCGATTGAGTCAATAGTGACTCACAATGAATCGTTGGCAATCGTTACAGCGAAAAACTATAAATTCAACGGAAGAAAAAGTATCAGTCTGAGGGATCTTGCAGATGAGAAGCTGATGTTGTTTTCAGAAAACGTTGCGCCGATAGTATATATGGAAATAAGAGATTTGCTCAGAGCGTTTCATATTTCACCGAGCATAGAAAGCTCATTTGACGACCTTGTGTCGATGTCGGTTGCTGTTTCCTCGGGAATAGGCGTATCAATTATGCCTTATTCACTTGCAAAGTATTCATCGTCGGAATACACCGATGTGTTTCCTATAGAAGATATGGACACAAGCGTAGCTTATGTAATGGCATGGGGGAAGAATATTTCAAATCCTGCGGCAAAGCTTTTTATGGAAGCAGTGAAGAAATTTGCGACAGGTGAAGATAATTTTTATGAATTATAAATTCTCGTAAAGAATAATAGTTGATAATGCACAAAAATATAAACTGTAATTGTGCAAGATAGGTGTTTACTTTATAAATCTGTGGTGTTATAATATATTTAGTCAAGAGAAAATGACTAAATTTTTCTTAATTGGAGGAGATTATAATGTATAGATTTACTTTGCCTCGTGACTTATTCCACGGTGAAGATGCACTTTCAAGCCTTAAAAATTTAGAGGGCAAAAAAGCGATTGTAGTAGTTGGCGGCGGTTCAATGAAGCGTTTCGGCTTCCTTGACAAAGCTGTTGAATATTTAAAAGAAGCAGGAATGGAAGTTGAGCTTTTTGAAGGCGTAGAGCCTGACCCATCAGTAGAAACAGTTATGAAGGGTGCAGAAGCAATGCGTGCTTTCGAGCCTGACTGGATCGTAGCAATGGGCGGTGGTTCACCAATCGACGCTGCAAAAGCAATGTGGGCTTTCTATGAGTATCCTGATACAACTTTTGAAGATCTCATTACACCGTTTAACTTCCCTAAACTCAGAACAAAGGCTAAATTCTGTGCTATCCCTTCAACATCAGGAACAGCTACAGAGGTAACAGCATTCTCAGTTATCACAGACTATTCAAAGGGTATCAAATATCCTCTTGCTGACTTCAACATTACACCTGACGTTGCTATTGTTGACCCTGCACTTGCAGAAACAATGCCTAAGAAGCTTACAGCACATACAGGTATGGACGCAATGACACATGCTGTTGAAGCATACGTTTCAACTCTCAATTGCGAATACACAGACGCACTTGCACTCCATGCAATCAAGATGATTCACGATAACCTCAAGAAATCATACGACGGTGATATGGCTTGCAGAGCAAAAATGCACGATGCCCAGTGCCTTGCAGGTATGGCTTTCTCAAATGCACTTCTCGGTATTGTACATTCAATGGCTCATAAGACAGGTGCAGCTTTCACAGGCGGACATATCATTCACGGCTGTGCAAATGCTATGTATCTTCCAAAGGTTATCAAATTTAATTCAAAGGACGCAACAGCGGCAGAGCGTTATGCTCAGATTGCTAAGTTTATCGACCTCAAGGGCGATACTACAGAAGAGCTTGTTGACGCACTTATTGCAGAGCTTCGCAGTATGAATGATCAGCTTGATATTCCTCAGAGCATCAAGAATTACGGTCAGGGCGGAGTTATTGACGAAGTAAGCATTATTGATGAAAAAGAGTTCTTGGATAAACTCCCTGAAGTTGCTAAGAATGCAATCGGTGATGCCTGCACAGGTTCAAACCCACGTCAGCCAAGTCAGGAAGAAATGGAAAAACTTCTCAAGGCTTGTTACTATGACCTTGAAATAGATTTCTGATAACAATTTAATACAAAATATTTTGTAGGGAGAGTGGCAAGTTCATTCTCCCTAATTTTGCATATAATCACAAAATAAATGCAGTTCTATGCCTTGAAAATGGAAAAGTGTTGTGATATATTTATAATATAGATATTGCAAAAATCGGTACTTTAGATTATTGTGGTGAGGGGGATATAATGCGTGTTTTAATTTGCGATGATGATTTTTACGTTGTTGAAATACTTAAAGAGATGCTTGAAAATTATTTTGAAAATCACGGTATATCTGCCGAAATTACAGCAGAAACTTCTAGTTCATATATTATGGCATCTGACAATGTGTACGATATTGCGCTTCTTGACGTAGAAATGCCGAAATACAGCGGGCTTGATGTTGCCATACATCTGAAAAAGAAAAACGTAGACATAATATTGTTTATGATAACCGCATTTCCGGGGTATCTCGATGACGCAATGGATTTGAATGTGCTCAGATATCTGCCTAAACCGCCTGATAAAGAAAGGGTTTTCAGCGGACTTGATTCAGCAATGAAGCGTTATTCGGAGAACACACGAATGATTTTATCAGACGGAACAAGTACCTCAAGAGTTTATGTGAAGGATATTCTCTATGTGACGATACACAGAAGAAAATCTATGATAGTCACAAAAGATGATGAGATCATCAGCAACAGGACTTTATCAGAGTGGAAAGAAATTCTCGGTGATATGAGTTTTGGACAACCGCATTACAGCTATATTGTAAATTTACAGAATATTGAAAAGATTGAAAATGACATAATAATTCTCAGAAAGAATAATGGTGAGAAAGTCACCGTGAAAATTTCTCAGAGAAAGAGTAAGGAGTTCAAAAAGAAATTTTTTGACTGCCTAATAAATTAAAAATGTGTTGACAAGCAGTAAAAATATGTTATAATTATATTTGTTGTGTTATGCAACAAATCCTTGCGGCAAAAGCCGCCATAAAGTCCAGAAGGAGGTGCAATGGAAATGGCAGTTACAGCAAATTACGAAACAGTAATGATCGTATCAATGAAGAAGGGCGAAGAAGGTATTCAGGCAATCGTTGAAAAGTTCAAAGCTCTCATTGAGAAGAATGCCACATTGAAGAACGTTGACGAATGGGGCAAGAGAAAGCTTGCTTACCTCATCAACAAGGAAAGCGAAGGCTACTACGTTCTTTTCGATTTTGAAAGCACAGCTGAGTTCCCAGCAGAGCTCGACCGTATCTACAAAATCACAGACGGCGTAATGCGTTCACTCATTATCAAGAAGGAAGACGAATAATCACATTGTAGGGTATTACCCGAATCACGAAAGGATCACAAATGTTAAACAGAGTTATTTTGATGGGCAGACTCGTTTCTGACCCTGAATTAAAGACGACAGGAACAGGCATCAGCGTAACAAGCTTTAGAATAGCTGTTGATCGCAGTTATGTAAAAAGCGGTGAAGAGCGCAAGGCAGACTTTTTTGATATAGTATGTTGGAGAAGTACAGCTGAGTTTGTATGCCGTTATTTCGGAAAGGGTTCACTCATTGCCGTTGAAGGTCAGCTTCAGAGCCGTACTTATCAGGCAAAGGACGGATCTAACCGTTATGTTGTCGAGGTTGTCGCAGATAACGTGTCATTCACAGGCGAACGCCGTGAAAACGCAGGCGGATACAGCCAGCCGTACGGCAATCAGTCTTACGGAAGTCCTGCTCCGTCATACGGCGGAAGTCAGGTTTATCAGCAGGAAGCACCACAGCAGGCACCTGCCTCATATCAGAGTGGTACAAATGCAGATTTTCAGGATATGCCGCTTGACGACGACTTACCATTTTAATTACAACTTAGTTTAAATAATTATTCTCACGAAAGGAGAACTCCATCATGGCAGACAGACCAATGAACCGTGGCAGAAAGGCTCGCAAGAAAGTTTGCGGCTTCTGCGTTGACAAGGTTGAACATATCGATTATAAGGATATCGCACGTCTTCGCCGTTATATGTCAGAGAGAGGAAAGATCCTTCCTCGCCGTGTAACAGGCACATGTGCAAAGCATCAGCGTGAACTCACAGTAGCAATCAAGCGTGCTCGTCACCTTGCATTACTTCCATATTCAGCTGACTAATTTTATAATGCTTTTAAACCGTCTTACATTAGTAGGACGGTTTTTTTATTGTATAGGAAATTGCTCGATTATACTCGGGCACAGAACAATTTTAAAAGATGATGCTGTCTGCACGAACTGCGTGCGAGGCACTCGCTAGGAAATTGCTCGGATGTTACCCTTGACAAATACCCTTGGGGGGTATATAATAAAAATACCCCGATGGGGTATAATCAACTTAAACGGTGGTTTTATTATGGAAGAAAAATGTTGTTGTCACAAAACGAAAAAGCGTGACGAGCAAGAATATAAAAAACTTATTAACAGGCTCAGCCGAATAGAAGGACAGATTCGTGGAATAAAAGGTATGGTGGAAAAAGATGCTTATTGCACAGATATTCTTGTGCAGGTATCTGCTGTGAATGCCGCCCTCAATGCTTTTAATAAAGAACTTTTGTCAAATCATATCCGCACTTGCGTGGCTCAGGATATAAGAAACGGCAAAGATGAAACGATAGATGAGCTTGTTGATACGCTTCAAAAGCTTATGAAATAGAGGTGCTTTATGGAACAATATAACGTAACAGGTATGAGTTGTGCGGCTTGCAGTGCAAGGGTTGAAAAAGCTGTGTCAAAACTCGAGGGAGTGACTTCCTGTTCAGTAAGTTTGCTGACAAATTCAATGGGCGTTGAAGGCACAGCAACACCTGAATCTGTAATTAAAGCCGTAGAAGATGCCGGATATGGGGCTTTTTTGAAGAATAATTCCAATAAAGAACAAAAAAGTCAGAGTAAGTCCGATTTTCTAAAAGATAAAGAAACTCCTGCGTTGCGAAACAGACTTATTGCTTCGCTTATTTTCCTTGCAGTGCTGATGTATTTTTCAATGGGACATACGATGTGGGGATTCCCCGTACCGTCATTTTTTGAGAATAATTGCATAGCAATGGGATTGTTACAGCTTTTGCTGACAGTTGCCGTAATGGTAATAAATCAGAAGTTTTTCATCAGTGGTTTTAAAGCTTTGCTCAGAAAATCCCCGAATATGGACACACTTGTGGCTCTTGGTTCGGGAACAGCCTTTGCATACAGCACTTATGCGTTATTCGCAATGACATCAGCGCAGGTCAATGGTGATATGAGTGCGGTAATGTCATATATGCACGAATTGTATTTTGAGTCGTCGGCAATGATTTTGACGTTGATTACGGTCGGAAAAATGCTTGAGGCACGTTCAAAAGGCAAAACGACGGACGCACTTAAAAGCCTGATGAACCTTGCGCCTAAAACTGCAACCCTTCTTGTCGATGGAAAAGAAACCGAAGTTGCGATTGAATCTGTAAAAAAAGGCGATATATTCGTGGTCAGACCCGGTGAAAGTATTCCGGTAGACGGAATAATCATCGACGGTTCAAGTGCAGTCAATGAGTCTGCGCTTACGGGTGAAAGTATTCCTGTTGATAAAGGCAAGGGCGACGCTGTTTCAGCCGCAACGATCAGCCAGTCGGGTTTTATAAAATGTGAAGCTACAAGAGTCGGAGAAGATACGACACTTTCTCAGATTATAAAAATGGTAAGCGATGCGGCGGCAACAAAAGCGCCTATCGCAAAAGTAGCCGATAAAGTTTCGGGAATATTCGTACCTGTGGTAATCACGATTGCCATAATAACAGCAATTGTATGGCTGTTGATTGGCGAAGGAGTAGGCTCCGCACTTGCAAGAGCGATTTCTGTGCTCGTAATAAGTTGCCCTTGTGCACTCGGACTTGCAACACCTGTTGCGATAATGGTAGGAAGCGGAGTAGGAGCAAAAAACGGAATTCTCTACAAAACCGCTGTTTCGCTTGAAGAATCGGGAAAAATCAACGTGGTTGCACTTGATAAAACAGGCACGATCACAAGCGGAGAGCCAAAAGTGACAGATATTATTCCGATTGAAACAACAGAAACAGAACTTTTAAAAATAGCATATTCACTTGAATGTAAAAGCGAACATCCGCTTGCAAAAGCAGTGATTGAAAAAGCAAAAGATGAAAATATAGACTTTAAAGAAGTAGAAAATTTCAGAATATTCTCGGGCAACGGACTTTCTGCCGTGCTTGACGGAACAGAAATTTGCGGAGGTAACCGAAGGTTTATTTCAGAAAAAGCGGAGATAAATTCTGAAATAATCAGCAGAGCGCAAAAACTTGCCGAAGAAGGAAAAACGCCTTTATATTTCTCAAAAGGAAATAAGATGATTGGCATAATTGCCGTAGCCGATGTGATCAAGCCTGACAGTCCTCAGGCTGTAAAAGAACTCCAAAATATGGGAATTCACGTTGTAATGCTGACAGGCGATAACGAAAAAACTGCAAATGCAATCGGAAAGCAAGTCGGTGTTGATGAAGTTATTGCAGGAGTTATGCCCGACGGCAAAGAAAGTGTGATCAGACAGCTCAAACAAAAGGGTAAGGTTGCGATGGTCGGTGATGGTATCAACGATGCGCCTGCACTCACAAGCGCAGACCTCGGAATTGCAATCGGGGCAGGAACAGATGTTGCAATCGAATCCGCAGATGTAGTGTTGATGAAAAGCCGACTCAGCGATGTTCCTGCGGCTATCAGACTCGGAAGAGCCACACTTAAAAATATCCACGAAAATCTCTTTTGTGCATTTATCTATAATATAATCGGAATACCTCTTGCTGCAGGAGTTTTCATACCTCTGCTCGGCTGGAGAATGAATCCTATGTTTGGTGCGGCGGCAATGAGCCTGTCAAGTTTCTGCGTAGTATCAAATGCGCTCAGACTTAATTTTGTAAAAATCCGTAAAACGGATAAAGATAAAAAATTAAAAGTTAAGGAGAAACCGAAAATGGAAGTAACAATGAAAATTGAAGGTATGATGTGTCCACACTGCGAAGCAAGAGTAAAGAAAGTTCTCGAAGAACTCCCCGAAGTATCTCAGGCTGTAGCAAGTCACGAAAAAGGAACTGCGGTGGTAACTCTTGAAAAAGAAATTCCGTTTGATGTTCTTAAAAAGACGGTAGAAGATCAGGGATACACAGTTACAGAGTAAAATAAGAAAATATTGTATAAAAAATGCACCTCTGACAATACTAATTGCGGAGGTGCTTTTTTATGAGCGATTATTATAACAGAAACAGCAGAAGAAAAAAGCGAAGTCGTCGTGAAAAAGTCGGATTTTACACAGCTTTTTCAATCTGCCTGATAGCAGTCTGTATGGCGGTATATTCAACATACAACACACTTTCAATTCCAACAACAGAAGGACAGACAGAAACCACACAGGCACAACAGGTAAATCAGGTGGTAACGGGTGTTGTAGAAACGCAGGATCAGCCTGTTGTTGAAACAACAATTGCTCCTGTTACAGCAATATCCGAAACAGTTACTCAACCGCAGTCGGCAGATCCGGACGAAGCAAGCAGTGAAGATGCGCTTGAAACAATGCTTTCAACCGACCTTTCACTGACCTATCCGTTGAAGTCGGCAAATGTTCTTAGAGAATACAGCACAGAAAGCGTCTATTTCAAAACCCTCAATGTATGGAAGCCACATCTCGGAGTAGATTTTTCAGGTGAACTCGGAGATGACGTAACCGCAATGGCGGGTGGCGCAGTTACAAAAGTAACCGAAGATAAGATGTACGGCAAAACCGTTGAAATTTCAGTCAATGATGCAGTGTGCATTTACAGCGGACTCGGAAAAATTGAGGTAGAAGAGGGCGACTCTGTTGAAACAGGCGATAAAATCGGTGTGGTAGGAACAGTGCCTTTTGAGGCAAGCGATGCCAACCATATTCATATAGCTGTGAAAGTCAACGGAAACTATGCAGATCCGCTTTCGTTTATCGGAAATAATCAGTAATATAATTTGAACGGTTTCATATAATTTAACAAACACGCCCTCGTTTCGTTTTCAGGGGCAAAAAAAATGGAGGATACAAAATAGTGTATCCTCCGTTTTTCTATGATTTTATGTCAATGAAAAATAATCAAATTAAATTTCAATTTAAACTTCAAAGATAAATGAAACCGAAAAAATTATCTTTCACTTTCATGCCATTCTTCGTTACCGAAGATAAAATCATCGAGATCCATAACGATGAACTTCATAGAAACACCTCCTTAATAAACAATACAGTATATTCAGGAAATGGTTAAATATGAAAATTATTTACGATCAAGAATATCAAGATAACTTAGTATAATTTTAACAGCCTGGTCAGTAGTGACGTGCGTACTGTTGATACACAAATCGTAATTATCAGCCAAGCCCCATTTTTTACCTGAATAAAAACTATAGTAGTTTGCTCTGCTTTTGTCTGCTTTGATAACCGCCTGTTTAGCACGCGCAGGATCAATCTCGTGTCTGTCAACAGCTCTTTTGATTCGGCTGTCGATATCCGCATAAATAAATACCTTCACAACATTCGGATTATCTCTCAAAATATAGTCAGCGCATCTTCCGACTACAACAAAATTTTCTTTTTCGGCAAGATCCTTAATAATCTGGTGCTGCAAAATATAAAGACGGTCGTTAATAGGCAAATCGCCAATTGACGAAAAGCTGTTTCCGTAGTTATAAAGACCTACAGAAAGAGAGTAAAGCAGACTATTGGTAGCCTTTTCGTCAACTTTTTCAAATACTTCAGGACAAATTCCGCTTTCCTTAGCGGCAAGAGAAATAAGCTCTTTATCATAGAATGGAATATCAAGTGTCTTTGCGAGTGCTTTGCCAATCTCATGACCACCCGAACCGAACTGTCTTGTAATAGTGATAATTTTGTTAAAGCTCATTTCATCAACTCCTTGGGGTATTTGCAGTGTATAAATTAACTTTATACAATTATATAATAACACATTTTCAGTAAAAATCCAGCAGTTTACATCAAATTTACAAAGTTTGTACAATGTGAATAAATAGAGTTAATGCAGATTGTACAAAAAGTATATGAAATCTTGCTTATATAAGATAAAAAATCAATTAATTATAGTATTATAATACTTATATATAATATAATATTCAGTGACTAAGAGTGATAATGACATAAAATAGTTTGATTAATGTGTAATAATTCTGTATATACCGTGAAATAATAAGAAATGGAAAAGTTTTTCCAAAAAAGTGTTGACAAAAGTAAAGGTGTTTGATATAATAACAAACGTTCGCTGAAAGACAGCGCTCAGTAAGAAAAGGAAACCTCGAAAAAAGTTTTAAAAAACTTGAAAAAAGGGGTTGACAAAAGCGAAAAGCTGTTGTATAATAGCTCTTGCGCTACTGAGATGAACGGCAAAAGCCGAGTGTCTTTTAGTGCGTAGGACCTTGAAAATTAAACAACGAAAGTAATAAGAAACCCGTAATGACTTTGAGGAAAGCTCAAAGAATTACAGTGAGATGTAACACTAAAAATACATCAGGAAATTCACGGATACAAAGTTAGTATTCTGAATGAGCGATTGAGCTCTGAAATTGATTTGAACATCGAAAGATGTTGAGATACAAATTTTAGAGAGTTTGATCCTGGCTCAGGACGAACGCTGGCGGCGTGCCTAACACATGCAAGTCGAACGGAACTTTTTTGAAAGATTTCTTCGGAATG